>NZ_BBAG01000011.1 GCF_001311135.1 Secundilactobacillus paracollinoides DSM 15502 = JCM 11969
CAATGTTTTAGTTCAAAAGTGAGAGGCTTTTTCATTTACACATAAAATTTGACACTCTCATTTCGAATTTTTTCTGCATTTGTAATAATAAGCAGTAACTTAATAGTGTTTTTAAAACATTAACGCTTAAGGGGAAAATCTAATTTTAAAAAACAGTTGCCGGCTAACGCTGATTTATCAGCGTTAGCGGCAACTGTTTCGAAGTAAATTATTACTTTAATATCTCGGAAATAAAATGGAAACATAGGAAATATGAATGATATTAGTATTGAGATTGTAATCGCCGGTGATTATACAAAATAATGAATAGAGGTAATAATTATGGCCGTGACAGCAACAAAATTTGTGACGTTTAGTGGACTGCGATATACAAATGCAGTTCAAACATTTTATGTGGGAACTACGTATATTTACGCATTACAGCGTATTGACACCGATGCCATTTTAACGCGATGTGATATGACTGGGGCACGTATTGATGATATGTATCTGACGAACTTTGGGCATAGTGAAACGCTACAGTGGTTCAGTCATAAAGGAATTTCTTACTTCTGGATTGGTACTAAGGGTGAACAAACCTTAATAAGTGAAAATGATACAACTTATTGGGCAACTCAACTTGCTTGAATTACGTACGATCCATCTAAGACTGAGCCTAATGACTATAACTATACAGACGCAACAAGATTATCATCTGTTATCCGTGCCAATTACGATGGCTCATCGTCTGGTAATCTTACTCGGTTTGAAGCAGCTTTATCAAGCGACACAGATACACCAAGTAAAAAGCTTGAGTTGTTAGTTCTCTCCATCAATGATGCCTCTCCTCGAATCGGTAATTATACAATTTATGATAATGAGGCTTTGAATGATATCTTAGATACGAACAAAGCTGCCGGTCAGAAATTTACGTCGTTTCAAGATGTAACTGGTACTGTTTTGGCGTATGCGCCTTTAAACAAATTTCATGCCTATGGAGAAGTTGCTAACGAATCAATTCAAGGGTTAGAATTTTCAGATGGGCGTGCAATGTACTTTACAAGCGGTAGTAAAACACAGGAAACAAAAATTCAAAAATCGCTTTGGGAGTTCACCTCCAATGAAGTTCAGACGATATCTGATGGTACTGTCGGTGTTACTGAAACTGAGGGTATTCAGCTAAAAGGTGACGATATCTACTTTGCCGTTGCACATTATACAGGGGATTCAGTTTCAGATAACTATATTTATACGGTTCCTAAATATATTTTTAGTTAATTGTATTTAAAAAGCCTCCCAAGTTGGAGGCTTTTTGAATACAGCCATTAATGTTCCAAGGGACTCAATGACTAGTTGGTTGGTTTTGCAAGGATAATACCAAGACCAGTATCATCTGTATCACCATAGTACTTATCAACATAATAAATCCCAATTTGGTATCCTTTAAGTGATGCTCGTTTTGTGGCATTGTAGCTTCTGCGTTTAGAGCCGTCTCAATTTCTTGTAGGCGTGTTGTAGTTGAACGGGTGTCCTTATAACTGTGATAAAAATAGTTGTTAGCCTTACTTGGAATCACTGCATTACTATAGCTTTTATTAAATGTAACGGAATCATCTGCTAACATATCACGGTTTTCAACATAGTTTGAAAGTGATAGGGATAGCGAGCTATTTGGGAAAAGCTTTAAAACATCTCTGGTTAGTTGCTGGGAGCTTGACTGGTTAATATAGGATTGATAATCGGAAGTCGAAGTGAATCCTTGCAGTGCGAGGTTGTTCCAAACGGCATAGTTTTTGTTATATCCCTTAGTTAAATAGCCATGCCATACGTAGCCTTCAACATTGGTTTTATTGTTAGGCGTTGAAGCAATAACAGCGTAGTAAAGTGCACTTTTACCATTATGTTTAAGTGTGATAGCGGCAGTCGCATTCCAATTGGTATTGGGGTAATTTTTTAAATTATGGATCTTTTTTGTATGTGCTTTATTCCATACATAGGCGCTTTGCGATTTATTAGCGGCATGATAAATTGGACGTGTCTGATAATATTCAGTATGAGTAATAGTGTAGCTACTTGCGTTAGCTTTTTTAATGCCTGGAGTGCCGATTCCTACAAGAGCGATTGTCACAGCAAGGGCTAATTTGATTGGTTTCATGTTGTCTCCCCCAAAAAGGTAAATTGTAGTTTAATATTGTTCATTATAGTCTCTTATTATTATGGTTCAAGCGTTTCTGATTAATTTAACTGGTTGCTATAACTCAAGGTGCGCTTGAGTTAATGTTAATTTAAAGTAGTTTGATCATTAAAAGAGACTATCCAGTTGTGGACAGTCTCTTTTTAATGGGTTTAATTTGACGAAACAATGGAGAATATGACGGCTAATTATTTAGCCTTTGCTATCGTAATGTGGTAGTTCAAGCTTTCTCCAATACTACTATTAGGGTATTGCGAGAGTTTTAACCCAGAGTACATCACGTTTTCATTGTCTTTATCGCTTGTTTCGTAAACGACATCATCAGCGATTTGGATACCAATCACGTCGTTAGACATTGATGCCCGTTTAGAAGCAGTATAGCCGTTTTCATCGAGTATCTTTTCGACAGTTGCGACGCGTGAACTGACCGGTTTTAGCGCAGTGCTGTTGAGATAAGCACCAATACTACGGTTGAAGTTAGATGATGTGTCGGTTCGATTTAAGCTTGAAATATTGACGAAATCCGTGTAACTAGTGTTTGCGAATGGTTTTGTTGCAGTAACGTTGTCAAACGATCTGAACAAGCTGACGCTAACTGGCGTGTTGGGGAAAAGCTTGAGGATGGCTCGCGTCAGGCGCTGGGTGCTGGCCGTCTTAAGATAATTAGTGTACGCTGTGTCGCTATTAAACATGTAAGGAGATTTTGCGATTGGCCGGTATAGATAACCGCTCCATACAAGACCGTTTACCTTACTGTTAGAAGCGGATTGGATGGTATAGTATATGCTACTGCCGTTTTAAGATGTGTGCGTCGTCGCTCTGTTAACACGCCAAATAGTACTGCCATAGTTCTTGAGATTGTGGGTATGTTTGGTATGTGTGGTGTTCCAGATGTAGGCGTTTTTTTGCGTTGGTTTAGTGTAATATGTTTCGACACGCTGTCCGTCAGATGTTGATGACCATGAGTAGGATTTAGCTTGAACGGTTGTCGCCACAGATATGCCAGCTAAAAGTGTGACAATTACTGAAACTGTTCTGATGACTGCTTTTTTATAAAACGTGATGCTGTCCTCTAATTTAAATTGGTTGTCCAAAGTATACACCCAGGCAAAATACAACCATAGGTGAATCGGATATCCATAGGCTCAATCTGGCACTAAAAGTTTCACGTGAAACAACGGTGTGCATTACAATTACTTTAGACTCTTACCGACAAATAAACGGCACAGTAAAAGAGACCAGCAAGCCAATAGAGGTTGCTAGTCTCTTTTTTGGAGACATAAGGCTCAGTCCACAGCCACCGATGCCATCTTCAAGGATGCATCGACCTTTTCAGCACAGGTTCGGCCTTCATAGACGCCCCAGATCACGAGGTTTGGACCGCGGCGACAATCGCCTGCGACGTAGATCTGGCTGTCGTTGGTTGTGTAATCGTCGTGGCACTCGGTGATGTTGAACGCGTCAAATAACCACTGTTCTGCGCCTGTGAAGCCCATGGCGAGGAGGATCAGGTCAACATTGATGCGTTTTTCGGTGCCTTTGATCGGTTTGAAGTCCGGCCCCACCTCGCTGATCTCTGCTGCGGTAACGTGGCCGTTCTTGCCGAACACTTGCGTGGCTGTTGCCGAGTAGCTGGTGACGTCGCCAAACAACGACTGGGCTTCCAGCTGACCGTAACCGTGCTTTTTGACCATCGGCCACTCAGGCCACTGGTTCTGCGCGGTACGCTCGTCTGGCAGCGCGGGGTTGATCTCTAGCTGGGTGATGCCGGCTGCGCCCTGACGGATGACGGTACCGATACAGTCGTTTCCTGTATCGCCGCCTCCGAGGACGAGGACGTGCTTACCCTGGAGTTCCGTGGTAGCGCGAGTGCCATTTTTCAGGACGTGCTGCGTCGTCGTCTTCAGGTATTCGGCAGCCTGGTGCACACCGTCGAGGTCGCGACCAGGAACGTTGAGCTCCCGCGCTTGGCGGCACCCGTACAGATGATGACCCTGTCAAAGTCCTGTTTCAGGTCGTCAGCCGAAATGTCCTTGCCAATCTCGGTGTTAGCGACCAGCTTGACACCAATTTGTTTCAGGGCGTCGAAGCGGCGGTCAACCACTTCCTTCGGCAACTTCATGTTGGGAATGCCATACATCAGGAAGCCGCCAAACCGATCGTCACGCTCAAAAATGGTAACGGAGTGACCGAGCTGGTTTAGTCGCCAGGCAGCGGAAATACCGGCGGGACCGCTGCCGATCACGGCAATTTTCTTGCCGGTGCGGTTGTTAGGTTTGCCGGAGTCCACCACCCAGCCGTTTTCGAAGGCTTTTTCGATGATGAATTTTTCGTTGTTGCGGATGGTGATGCCGGGGCCGTTCAGTGCCTGAACACAGGCAACTTCGCAGGGGGCCGGGCACACCCGTCCGGTCATGTCGGGCAGGTAATTAGTCCGCGTGAGCCGTTCGAAGGCGCGCTTGTCCTCGTTTTCGTAGACCATGTCGTTCCATTCGGGAATCAGGTTGTCGTTGGGACAGCCGCTGACGGCCCGGTTACCGGCGTAGAAGAGCCCGTGGTGACAAAACGGGATCCCGCAGTTCATGCAACGGGCGGCCTGCTGGCGGCGGTCAGCGTCGTCGAGGTCCAGTTCCATGATGTTAAAGTCCTTGATACGTTCAGAAATAGGCCGCATGGGGTCGTCTTTACGATCGTATTTTAAAAAACCATTTGGATCTGCCATGTTTTAGCCTCCTATTGCTGGTCGTTCGTGGCAGCGAAGAAGGCCTTTGACACAACTTGGTCTTCTGGGATGCCGGCTTTTTGGTACTTGGCGATCAGGTCACGCATCTTGTGGAAGTCGCGTGGGTAGACCTTGACGAAGTTTTGCTTCTGGTTGTCCCAGTCATCGAGGATCTGCTTGGCCTGAGCCGAGTTCGTGAAGTAGTAGTGCCGTGAAATGAGATCCTTTAAGTCGCTATCATCGTCGGATTCACCGAGTTTGTAGAGGTCGACGAGATCCTGGTTGCACTTGGATTTGAAATCATGGGTCCAGTCGTAGACGTAAGCAACTCCGCCAGACATACCGGCAGCGAAGTTCCGCCCCGTCCGGCCAAGGATGACGGCAACGCCGCCTGTCATGTACTCACAACCGTTGTTGCCGATACCTTCAACCACGACCTTGGCACCGGAGTTTCGAACGGCAAACCGTTCACCAGCGCGGCCGTTGAAGTAGGCTTCACCACTGGTGGCCCCAAAGCAGGCCACGTTTCCGATAATGGGGGAGTGGGCGTAGAGCGCCTGCGCTTGTTTGGGCGCTGCAACGATCAAGCGACCACCAGAGAGACCTTTACCGGCGTAGTCGTTGGCTTCACCAGTGAGTTTGAGTTCCTGTCCCTGGGTGATAAAGGCGCCGAAGGACTGACCGGCAGTGCCTTTGTAGCTAACTTTCATGCGGCCAGGTTTAAGGCCGTCGTTACCGAAGTGACTGGCGATCCAGCCGCCCATACGGGCCCCAACAGCACGTTGCGTGTTATCAATCGGCAGGTCAACCGCTGTTTCGGTGTCGGCCTGCAAACTCGTTTCGGCAAACTGGTCCAGATCAGGCCAATCGTACTTCGGCTTGAACGGATCGGTGACCTTGCGTTCGATCGGGATGGTCTTTTGAATCAGCCGGTCGTAGTTCAGCGTCTTGGCCTTACCAGCTGGCACGTAGCGTGGTGTCAGGTGTTCGCCGTGACCCACCATTTGGTTCACGGTCCGGTAGCCGAGTTTGGCCATCGTTTCCCGCAGATCCTGTGCGAGGAAGCGCATCATGTTTTCCACGTATTCCGGCTTGCCGGCGTAGAGTCGACGCAGGTCGGGGTTCTGGGTGGTGATACCGACGGGGCAGGTGTTGAGGTTGCATTTGCGCATCATAACACAGCCGATCGAGACCATGGTCAGGGTAGCAAAGCTGAATTCCTCAGCGCCCAACATGATGGCCACGGCGATGTCGCGACCAGTCATGAGTTTCCCGTCAACTTCCAGCGTGGTCCGTTGCCGCAGGTTGTTCATTGCCAGCGTCTGGTGGGCGTCAGCAAGACCCATTTCCCACGGTAACCCGCAATCACGAGTGGAGTTACGCGGTGCGGCCCCGGTCCCGCCGTCGTACCCGGCGATAACCACGGTGTTCGCACCTGCTTTGACCACCCCGGTCGCAATTGTGCCGACTCCAGTGGAAGAAACGAGCTTCACGTTGATCTTGGCGTAAGGGTTGACCTGCTTGAGGTCGTAAATTAGCTGCGCCAGGTCTTCGATGGAGTAGATATCATGGTGCGGCGGCGGGGAGATCAGCTGCACGCCGGCAATCGAGCCCCGGATACTTGCGACCCATGGGTAGGCTTTTTTGGCAGGCAGTTGACCACCCTCACCAGGCTTAGCCCCCTGGGCCATTTTAATTTGAATTTCTTCGGCACTCATCAGGTATTCGGTATTCACACCGAACCGCGCTGTTGGGACCTGTTTGATCTTACTGTTACGGTTCTCACCGTCGGCGCCGATCTTAAACCGGTTGCGGTTCTCGCCACCCTCACCAGAGTTACTGCGGGCGCCCAGCCGGTTCATGGCGATCGCAATCGTTTCGTGGGCTTCTTCAGAAAGGGCCCCGAAACTCATGGCACCAGACTTGAACCGTTTGACGATGGCACTGACGGGTTCGACCTCGCTGATCGGCACGGCCTTGTTGCCGGCTTGGTCGATCTGCCACATGGATCGCAGGGTAACGGGGTTATCTAGTGAATCTTGAGCCATTGTTTTTGCGTAGGTCTTGTATTCGTCGTAGTCGCCTGAGCGGACGGCCTTTTGGAACCGGTAGATAGCCATCGGGTTGTACAGGTGCGCCTCGCCGTCTTCCTTAAATTGGAAGCTCCCGCCTGAGGCAGGTCGTCAATGGCCTTGCTGCTGTAGATGTCGTCGTAGTGGCGTTTGGTCTCGGTCTCGATCTGGTCGAGTGAGATGCCGCCTAACCGACTTGGGGTCCCGGTAAAGTACTGGTTGACCACGTCGTCAGCGAGCCCAACTGCTTCAAACAGCTGGGCGCCTGATACCCGGCAACCGTCGAGATGCCCATTCGGCTCATGATCTTGATGATGCCCTTGGTGCCGGCATCACAGTAAGTGTCGATCTGATCACCCAGCCGCGTTCCTTCAACGTTGCGAAGGCGCCGTAGGGGTGAATGGCAGCGGCACCGTAGCCCACGAGGCAGGCGAAGTGGTGGATCTCACACGCTTCACCGGTGTCCGCCACGATGGACGCATCGGTACCCTTACCCTGACGCACCAGGTCGTTGTGCAACCCGGCGACTGCTAGCAGGATCGGAATCGTCAGTTGTCCTTTTTGGGCGTGCTGGTCAGATAAAATCAGAATGGTGGCGCCGTTATCAATGGCGTTTTCGGCCTGCTTGAACAGGTCGTCTAACGCGTGCGCCAACCGGTTTGGCCGGTCGGTAATGTCGTAGGCCAGAGAGAGGGTGGCGACCTTCAACTCTGGCAGGTCCAGGGTCGTGAGTTTCGCGAAATCCTGATCGTTAAGTAACGGCGTTTCAATTTTGAGTTTTTGACAGTTCTCGGCAGCGTCCTTAGTGATGTCGGTATCGCGCCCGAGAAACAGCGTGGTACTAATGACGACCTGCTCACGCAGGGGGTCGATCGGCGGGTTCGTGACCTGGGCGAAGGACTGTTTAAAATAGGTAAACAGGGATTCAGCCTTGTGACTCAACACCGCAAGCGGCGAGTCAAAACCCATAGCGACGGTGGGATCACTGCCGTTTTCGGCCATTGGCATGATGGCTGTCTTGATCGCTTCGTAAGTGTACCCATACCGACGCCACAGGTGGTCCAGGTCGGTCGCACTCATCGTGTTGTCGGCCTTCACATCTGGTAGCGACTCGAGTGCCAACCGGTTCCCTGTTAACCACTGCTGGTACGGGTGCGCATTGGCGTATTTCTTTTTAAGGGCGTCTGTTTTATACAACTTGCCGGTACTGGTATCCACCAGCAGCATTTCTGCCGGTGCCAAGATCCCCTTATCCGCAATGTCGCCGGGGGCAATGTCGACCACGCCGGATTCAGAGGCAACGACCAGGAGGTTATCCTTGGTCAGGGTGTAGCGCGATGGCCGCAGCCCGTTCCGGTCCAAAAAGGCGCCGACTTGGATGCCGTCGGTGAAGCACAGGGCGGCCGGCCCGTCCCACGGCGCCATGAAGGTGGCGTTGTATTCGTCAAACGCGCGCTGCTGTTTCGGCAACTTTGCGTCTGGTCCCCAGGCTTCGGGAATCATCATCATGAGTGCCTGCGGAATATCGCGGCCGTGGCGGTAGAGGTACTCCATGCAGTTTTCGAGTTTGGCAGAGTCCGAATCGTCCTCGTCATAAATTTCGATACCGTGGCTAGTCATCCAGTTTTCGGCACCCTTCAACGTGTTAATTTCACCGTTGTGGGCAAGAAAGCGGAACGGTTGCGCGCGGTTCCAGCTCGGAAACGTGTTGGTCGAGAACCGCGAATGGATCAGACAAATACAACTGGCCATGGTCTCGTCGTGCAGGTCCGGGTAAAACAGACCCACTTGGTAAGCGTGAAGCATGCCCTTATACACGATGGTCCGGCTGGAGAGGGAACAGATCGCCAGCGCTTCTGGATCATAGGTCTTTTCCAGTTGCCGTCGCAAATGATAGAGGCGGTCTTCAAACGGTCGGCCTGCCGCGCTGTCATATGGGCGCTGGATGATAATTTGGATGAAACTGGGCATCGTCTGTTGGGCAGTCGGACCACAGTTTTCGTACACAAACGGTACGTTGCGCGTCCAGAGGACTTGGAACCCGGCGTCGCTGATCTTTTGCGTGACGGCTTTTAGCATAATGTCGCGCGCCTGGGCATCGTGCGGCAGGAAGAATTGCCCCACCGCGTAGTCACCCTTATCAGGCAGTGCGAGACCAGCCTGTTTCATTTGCTGTCTAAAGAAGGGGTCCGGCATCGCATCAGGATCCCGGCACCATCACCGGTGTCCGGTTCCGCACCCGTCCCGCCACGGTGGTTCATCCGCCGCAGCATCGTCAGCGCTTTTTCAACGAGGTCGTGACTCGCACGGCCATCGACCTGGGTAATAAACCCCATCCCACACGCATCATGCTCAAAGCGCGGGTCATACATCAGCTTCTCATGTGAAGTTGGGTTTTGCATTCAGAACACCTACTTTTACTTAACAGTCTCAATTTTTGAATTTAGTGACACTTTTGGAAATATATTCTAATGATATTCTAATCTTAACGGGATTACAATGGGTTTTGCTAATAATTCTGATAATTTATTCAGGTTAGTTCGGTTTTTACTTCTTATTTTCGTGTGAAATTTGGATTAATAGACGTTATACAGTCGGAATTAATACCACTATGAATCCCTGTGAGGTTGGTATTCTTCGACTTTTGGTCTTTGCTGACGTCTTGTTTATGCATTTTCAATCAGTAAGTCTTATGTTATTATCATTTAACTGGTGGATTATGATGAATTTAGTGTGACTTTAGCTAATAAATACTTACTAGATGATGGAATATTCAGTTTATATACATATGTGATATTTTCTGGGTGGGAGATTGCTGTTTTGTTCGTTCTGTTCCGCGATTTTGCGCTCCGTTGTGGTGGCTACTAGGTCAGTTCACAAACAGGTGATACGTCGCTCCATTCCACAATTTGGCACTCCGTGTAGTGGCTCGCGATGAAGCTAATTCGATTGTCGCCTTGCGCCACTCGAATGGATCTTCATCGTCTCGCACATCAGTAACCGACCAAAGAACGGTCGCTAACTGATGTCGACACCACAGCTCCGTGCCAAATTGTTCCATTCCACTAACGATGAGCTCACTTTTTACCACTAGTGAAGCATCGTAATGGCGTTAACCCATGTTCGACGAGAATCCGCCCTCGACTGCTAGTAAGTCCCTTGATAGCAATGCTTCACACGTAGATTAAGTGACCCATAATGATGACCCAACGTATCTTATGTGGCCGTACATATCAGTGCTATTGAATTCACCAAACATTGGAAAGACCCGAATTGAAAGATGTCCGCATGACAAACGTCGGGTATTTCTATTTACACTTACAGAAAGATAAAGGCTGTTTTCAATTAAAGCGCTACAGTGCCTGGCGTCATCGTTCAAAGCTTATTACGATTGCGGATGACAAGCAGTCAAGGGCGGATTCTATACAAACTAGGGTTAATTCTTGGTTAATTCTCAGTTTATTGAATGGGTAAGCTGACAGTCAGTGACGTGGAGCGACTTGGCCCGGCGTTGTGGTGTCGATGGTAGTTGGCGACCGTTCTTTGGTCGATTACTACCATGCGAGCGAATGAGATCCATTCGAGAGCCGCATAGCGGAAATCGAATTAGCTCATTCACGAGCCACTTCAACGCCGGGCCAAATCGCGGAACAGAACGGAATGACAACACAAAAAGCCCCTAAGCAACCGCTTAGGGGCAAAAGTAACACATTAATATAGTAGAAACACTACCCTTTGTCCATCACTTTATAAGCAGCCAGCAGCTCAATGGTCTGCGTTTGACGCAGACGTTCAGTGAGTTGGGCGAGTTGTTCCTTGGACATGTCGTGGGTGATGATGACGACGCGGGCGGTTTGGTCTGGGTTCTTGGTTTGGATGATTTGGCTGAAGCTGGCCTTGATATCGGTCATGATCTTGGTGACCTTCAGCATTTCGCCAGGGACGTCGGGCATCTTAAGCGCCAGGTAGTATGGGTAAACGACTTCGCTGGCCGCGGCAGAACTGACTTGATCCTGGAAGTTGTTAAACGAATTCCCGGTGTCTTGAGGACGATGTTTTTGGTGACGGAAACGATGTCACTCAACACACTGTTAGCAGTGGGCAACCCACCGGCACCGGGGCCGTAAAAGAGGGTGTCACCCACGGCCTGACCCGTGACCATCACAGCGTTATTTTCGTTGTTGATGGTGGCTAACGGATGATCGAGTGGCACCAGGACGGGGCCAACTTCGGCGAATACGCCACCATTGATGCGGCGCGCAATGCCCAGCAGTTTAATGGTGTAGCCAAACGCTGCGGCTTGTTTCACGTCTGATAGCTGGATGTTTTGAATCCCTTCCACGGCCATATCGTCCATGGTGATGTGGGTGCCAAACGAGAACTGGCTCAGGATGATCATCTTGTAGGCGGCGTCGATACCGGCCACGTCGTTCGTCGGGTCGGACTCCGCAAACCCGAGTTCCTGGGCCTTCTTCAGCGCGTCGGCGTACTTCCAGTGGTGCTGTTGCATCTGCGTCAGGATGTAGTTGGTGGTCCCGTTCACGATCCCCTTGACCTCAATGATGTTGTCGGCTGAGAAACTGTTGACGATGGTGCGCAGGATCGGGATCCCGCCCGCCACACTCGCTTCGTACATCAGATCGCAGTGGTTTTCGCGCGCGATGGCTGCCAGTTCTTCGCCGGCGGAGGCAATCAGGTCCTTGTTGGCCGTGACCACATGCTTCTTGGCGTTGAGCACCTTAGCAATGATCTCTTTGGCCGGGTGAACGCCGCCCATGACCTCAACGACAATCTTAATTTCCGGGTCGTCGATGATCGCATTTAAGTCTTCAGTGACCGTGATATCGCCGGTGTCAACGTCACGCGGCTTGTTGACGTCGTGGACCACGATCGTTTTGACACTCAGGTTTTGACCCGTAATGTTAGAGACCTTATCCTGGTTGTTCATCACCATCTGAAGGACGCCCGTGCCGACGGTGCCTAGGCCAATGAGGCCGATTTTTATCGTATTCATGTCACAGCTCCTTGCTCTTTTTTCTCTTGGAAATAGTATAGCAGAGAACTTAGGATTAAAACATGGTTAAAAATAATCGGGAGTTACATGAGAGAACGCACCTGTCAGGATGGGTTTGTACAGTAACTGAACTAGTGGGGTGTTTTCCATGGGAAATAGGTATGAAACAAAATTTGCCGGGTCATTAGCGCCGATGTTGGTCAAAAACGGTGCTTTTAACAGATAGATGGAAGCATATGTTGCCTATTTTGCAACTAACTAGTCAAAACCAGTGAAATATTGGCTAATTTTGTTACCTAAAACACAAGTATTTTTCCTTAGTATGTTAACCGAACGAATGAGTTGCTGAATTTATTTTTAAAAGGTTTATGGCCGGATTTTATGATGATTATTGCGTGTTAGCATGCTTTCATGGACGCGCTTTAAGATTGAAACTTAATTTTTCAACACCGCATTTCACTAACTTGGCGACTCGTTTTTAAAAATAGTTTGGTAAAAAATATTGCGCTATTGTAGGAAGTTTCACATAATGTGGGTGTGTTAAGGCGATACAGAACAAGTATAAAACTCAAAAGAAGAAAACGAGGGATCACGATTATGAAAGCAGCCGTAGTTCGTTCCAACTCAGATGGTTATGTTGATATTAAAGATGTTACGTTACGCCCAATCAAACCCAACGAAGTCTTGGTTAAAACCGAGTACTGTGGGCTTTGTCACACTGATATTCACGTTGCAAACGGTGATTTTGGTGAAGTACCTGGCCGGATCATTGGTCACGAAGGGGTTGGTATTGTTACAGAACTCGGTAGTGATGTGACGAATTTGAAGAAGGGCGACCGCGTTTCAATCGCCTGGTTCTACAAGGGCTGCGGTCACTGTGAATACTGCCTGACTGGTCGTGAAACACTTTGTCGTGACGTTCAAAACGCTGGTTATAACGTGGATGGCGCCATGGCTGAAGAAGTCATTGCTGACGCTGACTACGCCGTTAAGGTTCCGGATGACCTGGATCCAATCGAAGCTAGTTCCATCACCTGTGCCGGTGTGACCACCTACAAAGCCCTGAAGACCGCCAGCATCC
Organism: Secundilactobacillus paracollinoides DSM 15502 = JCM 11969; assembly: GCF_001311135.1. Taxonomy (GTDB): domain Bacteria; phylum Bacillota; class Bacilli; order Lactobacillales; family Lactobacillaceae; genus Secundilactobacillus; species Secundilactobacillus paracollinoides. Next base: position 13,063 of record NZ_BBAG01000011.1, read on the forward strand.
ACCCCGGCGAGTGGGTTGCGATTTACGGTGTCGGCGGCTTAGGCAACCTGGCCATTCAATGGGCTAAGAACGTCTTCAAAGCCCACGTTATCGCCGTTGATATCAACGATGACAAGTTGGCTTCTGCTAAGAAGATGGGCGCTGATCTGACCTTTAACTCACGGACAGAAGACTCCGGCAAATGGATTCAAGACAAGGTCGGCGGGGCTCACGCAGCAGTTGTGACCGCCGTTTCACAAGTTGCCTTTGACCAAGCTGTTGGGTCAGTCCGTGCCGGTGCTCGGGTGGTTGCTGTTGGGCTGCCTAAAGGGAACATGGAACTCTCCATTGTCAAAGTCGTTTTGGACGGCATTCAAATTGCCGGCTCCCTTGTCGGCACTCGGCAGGATCTTGCCGAAGCCTTCCAGCTTGCTGCTGAAGGCGCCATCCACCCAATCGTTGCTACCCGGCCATTAGCTGACGTCAACGACATCATCGACGAAATGAAAGCCGGCAAGATCGAAGGCCGGATGGTCGTTGACTTCGGCTTACCACTTGATGCGCCTGTCAAAAAAGAGGCTCACGCAGTTACCGGACGTTAATCACAGTGTTCCAAATTTAAACACTTCACATCTTTAAAGCTTTGTTGATTCATTAGAATGACGGCTGTTTATCAATTTTTTCACACACCAAAAGAAGTCGGGGTTGAGCTCCTGGCTTCTTTTGTTTTGGGTTTTGACTTGCGTTTGATTGCCGTTCTGTTCCGCGATTTTGCGCTCCGTTGTGGTGGCTCGCGATGAAGCTAATTCGATTTCTGCTGCGCAGCTCTCGAATGGATCTTCATCGTCTCGCATGGCACTAAATGGCCGAAATCCTCGCCCATTAAGTGCCATCGACACCACTACTCCGCGCAAAATCGCTCCACGCCACTTATTGAGAAGAGCGATGTTTCTTTTGGTTAAAAATCGAAAGCGCGTTAACCCTAGTTCCTAGATTATCCGCTCTCGACTGCCTGTTTTTCGACCAATTGGTAACCTATTGATGCGGTGGGAATTAAGTGTCAACAGTGTGCTTAGGAATTAATTGAGCGCTTTTGATGTTACTCCAGGTTGGTTCGTTCAGTTATTGAACATGCTGGTTTAATAACGCCTTAGTGAGCGTCTCGGTTATACCGGCGCCCGTTCTCTTACTGGCGTGAAGTTAAGTTCCAAGTCCTCCAGGTCCAAGATCTTTCGTGTCACCATTGCGCAGCCACCCAGCAGTGAGGCATACTTTGTGTGGGCCACTAGACTCAGTGGGGTTGGGGTCTCCTGCATTGGGGAGAGTTGCGTGGTGATTGTCTTTAAACGGTCGAAAAGTTCTGGGATCGCATCCATTAGTGGGGACTTGTACATGATTTCGTCCGGGTCGTACAGTGATGTCAGATTCAGGGTAATCTGGGCCAACTGATTGATCCAGTCGGTCAGGATCATCTCCGTCGTGTTATCACGATGCTGGTGGTACTTTTTGACCTCCGCCAATGAGAGCTGATTTTCACCCTTGGCGTTGCTGATATGGCTAATGATCGTGGCTTCCGAGCTGGTGCTGGTCAGTTGTTGGCCGTTTTCTCTCACGTGGCCCAGTTCACCTGCGCGGCCCTGCCCACCCTGGTACAAATGGTGGTCAAGGAGCAGTCCCGTGTTTACCCCGCGTTGGATGCTGACGAGCACTAGGTTGTTTAACTGGTTGTCCCGATTATCGAAATCGCGGTGGTACACGGCTGCCAGGTTTGCTTCGTTGGCGATGGTCACCGGGACCTGATACCGGTCTTGCAAATAAGCCGCAATGTCGATGTCATGCATGTCCAGAAATGGCGAATCCATAACTTGCCGGTCTGCGACGCGGCCGTGAATGGCCAGGCTGATGCCCTGCAGGCCGTTTGTTGTCCAGTTTGTTTTGGCCGCGTAGTCTACCTGCTGATCGATCCGTTTTAAGATCGACTCGATGGGCAAGTAAGTCGTGTTCACTGGTTTGATTGTCACCACACCACCCGCCAGATCATTTTGCATGATCAGCATGCTGGGGTAGCCCAGGTCGATATTTATCGTGTAGCCGTAGCGCGTATTCAACGACACGAGAACTGGTTTGCGGCCGCCAATTTCGGTCGAGTCGCCAATGCCGGATTCGGTAACCAGCCCGCGCTCTTTCAACTCCTTATAAAGGGTGGAAATGGTCGATTTCGTCACGTTCAGGTCGGTTGCAATCTGCGTTCGAGCAACCGGTTGGTGATTAAAAATGTACGCCAGCACCACCTGCAGATTTCGGCGGTGCAACTGCGTTTTGCTCATCATGGAGAGGGTCATGATAGTGCCTCCTTTGTTAACGATTACATAAAGCTGCTATCTTGAGTTTACCGCATTTAGTTGTGGTGGTCACGGGAAAGTTCAGTTAGTGTACGAACTGGAGAGCGGGGCGTCATATGACCTGCAAAAAGAGGTGCCAACCAAACCAAGACTCTGGTTTTGACTGACACCTCATTAGTTAATTAGCGGATTTACAATTTAAGTCTGTTGCGTTCAAATTAAAATAAATGGCCAAAGAAATCAGCAATCTTTTGCATTAATGATTCTTGCTTAGCCGTTTTTGACTGGGTCGCCTTGTCACTACCAACCTTGTTTTTCGCCTGCAGAGTCAAACTTGTTGCGGTTGGCAGTCCGGTATTGGTGAATTTCGTCGTCGCAACGGTGGCGCCCTTTTTAACCGGCAACGTTTTGGCGGTGAGGGTGTCCTTAACGCTCACGTTGTTGGCATCCTTATTCTTGAGATACCAGACCAATACCTTCTTGGTGCTGGTTGTCGTTTTGACTTGATGATTTTTAACGTGGTAAGTCGGCGTTTTCAGCGTGACTTCCTTGTGGTTCAACACCTTATCTAGATGAGTGATCAGGCCGTTTGTCGTGGTGAAGATCGTGTCGCTGCCCAGCACCGTCGCAATCAGCAGGTGGCCGTCACGATAGTAGGTCGTGGTCAGACACAGGCCGGCCGTTTCCGTATAACCGTTTTTCAGGCCAGTGATGTGATTACTGCTGCGGTAGTACGCGCCGCCCTTCAGCAACGTGTTGACGTTGGTTAGCGTCTGATTACCGATAGTTTTTGACGTCAGGGAACTCCACCGGGTGATGCCGCCGTCCAGCTTCAGGAGCTTTTGCGCTACAATTGAAATGGCTTTTGCGCTGACCTCATTTTGGGCCTTCTTTGACGTCCCCGCCACCTGCAGGCCATAGTGGCGCAGGTCAGTGTTATCCAACCCAGACGCACTGATAAAGGTGGCGTCAATGCCCCATTTTTTCGCCTGCTGGTTCATTTCATTGATAAACTTGCTATTATTACCGCCAGCTACTAACTCGCCCAGGGAAATTGCTGAGGAATTCGATGACGCAATCAGTGCTGCTTGATAGAGCTGTTTGACGGTGTACTCCTTGCTTCGCTTGATCTTAAACGTACCCAGCGCGTAGTTTTTACTCATCTTGATCAGTTCTTTACTGACGGGAACCTTTTCGTTCCAGCTGATCTTGTGATCCTGAATCGCCTTCGTGGTGAGGTAGAGGGTCATCAATTTCGACAAACTCGCAATCGGCAACGCTTGTCACCATTATCGCTGTAGAGCGTTTGTCCCGTTGTTGCGTCCATGACATAGGCACTCTTGACGGTTTTATAGTTCGACATTTTCGTATTCTTTTTTGCAGCAAATGACGGCAATGCTGGCGCAAACACCATCACCAGACAACTCAGCATGAGTAGCCAAGTCTTTGGTTGTTTTAGTTTCAGGTTTAAAATAGGACTAACCTCCGAGTATTGGGTTTTTGTATTTTTGAAGTATTGTTGTATTGGCCGTTCTGTTCCACGATTTTGCGCTCCGTTGTGGTGGCTCGCGAATAAGCTAACTCGATTTCCGCTGCGCGGCTCTCGAGTGGATCTTATTCGTCTCGCATGGCACTAAATGGCCGAAGACCTCGCCCATTAAGTGCCATCGACACCACTACTTCGCGCAAAATCGCTCCACGCCACTCAAATTGAGCGGACTTCAAGCAAGTGTTAAGTATCTAAAGACAGTTAAAGCTAGTTCCTAGATTATCCGCTCTCGACTGCTGGTTGTTCTATATTGTGGTAACCTAGTTGTCTGGTATGGCGGATGAGCTGGCCATTATGAAGTAACGTTTTGTTACTTATAGCGGTTGTTTAGCTCTTAATAGGCGTGCGTTTGACTATCCGTGGATGCAGTGGCGCTTTATAATGATGGGAAGAGCGGGGTAGTTGTGGATTTGGGGTGCAATGGGCTATGGTTTTTGGTTCTCGGTTATATTGCCGAAACGTGTTTTGCACGGGGCTAACGTGTAACGGACTCTGGGCTAAAAGTCAGGTTCGGAATTGGAGCCCTTTTTGTTACAAAGTAGTCTTGGCGACGCGCTTCAGTTTTATATTGCCGAAACGTGTTCCGCAAGGCAAGGGGCTAACGTGTAACGGACTCTGGCCAAAAAGTCAGGCCCGGACTTTTCGGCCAGAGTCCGTTACACACCGCCCCTAACCCGCCTTGCTTCACACTCTTACCTTAATCAAAAGTCACCCAATAGTATAGCATGCCAACTGGTGTTTGTTTTCCAACAAAAGTGTAAAGATTGCGTTGCGATTTGGTAAGGGTTTCTTAACTAATTAGATGGTAATTATAGTTTGTATAAACAATAAAAAAGACACTTTATTGTCCGAGCGTTTCGGATCAGTAAAGGGAACATAGATTGGTTATTAGGTTATTTGGTATGTGATTACTATACCGCAAACCACGGGGAATTGCACCTGTTTTAACCATCTTTTTGAACAGGTGATAAATGAAACCATTAATTACATTTTATTTTCATTATCGTTTATATAAGTGATTATTTAATTTAGAAAAATAATGTTTACGTTAACGCCACTGTTTAGGGCGTTAACCAGTGTTCTTCACAAATTGGATCACGTGATGGACTGAAAAAGGGAGGTCATTTTAATGGCACTATTTATTCGCGAAATGAAAACGGAAGATCATGATACAGTGGCCTGGATCTATCAAATGGATCAGGCACAGTTTCCGTGGGTGGCAAAACCGGCGCTGACCGATTTTGACCGCGATTCCACTGGGGAATACATCTTGGTCGCTGAATTGGACGGGCAGGTGGTGGGGTTCGCCAGTCTGTACCGGTTAATGAACTTCATTCACTTGCTATTTGTGGACCCTAACTGTCGCAAGCAGGGGGTTGGCCACGCCCTGATTGAAGGGATGCGCCAACAGGCCAGCGGGTTGATCACGTTAAAGTGCGTGATGGCGAATACGGAAGCTTGAAGTTTTACGACAAGGAAGGCTTTGTCATCCACCGGGAGAATCGACTGGCGGTGCCGGCTAACTACACGATGATCGACACGCTGGAAGACCGCTACTGGTGTCGAAAGCGGGGCGAGTAGCTGGTGGATATTAAAAAGATTCAGGCGTTTGTTGATCTGGCAGCCACGCTGAACTACACCCAAACGGCGGCGCACCTGTTCAGCTCGCAAGCGACCGTGTCGAAGCAAATCTTGTCACTGGAAAAGGAACTCGGCGTCAAACTGTTCACCCGCGCGCATCGGCAGGTCACGCTAACCGAGGTTGGGATCGCCATTTTACCCAATGCGAAACGGTTACTGCACGAAGCCAACCAGCTAACCGAAACCGTGAGCCAGTACCAGCAAACGGCCGACCTCACGCTGACAATTCACAGCATTCCGTCGATTTCACAGTATCGGGCGTTCAATTTGATTGCCGCGTTTCATACTGCGCATCCTGAGATGGCACTGCATTTCGCTGAGGCGGAAAACGAAAATCTGCTGACCTCGCTGGATAATGGGCACAGTGACGTAGTGTTTCTGCGGCTCTTTAGTCTGGCGGCCAGTCCATACGAACAACTGGTGGAGGAGCAGGACCAGTTTGCGGTCGTACTGCCTAAGACCAGTCCGTTAGCGCAGCGGCCATCCTTGACCATGGCAGACTTGAGCGGGGAATCGTTTTTACTTTTAAACGAGACCACCGACCTCTACCAGCCGTTATGGACGCCGCCCACGCTGCCGGGGTCACGCCCAACATCATTTATAAGGGTCAACGCATCGACCTCATTCTTGGCATGATCAGCCGCGGCATGGGGCTCTCCGTCATGATGCAGCACTCCCTTGACCTCACCGACTACCCCGCCATTACCACGGTTCCCCTCGACCCGCAACGCGTCAGCTACCTGGCGTTTCTGCGATCACCACTGCATCATAGTCGGGCTGCCGATCTGTTTTGGCAGTTTGTTCAGGATACCCATATTAAATGAGAGTTGCTGTGTTGGCCGTTCTACGATCTTGTCAGCGAGCACAGTTTTCGGCATTCCAATGAAGCCTACCAATTCAAAGAATTATTCCATAATGGAATGGTTCTTTTTTGAATAAGAATTGTTTCCGCATCCAAGACCCGGCATAATAGGACTCGTAAACAAGAAATGGAGGTCATGACATGAGTGAAGAACCGTATGATTTGAGAAAAGTGCTGGCCGAGATCAAGTCCGATCCGACGCAGTACCATGAAACGAATAAAGAAATTAACCCGGATGCTGATCTGGCGGGTGTTTATCGCTACATTGGCGCTGGTGGGACTGTACAACGACCAACGACGGAAGGGCCAGCGATGATGTTTAACAACGTCACTGGATTCCCAGATAGCCGAGTGCTGATCGGGCTAATGGCCAGTCGTAAGCGGTTGGTAAGATCCTGCATCACGACTATAAGACGCTGGGTCATTTGTTAAACGACGCAGTGACCCATCCCGTTAAGCCGGTCAAGGTCGACCACGACGCTGCCCCAGCCCAAGAAGTCGTGCACAAGGCAACTGATCCGGACTTTGATATTCGTAAACTCCTCGCGGCACCAACCAACACCCCGGTTGACGCTGGCCCCTACATCACCGTTGGGGTGGTCTACGGTTCTAGTCCTGACAACCGGGAAAGCGACGTGACGATTCACCGGATGGTGCTGGAAGACAAGGACACTATTGGGATGTACATCATGCCTGGTGGTCGTCATTTGGGTGCTTTCTTGAAGGAATACGAAGCAAAGAACGAACCGATGCCGATTACGATCAACATCGGGCTGGATCCCGCCATTACCATTGGCGCGACGTTCGAGCCGCCGACAACCCCACTCGGCTATAACGAATTACAGGTCGCCGGTGCGTTGCGTGATGAACCCGTTCAGCTGGTCGATGGCGTTGCTGTGAACCAGTTGGGGATTGCCCGTTCTGAGTGGATCATTGAGGGCGAAATTTTACCTAACACTCACATGCAAGAGGACATCAACACCAATACTGGGTTCGCCATGCCAGAGTTTCCCGGCTATAACGGTACCGCTAATCCGGCCGTGAACGTGGTCAAGATCAAGGCAGTGACGCACAGGAAGGACAACCCAATCGTGCAAACGGTGATTGGCCCGTCCGAAGAACACGTGTCGATGGCAGGCATTCCAACCGAAGCTCCATTTTGAACCTGGTCGACCGTGCTATTCCGGGTAAGGTGAAGAACGTGTACAACGCGCCAGCTGGTGACGGGAAGCTCATGACCATCATGCAGATCCACAAGGAAGACGAGGCGGATGAAGGGATTCAACGCCAGGCTGCAATCTTAGCTTTCTCAGCATTTAAGGAACTCAAAACCGTGATTTTGGTCGATGAGGACGTAGATATTTTTGATTGGAATGATGTGATGTGGACCATTAACACGCGCTTCCAAGCTGATAAGGATATCATGGTGCTGGAAGGCATGCGCAATCACCCACTGGATCCGTCAGAATTACCAGAATACGACCCGGCAAGAATCCGAATTCGCGGCATGAGTTCAAAGCTCGTGTTGGATGGGACTGTGCCGTTTGATATGAAGGATAAGTTTAAGCGGGCACCGTTTAAGGAGATGCCTGATTGGAGGGAGTATTTGGAGTAGAGTGTGGAGCAAGGCGCTTAGAGGGCGGAGCGTAAGCTAACTCTGGCAGAAATGCCTGAACTTGGCATTTTTGCCAGAGTTGGCTTACGCAGTAGCCTCTGCCTTGCGGAACACGTTTCGGCACGGCTGCCAAGAAAGGCGTAGCCAGACCGATTCAGTTGAAGAAACCAGTGATTCCGGGCCTGACTTTTTGGCCAGAGTCCGTTACACGTTAGCCCCGTGCCTTGCGGAACACGTTTCGGCACAGTTGCCAAGAAAGTCAGTAGCCATACCCATTCGGCTGACAAAAAACCGGCAATACTGCCCTTGGAATTTTTGTCAGAGTTAGCTTATGCAGTAGCCCTCTGCCTCCTGGAACACGTTTCGGCACGGTTGCCAATCAACTCTGAACTTTAAATACAGAAAACACTCCTCTGAACACTTACCCATTACAAAAAAACAACCACCGAAAGGATGATCAAACATGAAACGAATCGTAGTTGGCATCACCGGTGCATCCGGCACTATCTACGGCATTAGTCTTCTACAGGCACTTCACGCCCAGCCAGACGTTGAAACGCACCTGGTCATGAGCCGCTGGGCCAAGGAGAACCTAGCAGTGGAAACGCCAGAATGGTCGCTCAGGGACGTGCAGGCATTAGCCGATGTTGTGGAAGACGACCGCAATTTAGGTGCTACGATTGCCAGCGGTTCGTTTCAGCATGACGGCATGGTTATCGTTCCCGCCAGCATGAAGACCGTCGCGGCCATTTCAATGGGGCTAGCGGATAATTTGATTGCGCGAGCGGCGGATGTGACACTGAAGGAGCGCCGACCACTGCTGATCGTACCGCGGGAATCCCCGTTTAATCAGATCCATTTGGAAAATATGCTGAAGCTGGCAAGAATGGGCGTGGAAATTATCCCACCGATTCCAGCCTTCTATAATAATCCGAAAACGATCGATGATTTGATCGACCACAACACCATGAAATTGCTGGATCACCTGCATATTCAAAACGACTTTCAGGGACGTTGGCAGGGTCTTAACGAAGCTAAATCGGCTGCTAAACGAGAGGGGAATGCCTAATGACCCGCACGTTTTCAGTTACGCAAGCTGGTTTTTCCATGCAGGCCATCGTTGACCGGCAGAGTCAGTACTTGCTGATTCAGTTGATTGGCGGCGACGTGCCGCACTATGGCGTGGTGACCACTGTAAGTCAGCAGGAAGCGCCGACAACCATTGCGATGCCCAGCCGTCCCGGTCATCACCACCAAGAAGGGGTGTTGACTGAGCAGTTAGCGACAATGCTGCAACCGCATTTGCAATCTAATGCGATGATCGTTGGCGGGATGCACGTTAATGAAATTTCGCCGGAACAGATGCAGGCTACCCAGGCGATGGTAACTAGTTTGGGCGAATAGATCATTGCCTGGTTAGGCGCACATCCGGCGGCGAAACCGGTGGAACGATTTTCGAAATAGAACTGAAAAGGATGACAATCTGCTATTTTGGCACTAAGTCATTCTTTTTTTTCTGCTATGCGGTACACTAGAAGTAATATTTTGAGACAAAACGAGGTGAGTGGCGGTGGCTAATAACGACCAAAATAATATCGTCAGTCTGGACATCATGATGATGGAATTTCAACGGGCATATCTGTTTCAACGCAAGTTTATTCGAGCTTATGCTAACGCACCGAAAGCCAAGTATGACATTACATTTGATGAGTATTTGATTATGCACGACATTGCCATGGCAACCACCGATATGGCTAGTTCTGATTTAGCGGAACGACATCAAGTCAGTAAACCGGCAATGACTCGGTTGTTAAAAGGGTTGGTCGCAAAACAGCTCATTATTGAGACTGAAGGTACTGACAAACGTCAGAAAATCTGGCAACTTACACCAAAGGGCCAAGAGGTCGACCGTGCCGTGACGGCGGATGAGCGCGTAAATGTCAAAACTTGGCAAGATCGTGTGGGAACTCGTCGAATTCAAGAGTTTTTCAGTTTTTTGGACGAATTTCAGGATGCTATTAGCGATACGCATGGTTATTTTCCTGTTGAAGGTGGTTCAATTACGAAAAGCAAAGAACAGCATACAGACGATTAAATTAAAAGATAACGCAACGTAAGTGACCGTTGCGTTATTTTTTTATCACTATATTAGTTAACAAGCCGAAACAATATATGTACGTTTATGGAATTTATGTAAACGCTTAATGAATATTTTTGTGAATAGTTAATTAATAATAAAACACTATATATTAGCGATTAAAACATTATTTCACTTGTATAAAAACTATAATGTGAAAAAAGTTCTTGACTCTGACTAATCTGGTGGTAAGCTGTAATCGTTAATAAGTTAAACTAAATTAGAAGGTGTTCAAGAATGAAAGCAGTCACGATTAAAGAACCAGCAAACGGGTACTTTGACATTAAAGATGTCACGCTACGTCCAATTGAAGCTGGGGAAGCATTAGTTGATATGGAATACTGTGGTGTCTGTCACACAGATTTGTTGATTGCCAGTGGTGCTCAGGGAGAACATCCTGGCCGGATCACAGGACACGAAGGCGTTGGTATCGTTCGTGAAGTTGCCCCGGATGTGACTTCAGTTAAACCTGGTGACCGGGTTTCGATTGCTTGGCTCTTTGCCGGCTGTGGTCATTGTGAATACTGTGAACAGGGTCTAGAAAATCTTTGCCGAAATCGTCACGAATCTGGTTTTGATGTGGATGGGGCGATGGCGCAACAGGCTATTGTTAAAGCTGACTGGGCGGTTAAAGTGCCAGCTGGATTGGATCCTGTTAAAGCAACATCCATTACCTGTGCTGGTGTGACGTCATATAAAGCAATCAAGGAATCAAACACAAAACCCGGCGACTGGATCGTTGTCTATGGTGCTGGTGGTTTAGGTAACTTGGCCGTTCAATACGCAAAGAACGTCTTTAATTTGAACGTTATTTCCGTTGATATCTTCGATGAAAAACTTGCCTTAGCTAAGGATGCCGGTGCTGACTTGGTATACAATGCCAGCAATAATGACTCGCCTCAATTTGTTCACGAGCACTTACCAGAAGGTGTTGCTGCAGCAATCGTTACGGCACCAGCTGCGACCGTTTTTGACCAAGCAGCAAACGTTGTAAAAGCTCATGGGACAGTAGTCGCTGTCGGGATGGCTGCTGGCAACATGGAAATGAGTATTGCCAAGATGATCGTTGATGGTACTCAGGTTAAAGGCACGTTAACTGGGACCCGGAATGACTTAGCTGAAGCCTTCATGTATGCATCAAAGGGACTCGTTTCACCAATCACGTCGTTACGTCGAATGAGTGATATCAACAAAATCGTTGACCAGATGCACGCCGGTAAGATTCAGGGTCGCGCTGTTATCGATATCAAAGCTGAAGCATAGAAAGGACTTACTAAAAATGACAGATTATAACTTTTTAAACCCATACCGTTTCCGTAATGGTGCCGTTGTCAAAAACCGGATCGTGATGGCACCAATGACCGAAATGAGTGCTCATGAAAATGGCGCAATTACTAAAGATCAAATCGATTATTATGGCATGCGTTCAGGTGGCGTTGGTATGGAACTTACGGCCTGTGCTTACGTGACACCTGCAGGTAAGGGATTTGAAGGTAACCTCGGTGTTGACAGCGACCGCATGATTCCCGGTTTAGCCAAGTTGGCGCAAGCAATGAAGTTAAACGGAACTAAGGCGATTCTGCAGATTTTTGATGCTGGTCGGATGACAAATTCTAAGATTCTGCGTGGACAACAACCCGTTAGCGCTTCGGCTATTGCAGCTGACGCCCAGGTTCAGAAACACCGCGCGCCTTAACCGGTGCTGAAGTTTTGGATGAAATCAAAGCTTTTGGTGAAGCGACACGTCGGGCCATTGCAGCCGGATTTGATGGAGTTGAGATCCATGGTGCCAACACTTACTTGATTCAACAATTCTATTCACCAAATTCCAATCAACGTGAAGATAAATGGGGTGGCAACCTTGAAAACCGGATGCGTTTCCCACTGGCCGTCATTGACCAAGTGAAGGAGGTTGCCGATCAGTACGCTAATCACGACTTTATCGTTGGCTACCGGATCAGTCCAGAAGAAATCGAAACACCGGGGATTCGGCTGGAAGACACACTAACTTTCGTTGACCGTTTAGCGGATGCACCACTCGATTACCTTCATGTTTCCATGGGGAATGTTTGGCGGACTTCATTGAACGATAAAGAAGCAACAGAACCAATCCTTCCACAAATTTTACGTGTACTGGACGACCGGATTCCATTGATTGGTGTCGGCAACATTGAGAAGCCAGAAGATGCAGAAAAAGTAATTGATGCCGGTATCGATTTTGCTGCTATCGGCCGTGAATTGATTCGCGAACCACAATGGGTTCAAAAAATCATTGCTAATGATGAAGGCACGATCCGTTACCAATTGTCACCATCTGATATTGATGACCTCAATATTCCAGCACCACTTTGGGATTTCTTGAACTTTGTTTTCAAGCCAATTGCGGGTATTTCGACTGAAGCAACACCTGAAGAAACTTTCGCTAATGCCGCTGCGCCTTGGGATAAGTTTTAAAGGATGGTTGTATAAAACAATAAAAAGGATGACAACGCGCTGTTAGCAGTCGCTGTCTTCCTTTTTTATTGCTTGGCACATCGGTGTTTCACGTGAAACATATGAAATGGGTAGAGATAAAGAGATAAAGATGAGACTAAAAAACGCCACATGTTCTAATCCCAATTATTAGGTTTAGAAATGTGTCGCTTTTTAGTCATATGAAGACAATCTGTCAATAATTCTTTGAACGGGTGTCAGCCAACTGCTTGATTGCGGGACCATGGTGGCCGTGGCCACCCTTATGCTTGTAGTGGTGGTGGCGATGACCTTGAGATTGCAGCATCAATTGCTTTGTGCGTTCGCGTTCAATCTGCAACTTCTTGCGGTAAATGCCATTCTGTGCTCGGCCGTGAATAAATAGAGCAAGTGGAATCATTTCCAATGCCAGTCCTGCTGGAATTAACCAGGGATACTCTTTAATAATCTCAGTGTGTTTGTCAGCAATACGTTGTAAGTCTGACAGATCAACGGTAATCTCTTTTGCCATTTCCATCACTCCTTTTCTCTTTATCATACCTTATTTTTTGGGGAATGAAAGCGATTTAATTGTGAATGAGAGTGGAACAAAGCGGTTAAGGGGCAGAATGTAAGGGACTCTGGCAGAAATGTCCGTTTTTGGCATTTTTGCCAGAGTCCCTTACATGGCCGCCCCTTGCTTTGTGGAACTCGTTACGGCACGGATGCTAGAAAGGACGGTTTTGGTGTTCTCTGTTAAGTTTAGAATTAAGCGATTGTGGTTCTCTGTCCTCGAGCGGAAACGCGTTTCGGAAAACTGAGGGCTACTGCCTAAGCAACTCTGACAAAAATACCAAGCCCAGGTATTTCTGTCAGAGTTGCTTAGGCTCCGCCCTCAAACCGTTTTCCTCCACGCTCTAATGCCTTATCTGCTGTTCATCAGTAATCAACGGGAACCCGCACTTGAACACTGTCAGCAAGAAGTTGAGCAATGGTTTCGTTACCTTCAACTCGTCGACATCGCTCAGTGCGAACGTGTAGCGGATGCTGTCTTCTTCGCCGGCTTCGACCTTTTGAACCCATCGTGGTTCGCGGATCAGTTCTCGGCCTAACGCTGCGAAGTCTACGTTTTCGCCGATCAATTTTTCGACTTGAGCGGGACTGGCGAGGTGGCCGACGACCATCAATGGCAGGCCCGGTGCGAGCACTTCTTTGATTTTCTCGAAGACGGGTTGCTTGTCGTCGGCGTCCACAATGGAGCTGCCCCAGGCGTCGGCCAGCGAGATGTGCAGGTAGTCGATGGGGGTCTGGTTCAGCGCCTTCACTAAGGCGAGTGTGTCAGCCATGCGGATGCCTGGTGTTTCGCGTTCTTCAGGGGATAAACGATATCCCAGGATGAATGGTCGGTTGGCTTTGGCGATGACCTGGGCGCAGATTTTGACCACGGCTAATGGGAAAGTCATGCGCTTTTCCAATGAGCCGCCGAATTTGTCGTCACGCTGGTTGGTCAGTGGCTGAAGAACTGCTGAATGAGGTAAGTGTTGGCACCGTGGAGTTCCACGCCGTCAAAACCCGCATCGATGGCGAGTTGAGTGGCCTTGGCAAAGTCCATGATGGTTTCTTCGACCTCAGCCGTAGAAAGGGCACGGGGCTGTTCGGCACCTGGTCGGTCAGCCTGAACGTTACCGGCTGAAACAGATTGTTCGCCGCGAAGGATCTTGGAGTTGCTCATGCGACCAGCGCTGAAGATCTGTAAAATGGCCTTGGTGTGGCCGACCTTCATGGCGTTTGCTAATTTTGTCAGACCTGGCAGCATGTCTTCGTGGGCGGCGCTGAGTTCGCCTTCAAAACCTTTGCCTAAATCGTTGACGTTGGCGCAGCCGGTGATCTGCATCCCGACCCCGCCAGCACGCAGGTTGTAGTAGGCCGTTTCGTCACTGGTGATGGTGCCATCCTCAAAACTGGACTGCTCGGTCATGGGTGACATGGCGATTCGGTTTGCGATAGTGACGCCGTTTCTTAAGGTGTAGGGCTTTAAAAATTGATAGTTGGTCATTGAAATCTTCCTTTCAAAACGACCGCCTAAGCCTTCACGGCAGCCGCTAATTGATGATAATACGCAATGGATTGAGGGTCGAGCCGCAGATCGGCGGCCAGTTCCTGATCCGTGAGCTTGTCGTGGGTCAGAAAATAGTTAACAACCATGCTCTGGTAGAGCTTGGTGGGCGTCAGCGGAATGCCGAGCACCTTTTCATCCGGTTTCAAATACTTATGCATACCAGGCACAGTGAGGTGCGGGTCGCCGTCGAACCGTTGTTTTAAAAACAGGTCTTGGCTGTGCTGGCGCGCCTGAATCGGGGTGATGAACCGGGTGAATTCGGCCCAGAATGTCGTTTCCCATTCGTTAAAGGAATTCGGATCAAACTGGGTGTAAAATCCTGGTGTCAACATTTCCTTCACCGTATACCCGCGGTTCGTCAGCAACAACGTCAGTCGCGTATAGTATGACAACTGATCGTTTCCCATGATCTCCGGCAACGCGTACAGCCACTTCGTCGACGGTGCACGAAGCTGTTCCTTGGACTTCCCTTTTAAGGTCAGCGTCGGAAACTGCGAGATCAAATTGTGGGTAAACAGGTATTTGAAATAGATGTTAATATGTGACAGCATCTTATTATAAGTGCCATTCGTCACGTGACGCTCATTGATCAGCATCGCTAAATACTGCTCAACATCGCGGTCAAACAGCGCCGCTACCCGATGATCACGCTGATAGCCAGTGTTAAACGTACTCATATAACTAAACAGATCGGTCAGCACCGTCCGATACTCATTGATCGTCGGTTGCGCCAAACCTTCATTTTCCAGGTAGGGTTCGAAGACGTCCTGGTAGGGATATTGGGTTGCTTGCGCCATGTAAACGCCTCCTTTATTTACTTTAACCTAGTAAGTAATTAAATACAACGGGTAAAGAATAATTTTTGTAAACGATTACTGTGTTGTGTTGCCAGCAGTGTTCCTGTAGGCTGATAATGGTAGTTTTAGAACTCGGCGTTTGCGTTCGACGTTCGTTGCATTGCGCGGTTTGGCACTCCGCTGTGGTGGCTCGCGATGAAGCTAATTCGATTTCTGCTGCGCAGCTCTCGAATGGATCTTCATCGTCTCGCATGGCACTAAATGGCCGAAAGTCACGCCCATTAAGTGCCATCGACACCACAACTCCGTGCCAAACCGCTCCATTCCACTGATTGTGAGCTAGCCACATATACTTGTTAAGTATCACAAGACAGTTAAGGCTAGTTCGTAGATTATTCGCACTCGACTGCTAGCCAGCCAATATAGTTGGAACCAATGTCAGTAACTTGCTGATAAGAACCATGATTACAAATAAGTAATGTGACGCAACGTAACGTTGCAAACTGGAAAAAGTTACGCAACGCAGCGAAAGTAGCGAACCAAACGCAATATAACATATAGAAGAAAAGCTTAAAGGAAGATGGTTGGTTGATGCGCGTATGAATTCGAAAATAATTTCTGGGTCGTTTTGGCTCTCGTTTGGGAGTATCTTTTCGCGGGTGTTGGGTATTGTGTACCTAATCCCGTGGTTGGCGATGTTGGGCAGTCCGAGTCATCAGACGACGGCGCAGGCAATTTTTAACAGTGCCTACACGCCGTATGCGCTGTTTATCTCGCTGGGAACGGCAGGCTTCCCGTCCGCCATCGCGCGGCGGGTGGCCTACTACAATGGCCAGGGAAAACCGCTGAGCGCCAAGCGGGTGACGCAGACTGGGTTTGTGATCATGCTGCTGTCCGGTATCATCTGCGGGATTCTGCTGTACACGTTTGCGCCGTTGCTGGCGGCCAGCAGTCCGGTCAAGTCGACCTGCGATGCAACGTTGGCGATTCGCGCCTGGTGCCCGCTATTGTCATTTTACCATCCATGAGCGCGTTGCGGGGCTGGTTTCAAGGAAATGGCGACCTGAAACCGTACGGCCTGTCACAACTGTGGGAACAGTTGGTGCGGGTCATTGTCATTTTGGCGGGCACGTATCTGATCATTGAGGTGCTCCACCAAAACTATATCCAGGCGGTCTACGTCAGTGTGGCTGCCGCCTTCTTTGGGGCGGTGTTTAGCTACGGCTACCTGTTGGTGCGCCTGATCCGGCAACGGCGCGGGGCTCCGGCAGTCGCCGCGTCGACTGAAAAACCGTCCGTGAGCCAACTAGGTAAGACGCTGCTCATGATCAGCTATGAGTCGATTCCGTTTGTCATCGTTGGGTCTGGCATCACGCTCTGTCAGCTCGTTGATCAATTGTTCTTTAAACAGATTCTGGTCGGCAGCCTGCACCTATCGGCGGGCTACACGCAGTATCTTTACACGATTTTTTCCGCTAATCCGAATAAGATCACGACGGTGGTGATCTCCCTCGCCATGGCGGTGTCCGAGTCGTCCTTGCCACTGATCTCCGGCAAATTATCGTCGGTTAAAACGAGCTATAAATCGATTGAAAAACTGATTACGGATAACCTGAAACTGTTGCTGGTGACGCTGTTGCCGATGGTTATCATGATCAGTGCACTCTCCTATCCAATCTATGGTGTCTTTTTCAACTTCGATAACCTTGGTGCCCACTATCTCGTTTACAACGTCATTCAAAGTTTTGTTTTAGGACTTGGGATTGACGTGTTAACGCTGATGCAGTCGTTGCGGATGAGCAAGCTGGCCACCGTGACGTTGCTGGTTGGTCTGGGTGTTAAACTTCTTCTTCAATGGCCGCTCGTATACGCGCTTCAGGGATTAGGCGCCATCATTGCCACCACAATTGCGTTTGGCATCGTCATTTTGATGGGGCTCCACTTTATTTGTCGGTACTACCGCCTTCATTTACGCGAACTGTGGTCGATCGTGCGGCTGAACCTCATTTTCGCGGTCATTCTGCTGGCCGCAACCTTCCTGTTAAGCCACCTGTTGACGGCGGTTGCCTCAAAGATACTGGCCTTGTTGCTGGCGGCTGTATTAGGCTAATTTACGTGGCGGTCTATGTGGTACTGGCCAACGCGACTGGTGTTGCCGAGAAAGTATTTGGGCAGCGCATTGGGCTGAGCATGCTGCATCGGTAATGATTATTTCCTGGGAAATACCGGGAAAGTTGCCTGATATTTTGGCGATATTGGATTGGAATTGTTAAAAAAGCAAAAATAAAAAGCCTAGCATAATTTTGCTAGACTTTTTTTGTTTACAGAGCTGAAACGTGTTCCAGAAGGCAAGGAGTGGCACTTGAGCAACTTCTGGCACAAAATCTAAATGGAATTTCTTAAGCTATAAATTACTACTGGCAGCGGCTTTCTATTAGCCTTTAGCCGAAACGTGTTCCAGAAGGCAAGGGGCTACTGCATAAGCAACTTCCGGCAGAAATGCCAAGTTCAGGCATTTCTGCCGAAAGTTGCTTATGCTCCGCCCCTTAACCGCCTTCTTCCACACTCTTACTTAGTCTTCGGCGCACTAGCTCTGACAAACACAATGTTCGTCTTGTCAGCGTCCACGTCACGGACGGCCTTGTAGCCGCTGATGTTGAGCGTCTTATCCTTGTTTTTCCCGTGGGTCTTCGTCTTGACGGTCAGCGTCTCATCAAATGGGACACCGGACATCTTACCGGAGAGCTTGATCACGGTTTGGTTATTAT
This sequence comes from Secundilactobacillus paracollinoides DSM 15502 = JCM 11969, assembly GCF_001311135.1. Lineage (GTDB taxonomy): Bacteria > Bacillota > Bacilli > Lactobacillales > Lactobacillaceae > Secundilactobacillus > Secundilactobacillus paracollinoides. The sequence continues at coordinate 31,323 of NZ_BBAG01000011.1, forward strand.
CATTTTGCTTGAAGCTGTAGTTGACCGTGCCTTCCTTGTTCAGCGCATTCGCCTTTTGCGCGTTACCGTAAGACATGTAGTACTTGTCAACGTTGTACATGGTGGCTTTGCCGGTATCTGAATCAAACGCGATGGCTTCCATGCCTGAATTACTCTTACCGTTAATGGACCCAGCTAGGTACCAGAAACCGTCCCCCTTGAGGACCGTGCTCTTCACGTCAGATGTTTGTGACGTGGTGGGCTCGTTTTTGAAGCTGGCCGATTCGTTGCTCTTTGATTGGCTTTGCTTACCGCAGGCGGCTAAAAAGATCGCCATCACTGCAACAAGACTGTAAAGCAGGGCTTTTGTCTGCTTCTTCTTCATTTTATATCACCTCATTGCCGATAGTATAGCATATCTAAGTGACACGCAGATAACCAGCCGTTTAATAAAAGGTTAAATTAATATAACGACTGCCCCTTTACACGAACATACGTTTCCTAGTAAAATAAGGGGTGCACAATAATCGGGAACGCGCGATGAGCCATGAAGTGGCTCATCTTTATCAGACAATTTACTGGCTATCGTCAGGGAAGTGACGGTGATCAGCGGTCTGGCGCGACCCAAACAGGGGGAATCACAGCATGCCAAAACGGTATCGCCGACGCAATAATTCATTTTTCACATATCTAGTGTTGTTTGTGGCCGTTATCATCGGCATCGCGGCCACAACGGGCGACAGTTCAAGCTCGAAAACGGCTGCCAGCCAGTCGACCATCACGGGCCAAGTGTCGTCGATCATCAAATCGTTTACCGCGGGTAGCAACAGTACCGGCAGCGGTGGCCTCGACACGAGTACCAGTACTGGGACCGGCACCACGAAGGCAAAGGGCACCACTGAACTGGCCAATTTGACCTACACCGATCAGCAGATCGTGCAGGTGAACAAAAATGTCCCCACGTTTACGCAGGCACAGTTGAGCACATCGAAGGGCGCCTGGCAGGAATACCATCAGTTGGATTCATTGAACCGAGTGACTGGGGCGGATGCGTTATTGAACAAGTCCCTAATGCCAACCGCAGAACGGGAACCGCTGTACGTGGATCCAACGGGTTTTCACAACAAGCGGATCACCTATGACGGCAAGACGGACTGGCTGTATAACCGCAGTCATTTGATTGGCTATCAGCTGACCGGTAAGAACAACAACCTGAAAAATTTAATGACTGGCACGCGGTCGTTGAATGCGCCCGACATGGAGCAGTATGAAGACGAGGTTGCCAGTTATCTCAAGGAACACCCACACAACTATCTGCGCTACCAAGTCACACCGATTTTTCGCGGCAAGGAACTGGTTGCCCGCGGCGTCCACATGCAGGGTGAATCGATCGGTGACCACCAGGTACGGTTTAATATCTACATTTTTAATATACAACCAGGTGCTACGATTGATTATAGTACCGGCTATTCGACTGTTTCGAATTCGAAGTAGGTCCTTTTCAGGAGGTCTAGGCCCGTTCCATTCCGCAATTTGGCACTCCGCAATAGTAGCTCGCGATGAAGCTAACGCGATTTCTGCTGCGCAGCTCTCGAGTGGATCTTCATCGTCTCGCACATCAGTAACCGACCACAGAACGGTCGCTAACTGATGTCGACAACATTGCTCCATGCCAAATTGCTGTATTTCACTCATTGTGAGCTTGCTTCGTACTACTGATTAAAAATCACGATGTCATTCAACCAAGTTTGAAGAGAATCCGTCCTCGACTGCTGATACTTCCAGTGAGAGCAATGTATAATACCGTGCTAAGTCTGGTGGTAATACTCGATTTACAGCTTAAAGATACTACTTTAGTGCGAACTTTTGAGCTGTTAATTATTTCGACTATGTAGCGTAGTGGAGCCGGCAGGGCCGACCGGCGCAACGAAGCGGCAGTTTCGTCTATCAAGAAATGAAATTTTCAAGCCAATCATTACAAAATAGTCACAATCATGCAAAAATCGAGAAAAGTTTGATGTTGAGACGCTCTGAAAGTGTTCTATTATAGAAGTATTGATGAAAATAAGAAGCGTGACATCATTTCAGATGTTACTTTTGGAAGAATAGCGTGTTTTAGGGGGATGTAAGTGTGAAGTATCGAAAGGCAGGCCTCGTTGCGTTCATTGCAGCGGTGGTGTTTATGCTGCCATTGTCAGCGTCAGCAAGTTGGAAGATCGTGCATCAAAAATCATCGGGGTTAGTGGGTTATCATCGCTACTTGATGCGCAAGATCAATGATAAAAAGGTGCACTTTGTGAAGGTGCCTAAAAGTTACGTGCACGCCAGCGGCAGCACGCATACGATTAAATCAACGAAGGGAACTAAAGTTTCATTTACGACCAAGTATCTCTTGCCGTCGCCCGGACGTAATAAGGCGCGCTGGGGAAATCCGCAGTCGATCGCTATTTCAAAGGGGCGGCTGATGTACGTCGTCTATTGTCCAACGAATTTGAAAAATAAGGGTCAAATTGTGCGGTATAACCTGAATACACTGGATAAACTGGGTATTCGATCTTCGCCAAAACTATTACAGTCAGTGTATGTGAAACATAAGGGCAAGTATTCTGCGCTGCAAAAGAGAATTCAAAAGGCTATCAAAGTCGGCCCCATGTTTACCACGGGGCACGGTCAGTCGTTAGCGTACAACTTCAAGAGCGGTGCGCTTTACATGTGGCGCGATAAGGAAAAGAGCGCCCGCGTGCCAACGAGTATGTACGGTGAGATCCAGCACATTAGTCCTAAGTCACTGCGGCCGGATAGAATGGTACGGTTTAAATTGTCCTCAGGTGGCATGCATTTGCCGGGTGGTCACGACCTCGCATTTGATAAGTCTGGTAACGCCTATTTCTGGACGAATCCTGGCGCTGGTGGCTACGTCTACAAGGGGAAAATCAGTGCCAAACACGTGTCGTTTCGCCTGACCCATCAAATTATCAAACACTTTCCAGGGACGCGGATTCAATCCATGGGTTATAACCCCGTACGAAAGCGGCTCTATCTGGTTTCAGATGGCTCCATTGCCAGCTTTTCTGCCAGCCGGTTGAAGGGTCGCGGGTCGCTGACCAACAGTAATTTTAACTGGTCGTCGTTGTCGCCAAAACGGGAACTAGAGGGATTGGCCTTCGATAAAAGTGGCCACGGGTACTTGCTGAGTAACCACCAACCGGAAGTGCTGGAATCAAGTCACCGGTATTGATGAGAACACGGTGATTACCCTCAACTGACTAGTGAAATGTCGTTCATTTTCGATAATCAAGCATTCTCGACCCTAAAAGCGGCATAACACGGTACACTTGTGATGAGTCAAACATGATATTTAGGAGGCGTTGGTATGAAGGTACTTATTCTTGGCGCAAATGGCCAAATTGCGAAATTTGTTGAAAACCGGATTCTGACGGAAGATCAATTTAAGGATATTGAATTGACGTTATTCCTGCGGGATCGTTCGCGTCTGCAGCAGTTGGCAGATAACCCACGGGTAACGCTGGTTGAAGGTAACTTAACGGATGAAAAGGCGGTTCAACAAGCAATGGCGGGGCAGCAACTGGTACTTATTGCGACTGTTGATACCGACTCAGAAAACACCATTACAACCAATGTGATTCAAGCAATGAAGGCGCAACATGTGGACCGTGTCTTGGCTGCCAGTTCCATCGGTATCTATGCTGAGGAGCCAAATCCTCAATTTCATGCTTGGAATCAAAGTACGCTCAGTGGGGCTCTGGCACCGATGCGGCAAGCATCAGAGCTGTTACAGCAGTCGGGACTCACCTATACGACGATGCGGTTCGCCTGGTTAAATAACCACGATGCTATTAACTACACCATCACCGAAAAGGGTGAAAAATTCGCGGGCGGTTCCGGCTCACGAAAGAGTATGGCGGATGCCATTTTAAAGATGATTGCCGACCCAACATTGTACGCAAACAAGGTCATCGGCATCTCGGATCCTGAAACGAAGGATGCACCGAGTGTTGTGAATTAAATCGACTCAACAAAAAAATCTCGCTGAACACGGCTGTGTTGGCGAGATTTGTTGGAATCTGGTGACGATTTAGAATATTTCAGGCTTAAGATAATATGCGGATTACCGCTTGTCGAGCGCGGATTCAATGCCAAACTAGGGCTAATTCTGTTTTGATGCTTAAGTTATTTAAATAAGCACAATAATATGAGTTGCTCGGAGTGAATTTGGCGGTCGGCTGGTGCGTCGGTATCAGGTTGCGGACGTTTCTCAGGCCGCTTACTGATACGGGAGCCGGAGGAGATCCTTGAATTTCTGACAAGAAATTCAATAGCTTCGGAGCGACCCATACCCGCCGACCGCCAAATTCACGGAGAGTAACGGGCGTGACAGGTACGTGGCACTATCGGCGATTATTAAAATACCGATAAACAAGCCAAAGAATCAGGGCAACGATGACGGCGGTACCGATAAGTGGATTTTCACGAAACATCATGTGAAACATGTGGAACATGCCAAAGTGGTAGAAGCCAGTGATGAGTTGTGACAGCATTTAAAGATCTCCTTTAATATCATTTTGAACGCGTGTTTTGAAAATCAGCCTTTAAAACGATATAATTTCCCGTATAAGGATATAAGGGGGCGTCACATGTCGATTTCTTGGGCGATGATTTTTGAAATAATCTATTTCATTAACGTTATTTTAGCAATAATTACCGTATTTAGACAGCGAAGAGATATCGCTGCCATCTGGGCTTGGCTATTGGTGTTGCTATTTCTGCCAATTGTTGGGTTCATCCTGTACGCGTTTTTGGGCCGGCAACTGCCGCGAAACAAGATGTACAAGGTTAAATCCAACGTGACGATGCAGTTGGATGAGTTACTGAAGCGCCAGCGAGAATTTTTGGGAAACGAAAGTCTGCCCGCTGACCGCGTTTCCGATTCGATGAAGTCAATGGTCCGCATGTTCATGACCACGAACCGGGCTTTCCTTGCGCGAAAGAACCGCGTGAAGATCTTTACGGATGGCAACCAGTTATTTCATGACATGGTTGAGGACATGGCAAGTGCGAAGTCTAGTATTCACGTCGAATTTTACACGTTCTATAACGACAAGATCGGTAATCATATCCTGGATCAACTGGTGAAAAAGGCGAAGGCTGGTGTCGAAGTGCGGGTCATCTATGATCCGTTTGGGTCATTAGGGACTTACCGGCGCTTCTTTAAGCCGTTACTGGATGCCGGTGGCTATGCTGAACCGTTTCTTGCCAGATCACTCTTTACTGATTTTCGACTGAACTTCCGTGATCACCGAAAAATCGTGGTGGTTGATGGGAAAGTCGGGTACGTTGGTGGCTTTAACATCGGCGACCAGTATCTCGGTTGGAAGGAAAAATTTGGTAATTGGCGGGATACTCATTTGCGCATTACTGGCTCAGGCGTGTTTGGCCTCCAAAGCCAGTTCACACTTGATTGGAACGTGACGGCACGGTCAGCGCATTTGCCAACTGACCACGTAGATTCAAAGTACTTCCCACTGACCCACGTAAAGGGTGATAGCAACCTCCAGATCGTGACAAGTGGGCCAGATTCCGACCTGCAGCAGATCAAAATGGGTTATATTCGTTTGATCCAGTCGGCGAAGAAACGGGTCTGGATCCAAAGCCCATATTTAATTCCCGATGATAGTGTGATGGATTCCCTGCGGATCGCTGTCATGGCGGGTGTAGACGTTCGGGTCATGGTGCCGCACATGCCGGATCACGCCTTTGTTTACCGGGCAACCCAGTATTATGCCCATGAGTTGGCGAAAATCGGGGTCAAGATCTACTTTTATCAAAATGGGTTCCTGCATGCGAAAACCATGGTGGTCGATGACAACTTAGCGTCCGTTGGGTCAGCGAACATGGACTTTCGGAGCTTCAAACTCAATTTTGAGATCAACGCCTTCCTGTATGATGAGAAGCTGGCAAAACAGTTGGCCGACATTTACGAAGAAGACATTCGCCAAAGCGAGTTGATTACCGCCAAGATGTTCGCAGATCAGTCGTTTTACCTGCGTTTCAAGCAAAGTTTTTCCCGGTTATTATCCCCAATTTTGTGATGAGCTAATCGCTTGTAAACGGTTACATTTTCAGGTATAACATCCATGGAAGGTTAGATAAGACCAATGTAACACGGCACCACGTCACATGTAGCTTGTACCAGTTTAACAATTGTTCCAAGAAGCATCGAAACGTGAGAAGTACCGTTGCTGAGAAGCAACGTGGCCCGCTGTTTGGCGATACTAGACCATGCGGGTCGTGTGTAGGAAGTCATGGGAAGTACTCAGTGACGTTATGACCAGCAGAATGATCGAGGAGTCGGGTGGCTAAGAACGATGAGTGCCCGCTGAAAAACCTTCTGGCATAACCAGACGAAACCGCATAGATTAAGCTCCAAGATTAGATTCATCTAGGAATTGGTCGATAACCTTCTGCAAGGTACAACGGATGCATGCGTTAAGTGCATTCGGATATAAGTTCCAGAGCCGCTCCCCAGGTAGTTTGTGGGAGTGGTTTTTTTGTAGAGTGTGGCAGTTGGCAACCCAGCGCACGTGATGCGTGAAGTGAACGACCATGACCGTGCCTACTACTTTAAAGACCGACAGATCGACTGGTCAAAGGTTAGTGTGCCAGATCAAAAATAGGGACGCAACGCCACTTGAATTTATAACTGAATCGTCAAAAAAGCACCGACAAAACTGTGGAGGCAGTTGTGCCGGTGCTTTTTGGGTGTGTAGTAGAAATTAGCGCATCGCGGGTCATCACTGCGATGCCGGCGAGATGAAGTGTCTCGTACTTGATGACGCGCAGCACATTGCCGACATCTCCGGTTGGTAATGCCCCAGCTGTTAGCCTAACAGAGCGAACTCTGCGATGACTAGGCAACAGGTGTGAATGGACAGTAAGCAACAGGGGCTAAAGCCATTTCGCTGTTTGGCATTCGAAATAGGTGCCAGCAATGGGAAGCGATTGAGATGAAACGTCATATCAGCTGAATGACCACAAACTACGCTTGATGCTCCGGCTGATCGATCACGAACCGAACCTCGAACCCGGCCTCGGTCAACGCCGCCTTAACGGCATCGCGGTCGGCGCGGTCGACGTGCATTTCTATCATGATCTCACCTAAATTACGAGTGACCATCAGCGTTTGGATATTGAAGTGGTTGTCGGCCATTAACGTGCCGATCTCGCCAATGACGCCGGTGCGGTCGTTATCGATGAAGATCTGAACGACCGTGGCCTCCTTGTAGTAGTCGGTGATGTCCAAAAAGGCGTTTAAAATGTCGTTGCTGGTGATGATGCCGACAACGTCAGCGCCGTCCATGACGGGTAAGACGCCAATGTTATTTTGCCGCATCTGGTAAATCGCGTCTTCCAGCTGTGCCGTTTGTGGGACCGTCTTGACGTCTTTGATCATCACCTCGCCGACCGTCATCTTGTTGAAGAGGTAGTTGACCTCATAGATCGACAAACTGGTGGCCTTGGATGGCGAAGCTTCTGAGATGGACGATTCCGTCACGAGACCGACTAACTGATTGCCGTCGATTACGGGTAACCGATGGATGGCGTTGTCTTTCATGGTATTAATTGCCACGTTGATCTTAGTATCCGGTGAGATGGTGATCACCTTTTTTGTCATATAATCTGCAACACTCATTGTTTAACCCCCTAGATATGCTTTCTGGACGTCGGTGTTCGCCAGCAGTTCCTGGCCAGTCCCGGTTAACTTGACCTCGCCGGATGCCAGCACGTAGCCGCGGTCCGCGATGGAGAGGGCCTTTTTGGCGTTTTGTTCGATCAGCAGCACCGTGGTGCCCTGTTCCTGGATCGCCTTCACGATGTCGAAAATTTCATTGATGAAGATGGGCGCGAGTCCCATGGAAGGCTCGTCCAGCAAAATGAGTTTGGGCTTGGACATCAGCGCCCGACCCATGGCCAGCATCTGCTGCTCGCCACCGGAGAGGGTGGCGGCATCCTGATTCTCCCGTTGCTTTAAAATGGGGAACCGCTTGTAGATCTCGTCAAACGTGTCACTGATCTGTTGGCGGTTAGACTGGAGAAAGGCACCCATCTGCAGGTTTTCTTTGACGGTCAACCCGGGGAAAATATGGCGGCCTTCGGGAACTTGTGAGATGCCCTGAGCCACGATTTTAGGTGCTTTTTGTTTTTGAATTTGGTTACCTTCATAGGTGATCGTGCCGCTGACGGGTTTCAACAGACCAGAAATGGTCTTGAGAATCGTCGTTTTTCCGGCACCGTTTGCCCCAATCAGGGAAACGATTTCGCCCTCGTTAATTTCGAAACTGACGCCCTTGACGGCGGTGATGACACCGTAATTAACGGCAAGGTTGTCGACTGTAAGCATGGCCATTTCTAGGCCTCCTCTCCCAAGTACGCCTTGATAACGGCGTCGTTTTGTTGAATTTCATCTGGGGTGCCCTCAGCAAGCAGGGAGCCGTGGTCGAGCACGTAGATGCGTTCGGCCAAATTCATGACCAGTGACATGTCGTGTTCGATCAGCAGGACCGTGATGTGAAATTCACGTTGGATCTGGCGAATCAAGCGCGTGAGATCAGCTGTTTCTTCGGGATTCATCCCGGCTGCTGGTTCGTCCAAAAACAGAATTTTTGGTTTCATCGCGAGACCGCGGACGATTTCGAGTCGGCGCTGGATCCCGTAAGGTAGATTCTTGGCGAGGACGTCGATGTCGTCCTGCAGGTCAAAAATCTTCAGCAGGTCAATGGCTTCTTGGCGAATGCGCGCCTCGGTCTTGTAGTAGGTTGCAGCCGGAAAACAGATTGAATGAAGCCTTCCTTGTAGTGGCTGGTCATGGCAATCAGCACGTTGTCAATGACGCTGAGATTCTTGAACAGACGGATGTTTTGGAACGTCCGTGTAAGACCAAGATCAGCGACTTTGTACGGCTTCATGCCGTTGATCGGTACCGTCCCATTTGGCCCGTTAAACGTGATGGCGCCCGAAATTGGGACGATCACGCCGGTCAGCAGGTTAAACACGGTGGTTTTCCCCGCACCGTTTGGGCCAATGAGGGCGACGAGTTCGTCGTCGTTTAACTGCATGGAAACGTTGGACACGGCGGCCAACCCGCCAAAGTTTTTGACGAGGTCGTCAACTTTTAGAATTGTGCTCATGCTTGCGTTTCCCCCTTTGGTTTGCGACGGCTAAAGAGTCGTTTAAATGAGAATTCCCAAGTGCCCAGCAGGCCGGATGGCTTGAAGACCATCATCACAACAAGGACGACGGCGTAAATGACCATGCGCAGGGTACCAAAATCTTGTAAAACGGTATCCAGCACGCCCAAAACGAAGGCGGCGACGAAGCTGCCGGTGATCGAGCCGGTCCCACCAAGGACGACGATGATCAGGATGGCAATGGATTCCATGATGTTGTAGTTCGTTGGCGCGATGGTTTGTACGTAAGAGGCTTGAAGTGAACCAGCGATGGCAGCGGTAGCGGCGCCAAAGACGAAGGCGGCTAGTTTCCACTTGGTGGTGTTGATCCCCACAGATTCAGTGGCAATCTCATCTTCACGCACGGCCATGGCAGCCCGGCCACCACGACTGTGAATGAAGTTCACGATAAGAATTGAGGTGACGCAGACCATGATGTACACCACTGGCCAGGTCGCAAATTGCGGAATGTTGAACATCCCGGCAGCACCGTTGGTAATTTTGAGGTTATTGATGATGATCCGAATGATCTCGGCTGCGCCCATCGTCGCAATGGCCAGATAGTCGCCCCGCAACCGCAACGTTGGGATCCCAACGATCAAGGCGGCCACGATGGCGATGATGATACCGACCACAATGGAGGTCCAAAAGCCAGCAGCGTTTGCATGGTCCGACGTAATGATAGCTGTCGCGTAGGCGCCGACTGCCATAAACCCAGCGTGGCCCAGCGAGAACTGTCCCGCGAACCCGATCACCAGGTTCAACCCAACTGCCAGGATGATGTTAATGCCGATCGTCACCAGCATGTTTTCGATAAACGCGTTGATCACGCCCACGAGAATGAGGGTGTTAATGAGGTAAAACCCCGCAATCATCACGATCAGCCAACACAGATTGTATTTGAAATTTGCTCTCATATGTGATCACACCTTCTCTTTCGTATTCTTACCGAAGATCCCGGATGGCAGGATCAACAAGATGATGATCAGCACGAGGTACACGGCCGCATCCTTGTAAGCGGAAAGGCCGATCGCCTGAACGCCCGTTTCGAGCAGGCCAATCAGGAACCCGCCCAGTGAGGCACCGGGCACGGAGCCGATCCCACCAACAACGGCGGCAACGAAGGCTTTGATCCCAGGCGTCATCCCCATCAACGGGTCGATCGAGTTGTAGTACAGTCCGATGAGCACTCCAGCAGCCCCGGCCATTGAAGACCCTAAGGCAAAGGTAAACGAAATGGTGCGGTTAATATTGATCCCGACCAGCTCAGCCGCGTCTGAATCAACCGACACAGCGCGCATGGCCCGGCCCATCTTTGTGCGTTTGATGATCAGTTGGAGCAGGATCATCAACAGGCAGGCGGTGAGAGAATCAAAATTTGAATGTTTGAAATTTGAACGCCACCAATGTGGTAGTTCACTTGTTTAATAATCTGCGGAAAACTCCGAGTACTTGAGCCATAGAGGTAGGACATCCCGTTTTCAAGGAAGTACGAGACCCCAATGGCAGTGATCAAAGCGGCGATCCGCGGTGAGTGCCGCAGTGGCCGGTAAGCCAAATATTCAATGATCACACCACTGACGGCACAGACCAGCATGGCTGACAACAGCGCGAAGATAAAGTTAAAGTGCCAGTAATTGATCACGTAGTAGCCCCAAAAGGCCCCAAGCATGTAGATGTCACCATGCGCGAAGTTGATCAGCTTAATGATCCCATACACCATGGTGTAGCCAAGCGCCAGCAGTGCGTAAATGCTGCCAAGCGAAAGGCCGTTTATGAGTTGTTGTATTAGTGTTTGCACATTTATTCCTCCAGAGAGTGCGGAAGAAAACGGGTTGAGGGCGGAGCCTAAGCGACCTCTGGCAGAAATGCCCGAACTTGGCATTTTTGCCAGAGGTCGTTTAGGCAGGAGCCTCAGTTTTCTGCAGCACGTTTCAGCTAGATAAAAGTAAAGAGCCATTATCTGAAATTCGGCGAAAGTTAAAATAGAGTGCGGAAGGAAGCGGTTAGAGGGCGGAGTATAAGTAACTCTGACAGAAATGCCCGATTCTGGCATTTCTGTCAGAGTTGCTTATACAGGAGCCCTCTGCTTCCTGCAGCACGTTTCGGCTAGGTAAAAGCAAAGAGCCGTGACAAGAAGTTAAACAATAAATAAATGGGTAAAGTTGTGGATGATATCGAGCTAACTGTCACTGCGTTCCACTGATAGTGGCTGTAAAAGTTGCCAAATAAGGAGACGATTACAGCGATAAAGTCGAACATTAAGCCTGAAATAACGGTGAAAGACGATCAACATGCGGTTACATCCAAAGGTTATCTAACATGGTGTAACAAGCAGTCGAGAGCGGATAATCCGCAAACTAGGGTTAATACACATGTGATGCTTAACCAACAGTCATTCATTTCAGCAATGTAAGTGGAATGGCGCAATTTGGCACGGAACCGTGGTGTCGACATCAGTTAGCGACCGTACTTGGGTCGGTTACTGATGTGCGAGACGATGAAGATCCACTCGAGAGCCGCGCAGCGGAAATCGAGTTAGCTTCATCGCGAGCCACAACGGCGGAGTGCCAAATTGCAGAATGCAACGGCCGGATTCAACTCATCTATCCATCAAACCCAATATGCGAAAATCATCCCCACCAAAGACAGGAATGATTTCAACAGTTAGAGATTACTTAACTTCAGTAGAAGCGCTAACCTTGCCATCAGTAAGTTGTTCAACGGCAATTGGTTTGTTGGCATCGTGCTTCTTGTCAACGGTGATGGTCCCGGTAACGCCGTCGAAGTTCTTGGTCTTAGCCAAGCCCTTAGCGATCTTAACGGAGTTAGTGGAGTTTTCCTTTTGGATAGCGTCCTTGATCATATAAACAGAGTCATATGCCAATGCTGAGAAGGTTGGGGCTTCAGCGTGATAACGTGCCTTGTAGGCAGCCATGAATTGCTTAGCGGTCTTCGACTTTTCAGCAACAGTGGTTGAGAATGGGGTGGTGTAGTAAACCTTAGAAGCGTTCTTGTCACCAGCGATTTGGGCCAATTTAGGATCAGCCATACCATCACTACCGACGATTGGAACGTTGATGCCCATTTGACGAGCTTGCTTGATGATCAAGCCGATTTCTGAGTAGTAGCCGGGTGCGTAGATGGCGTCGATCTTTTTGTTCTTAATCGCGGTCAAGATAGCGTTGAAGTCCTTGTCGCCTTCTTGGAAGGTCTGACTTGAAACGACATTGCCCTTGAATGTTTTCTTGAAGGCCTTCGTCAATCCAGTACCGTAGTCACTTGAATTGTCGGTCAGGATGGCGACGTTCTTAGCCTTGAGTGTGTTATATGTAAATTTCGCTGCGGTTGACCCTTGGAAGTTGTTTTGGTAACAAGCCCGGAAGACGTATGGTTGTACTTTGCCGTTCTTCTTCAACGTGTAATCGGGGTCGGTGGCTGAAGGACTCACACTAGGGACTTCAGCTTTGGTGATCGTTGGAATTTCGGCAGTACCGGCGTTGGTCGTGGCTGGTCCGACGATGGCGCTGACCTTGTCGTTGTTGACCAACTGAGCGGCAACGGAAGCACTGGTGCTGGTTGCGGTCTTGTTATCGCGGATGACCAGCTTGATCTTTTTCTTCTTACCATTCACTTTGACGCCGCCGTCTTTGTTGATCTGACTCACGGCCAATTGAATCCCTTGTTTTTGTTGTTGGCCATAGCCGGCTGCGGCGCCTGAAAGTTCCATGTTGACCCCAATTTTAATGGTGTTACCAGTAGCGGTATTGCCCTCCGACTTGGTCGTTGCAGTGCTGCATCCTGCAAAGATCCCAGCTGACATAACAATTGCGGCAATTCCTGCCATTTTCTTAAATGTGTTCTTCTTCATATTGAATTCCTACTTTCCAAATTTTTTTCGTGTGGTGCCTATGTATCCCTAATCCCAAAAAGTGAGTTGCTCGTGACGTCCCTCCTTTGTTTCGAGCAATAAAAATCCCTCATCCAGTAAATGAATGAGGGGTAAAGTCGAAGTTATGAAGCAAGCCCTCATCATTAAAAACGAAGAAAATAGGGCTCAACTTATTTGAAATGGTTTAGTGGCCGTGGCGACTAAACGCTAGTTCAAAGTTGCGTCCTTAGTTTTTAATAATAAGACTAAATTCTGGCGAACAGAGGTTACTTGAGTTGCATGTGTGAACGTTGTGTTTTTCATGGTGGTAACCTCCTTGTCAGAATTGTTTGCTTGATTGAATGACGTCAGTATAGCTGAGAAATTTTAACCCGTCAACAACTTTTTTAATTTTATTTTAATATTCAATGACGAATAGGCTTACAAACGTTGATATATCACTAGGAGTAATACGTACAATCTTTTTTGATTTTAATGCAACAACAAGCTATTTTAATGTGGGCGTTTTGTGTTTATTCAATTTAACACCGCACAAAAAAAGACCGAGAATTTCTCGATCTTTTCCAGTAATAAAAAACAATTGTTGTTTTAATGTCGTCTATAAGAGGTGTAAGGGTTAGCTTGCCTGCAAGATCCAGAGGAAGATGACGAAGACAACGGCAAGCCCGTACATAATTGGGCTGACTTCCTTACCGCGTTTGGCGGCAATCATTGATAATGGGTAGGTGATAAACCCAAGGGCGATCCCGTCTGAGATACTGTAAGTTAATGGCATCCCAACTAAGATCAGGAAGGCTGGGGCGGCAATTTCAAACTTGTCCCAGTGAACCTTAGTCAATGACTGCGCCATCAGGGTCCCGACAATAATCAGGGCTGGGGCGGTCACTTGGTCAGTGATGACTGTCAGCAGTGGTGACAGGAATGATCCCAGGAGGAAGAGAACGCCGACAACCACAGCGGTGAACCCAGAACGACCACCAACGGCGATCCCGGCTGATGATTCAACGAAGGCCCCCATCGGTGAAGTCCCTAAAATGGAACCAACGACCATTGTGGTGGAATCGGCGGACAGTGCGCGGCCGATTCGAGGAATCTTGTTGTCCTTAACGAAGCCGGCTTGTTCAGCCAAACCAACCAAGGTCCCAGTTGTATCAAAGAACGTCACGAGCAGGAAGGTCAAAACGACCACGGCTAATTGCAGCGTGTTGATACTGCCAATATGTGAGAGGGCAACCCCGAACGTTGGCTTAAGGCTTGGGACACCAGCAATCCATGAGGACGGTGCTTTGATCAACCCAAGAGAAAGCCCAACGATCACGTTGATGACCATCCCGATAAAGATGGCACCGGGGACTCGTGCACTCATTAACACGATCGTTAACAGTAATCCGATAATGGTCAACCATGTGCTGCCGACATGCAGTGACCCAAGTGCAACCATGGTTGATTTGTTGGACACGATCAGACCCCCGTCACTTAACCCGATGAAGGCAATGAACAGGCCGATCCCGGCGCTAATCGCCATTTTAAGGTCACGCGGAATGGCATCAACGACCATTTCACGAATCTTAAATGCGGTCAGGATCATGAACAAGATCGAAGCGACAAACACGCCGGCTAAGGCAGTCTGCCACGGCACCTTCATGCCCAATACAACGGTGTATGAGAAGAAGGCGTTGATCCCAAGACTCGCTGAAATGGCAATTGGGTAACGGGCGATGATGCCCATTAAGAAACAGCCAAACGCACTGGCTAACGCGGTCGCCGTAAAGACCGCACCCTTGTCCATCCCGGAGACACTCAGAACGTTCGGGTTGACGAACAAAATGTAGACCATGGAAATGAAGGTCGTTAATCCCGCTAAAAATTCTTTCTTGTAGTTGGTCCCTAATTCTTCAAACTGAAAATATGACGCAATTCTCTGACCCATAAATAAAACCCCTTAAATAAGTAATAATTTCAAATAATGTTCGTGTTTTACTTTTAAAAACCATTTTTAATAGTAACATTTATTTATTTACGTTTCAATAGCCGAATGTTTAAAAATCCAGTTTTGACAATAATGAGAATTTCATGAACGGCCTGTTATCACTGGTCAACCTCTGGTATAGTGGGCATTGAAGAGACTGAATATAACCGAATATGAGAGGAAATTGCACCATGACAAGATGTTTGATTTTAGGAGTCGATCACCCCGTTGCACAGCAAATTGCCGAACAACTCACCGATATCACGGTGGTCGGGTTCGCAGAAGCGCCGGTTGCAGGTCTGTCGATTGCCGAACAGTTTAATGGGGATGCCCGCAAGGCTAACACCTACCTGGATGCCGTGACGGATGTGGACGTTATTTACTCCGATTTCATCGGCATGGATGTGGATTGGAAGCTCGAAGCCGTTTTTGCGGCCATTCGTGAGACGGGGACGCAGTGTCGAACCGTCATGCGCTCGGTTGCCGGTATCGATAATGAAGTCACAGCCCCGCTGACCTATGCTGGCATCACAGATACTGATGAGTTCTTAAAACAGCAGCGTTACGCCATTAAAATTGTCGATGAGGCTGAGCTGCCGTACACTATTTTACGACCGGTTGCGCTCGATCCTGCAGCTTCTGGGGCGGCCCAATTGATCAACGAAGGTGCCCCCGTTCCGGCCACACCCGTGAGTGAGACGGCGTTCGTTAGCGTTGTGGTGGACGAAATCTTACACAGCACGCATCTGAACCAGTCGATTGCGGTCGTTTCACAATAATCTTTCCTATATATCACAAAAAGACGGCCGATTTCTCGGTCGCCTTTTTACTACTGCTATGTGTGCGGTAAACCCGCGATAACGATTCTATGTGTCGATATGTGTTTAGGTTAGTGGTTGTTGTTTGAGAGACTTGCAGCGGGTGCGATGTTAAAAATCTTCGCAATTGCCCAGCTGCCCAGCAGACCGATCAACAGGAATGGGAAGAAGTCCAGACCCTGTGCAAACAATGGAATGGTTCCAGCAGCCCAACCGTTGATGGCTTTAGCCCAGCCCATGTTTGCAAAGAATGGCGGCATGGTGTGGATGAAGTCCAAGATGGCTGGAATGAAGGACAGAATGATCGTTGTCCGGTAGATGAAGCATTCTTGCCGATAAAGGGATTGAGTAAGCCTAATGCGATCAAGGCGATTGCCAGTGGGTAAATGAAGCTCAAGAGTGGGGTGGAGTATGCGATGATCTGATCCAACCCAAAGTTCGCAACGATGAAGGCACCAATTGAAGTTAAGCCGAGGCAGAAGTGATAACTGAGTTTAGGAAAACGTTGGCTCCAGTCTTCTGACAGGGCGGTCATCATTCCGATACATGAAGTGATGCAGGCAAGGAAGGTAACGGCACCCAGGATGGCGGTAAATGCTGACCCGCCATCTGGAGTGAGCTTCAAGTAACTCAAACTAGAAGCACCAAGGGCAATCAGGAAAATGTAGATGATGGCTTCGAGACCCATGCTGATGGCCCCAACTTTAGCAACGGCTTTTGACCGGAGTTTCGTGTCGTTCATCCCGAATAACCGAAGAGCGGCAATGATGGTAACGCCGAATCCTAACCCGGCTAAGGCATCCATTGTGTTGTACCCTTGCAGGAACCCGTTGATCAGGTTACTGCCGGCACCGGTTGATTGTGGGAAGATCGAGATGTTGCGAACGTCGCCTTTGATGATAAAGGCTAAGAAGAAAATGAAGGCTAACAGGGCAACCAGAATTGGGTTTAAAATTTTACCAACGTAATCTGTGATCTTGTTTTTATTGTATGACAGCAGGAACGAGATACCGAAGAACAGGGCTGAGAAGATGATCAGGCCAATGCCGTCCCATGCCTTTGGCAGGAAGTTGAACACCAATTGAGAAGGTCGTGGTGGCCGTCCGTGGTGAGGCCACCAGGATCCCTAACGTTGCGTGAATCATAATGAGAAAGAATAGGGCGAACTTACGGCCAACGGGACGGGCGAGGTTGTACACACTGTCGCTACGGGTTAAACTAATGGCCAGAATGGATAATAATGGCAGTAAGATGGCGGTTAGTAAGAAGCCAATGGTTGCGGGACCCCAGTTGCCAGCAGCTAACTGACCCAAATGGATGGGGAAGATCAGGTTCCCGGCACCGAAGAAGAGACCGAAGAGTAATGATCCTAAAATAATATATTGACGCTTAGATAAAGATGTTTTCATGTGAATTCCTCCTGTTCGGGGTAACAAAAAACGCCCTTAGCTATATAGCTAAGGACGTGTTATTAACGTGTTACCACCTTGTTTTCCGACCGCTTCACAGTGATCGGCTTTTAAAGTACGGCCGGCAGATGCGCAATCTGTCCGCGATACTTCATTGCTATAATGGGCGCACTCCCAGTGACCACTTCGTCAAACGTCGCGGTCACGACTTGTAGATTACTTTCATCGGCTAGTTCAACTGCCCCGTTCCACTAAATGAGGCTCCCTGGAAATATTCCTAGCGACTACTCTTCTACGCATAGTCTTTGTTAAAAATATGAGTTGGAAAATATGTTATGTGCACACTATAAAATGGCTTAGATTAAATGTCAAGAAGAAAGTTAAAATAAATTTAGAATTTGTTTTGATCCCGGAATGTCAACTCAAGCGCAACACCATGGAGCCAGACCGTGAGCTAGCTTGCTAGCGCGGCCTCAATAAGCTCGGCGGCGTTAGCGTAGCCGAGTGTCCTGCGATGTTTTTGATTCAGCGCATCTTGAACCTTTGCGATATCATCTTCAGAGAAGCCATGCAGTGATAGGCCTTTAGGGATGTACTCTCGGATCAGGCCGTTCTGGTTCCCATTACTGCCACGTTCCCAAGGCGAGTACGGTGCGCAAAGTAGATCTGAGCTCCTTGAACCTGGTCCAACAGTTTGAACTCAGAGCCGTTATCGAAAGTGATGGTCTTAAAGTAGCCAGGATGCTGGTCAATGGCGGCTTGAAGCTCTTTTAAGCAGGTGTCTGCGTGGTAGTTGGGAATCTTTACGATGATCTCATAACGGATTCGCCGTTCGGTCAGGGTCATCAGTGCTGGTTCACTAGCTTGACGCTTGCCTTTAACCAGGTCACCTTCCCAATCACCAAAGCGTTCACGGTTATTAATAGTGTCTGGTCGTTCATCAATCGAAGTACCAGCCAGACGCTTATTTTTACGCGAGTGGTTGTGACGATTGGACTTTACATGGCGCCGCAGCTTGGCTGGCAGGTCGATATTCTTAATGTCTAAGCGGCCTTGATCAATATACCGATAAACGGTCGGCGTTGAAGGGCACGGCTGGTCAGGATGAGTCTGCTTAAAGGCGTGCACGAAACCATCAACACTATCAATCCGTGGTCGCCGCTTAAGCGCTGTTTTAAGCATCTTAAAGAACAGCCAGCAGACCTTTTCTAGTCCGCCAAAACGGCAGTTCTGACGCGCTTTATCATGAATAAGCTGGCTCGTGTCCGCAAAGTATTTGGTGAAAAAGAGATAGTCAGAATTACGTTGTCGAATGGTGCCACGCTTAATTTCACGCGAGATCGTGCTGCGACTGCGATTGGTCAGGCGCGCAATATCAGCCTGAGATTTCCCAGCATTCAAGTACGCTTCAATTTCACCTCTTTCTTCCGGGGTAAGTTGTTGATAATGCTTGGTAGTGCTATGCTTGGATTGGGTCATGGAGATGTCCTTTCTTTAGAGTTTCAGCACTTTAAGTTTAGGTCTCCATGGCCTATTTGTATAATTTGAACTTGTTGCACTTGGATTTTAAATCCGGGAATTTGTTTTGATCATACTAGTGTTTTTGTGATGTTGGTAAAGCCTGTAGTAGCTGGTAGTCATGGGCTCCCGTTAGGACAAGATAATCTGTTTTAGTGGATTCTCAAGAACCTGAAAAAAGTTTATGTTATATTTTTATTAGAAACTTTTTAGATTATTTGCCGCGATAGTCATGGGTGATAATCCATTGCATTCCGCAATTCGGCAGGCCGTCGTAGTGGCTCGCGACTGAGCGCCTTTAATTTCTAGTTTATATTGCGGAAACGTGTTCCGCAGGCCAACTCCCGGAGTGTAAGGCAACTTTGCCAGAAATTCAAGACCGGAATTTCCGACAAAGTCGCCTTACACTCCGGGAGTTACCCGGCCTGCTCCACACTCTAGCCTCAGCCTGCAGGGCCGAACGGCGGAACGGAGCGACACGATAGGACTAATTGCCTCACGCAACCACGCAACAGTGCGGCCATCAGTAACGCTAAAACTGGGATAACCAGCATTCTGCTTGTAATTAGACTGGTTATTCGGTATGATTCAGCTACTACTATAGGCACCAAATTTGAACGAAAGATGGGACAGTTATGGAGACAGCTTCAGAGAACCGAAAGATGAACGTGAAACGCTTGGTCGTTAAGGTCGGTACCAGCAGCCTCGTTTACCCCAATGGCAAGATGAATCTTGAAACGATCGATCAGCTTGCCTTTGTGTTGAGCACACTATGTGGTCAGGGCAAGGAAGTGATCCTTGTTTCTTCAGGGGCGATCGGTGTTGGACTGAATGCACTACGGATAACGGAGCGACCCACGGACATTTCGGCGCAACAGGCGCTGGCATCTATCGGTCAAAGCAAGCTGATCACCCTGTTTAATCAGCGGTTTGACCACTACAATCAAGCGATTGGTCAACTGTTGCTGACTCACGATGTGTTTGATTTTCCAGCTAGTAAACAACACGTGCTAGACACGTTTGACCGGTTGTTAAGCATGCACATTGTCCCAATCGTTAATGAAAATGACTCCGTGGCCGTTGACGAACTGGACCATAAGACGAAATTTGGTGATAACGACCAACTGTCAGCAATCGTTGCCATGCGCACCGATGCTGATCTGCTGGTGATGCTTTCAGATACTGAAGGCTTCTATGATGCGAACCCAATGACCCACGATGATGCGCAGTTGATCTCAACGATTCACACCATCACTGACGACACTTATGCGGTCGCTGGCGGTAAGGGGAGTCGTTACGGGACGGGCGGTATGGTGACGAAGTTACGCGCAGCCGAAATGATGATGAACGATGATAAGGAAATGGTCCTGGCCAGCGGTGCTGATCCGGCCATTATTTTGGATATTTTAGCTGGAAAACCACTGGGCACTTGGTTTGTCCCAGAACGAAAGGGAGCACTGAAAAATGGATAATACGGCAACAAATCTGACCCAATTAGGCCAGTTAGCACAAGCGGCGGAAACGCAACTGGCACAGTTATCAGCCACCCAACGTAACGATGCGCTGGTCCAAATGGCGGCTGCCTTGGTTAACCACCAAGACATTATTTTAGACGCGAACAAACGTGACCTTGCCAATGCGACAGACCTCAAGCAGAGTTTCGTTGACCGGATCGAAGCTATGGCTGAGGGCATGCGCCAGGTTGCGCAGTTACCGGACCCGATCGGTAAGGTCGACCGGATGTGGAAAAATGAGGCTGGTCTCATGATCGGCCAGCAACGGGTGCCGCTGGGTGTGATCGGCATTATCTTTGAGGCGCGGCCGAACGTTACGGCGGATGCCTCGGCATTGTGTTTCAAATCCGGCAATGCTGTGATTCTTCGCGGCGGCAAGGAAGCTATTCAGACTAATATTGCCGTCAGCGGTGTTCTGCGCGCTGCACTTAACGAGATCAGTTTGGATGAAAACGCCATTCAGCTGGTCCACGATACCTCTCACGAAACAGCTAACGAGATGATGGCACTGACCGATTATTTGGATGTTCTGATTCCCCGTGGCGGCCAAGGCCTCATTCAGCACGTTGTCCAAAACGCAACCGTGCCGGTTATTGAAACGGGTGCCGGCAACTGCCACATTTACGTCGATGAATTTGCGGAACTGAAGATGGCAACTGACATTACGGTGAACGCCAAGGTGCAGCGGCCATCAGTCTGCAATTCAGCGGAAAAATTACTGATTCACGAAGCCGTTGCGGCCGACTATCTGCCGACGATTGCTAAGTCATTGCAGGATCAGGGTGTTCAGTTGCGCGGTGACGCACGGTCACAGGCACTGGTTCCCGGGATGATTGCGGCGACGGATGACGATTGGGACGAAGAGTATAATGACCTGATCATGGCGGTGAAAGTGGTTGATTCAGAGGACGAAGCAATCGCCCACATCAACGCCCACAACACCAAACACTCCGAAGCCATCATTACCGACAACTATCAAAACGGCCAAAACTTCTTGCAACGCATTGATGCAGCCTGCGTCTACATTAACGCCTCAACCCGCTTCACGGACGGTTTCGAATTCGGCTTCGGCGCAGAAATCGGCATCAGCACCCAAAAACTGCACGCTCGCGGACCAATGGGCCTGAATGAGCTGACATCGACTAAGTATATTATTTATGGGGATGGACAGGTGAGGAAGTAGAGTGCGGAGAGAGGCGATTAAGGGGCGGAGCATAAGTGAGTCTGGTCAGAAAAGTCCGGTTCTGACTTTTGTGACCAGACTCGCTTATGCAGTAGCCCCTTGCCTCTCGGAGCACGTTTAGACGCCAATAAAGCAGAGCGCAAGAGCTGACCGGGTCTTTAGCAAAAGAAATAGAGTGCGGAAGGAAGCGGTTAGAGGGCGGAGTATAAGAGACTCTGGCAGAAATGCCTGTTTTTGGCATTTGTGTCAGAGTCTCTTATACTCCGCCCTCTGCTTCCTGGAGCACGTTTCGACGCCAAGAAAGAAAAGCGCAAATGATGACCAGGTCTTTAGCAAAAGAAATAGAGTGCGGAAAGAAGCAGGGACTCCTGCAGCACGTTTAGAAGCCAAAAAAGAAGACCGCAAAGCAAGACCGACCCATTGGCAAAAACAGCAGGAATCTTAGCCATAAGCCGAATCAGTCAGGACAATATCCCAACCTTGATCCGTTTCAACAAGCACTAGACTCCTAATCCAATCATCAACACAACCTCCTATCGATCTCGCACCAACCACCAACTTAAAAAATCATAAATCCCCAGTTTTTATATCGTCTAACACCCCAAAGTTTGCTAAACTAGACGTAAAGAGGTGACGTGGCTGTGACGATAAAAACAAACCCAGAACAGTTGGCAATTTTGCGACAGCAAATGGATGATGCCAACCGCAAATCGCACTTCGTTATTTTTGAATCGACGGAACGCCAAAGCGGTGATTCACTCAGGTTGATCACCGATTACGAAAGCTTTCGTGAGATTCAGCAGGAACATGGTGACCAGGCAGATATGCACATTTTACAAGATATCGTCCCCATCACGGATAACCTGGCGAAGTGGGCAATTGCGGAGAGCCAAGCTGCTCGCGCAAACGATGATCCGAATGTATTGGCGGATCTTGAGCATTTTACGAATGAAGTTTTGATGGAGAATCATTTGGCGGTTAATAAGGAAGATGCCTAGAGTGCGGAGAGAGGCGGTTAAGGGGCGGAGCATAAGCGAGTCTGGTCAGAAAAGTCCGGTTCTGACTTTTGTGACCAGACTCGCTTATGTAGTAGCCCCTTGCCTCTCGGAGCACGTTTCGACGAAGTTGCCTAGAAGGGACAAGAACGTGACTTTTGTACCTGAGTTGGGGTAGACAATAGCACCGTTTGCGAAAATGGAACCAGCACAGCGTCCCTGTCAATCGAAAGCAACCATCCAAACCAGTAAAAAAGCATAAGAAAAAGAGACTGGCAGCACGCAAACGCCAGCCTCTTTTTTCATACAAAAAACCCGCAAACCAGCGCAAAAATGACACCCTGCGCAAAATTTACAAGTTCTCAACATCATCGCAATAATCTTTACAAAACGTTACCTGAAAGTCACAAAAAACACACCGAACAAACATTCGTCTGTGGTATGATAAGGACATTAAATAATCGCGAAAGGTGCCGGTGACATGTCTCTTCAATTTATTATCGGGCCGGCCAGCGTGGACCATCAGGCTGAGTTGCTAAATGCGCTTACGACCAGTCTTGAAGCCCATCCGGGCGACCAATTTTACTACATTGTACCTAACCATATTAAATTCGAATCTGAAGTTCAGATTCTTGACCGCTTGGCGCAACAGGCCGGAAAGCAAGATACTGGCTACGCACAGTCTGCTGTTCAAGTGCTTTCGATGACACGACTTGCCTGGTTCTTTATGAAAAATACGCCTGACTATCAGTTGCCACGAGTCTCTGAAGCTGGGTTGAATATGCTGGTGTACCAAGCCATTATTGACCACCGTTCGGAATTAAAACTTTTTGCGGGGGAGGCTGATCGGCCAGGATTTATCAGTTTATTGACGCGTCAATTAATGGAGCTGAAGACGGGGCAGGTCAGTGCGTTTGACCTTGGCCAGGTGGCCGAGAAGATCACGGGGTCAAGTGCCGACTTGGATGCCAAGCTGCATGATCTCGTTTTGATTTATGATAATTTTGATGCCGCAATGGCAAACAAGTACGTTGCGAATACTGACCTTTTAAATCAACTGAGTGACTACCTTAAAAATCGTGACCTGTCGCACACGCATTTCTATTTTGACGGGTTTTCTCAGACCCAGTTCTCAGCCCAAGAAATGGCATTGCTGACCACACTCATGCAGGGTGCCGATGAAGTCAAAGTGGCCCTGACTCTGGATCATGGAACACCGACGCCGGAAACGATAAACGAGCAGAGTCTCTTTTTTCAGCCGTCACGGACGTATCTTCGACTGTATCAAACCGCACGTAGTTTGAGCGTTCCGGTGATGACCGATGTGCTCGCGAAACAATCACGAGTTGCACCAGATCTGCAGCGATTGGAGACCTATTGGCAAAAAAGTGCGACCGGCCTTGGCCGACCACAGCCAGAAACCTTATCAACGGCGGACAGTATTCAAATCATTCAGGCAGACAATCGTTATGCGGAAGTTGCCCGGGTGGCGGCGATGATCAGACAACTGGTTGCCGAAAAGGGCTACCGCTACGCCGACTTTTTGATCGTGACCCGACACTTGGATAAGTATCAAAACGTGCTGGGCCCCATTATGAGTGCCCAAGAAATTTCCTACTTTAGTGATGTGTCGCAATTCATGGCAGATCACCCGTTGGTTGAGTTGATCTCGGCTCTATTTGAGGTGAAGCGGCGGCATTACCAGTATGCTGATTTAATGCGGTTGTTGAAGACCGAACTTTTGCTGCCAAAGACCGATGATGGTCAATCGATGAGTGTTCTTAAGTTTCGTGACGCCTTGTTCAAAACTGAAAATTGGGTTTTGAAAATGGGGTATCAGGGTGGCAAATGGCTGCAAAAGGAAGACTGGCCGTACGCGAGATTACGCACGGATGACCTTGGGACACAGACCAGTGCTGATGACACTGTTGGTCAGCAGATCAATGGTATTCGGCACTTTGTTCGCGACACACTGCCACCATTTTTCAAACGACTTGATCAAGCACAGAATGGGCGGGAAGCGGCTCAAATTTTGGTGCGCTTTTTGACCAATGCTGGGGTTGTAGATCAGTTGATGTCCTGGCGAGATCAGGCGATTGACAGGGGGGATCTGATTACCGCTGGGCAGCCTGAACAGACTTGGAATACATTTTGCGACTTGCTGGACGAGTACGTCACCATTCTGGGTGACCGTCAGTTTGTGTCTGACGACTTTTTAGCACTACTGTTGGCAGGCTTCGAGGGTGCCAATTACTCGCAAATTCCGTCAACGCTGGATCAAGTCGTGATCTCCGAAAGCGGGATCATTCAGATGAATAACCGTAAAATCACTTTCATGATCGGTGCGACCGATAAAGTGATGCCGGATAATACGTTACCGACTCGATTGTTGAATGACCAAGACCGGCAGCAGCTGGTACTTCCTGAAGGTGAATACTTGGGCGATACCGGGGTCATGACACTTCAGGGTGAACCCTATTTGAACTATCTCGCGTTCATGACACCGAGCGAACGGCTGATCTTTACCTATCCGTTGAGTGAAGATGGGGAAAGTCAAAACCAGATCAGTCCTTACGTTGCCCAGATTCAGCAACACTTTAACCTGACGATTGAACATCATGCAGCGACTCCACAGGCAGATGACCAAACGCTTCGACCGTACTTGGGAGCTAAACGGGCAACACTGCGGCACCTAGTTCAGGCAGCAAATAACAGTCGTGAAAATAATCACGCGTTATCCCCAAGCTGGCAGTATGTCTACCATGTTCTGGATCAAGATGCCGGGACACATGATCTGACCGAGAAATTAATGGGCAGCATTGCGTACCGCAACCAACCAGTGCAGTTAACACCAGATATCGTTGACGGGCTCTATTCCACAACAATCAATAGTTCAATTTCAAAACTGGAGGAGTTTTACCAAAACCAGTACGCTTACTTTTTGAAGTATGGCCTTCATTTACAGGAGCGGGACGCCTTTGAACTATCACCTGCCAACACTGGTGAATTTTTCCATGCTTCGTTGGATATGTTGATGAAACGGGTGAATGCGGAACATATTGATCTGACGGCACTTGATGCCCAGCAACTGACACAGTTGGTGAACGAAATTACTACTGCTGTGCTCGATGATCCCATGAATTTACAATATGCCATTCTCAATAGCAGTCACCGGATGCAATATATTAAGCGTCAATTAATCGCCCTGATTCAGCAAACAGCTCGCGCCTTCCATGAACAGGGGAAGTATACACCGATGCGCGCCAAGCAAACGGAAGTGATGTTCGGGCATATTGGTGCGGAAAACGGTCTGCCTGCACTAAAGTTTGACCTCCCTCATGAAAAGAAGGTTCAGGTCCGTGGGAAAATTGACCGGATCGATACGATGAAAGTTGAAAACAGCAACCAGTACGTTGGCGTCGTGGATTATAAGTCCAGTGCTCATAAGGTTGACCTCAACGATATCTACCACGGTATCGCTATGCAGATGATGACTTATTTGGATGTGGTGCAACGCAACATGGCACTGCTGACAGATGATCCAGATGCTGAGCTGGCCGGTGCGTTGTACCTGCATTTGAAGAATCCAACGCTGGCACCCAACGACTTAAAAACGGATCTGATGTCGGCCATTTTGTCTAAGGAACAGTACAAGGGACTGCTGGTTAACGATGATAACCTGTTACAGCACCTGGAACCGGACCGCGACTCGAACCCGGCGAGTGTTTATCCTTACGCTTACACCAAATCGGGGAGTTTGAAGAAAAATGTTGGGACCATCGTTACGGCGGATGAGCTGAAAGATTTGCTGTCGTTTACCGAAATGAAGATCACGGATGCCGCCAACGCTATTTTTGACGGGCATCTGGATCTCAATCCTGTGAAATATCCGAACGGGCGCACAGCAATGCAGTACTCACCATACAAGGCCATTATGCAATTTGATCCGATGCTGCCAGAAAACGACTACCGCTTATTGACAGCTGACCGGGACAAACAAGTGATCCTACAACGGATGCAAGAGGAGTTGAAACAACGTGGACTACACTAAAAGCCAACAAGCGGTACTTGACACCCACCACACGAATCTGCTGGTTTCGGCATCGGCCGGTTCCGGTAAAACGCGGGTGCTTGTGGACCGCGTCATTAACATGATCCTTGATCACGAAAGTATCGATCATTTGCTGATTGTCACCTTTACTCGAGCGGCGGCTAAAGAAATGAAGGATCGAATCGAATCGGCATTAAAACAACAGATCAACCAGGTCGACGCTGAAGAACGCCGGTATCTCACCCGTCAACTGGCACTTTTACCAGTGGCGGCCATCAGTACCATGGATGCATTTTGTCAGCAGATCGTTGAGCGTTATTACTACCTGATCAATTTAGATCCGGTCTTTCGAATTCTTGGTGATGCTTCAGAAAGTGCATTGTTAAAAGAAGAAGTCTGGGACGACGTTCGTGAAGACCTGTATGCCAACGATGAGGACGGCAAGTTTCAAGAACTGGTGACGAATTTTTCCAGCGACCGTTCTGACGATGGGCTAACGACAGTCGTTGACGACGTTTTTCGGTTCATGGGTGCTAAACCGGATCCTGATGACTGGTTAGCTCATCTTGGCGACAACTATGCGGTCGATCAGGACCTCATGACAGCACCAATCGTTAAAACACGGCTGTTGCCAATTATTCAAGACAAGCTGGCAAGCGCTAAATCAGAGCTGACGGCTGCTAAAAGATTAGCCGCGGATGAGCAGGTTGACCAAGTCGTGACCTACATGGACAGCTTGTTGGCACAACTGGATGAGCTGCACTCAGATGCAACGTCTTGGGATGCGTTTCGTGCCCAGGTTGAAGCATTCGACTGGGGCCGGTTGCCGAGTATTCGAAAAACAAATGAGGCTTACGACGGGTACCAGCTCGTTAAAGATCAGGTTGCCAGCCATAAGAAAGCGGCTAAGGAAGATCAGTTGGATGAGATCTTATCGTTCATGCCGCAGGATGAGATTGTGACGATTGCGACGATGCACCATAGTGAGCAGATCGTCCGCCAGTTGGCAACGGTCGTTCAGACGTTTAGCGACGCCTATGCCAAAGAAAAACGCCGGCGTCATGTCCTAGAGTTTAGCGATGTTGAACACTTTGCACTGCAGATCTTGGAAGCTCAAACAGATGAGGCCAAAGCGGTTCGTCAGCAATTGCAAACGGACTACCACGAAATCATGGTTGATGAGTATCAGGACACCAATGAATTGCAGGAAGCTATCGTGACGTCTCTTGCTCAGGATGACCCCGGGAACCTCTTCATGGTGGGCGATATCAAACAATCCATTTACCGTTTCCGATTAGCGGAACCGCAACTGTTTTTAACAAAGTTCCAGCGCTATCAGGCCGACCCGACAGCCGGTAAGGAGATCACGTTGGCGGAAAATTTCCGGTCCATGGCAAACGTGGACAATTTTACGAACCTGATCTTTACCCAGATCATGGATGAAAAACTCGGTCAAATCAGCTATAGCGGCTCTGCTAAACTCGTGTACGGCGCATCATATCCGACGAGTTTGCCGAACGCGGCATCACTGCTGATATACGAAACTGAGGCACCGACGGAAAAGGCACCTGGTGACGTACCTGATAAGGACGCTGGCCAGGTCACCGTTGTCGCCCAGCAGATTGCTGAATTAATGCATGATCAAACGACTATCTGGGATCGGCGGGCACAAGCCATGCGCCCACTGACCTACCAAGACATTGCGATTATTGCACCGACAAAAACGAACAATTTGGAGATTCAAGACCAGTTTGGCCGACTTGGGATTCCTGTCCAGATCAATGACGCCCAGAGTTACTTTAAAACCACTGAGATTCAGATCATGATGTCGCTGTTGCAGCTGATCGATAACCCTTACCAGGATATTCCACTGGCAGCAGTGTTACGGTCACCCATCGTTGGCTTAAACGAAAATGAGTTGGCCTTCCTCAGAATTACCGATAAGACGGACGATTATTTCTCAGCCTTGCAACACTTTTTGATTAACTACGAAGCCGATTATGCGGGGCAGGCATACGCTGACAGTCTGCAACCTAAAGTCGCCAATTTTATTGAACAGCTGACGACGTTTCAGACAATTGCGCGCAAGCAGCCCTTGGCGACCCTCATTTGGCAGATCTATCAGCAGACCGGTTTTCTGGACTACGTTGCTGGGATGCCAGCTGGGGTACAGCGACAAGCTAATCTGCACGCCCTGTATGAACGGGCGGCCGACTATGAGCGCAACGGATTTAAAGGACTCTTTCAATTCGTTCGGTTCATTGAGCGGATGCAAAACAACGATCAGGACCTGGCAGAAGCGGCAGCGGAGACCACCGATAACGCTGTCCAGGTTATGACGATCCACGGGAGCAAAGGTCTTGAATTCCCAGTGGTCTTTCTCCTCGACACGTCACGCAATTTCAACATGCAGGACACTACGGAACGCGCACTGTTAAATAACCAACTGGGTATCGGGATCGATGATTTTCAGCCAGATACGCGACTGGTGGTGCCGTCCATTCCTAAAATGGTGATCAAAGAAACAACTAAGCAGGAATCACTCGCGGAGGAAATGCGGAAACTGTACGTGGCGCTGACCCGGGCTGAGCAGCGGTTGTACATTGTTGGCGCCTGCAAACAACAGGCTGATTTATTAAAGACCTGGCAGGCGGCCGCCCAGGACCAGCAGCTGGTCTTGAACCCAACACTGCGGGGGAAGACGCATAACTATTTGGACTGGATCGGGATGTCGCTGGTTCGCCACCCTAAGTTTCAGGCGACTGATGCACAACCGCTTCAGGCACTGGCTGACGATCCAACTGACTTTGATATCACGTTTATCACCCCGGATAGACTGACTGAAATGGCAGCCTACCAAAAGCCGATTACTGGCAGTACCTGGCTAACTGATTTAAAAGAACAACTGAAAACCACCGATTTTGCGAGTGTGGACGTCGACCAGATCGACCAGGTTTTGGACATGCAGTATGGGTTTGAACCAGAGATGCGGACGACGGCGTACCAGTCAGTTTCAGAAATTAAACGCCTCTTTGAAGATCCCGATATGTTGCAATTAGGCAGTATAACCCCCAGTGGCAGCAATCACACGGGAACCGGTTCGTGACGAGTGACTTTAAACAGCCAGCCTTTCTGCAGACGGTGACGGCGCCTACTTCGGCTGAAGTGGGGACAGCGACCCATTTGGTTTTGCAGGAATTATCGTTGACACAGCCCATTACGTTGGCGGCCATTGACCAGCAAATTCAAACCTTAGTTGCTGATCAGGTGATGGCCGAACCGATTGCGGCACAAATTGACCGTGAGCATGTGTTGCGGCTGTTTGATACCGAGTTGGGACAAGCAATCGTCGCCCATGGCACTCGGACGCAGCGAGAAACACCGTTTTCACTACTGCTACCTGCTCACCAAGTCTTTGAGGATCTGCACGATGAGCAGGCTAAAATCCTGATTCATGGGATCATTGACGGGTATTTCGAAGATGAAGACGGGATTACGCTGTTTGACTATAAGACGGATCACGTGGCCCCAGGTGAAAGCGGTATTGCGAAGATCAAGGATCGCTATTCAGGTCAGCTAAATTTATACGCGCAGGCCTTGTCGGATATGACGGGCAAGCCGGTGGTCAGAAAGTACCTGTTCTTGCTGGCGACGGGAGAAGCGGTGGCGATGTAGAGCGGTAGAGCGCGGAACAAGGCGGGTTAGGGGCGGTGTGTAACGGACGGTGACCGAAAAGTCCGGGCCTGACTTTTTGGTCACCGTCCGTTACACGTTAGCCCCGTGCCTTGTGGAGCGCGTTTCGGCACGGTAGCCAAGCCAGGCCGATCGCCCATATTTCGAAATAGAAGCCAAAACGGCTCTAATGAACCCACAAAAAACAGCTTCCAACTGTCACGAATGACATCTGGAAGCTGTTTTTTGTCTCTAAATCATGCATCACAGGCTAAACAACGTTGTAATCACACCAATCATAAAACAGCCACAACACTCATCACAATGATGGGGGCGTTTTTAAATGAATGGTTAGCGCGGAACAGCGCAACGATTGCTGTGATGACGACAATTAAGCCGACAATAAATAAAATGAGCAACTTTATTTGAACCTTTGTATCTGGCACAGTCATGGAATCACCTCATTTACAGAATGACGAGTTCATAGGCGTAACGGAGCGCTTTTGAGTCATGCATGTAGACCTTGCCACGGTAGTTAAACCCGCTTGTTTTGATCACGTGTTGCATGGCCTGGTTGTCAGGGTGCGTATCAATTCGAACATCCCGGTAGCCAAGAATACTTGAAATGGTGATCAACCCGCTCATAAGTCGATTAGCAAGATGCTGACCGCGAAAGTGGCTGGAAACGGCAATGCGATGAATGGCGGTGTAGCGGGCCAGTGTACCGGTCTGCCACTCGCCGTCATCAATGGTGAGGTAGTTGACGTCGATCCCTTGATGCAACGCTGCAGTACCGGCAACGGTCCCGTCGACAACGAGCACGTAGGTGATCCCTTCGTCAATATCATTTTTGAGGTCGTCGTCGGCAGGGTAGCCATCCTGCCATTGGTCGATACCTTGCTGTTTTAAAAAGCCTTTTGCATCATGAATAATGCTGGTAATGCTTGGCAAGTCAGCCTGAGTGGCTTGCCGTAGATAGGTTGCAGTCATGACAGAATCCTCTTCTCAATTGACCGGTGGTGGATGCGCCGGCCGCGTTTTTTAACGGTGTTTATTATAGATTAAATTATCGTGAGGAACAAGCACAGCGCAACCAAGATTGCCTTAAGAAAATGGAAACGTTTTAATTTATCAACACGTGTTCATTAACTTCATGATACACTGAAATTGAGAGATCAATTCTAGGGGTGGTAATGTTGCATTATGGAGAAGTCAAACGAGGAACGTTTATTAACCGGCCTAACCGGTTCATCGCGACGTGTGAATTGGCCGGTCAACGGGTGGTCACACACGTTAAAAATACGGGGCGCAGCAAGGAACTGCTGATTCCTGGGGAAACGACGGTGGCGTTGAGTTATCAACCAAAGCCAACCCGTAAAACGGCGTACGATCTGGTGGCTGTTCAAAAACGCGGCCAGTGGGTCAATATTGACAGCCAAGCGCCAAACAAAATTGTGCTAGAAGCGTATAGCCAGGGCAAGCTCGACCTACCAGGGATTGGCACCTTAGCACAGTTAAAGCCAGAAGTGGTCTACGATCAGTCACGACTGGACTTTTGCAGCGAGACTGATTCGGGGGAAACACTATGGATCGAAGTGAAGGGTGTCACCTTAGAAAACGATGGTGTGGTTGCCTTTCCAGATGCACCAACAACTCGGGCAGTTAAACACGTTCATGAGTTGACACGCATTGTCAAAGAAGGACAGTCTGCTTGTTTGTTGTTTGTGGTACAGCTGTCATTCGCAGATGTCATGACCATTTATCAAGAACGAGCACCAAAACTTGCGGTCGCGATTCATGAAGCACGGGCAGCCGGTGTTCACGTCGTTGCCATGGATTGTCAGGTGACTGAGGATACGCTGACACTACGACGCCCGGTGCCGTTTGATTCGAGTCTTGTTTTTCATGAAGCGATACATTAAAAAACTGTTCATGGGCTTCCAGGTGCACTGGACGCTCATGAACAGTTTTTTAGATGTCACTTTAGCTAGCTGTATGGCCGCTTAGATTGGTGGCAATGAAACAGTATTTACTGAACACTAAGGCAACGCGCTTTACTCAAGGTGTAGACTCAGCGCCACGCCCATCCCGCCGCCTACGCAGAGGGTGGCAATACCTGTTTTTAGGTTTTCTCGTTTTAAATCGTGGACCAGAGTGGTGACGATTCTGGCACCCGACGCGCCCACCGGGTGGCCCAATGCGATTGCGCCACCATTGACGTTGACCTTATCGTCTGGAATTTGCAGATCGCGCATGACGGCGACCGTTTGGGCTGCGAATGCCTCGTTGATTTCGAAGCGGTCGATGTCATCAATACTCATTTGTTGTTTTGCTAGGAGTTGATTGACAGCATAGAAGGGTGCATAGCCCATATAGTTAGGGTCGATGCCGGCTTCTTGGTACGTATCCAGAACGGCTAAGTAAGGGATATTGGCTTGCTCAGCTCGCGCTTTGGACATGAGGACCAGCATGCTGGCACCATCGTTTAAGCCCGCAGCGTTGCCGGCAGTCACCATACCGTTCGGGACGAATGCCGGTTTTAATCCGGCCAGGGCGGCCATGGACGTATCTGGACGGATTGGTTCGTCACGGGTGATGGTGGTCGTGCCCTTCTTTAAGGTGATCGTCACTGGCACGATCTCATCATTGAACGCGCCGGATTCGGTGGCTTTAACGGCTCGCTGATGTGATCTTAGTGCCAAAGCATCCTGTGCTTCGCGTGTGACATGATATTTGTGAGCAACGTTCTCGGCCGTGATCCCCATTGGTTTGTGTGAAAAAGCGTCCAGAAGGCCGTCATGCTCCAACCCGTCGAGCATTGTTGTACTACCGTATGGCTTGCCCTGTCGCATATTTGGGACAAGGTGAGGCACGTTTGTCATGCTCTCCGTGCCGCCAACCAAAACGGCTTCAGCGTCGCCTAACATAATGGCGCTTTGACCCAACCGGATGGCCTTTAGTCCAGACCCGCAAACTTGATTGATGGTCATTGCGGTGCTGGTTTCTGATAACCCGCTTTTAAGTGCGATTTGACGAGCGACGTTTTGTCCCGCACCCGCCTGCAGGACATTACCGACAATGGCTTGGCTGATTATTTCAGGGGCAATGTGTGCCTGTTCGATTGCTTTTTTAGCCGCCAGCGTCCCCAGGTCAACTGATGACAAACTTGATAAGCTGCGCCCCATTTTACCGATGGGCGTTCGAACAGCGCTTAAGATGACCACTTCATTCATTTTTCGGTTCCTCTTTATGTCAGTATTAAAAACTAAGCATAACACGGTTCTAGTACAAAAGTCTGTTTTTGAGCCCGGTTGTGTGAAAGACTTAAGAAATTTGTATACCGCCTGGAAAAAAACGGGTTGAGACCAGAACGTAAGGGCAGTTAGTGATCAATCCCGGGGTTGGATTTGTCGCTGACTGCCCTTACGTGGCCGGTCTCAGTTTTCTGGAAGGCGTTTCGGCAGAGTGGCCTAGAAGAATTCTGCACACTATATCAACCAAAAGAAAAGCCAGTGGTCACCCTGCATCACTTGTTCTCTGTTTGAAAACCAAGCGCCGGTTTCTTATAATAGAATACGGACATAAAGGAGCGGAAAACGATGAAACAAACTCACCAGACAGTGAAAAGACCAACTACTATAGAAGAAACGTATCAGGCATTTAGTCAGTCGACCACCTTTGATCGCTTAACAACTAACCAGAGACGCTATGCCAAGGCGGTTATTTTAAAGTTGAACCAAGCCAGTCGGAGATTCATCCTTGATTGGTCACCAGCGGATGTGGTGGATGCCCTAACTGGTGAGTTTGTGACAGACAATATGCAGTTACATAACTACTTTGTCGCCGTTGTTCCGATACTGACACGTTTCTTTCAGTTCGCAGCAAAGGCGGGATGGCTAACCGATGCTGTTCAGTTAGCGGATGCGGCTAAGCACACGCGTGAAGAGATGCTATTGCTGAGCCAGCGTCAGACTAGGCCGCATACTGTTGCCGAAGTGGCTGGTGAAGAGGGCCCCAATGCAATTGACCGTCTTAATGACCGATCAGACACATGGCTCGAGGCTATGCATCAGGTGCCAATGGTCAAAAACTTGTCTGATTCTGATCGCCATGATGTGGACGTTATCATTGATACGTTTGCTGGAATCGCCATCCTTGGGTTGAACAAGGAGCCTCATGATTGGCAACCGGAAACGTTACAACAGATTTTTTATAGCTACTTTGTTTCTGTATTAACCACGAAGGATAAACGTCGGCGCCTGTTCACACTTATTCCAATGGCGATGACGACGTTTATTAAGACGTTGGTCGGTACTGGCGAGGTATCAAACGCCGATCAGCTATTGGCGTGGATCGGTAGTCATCACGAGATGCTTGTTCATCTCTACAATGAAGAGCTTGATCATTTTTATGATGAGTTGACGAAGGCCATGCAGTCTGCTGGTATTGATATGACAAATAAGCAGCAGGTTGATACGTTTACGACTCAATATCTGCGCGAGCATCCAAGTCAGGGGGCAGCGATTTTTACGAAACAACAGCCTCAGCATGGACGACAACAGCGCAGGAAACGTCGTTAATTTCAATGGCTTCAATAAAAGTTGAAAAAAGATGAAAAACGG
>NZ_BBAG01000012.1 GCF_001311135.1 Secundilactobacillus paracollinoides DSM 15502 = JCM 11969
AAACACTCTGGTTATCAGACTATTGGCGTTGCGCCGGATTCAGCTTCATTAGACGGGACTTTAACGGAAACCCCGCAGACGATTACATTGTTATACTCAGCCATTGGACAAGAGACTACGCCACAAAAGAGCGGGCCCCTAACCATCAACTATGTGGACGAGAATGGCAATCCGCTTGCACCATCGGTTACAAAAACGGCTAGCGTTGGTAACGGCTATCTGGTTACCCATCAGGATATTCCTGGGTACACCTATGTAAGCCTTGCAACTGGATCAGCCACACCAACTGGCACCTTTACAGCGGACAATCAAGTCATCACTTATGTTTACCAGAAAACATCGTCAGTTCACCAGACAATGGCCAAGGCACAACCGACACCCCGACAACGGGCACGTCAACGGATGACCAAACACCATCAACCCCTGGTGACACGCCTGTAACCACCACTGATGAACCAGCAACCACACAGCAAACTGATTCAGATATCACGGATGGCACAGAAGAGCCAGTCCATGTCGGTCAGCTTCAACAGACTGGGGCTAAAACCACTGTTCAATCCAGTCAAAAGGCTGATCTGAGCCAAACGACCGCACCGGTTACTTCGACCCAGACCATCACATGGTCAATGGGGCAACCAGCAAAAACAACTGGCCAGTATGGCAATCAAGCGCAAAAGACAACGCCGCAAACAACGTTGCCACAGACAAATGATACACGTGAATCGGGCACATTAGGGCTGTTGGGGTTCCTTGTGGGACTCTTCGGTTTAGCCTTAACTAGAAAACGGAAACAACAGTAATCATTCGGATTTAGAGACACACAAAAGGCCAACTCGCAAGAGAGTTGGCCTTTTGTTTTATGCTGAAAGCATCGATTAATATTAGAGAACGGTTTGAATCACTAAACAGAGTGAATGATGAAATAAGATTATTATAATTTATATATTATGGTATTAACCTATAATAGTTATGAAGCGTAATCATCAAAAGACTGAAAAATAAATTTTAAAAAGTTTTTAAATCCCTGACTAATCAGCTTTCATCCAATATAATCCCGTGAGATAGCAGTTTCATCAATAGACATTATCTCAATATTCAATAAATAAGTTAAATTAAAAACGCATTAATCGTTGACAGAATCGCCAAGATAGTTTATTGTTAAAAGCAATCAAAATCTAATTTAATTTTTAGAAGCTAACAATCATGACAGAAAGCATAAACCGAAATTCAAATCGATTTAGTTACTATTGGTTCAGGTAGGTGTCTACAACGTACGGGTTGCAGACACCACTCTCAAGCAGCCTGTGCGACCAATAGTTTTTCAACATGGTTAGGTCACACAGTTAAGAAAGTTAGTTTTACTCACTGTGTGAACCGATAAACGCCGATTATATTAGATTATTCGGCAGAAATTCTTTCCCGCAGTGCACATACACTGCGGGATTTTTGTTTATCTTCGGATGAATAACGGCGATGGGTCAAAACAGCGACCGTTAGATTTTGACAAGGAGGAAAAGAGAAATGTTTGATGGACATACCGATTTATTTGAATTGATTGCAGCACCGGCACATCATAGTTTGTCGCCGCTGATTCACAACACGAGCTTCAACACCCTGGACATCAACAGCGTCTACTTAGCCTTCGATGTCGAGGCGGCAGAATTAGGTGACACGGTGGCCTCATTGCGAGCCTTGTCAGTACGGGGCGCGAACGTCTCAATGCCGTACAAGGAAGCGGTCATCCCCTACATGGATGAGTTGACTCCGATGGCCAAACGACTTGGTGCCGTGAATACCATTATTAACCAAAGCGGTCACTTAGTGGGGGACAGCACCGATGGCCAGGGGTTTGTGGATGCCCTCACCGATGAGGGACTCACAGTCAAGGGCAAGCACATCGTCGTTTTAGGTGCTGGTGGCGCTGGTCGGGCAGTGGTTGCGGCCAGTGCTGAAGCCGGGGCGATCATCACCGTATTTAAACGGCATAACCGCACCTTTGACGCCATCCATGATCAGCTGACCAGCTGGTCGCCCAACATCCGGGTGCTCCCATATGAGGACCTGGATGCCATGGCAACGGCCATCAGCGACGCCGACATTATCATGAACACCACCAACGTCGGGATGGGGACCAACACGGGGATCCCGCTCGATGACAGCAT
Organism: Secundilactobacillus paracollinoides DSM 15502 = JCM 11969; assembly: GCF_001311135.1. Taxonomy (GTDB): domain Bacteria; phylum Bacillota; class Bacilli; order Lactobacillales; family Lactobacillaceae; genus Secundilactobacillus; species Secundilactobacillus paracollinoides. The sequence continues at coordinate 2,163 of NZ_BBAG01000012.1, forward strand.
CATGGCGTTACTGCAGCCAGAACAGTTTGTGGCGGATGCGATTTACGCCCCACTGGAAACAAATTTTCTGAAGGTCGCTAAACAACAGGGATGCCGCACCATGAACGGCATCAGCATGCTGATTCACCAGGCAGCCGGGTCGTTCGTCCAGTGGACGTCAGAACCAATGCCGGTTGCCACTGTCAAAGAAGTGGTGAACGACCACCTACTCAGTCTTGTCGCAAAATAACTTAAAAAACTAACCCAAACCAGAAATGAGGAATGCAAAATGATTATTGTATTGACTAAAGAAGATCCAGCCGTTATCTCAGAACTGAAACAACACTTCGGTGACACCCACGATCTATTCGTCCATAACAACCGCGTTGCCTTGCAGGGTGTTACTCCTGAAGACCTGAGTGCCAGCGAAAAAGCCGCTGTCAAAGAAATCATCACGGACGAACCAAAAGCCGTTCAAGGCAGCCGTGAATTCCATCCAGAAGATACCGTTATTCAAACAAAACACAGCGTTATCGGCGGTGATAACTTCTCACTGATGGCCGGCCATGCTCCGTTGAATCACAGGAACACGTCCTAAAGATGGCTGCCGTGGCCAAAGCCAGTGGCGCAACGATCTTACGTGGCGGGGCCTTCAAGCCACGGACTTCCCCATACTCCTTCCAAGGATTAGGCGAAGACGGGTTGAAATTTCTCCGCAAGGCCGCTGATGAATACAACATGGACGTTTTGACTGAAGTCATGGATGACGAACACGTTGAAATGGTCGCCAAGTACACTGACATTTTCCAAATTGGCGCCCGCAACATGCAGAACTTCTCACTCTTGAAAGCTGTTGGGAAGACCAACATTCCAGTGATGTTGAAGCGCGGGATGTCCGCAACGGTTGACGATATCTTGAACGCCTCAGAATACATTGCTGCTGGTGGCAACCACAACATCATGATTGCCGAACGGGGCATCCGGACCTTCGATAACAAGTACACCCGGAACACCATGGATGTTGGCGTTGTGCCTGTTTTGCAAAAATTGACCCACTACCCAGTGATCATTGACCCATCACACGCTGCTGGCCATACTGAATTTGTGACACCATTGGCTTTGGCCGGAACCGCTGCTGGTGCGTCAGGATTAGTTGTTGAAATTCATGATGACCCAGCCCACGCCTTCTCCGATGGTGCCCAAGCCTTGAAGCCAAACGAATACAAGGAAATGGCCGAAAAGGCACTCGCTATCCGCGACCTGCTGACCGGCATGGATAACCAGCAAGCGGAAGCGGGGCGCTAAGATGCAAACAGTATCCGTCACGTTACCGAACCAGTCATACGATGTGTTGATCGAACGCGGGCTGCTGGACCAAACCGGCGCCTGGTGGCTAAATTATGGTCACCAAGACGAATTGCGCTTGTCAGTGATGACAACGTTGCACCACTTTACCAAGAACGCGTTGCCAAAACGCTGGAACAAGCAGGGTTTGAAGTGCACTGCTACGACTTTCCAGCTGGTGAAGCATCAAAATCACTGACAGTGCTAGCAGACCTGGCTCGAAAGATGGCCGCTGCTGCCTTTAACCGCGATGACGGGGTGATTGCCTTGGGTGGCGGGGTGACCGGTGATCTCGCAGGTCTGCTGGCAGCGACCTACATGCGCGGCATTCGTTTCATTCAGATCCCCACATCACTACTGGCACAGGTCGATAGTTCCGTCGGCGGCAAGACCGCTGTGGATCTGGATACGATCAAAAATATCATCGGCGCGTTCTACGAACCAGACCTGGTCATCATTGATCCAGACACCTTACAAACGTTGAAACAACGCGATTTAATTGAGGGCTATGGCGAAATCGTCAAAACAGCGTCCTTGGAAGGTGGTGACTTTTGGAAACTGATCGAAACCATCGACTCGCCCGCTGATCTGCTGACACATTCGCCAGAGCTCAGCGCCCGTTCCATCGGGTATAAGGCGAAGGTCGTGATGGCGGACGAAACTGAGAGCGGCACCCGACAGCTCCTGAACTTTGGCCACACGCTGGGTCACGCAGTCGAAGCACTGGCTGACGGCGACCTACGGCATGGCGAAGCAGTCAGCATTGGGATGCTCGCGTTGATGCAGGTCTTCGAAGATGCGGGCTTGTCTGAAACAGGCATTACAGCAGCCTTGAAGGACCGGCTGGCGGCGGTTGATCTGCCGACCACATCACCGCTCTTAACTTCACCACTGGTACTCGACAAGGTCAAAAACGATAAAAAAAATCGTCACGGCCATTTGAACCTGGTTTACCTAAAGGCCTTAGGTGAACCTGAAATCAAGTCGATTCCAACAGAAGAAATCTCAACATTTTTACACCTACCTGAAGCATAACATGTGTTTGGGAATGCACATGATAACCATAAGTTAGGCAGGTCATGCGTTTCAAAAGCCATATCATTGTAAAGTTTTAAAAAAGAAAGCATTGGGAAGTGCTTTCTTTTTGTTTGGAATTGAAAACGGTTTAAACGGCGTAGAATAGCTATCTTTGTTTCCCAGGATTTTGCGAGACCAAAGTGCCGGATGAATTCTTCTTGACAATGCCCACCATTTAAATTTAAATAGTATTTAATTATGTTAATTACTGAACATTTGTACTGACGGTTACTCAATTCAAATCTGATCAAGGTACAGGTGAGAAAAATGTCACGAAAAGAACGATTAAAGACCACCTTTAGTCTCTATTTTGATTACTTGATCCACGGGATGGCCATTGTGATCTTGGCGCAAAATATGACGGCACTGGGTACCCGTTGGCACGTCGGGGACGCGGGCGTCTCCTATGTGATCTCATCACTGGGGATTGGTCGGTTATTAGTGCTCTATATTGCCGGCGCACTGTCAGACCGTTTTGGCCGGCGATTATTCGTTAAAATTGGAATCGCCACCTACATCTGTTTCTTTGTGGGCATTATTTTGTCGCACACCGTGGTGGAGGCGTACTTCTTTGGGATTTTAGCCGGAATGGCGAACTCGTTTTTGGATACTGGGACTTACCCGGCCTTGATGGAGCTGTATCCGCAAAAACAAGCCGCCGCCAATATTTTAATCAAGGCGTTTGCGTCAATTGGTGAACTGATCTTGCCAATCTTTGTTGCGACCTTGGAAGGCTTCAATCTGTGGTTTGGCTGGTCATTTACATTCTGTGTGGTTGCCTTAGCCATCAACTTTGTTGTGATGTGGCACCGACAGTTCCCAGATATGGCGCAGGAAGTTGCACCATATCTGGGAATTGACACCACGAAGAGCGTGTTAACCGCACCAGAGGAAAAGTCAAAAATGACGCCGCGCAAACTGTTGCTGGGGGTTGTGTTGACCATCTTCGGCTACATTTCTATGGCCACCTTCTATCTAATCAGTCAGTGGCTGACCCAGTACGGTGAAACAGTCGTTAAACTGGACATGGTGCATGCACGGATGCTAGTTAGCGTGTACAGTGTCGGCTCGATTCTGGGTGTGATCACAACGGTCATGCTGGTGGAACGCGTGATCAAACCCGTTTGGTTCATGGTGGGTGACACGCTGTTGTCGTTTGTGACGCTGTTGCTGATGGCGATGTTCCCAGTTGGCTGGTTGATGTATATCGGTTCGTTTGTTATCGGCTGTTCAGCAGCCAGTGGCGTGATGCAGATTGGCTTGACGATTATGGGCAATGTGTTTCCAAGGTCCAAGGGTCGAATCACGGGCATCTACAATACGGCGGGCGCCATCGCGTCGTTTTCGATCCCCGTATTTACAGGTATCCTGTCGAAAACAAGCGTTCACAGCATCATGTGGTTTGACGTGGGCATCGCACTGATCGGCATCTTATGTGCACTGTCAGTGATGGTGATTCTACGGCAGAAGAAGCCTGATGCTGAGGGTGTAACGGAAGAAGAATTGATTTAAACTAAAAAACCAGGTATGGCTCGAGTGAGCGGTATCTGTTTTTTGATTTGTCCATAGTAGTTCGTTGCATTCCGCAATTCGGCAGGCCGTCGTAGTGGCTCGCGACTGAGCTAACTCGATTTCTGCTGCGCAGCTCTCGAGTGGATCTCAGTCGTCTCGCACATCAGTAACCGACCAAGAAACGGTCGCTAACTGATGTCGACACCACGACAACCTGCCGAATTGCTGCATTTCACTGACGTTGAGTTTTATTTTTCGGATAAGTTAAGCATCACATTAGCGTTAGACCATGTTCGAAGAGAATCCGCACTTGACTGCTGCCAGACTCTCAATAGCAATGCTTCTTACGATGTGTCAGTTGACAATCTGGATAAACTAACTGGCTTCTGAGCACTGCTATGAACACTCATTTTCAATATTGAGGCTTTCAAGGATTGTAGCGTAGTGGAGCCGTTCGGCATTGCAGGCTGTGGTGTCGGTGTTAGTTGGCAAGGGTTCTTTCCTTGCCTAGTAACACGGGAGACGTAGGAGATCCTTGAATTTCTGACAAGAAATTCAATAGCTCCGGAGCGACCCCACCTCAGCCTGCAGGGCCGAACGGCGCAACGAAGCGGCGTCGAAGTACTAATGGCACCAGGTGTTGACTGACATATGCCTGCAACGAATCGACAGTGTAGCACATTAAATCAACTGCTTAGCACTAGCGAACGTCTGCCGACAATAACTGCGAACGAAATTGTGGAACCGGTGAACGGATGGGGTGACAAAGTGGTTTTGCTTGGTGATGAGATAAAGATCATGGCTCGTGGTGTTGTCTTCGATTGGCCGCAACAAAACGCGGTCCTGGTTCAGCAACGGGAGATTTGGCATGATGGCGATGCCGACACCGTTCGCGACGAAGCCGGCGATGGTGTAGTCTTCCTCGATTTCATACAGAACATTGGGTTTGATCCCGCTGCTGGCGATGATTTTATCAATTAATGGGCGCAAGCACTATTCTTTGAAAAGAGAATCATCGGATATTTTTCCAGGTCTTTGAAGTAAATCTTATCCTTGGTTGCTAACGGATGGTCGACTGGAATAGCGACCCGAATGGCTTGCTTGACGATGGGAATGAACTGAAAGACATTATCAGCTTCCTGTTCATTAAAGAATTCAGAATAGGACGCTAAAACGACATCGTACTTGTCGTTGTACAGATCCTGTAAAAGTTGTGGGGTGGTGTTTTGGCCAAGATCAAAGCTGATCTTTTGATTTTCTTTTTGCGCCTTAAAGTGGGTCATCAGCTCAGGCACAAGTCGTTGCCCCATGGTATAGGTGAATCCTAAATTGACGTGCCCTTGGTCCGGATTCGTTAATTGGCGGACAATAGCGTTTCCTTGGGACAGGCTGTCCAGACTGTTGTCGATATACGAGAGATAGATCTTACCAATTTGTGTCAGTTTAATATTGCGACCGTCGGGTTCAAACAACGGGACGCCGACTTCAGCTTCTAATTTTTTAATGGCGTAACTCAGTGACGGTTGTGAGATACCAAGGTTTTCAGCCGCCTTGGACATGTGTTGTGTTTTTGCTAATTCGCGGAAAAATTGTAGGTGACGTAAGTTCATAGTCTTAGCCTTCCTTGCTATTTATAGATATATTCTATCATAAAAAGTGCTGAGTATTATTTATTTTGATAAATTGCCATGATAATATTGCAAGTGAATTGAGTAACAATTAATGTCTTTACCTTATTAAATAAACTTAGGAGTGATTTTCATGTCTTTGAATCAACTAGATGGACACACAATTTTAATCGGCTTAATGGCTTATCCTATTCGCCATTCCATGTCTCCTACAATGCACAACCATGCTTTCGAAAAACTGGGTTTAAACTACGCATACCTTGCTTTTGAAATCACAAATGATGGTTTGGAAGGTGCTGTAAACGCTATCAGAACATTGGACATGAGAGGCTCAAACATCTCAATGCCAAACAAGCAAAAAATTATTCCTTTATTAGATAAACTTGACCCAGCTACTGAAATGATTGGCGCTGTTAACACCGTTGTTAACGACCACGGTGTTTTGACAGGGTACACCACTGATGGAATCGGCATGATCAAGTCATTGGACGACGAAGGCATCAACATTCGTGGCAAGAAGATGACGTTAGCTGGTGCCGGTGGTGCCGGAACTGCGATTGCCATTCAATGTGCATTAGATGGTGTTAAAGAAATTTCTATCTTCAACCGGGATGATGAATTCTTGGCCCAAGCACAACGCAACGTTGATCTGATCAACGAAAAGACGGACTGCAAAGCCACATTGCACCACTTGGAAGACCAGGATGATTTCAAGAAGGAAATCGACGACGCCTTCATCTATGCCGATGCCACCAGCGTTGGGATGAACCCGTTGGAAGGTCAAACCTTAGTGAGCGACCCATCATGGTTCCGCAAGGATCTGATCGTGTTCGATACGGTCTACGCCCCACGGACAACTAAGTTGATGGAAGTTGCTGAAGAAGCTGGTGTTGAACACGTCTTCAACGGGTTGGGTATGATGCTTGAACAAGGCGCCGCAGCCTTCAAGCTTTGGACGGGTAAGGAAATGCCTGTTGACTACATCCGCGACATTTTGTTTAACGGCGACAACTAACCATATAGTAGATAAACGCACTAAGCTGCATCAAAACGATGATTCATCCTTTGTGAAAGGGCATATCCGACACACATATTGAGCCCTTTCAACGCGTGACATGAAGTCACCAAGTATCCAGTCGTTTAATGGTGTCAGTAAATTGTTGAAGGGGTATTCATTATGAAAAACAAGTATATGCCAACAGCGATCAGCCTTTACCTGAACTACTTCGTTCATGGTATCGGGGTCATCGTTTTAGCACAAAACATGTCGTTCTTGGCCAAACAATGGGGCACCAATGCCGGTGGCGTTGCCGTGGTCATTTCATCACTTGGTATCGGTCGGTTGATCGTGCTGCTGGTCTCTGGGATGCTGTCAGATAAGTTTGGCCGCAAGCCATTCGTTATCTTAGGGGCGTCAACGTACCTGCTGTTCTTCGCTGGGATCTTGTTAAGCCACTCGATCGTGGTCGCCTACATCTTCGGGATCATTGCCGGGATGGCGAACTCGTTCCTGGATTCCGGGACGTATCCAGCACTGATGGAAATGTTCCCAGATGCTAAGGGGACGTCAAACGTCATCATTAAGGCGTTTATCTCAGCTGGTCAGTTTGCATTACCACTATTTGTCAGCTTCCTAATCGCCGACAATATCTGGTATGGCTGGTCATTCGTCATCTGTATCGCGATCCTATTGCTGAACATCATTTTCATGACGGTCGAGGTCGTTTCCCAGCACCAAACGCTGATGCCAAGGCCGCAGCCGAAGCAAAAGCCAAGGAAGAAAAGGAAGACGTTGCTGACGTCAAGAGTCCTGGTAACATCTGGTTTGATGGCGTGCTCTTCATCCTTTACGGGTACATTTCTCAAGCGACCTTCTACCTGGTCAGTCAATGGTTGAGTCAATATGGCTCATCGATTGCAAAAATGGGTGAGACCAGTTCACGGGCACTTGTCAGTTACTACAGTGTTGGCTCGCTAGTTTGTGTGTTCGTCACCGCAGCTTGGCTAAGAAGGCTGTCAAAGAAATTCAATTCTTGTCGATCTACACCGCGATTTCATTTGTTGCCTTGTTGTTGATGTACCTGTTCCCAACCGCAATGATCTGTTCCATCATGTCATTCGTGGTTGGCTTCTCAGCCGCCGGTGGGGTCATGCAATTAGCGTTGACTGTGATGTCATCCTTCTTCCCGAAAGGCAAGGGGACCATTACCGGGATCTTCTACACGGCTGGTTCGATTGCATCCTTCACCATTCCGCTGTTCACCGGGATGATGTCCACGAACCTGGCAAACATTTGGCTGTTCGATATTATTATCGCAGCCCTCGGGTTCATCGTTACAACTATTATCACGATTCGTTACTACCATCTTTTCAAACATTCAGATGCTCAAACTAATGAAGAAGTACAGGAAGGAGCTGCTTAATCTTGGCAAACCCAACAGTTAAAGTAGGGAACACCGTTCTTGGCAGCGGCCGGCCAAAGATTGCCGTGCCGATCACTGGAAAAACGCAGGAAGACATCTTAAGTCAAGCAGCCGACATTAAGGCTGCCCAACCCGACGTAGTTGAATGGCGGATCGATTTCTTTGATGGCGTGCTAGACGCTGATCGATTAGCTGAAACGGGTAAGGCATTGCACGACGCCATTGGCGATTTAGCCTACTCACCACGTTCCGGACAAAGGGTGAAGGCGGCGAACTCGTTTTAGACGACGCCGGTTATTTCCAAGTCTGCGAAAACGTTGTTGCCGGTGACTTTACTGACGCGTTAGACGTTGAACGGTATCACGAAGAATCAGCTGTTAAAGGGATTATCGAGAAAGCACATGCTCAAAAGGTTGTCATTATCATGAGTAATCATGACTTTGACAAGACCCCAGCGGAAGATGACATTGTTGGTCGTTTGACCAGCATGGTTGAATACGGTGCTGACGTTGCCAAAATGGCCGTCATGCCAAATTCAGTCCAGGATGTCATCACTCTCCTGGAGGCTACTCATAGAGCAAGTTTATCGTTATCTAAACCAATTATCACAATGTCTATGGGTGATCTTGGGAAAGTTTCCCGGATCGCTGGTGAAGTCTTTGGCTCAAGTCTCAGTTTTGGTACCGTGGGTGCTGCATCAGCCCCTGGTCAAGTTGCATTAGACCACTTAAAGGTTTAACTTGAAGATCTCAAGTTGTCCTAAGCCGGACCAAACTGAATAGTCACACCTTAAGGAGGTGATCAACCCCATGCCAATGCATACCAAGTCAAAAAGATATGTTTCGCAGTTCTCGATGATGGGCACGATCATCTCTTTGACGTTATTTGAACAAAATCAGGACGCTGTCGAAAGCGTCTATGATTATTTAGCCCAAATGGATCGCGTTTTCTCGGCGAACCGGGGTGATTCAGAGTTATCGCGCATTAATCAGCAAGCAGGCGTCGCACCGGTAACGGTTAGCGATACCGCCTATGGTCTGATTCAGGACGCCATTCACTATACCCGCAAACATGCGGATAGTTTCAACGTGTTGATGGGGCCGCTGGTCAAGCTGTGGAAGATCGGGTTTGGCGGCGCTCAGGTGCCACCAAAGACCGAAATTGCCAAACGACTGACGCTCATTCATTCTGCGGATGTGGTGCTTAACGAAAATGAGCATTCTGTGTATCTGGCGCAGGCGGGCATGCAGCTCGATCTGGGCGCGATAGCCAAGGGCTACTTTGCTGATCAGATTAGTCAGCAGTTGCAGGATCAGGGGATTACCAGTGCCATCATCGACCTTGGCGGCAACGTTCAGATTCTGGGGACGAATCCAGCCACGTCTGACGGCCGATGGCAGATCGGCATTCAAGATCCGCAACAGCAACGGGGCCGACCCCGACTTCAGGTGCAAGCCCCTGCTAAAACATTTGTCACATCAGGCATCCGCGAACGTCATTTTGAAATCAACGGCCGCACTTACCACCATATCTTAGACCCGCAGACCGGTTTTCCCGTCACAAATGACGTGCAACAGGTCACCATCATCACCGATAATTCCGAACTTGCCGAGGTCTTATCCACAGTCTGTTTCTTTAAGGGCTGTGAGCGTGGTCTAGCCATGGTGGAAGGGCGCAAGGATGTTGAAGCGATATTTATCGACCAAACCAACGCTGTTCATCATACGAGCGGCTTAACCGTCACAAATAAAGGAGTGTTTTCATATGAGTAACGAAAAACAAATCAAAGGATCCGCAATGGGTCACAACGGGATCATCAATTACGAACTAGACGTTAACGATAACAAGCTTGAAGATTTAAAGATCTTAAAGCACTCTGAAACGTCAGGTATCTTTAACCAGGTCATCGACAAACTGAAGGCCAACATCATTGAACAACAGTCCTTTGACGTGGACGCCATCAGCGGGGCAACCGTTATGACGCAAGCTATTCTGGATTCAGCTAAGGAAGCAGTTGCGGACGACAAGGACGTTAAGCTGACACCAAAGCCAAAGAAAGAAGTTACCCACGTCACAACGCGTTTGAAGGCCGACGTTGTCATCATTGGTGGCGGTGAAGCCGGATTAGTTGCCGGTGCCCGCGCCCTGACTGAGGGCCAAAGCGTTATCTTAGTTGAAAAGAACGGCTACATGGGCGGTGCCACCATCTTAAACGGCTCTAACGTTGTTGGGACTGGCTCAAAGGTCTCTGAAAAAGCGCTGGGTCACACTGAAGACACCCCAGTGCGGTTGGCACAAGATGTTGCGCGTGAATCACGTGAAACGAACTTAACTGATTTAACAAAATTGATGGCCAACAACATTGGTCCAGCCATTGATTTCATCAGTGACTTTGCTGATTTGCACTATCAAAAAGCACAAACGCAAACTCCAGAACACTCCGTTGAACGGCAAATTGAATTACCGACTGCCTCTAGTTTTGAATTTATCAGTAAAGTTTCTAAAGCCTTCCAAGACAAGGGTGGCAAGATCATCCTCGGTGCCCGGGTCGAAGACATGACCGAAAACAGCAAGGGTGAAGTGATCGGCCTGGTAGCTGAAGCTAAGAATGAAACCTTTAAAATTAAGGCGCACTCAATCGTTTTGGCTTCCGGTGGCTACGGTGCTAACCAAAAAATGCGTGGTGCCGAGAGTGAAGGCATTGACTACTATGGCCCAATGACCTCAACTGGTGACGCCTACAGCTTTAACAAGGATCTGAACCTGAAGTCCCACAACATGGGCTGGTACAAGATCTATCCACACGGTGTTGAAACGGAACCGGGTATCGCTAAGTTGACCACCTATGCTTCAAAGGAAGCCACTGATCTCGGTGCCCTCTACGTGAACTCAAAGGGGAAGCGGATCGTTAACGAATCAGCTGTCTATACTGATTTCCGTGATGCCATCCTGCAACAACCAGACCGGATGTCCTACATGTTGATGGACGAACGGACCTGGAAAGAAGTTTACAAGCTTTTGGTCCTGCATGACTTCACTGAAAAAGAGATCAAGCAGTTCTTTGATAATAAGGATAAGGAACCATTGTTTGTTAAAGGTTCCCTTGAAGAAGTCGCTGCGGCTGCTCACGTGGACGTTGCCGGACTTGAAGAGACTGTTAAAAACTATCAAGGCTATGCTAAGGCAGGTAAGGATCCTGAATTCGATCGTCAGCCTGAATACCTACACGCATTCGAAGGAGACACCTTCTACATGGTTGAACAACGGGGCCGGTTTGCCACAACCTTGGGCGGCTACTCCGTCAACGCTGACAAGATGCAACTCGTGAACACGGATGACCAGCCAATTGCGAACTACTACGCTGCTGGTGAAGTTGTCGGCGGTGCGAACGGCCATGACTCAATGCCAAGTATGATGAACTCATGGGGCATTTCTTCTGGGTATGTTGCTGGGGAAGCGGCTAGCGAAAACGCGAATCGTCTCAAAGCGGCAGGACCGGACGCAGTCAATTTAGTTGCCCTTGTTGGGACGAATGCTTCAAAGTCTTACAACCGGAAACTACTGACTGCTATGCAAGATTTATTTGATACCCAAGCTGACATTGACCTGTGCGAAATTAAGGAGTTGCCACTGTTTAACGAAGACCTGGTCAACGACGAACCCGAGAACGTTAAGGCATTTGGTCAAAAGATCGACGATGCCGATGGTGTGATCATCGGTGTGCCGGAATACGACCACGCAGTGCCTGCAGCGTTGAAGAGCGCAATCGAATGGCTCTCATGTGCTGAACACCCATTTACTGGCAAACCAGTGATGATCGTTGGTACGTCGCTTGGGATTCAAGGCACCGTTCGCGCCCAGATGAATCTCCGTCAAATTCTGGATGCACCAGGTGTTGACGCTGAAGTGATGCCAGGAAATGAATTCATGTTGCCACAAGCTGGAACTAAGTTTGAGGATAACGGCACCATTAATGATCCCGGCAGTGTTAGCTTTTTGAAGCAGTGCTTTGGTAACTTCGTTCAGTTCATTGCGTTGAAGAGTGCGGATGAAGATAAGAAGGCTCAGGAAGTTTAATTAGTTGTTCTGAGTTCGTTGCATTCCGCAATTTGGCACTCCGCTGAGAGTGGCTCGCGATGAAGCTAATTCGATTTCTGCTGCGCAGCTCTCGAATGGATCTCCATCGACTCGCACATCAGTAACCGACCCAAGAACGGTCGCTAACTGATGTCGACACCACAGCTCCGTGCCAAATTGCTTCATTCCACTGACGTTGAGCTTACTTTCTATCACTGATTAAGTATCACAATGGCGTTAAACCGAGTTTGCGGAGAATTCGCCCTCGACTGCTAGTAAGACCATTGACAGCTACGTTTCTCACCACGTTCTAGACACAGATAACGATTGATTAACAGGTTTCATGACAACATTTATGAAGCCTTACTATCTATGATGAGGATAACAGTAACGTAGCGTAGTGGAGCCGGTCGGCATTGCAGGCTGTGGTGTCGGTATTAGTTAGCGACCGTCTTTTGGTCGCTTACTAATACGGGAGACGTAGGAGATTCTTAATTTCTGTAAAGAAATTCAATAGCTCTGGAGCGACCCCACCTCAGCCTGCAGGGCCGACCGGCGCAACGAAGCGACATACTTGCACCAGATGAATCACTCAATTAAAGAAAATACTTTGCACTTTAAACCTAAGGAGGTGGTGATAACGTTGTGTCATTGTTATTGCTACCTTCTTTTCTATTGATAGAAAATATAAAGAAAACTGAGTTAATTCATAGAATGATAATTGTATTGAAACCAGGTCAAGAATCCGTTGTGACTGAATTAAAGCGTCACTTTGGCGACCATCACGATGTGTTTGTCCATGAGAACCGCGTTGCCATTGCCGGTATTACTGCAGATGAACTGATTGGATCGGAGAAGGCTGCTGCCGAGGAGCTGATTACGGATGAGCCTAAGGCCGTTCAAGGCAGCCGTCAATTTCATCCAGAAGATACGGTCATTAAAACGAAGCACAGTGTTATCGGTGGTGATCATTTTACCCTAATGGCGGGACCTGTTCCGTTGAATCACAAGCACATGTGCTGAAGATGGCGCGGGTTGCTAAGGAGAACGGTGCAACTGTTTTACGTGGTGGTGCGTTTAAACCGCGGACATCACCCTATTCGTTTCAAGGACTTGGGGAAGACGGTCTGAAGTATCTGCGTCAAGCTGCTGATGCGTTCGGTATGGATGTGCTGGCCGAGGTCATGGATGACGAACATGTTGAAATGGTTGCCAAATACACCGATATTTTCCAAATTGGTGCCCGGAATATGCAAAATTTTTCGTTGCTGAAGACAGTGGGGCAGACTGACATTCCAGTGATGCTAAAGCGTGGCATGTCCGCAACGGTTGACGATATTTTGAATGCCGCTGAATACATTGCGGCTGGCGGTAACCACAATATTATGATTGCTGAGCGGGGGATTCGGACGTTTGATAACAAATACACCCGCAACACCATGGATGCAGGTGTGGTCCCTGTTTTGCAGAAATTGACCCACTATCCAGTGATTATTGACCCAAGTCATGCCGCTGGGCACACTGAGTTTGTTACGCCGTTAGCCTTGGCCGGGACAGCTGCCGGGGCTTCAGGACTGGTCGTGGAAATTCATGACGACCCTGCTCACGCGTTATCAGACGGTACGCAAGCATTGAAGCCAAACGAATTCAAAGACCTAGCTGAAAAGGCGGTTGCGGTGCATGATCTCCTGTTTGGAATGGACGAAGAAGAGACTGACACGGAACCACAAACGAGGCATTAAAATGAAAACTGTTGATGTCAAACTCACAAACAAGACTTATCAGGTCATGATTGCCGCTGGGCTGTTGCAACAAGCCGGTCAGTTGGTGGCGAATGTCTGGTCACCGTGCAAAATTGCGTTGGTGAGTGATTCTAACGTCGCCTCACTGTATCAACGGCAGGTCGCGGATACTTTAACGCAGGCTGGGTTTCAGGTATTTTGCTACGACTTTCCCGCTGGAGAATCGTCGAAATCACTGACCGTTTTGGGTGACTTGGCGCGTCAATTAGCCGCGGATGCGTTTAACCGCGACGACGGCGTGATTGCGCTTGGCGGTGGTGTGACGGGTGATTTAACGGGTCTACTAGCCGCCACCTATATGCGCGGCCATTCGGTTCATTCAGATGCCAACGTCACTGTTAGCGCAGGTCGATAGTTCCGTTGGCGGGAAGACCGCAGTAGATCTGGACAGCATCAAAAATATTATTGGGGCCTTCTACGAACCAGATCTAGTGCTGATCGATTCTAATACATTGAACACGTTGCAACAGCGTGATTTGGTGGAAGGCTACGGCGAAATTGTCAAAACGGCGGCCATGGTTGGTGGTGCGTTTTGGTCGCTGATCGAAACAATCAATTCACCAGCCGACATCATGACGCACGCTGAAGAACTCAGTGCCCGGTCGATTCAATTTAAGGCCGACGTGGTGATGGGGGATGAAAAAGAGAGTGGTCAACGACAACTGCTAAACTTTGGCCACACCCTTGGCCACACGGTTGAGGCATTGGCAGATGGCGGTTTGCGGCACGGTGAGGCGGTCAGCATTGGCATGGTCGCTATCATGCAACTTTTCGAGAACAATGGTGATGCACAGGCCGGAATCACCGATAAGCTCCGCGACCGTTTACAAGCGGTTGGATTACCGACAACGTCACCGTTGCTACACTTGCCAGCAGCGTTGGATAAAGTGAAAAACGACAAGAAGAATCGGCATGGGCACCTCAATTTGGTCATGATTAAGACGATTGGTGCGCCACAGATCGTGTCGATTCCAAGTGCGGAAATTGGGTCATTTTTGAAGCTTACAGCAGGTTAGATTGGAGATCTTGAACATGGCAGAAAAGAGTTGGTTAGGGTTAACCGGAAAAGTGTGCGTTGTTACTGGGGCCGTTGGCGGAATGGGGACGAAGATCTGTGCTGAATTTGCGAAACAGGGGGCTAACGTCGTGTTGGTCGACCTGCTGGCGGATAAGGTGACAGCGTATGCGACCGACTTAGCGGCTAAATTTGGCGTGAAGACGTTGGCGTTGACTTGCGATACGACGGCTGAAACACAGGTGGACGCAGCCGTTGAACAGGTGGTTGCCACGTTTGGTCGCGTCGATATCCTGGTAAATACAGCGGCTATTTTACGGTTTTCGCCACTTGAAGATCTGCGGCTGGATGAATGGCAGACGGCGCTAAACATCAACGTCACGGGCTATTTCTTGATGGCCCAGCGATTCGGTAAACAGATGATCAAGCAAAGAAAGGGCACGATGGTGCATATTTCAACGGTCGCTTCCTACTTCCCTGAAACCTATAGTGGCGCTTATAGCACGACTAAGGCGGCGGTTAATATGTTATCCAAACAGATCGCGGCTGAATGGGGCCAGTACGGCGTTCGGAGTAACTGCATTTTGCCGTGTCTGGTAAAAACACCGATGTCGGAGAGCTTTTACGCGGATCCTGATGTGGAAAGTGGCCGGACGCGATTGGTTGCTAGCCGGCGAATCGGGACGCTGGACGATATTGCCAACAGCGTGCTGTATTTGGCCAGTGACCGGTCAGACTACACCAACGGCGCAGAGTTGGCAGTGGATGGCGGTATCGGGATCATGATGCAGGATATGATTCCTAAGCCTGGTGGTCGTCGCGGTTATGCAGAGGCACATCACCAAAATAAGTAACGGCAGATGGCTGAGTTGTTGAGACTAGTATACCGAACCAATGTAAGGGTAATGTGTTGAACGTGTAAAGGTTGTGTAAAGGTGATTTTGGTCACAAGGACACATTGCTTGTCATCAACCGAAACGTCAGGTGCCTGAATGTGTAGCGACGCATGGCATTCGAAGGGGCGCTAAGATGACAACATGGCAGGAATTTGAAAAAATACTGACCGCAATTTCACCAGTGGATAAAGTTTTGATAGACGCCTTAGTCCAACTTGTTTCAAAGAGATGGAATTTGAAGGTTTCCCAGAAAGAATTGGCTAAGAGGAGTGGTATGAGTCTGGCTCAAGTCACTAGCCTTGAACTGCTAGAGACAATGCCAACCCTTAAAATACTCAGTCAGTATGCGGATGGATTAGGGATGAAACTTGAATTAACCGTTGTTCCAGCGTAACAAAAAGGATCTCCAGATTAGTGGAGATCCTTTTTAAGTCTATTTAAGCCAATCTTCCGGCTTATTCAATGCTTCCTGCAGCTTCTTAAAAAAATGGCTAACATGCCAAGCATCCGCAACCGCATGGTGAATGGTAAACGAAACGGGCATGGTTCGCCGGTCGTCCTGAAGCACATACTTGCCGGCTTCAATCACTGGTAAAAAGTTGGGTAGACCGTTAAACGATAGCGGCGTATAACTGTTAAAGTGCAGCCACGGATTCATGTTGATCATGTAGGCATTTTCTGGTTGATCCGGCTTGGCAACAGCACCGTGTTGGTCGCTGTACTGTGTTTTATCGGCCTCATAATTGGCGTTAAATACTGCCAAATCAGCATTGTAGTCAGTCCAAATGCCGGAAATCGTGTGGTCGTCTTCATGAAATACCGAATATGACGGTGTCAAATGGTCGTAGTAACCCAATTGTTTCCCGCGTTGGGCAATCATGAATTCTGGTTGTTCGCTGATCAGCCGCGTCATCAGATACAGGTAGACCGCGTTGAAGTGATAGCCAGCCAATTTTGCGGCGTCGTAGGTGGCAGTGATATCCACGTCCACGTTGACGGTAAAGCCAGTCGGCATCATTTTAGTGAAGTAGTAAAAGTAATCCCGGCGTTGCCAGGTTTGTAAATCAATTGGTGTGAAGGTTGGGGTCATTATTTTAGCTCCTTAAGCGGGGTATTATAGCCGTTATCGCCAAACGGCTGCAGTTTTTCGAACCATTTTTTCTTTAATTCCCGCAGTTCATAACGCAGGTTAACCACGTCATCCGTTTTCTCTTCCCAAAGGACGTCACACGTAAAGGCGTCTTCCCCCATAGCGTCCCAGTCGGCCTGCAATGGCGTGTGCCCATAGGTGTGATTTTTAAGATTGAACTTGTAGTAATTCCAGCGATTTTTGGTGTTCGGTACGGTGTCGATGTAGATCTTATGGTTCACGGTATTGGTGATCTGAATGACACCATAGTAGGTGGATTGTCGTTTATAGGCGTCCTTCAACGCTTTGTGGTCAGTCATGAGTATGCTCCTTTAAAAAATGCGCCAGTAGGTCCGATTGTCAGTAGTGCGGGCTAAGAACCCGTAATCAATGAGGTAGCGTTTGATGATGCCGTAGTCGAAATAGATGGCCTTAAGTTTGGTATCCACTTCGTGCTGCGGGTATTTGGTATTAAACGAAAATTCATCAGCGATGCGATAGAGCAGGGTGATGATCTTTTTCTGTCCCTTTGGCAAGCGGGTGAGCACAATGCCGGCATCAGTGAATGTGAAATATTTTTGCGTGGTGTCTGCGTATTCTGTTTCGGTGATCCGGAAGCGGTCGTCGTTGTCAGTGGCCATGGGCGGAATTGGCAGGTAATCCTTAGTCGGCTCGTCGCCAAAAACGGCCTGATACTGCGCGAGATATAGGCGTGCTTGTTTGGCCTTTTCCCGAAAAGTAAATTTCTGGTGGCGAATCGTCGAAGCACTTACCCCAAGCTGGTCAGCAATGGCTTGGTTCTTTTGTTTAAGGCTAAACGCCTGCAATAACCGAATCTGCGTCTCAGTTAACGTGTTGTACTTCGTATCAGCTGTTAACAGTGCGTCTAGGGCGCCGCCATGGGTTGCGTTCAGATGGGTAATGACAGCTTCAGGTTCTGAAAAACGGGCGGTGCAGTAGTTGCATTGCAGCTGACCACCGACCGGATGGTACCCTTGGATCAATGCTGCTATGGGTAAATCTTGAAAGTTCATCGAAACACCTCAATTCAAAACCTAATTATAAATTGTTTACATATATTGTCAACAATAATTTTATTTGTTGATTATTTCCGTCATGATTATGATTTTAATAAAGGCTTGATGTTCTGAACTGACGATTTGTGCTACCATGCAGGAAGACAATTAGAGAAGGAAGCGACGATAAATGCGCGTTAACGTTTTACAGCACACGCCAAATGAAGGGCCGGGCGCGATTCAGACCTGGACGCAGGCTCGGGGCCGTGAGATGTATGTGTATCATCCGTATCAGTTAGGTCATTTGCCCACAGCGGATGAGACTGATATGCTGATCGTTCTCGGCGGCCCCATGAGTCCAAATGATGACCTGGACTGGATCAAACAGGAGCGCGCACTGATCAAGCAACTTTTGGCGGCACATAAGCCGATTTTTGGCGCGTGCTATGGTGCGCAACAAATCGCAAAAACACTAGGATACGCGGTTCACGCCTCGCCGGTAAAAGAGGTTGGCTGGGCACCAGTTACGTTGCAGAGCCATGCCATCCCTGATTTGCCAGCAACCTCGCTGGTCCTGCATTGGCACCAGGAAATGTTTGAGATTCCAGACGAGGCTGAACTGCTTTATTCTAGTGAGGGGTTACAGAACCAGGGATTTGTGATTCCCCACGAAGCCATTGGTCTCCAGTTTCATTTTGAGCCATTAGCGGACAATGTCCGGGAAATGGTCGTGAACGATGGCGCCTATACAGCCGGTTCTGTTTTGAATGAAACGCCACAGGATATCCTTGCGACACCGGTTCCTGCAGAGAATCAGGAGACTGTTTTTAAATTACTGGATTATTTAACCGACTAAAAACACCAATCAGCACGTTGTCTGATTGGTGTTTTTTAATGGTTCAGTTGAACTTGTTTAACAATTGCTTCTGTCGCCAAGTTGGTCACAGTCTCCCGGGAGGCATTAATGAAACTATGGTCAGCGTTCTTCAACACATGCAGGGTCGCATTTTCGTAAACGGCTTCGTACCGTTTAGAGGCCTTGATATTCACAACGACATCGTGGTCGCCGTGAATAATGGTGACTGGGCCGTGATACCGTTGCGCGACTTCGTAAATTGGCAGGACCTGTGCTGAGCGCAGATAGGCTCCACCGACGCTTAACCCAGCATCTGGCCGGACTAATAGCTTATCTGGCACGTGATTGGGTCGTAGGTTGCACCCTGTAACACGCCCGCAAGCGCATCGTCCTTCAAAGTGGCAGCTGGTGCCATCAACACGATCTTTGTGATGAACTCGGGGTATAACCCGCCAAGCATGCTGGCCACAACACCGCCTTGCGAGTGACCCATCAGATAGATGTGGCGCACTTCAGGAAGTTGCCGGACATAGGTCAGAATGGCCTCGGCATCGGAAATTTCGTTTGGCACCGTCATATCTTCAAATTTGCCGTCACTTTTACCGTGACCGTTAAAGTCAAACCGAAGTGAGGCGATACCCTGTTTTAGCAGTTTTCGACTCAGGTTATAGAGAATGTGATCCGGCGTGAAGCGCGATTTGAAGTGAACCCGTGCATGAGAATCGCTAAATCGTAGGTGGTCGTGTCATCCGGCGTTAGAATTGTGCCGCGGATGGTTAGGTTGTCTCTTTGTACTGTAATTTCTTTTTCTGTCATATGCATCATCCTCTTCTGTATAATAGGCTATTTATCAGAATTAGATAACATTTACTTCATCCCAACGTCATTCTAACAGTTGAAAGCGGTTAATTTAGGCTAATTATTGACGACTATTCGGCGTTTATTGACTTGCTTGATTTTTGATTCGCCAATTTTTGGCATTTGCGTGCACAAATTTTTCAAAGGTGCGATTCATGGATCGCAAACTACCGAACCCCGTGTTAACGGCAATTTCTGTCAGGTTGTTTTCGCTGCGAAGTAACAAGCTCTGTGCTTTTTGACAACGGACATATGCCAAATATTGATATGGCGTTGTCCCTAAATTCTGTTTAAAGAACCGAATAAGATATTCCTTCGAAAGGTGGACACTGTTTGCAATATCATC
Source organism: Secundilactobacillus paracollinoides DSM 15502 = JCM 11969 (assembly GCF_001311135.1). Lineage (GTDB taxonomy): Bacteria > Bacillota > Bacilli > Lactobacillales > Lactobacillaceae > Secundilactobacillus > Secundilactobacillus paracollinoides. The sequence continues at coordinate 22,121 of NZ_BBAG01000012.1, forward strand.
GATCTTCAGCGGTTCTTGATAATGTTGATACATGTACTCGGTAATTGACGAGAGTCGTTGCTGTTTCTCAGTGTTTTGTGGCAGAGCGTAAACTTTTGAACGCGAGAAATGTTCAACAAGCGTGGTGACGATCATCATTAAATACGTTCGAATTTTCAAGATAGTCAGTTCGTTTTGGTCATGGCCAAACTGGCTCATGATTTCATTCAGTAGGCGTTGAAGTTCATGGTAAGCACGCTTTTGATCGTTTGAGAACCTGTCAGGGTGATTGAGATCAAATTGAATTTGTTCAACTGACGGATAACAGTCTTTCAAAAAAGGTAGGGGAAAAACGATGGTCAGTGCGGCAGGTTGTTGACCATCTGCACTCGCTTGTTTGGACTGTACGCCGTGAACTTCACGTGAATTCACCAGCAATATTCGTCCCGGCGAGGTTGTGAAGTGGTCATCACCAATTGAAAAGTCATCAATCGTATCACTAATAGTGTAATTTAATTCTACGTCATCATGCCAGTGTCGATGAACAACAACGTTTTTTAATGCCGGGTGCACGATAAATAGGACCGGCAATTTTTTAGTCGTGTAGACAAATTGATGCTCATAAGCAGCCATGTTTTCCTCCTTTGACGATGAATTAACTTCTATTATTACCTATATAGGCTTTAAATCAACTACAATATTTATAGAATTTTTCTATTAAAACAACAACGGATTTCTATTTGATAAACCGTTTTCATGTGGTATAGTGACAAGTGAATTAGTTAACATATTTATTTAATCCCATAGTTCGTTTCTAAAAATCAATATGATGTCACTGATGCATAATAAGCGATATAGTTGTGATTTAATGCTTTTTAATAGACAAGAAACTGTTTTGTCTACAGGTGTTAGCAATTATTTTAAAAATCACAAGCTTAGTATTAGTCGACTCATAATTACTTGGTCGGAAACTATAGCTATGGCTTTTTTGTGTTTTCGACCAGAAAATGCGAAGGTGGAAATAATGAAGAATAAATATGTCCCTACCAGTATTAGCCTGTATATGAACTACCTCGTTGTTGGGATGGCAATATTGATCCTACCGCAAAATATGGATACGTTAGCCAAACAGTGGAATACAAGCATCGCCGGTGTTTCAGTCGTTATCTCGGCTGTCGGAATTGGTCGGCTGATCGTGATGCTTGTTTCAGGTGTTTTGTCAGATAAATTGGGTCGAAAGCCATTTGCCGTCGTCGGTGGTGCAACCTATATTTTATTTTTCCTCGGAATTTTAATCAGTCATTCATTGATTGTTGCAATTATCTTTGGTGTTCTAGCTGGAATTGCCAATTCATTCTTAGATGCTGGTACTTATCCAGCACTGATGGAAATGTATCCAACGCATAAAGGGGCTGCCAATGTTGTCATCAAAGCCTTTGTTTCGGGTGGCCAATTTATATTGCCGTTGTTCATTAGCATGATTGTTGCGAATAAGCTTTGGTATGGGTGGTCATTTTTGCTTTGTGCCGCAATTTTGATTCTCAATGTGGTCTTCCTGTTAACGTTGTCGAAGTTTCCTGCAGCCAGTCAAGGTAGCAGTAAAAAAGAAGAAACTGCCGCACCTGTCAAGCCACAGAAGTCTAAAGGAAATGTCTGGATCGATGGGACGTTGTTTACGATTTTCTCATTTGTTGCTCAAGGTATTTTTCTGTTGTTTAGTACCTGGATCACCAAGTACGGTGAGGCCATTGTCAAAATGGGTGATGTGAGTTCCCGTGCACTAGTCAGTTATTACAGCATTGGGTCGATCACTTGTGTTCTATTAACCATTTATCTCTCACATCGTGGTGTTCAGGATATTCACTTCTTGTTTGTCTACATGATGATGTCGTTTGCTTCGCTCCTCTTAATGTATTTGATTCCAGTAGCTTGGGTCTGCTCGATTTTATCATTTGTCGTCGGATTCTCAGCTGCCGGAGGCGTCATGCAGATTGGGTTGACCATGATGGCCACCTTCTTCCCGAATGGTAAGGGAACAGTTACCGGTGTTTCGCAAACATCAGCTTCCATTGCCGGATTTGTTGTTCCGCTATTTGGTGGCGCATTATCAGGCAACATTGCAAATGTCCTGTTGTTTGATGTTGTCCTAGCTCTGATTGGGTTTGTTGTTGCGGGTGCCATCATGTACCGTTACCGTAAATTATTTGGTCGTCACAAGAAAGCACCTAAGGCGCAACTCGAGGTTGCATCACAGAACACCAATTAGAGTGCACGATAGAGATTGTAATGAAGTGGAGGAGACATCATGAAAAATCGGGCTTTATCAACGAGTGCCGGCATGTATCTGAACTACCTCATTGTCGGGATGTCGATTATTATTTTGCCACAGAATATGGATGTGCTGGCGAAGCAATGGCAAACTAATTTAGCCGGAGTTGCCGTTGTCATTTCGGCCGTTGGACTTGGACGGGTATTTGTTTCACTAGTCTCTGGCGTGTTATCAGATAAACTAGGCCGTCGACTGTTTATTATTTTGGGTGACCTGCTGTCCATCGTGTTCTTCCTTGGTGAATTGCTATGTACCTCATTGACGCTCGCCTTAATTTTCGCAATTATTGGCGGGATCGGTGGCGCGTTTCTTGATTCAGGGACTTACCCAGCACTGATGGAGTTATTCCCAGAGCATAAGACGATTGCCAACGTGACACTAAAAGCATTTGTTTCCATTGGTCAGTTTACGTTACCACTGGTGATCAGTTTCATTGTTGCACAGCATTTATGGTATGGCTGGTCGTTTATCATGTGCATTGCAGTGCTTGCTGTCGTTGTGCTTTTTATCACCTTTTTTGCGCATTTTCCTGTTAGAGAACAGCAGACAAATGTTCAACACAGCAATTCACATGTTGTGAAAAATCATTCGAAAAAATCAGGCAATATCTGGATTGACGGGTTGCTGTTTGCTATATTTGGCTACACAGCGGATGGCGTTTTTCTACTTGTTAGCATTTGGATTACGAAATATGGTCAAGAAGTCGTTGGCATGAACGATGTGAGTTCGCGTGCTTTAGTCAGCTATTATAGTGTGGGGTCGATTTCCTGCGTGCTATTGACAATTTGGCTATCGCACCGTGGTGTGAAGGATATTCAATTTTTGCTGAGCTACATGGCAATTTCTTTCGTTTCATTACTTGTGCTATACCTTTTCCCAACGCCCGTCATTAGTACGCTGATGGCTTTCATTGTCGGTTTCTCCGCAGCAGGCGGCGTGATGCAAATTGGCATTACAGTTATGGGGACCTTTTTTCCAAACGAAAAGGGAACTGCAACGGGGATTATTACCACTGCGTCAGCCATTGCTGGGTTTACGGTCAATTTGATTGCCGGTGCGTTGGCGACTAATCTAGCAAACGTCATTTTATTCGACGTTGGATTGGCGCTTATTGGGTTTATTTCAGCAGCCCTGATTACGATTCGCTACCATCATATTTTTGATAGTCAGACTGAGCAAAAGACTGCTGTACCTTTAACCGTCAAACATTCATAAAGAAAGGAGCCAGAAATGCAGGATAACTATGATGTCGTGATCATTGGCGCAGGTCTGTCAGGGAGCGTTGCTGCTGTTGAAGCAGTCCAAAAAGGGTTGTCAGTTCTTGTTGTAGAGAAATATGAGTCGGTTGGCGGTAGTGGTAACTTTGTTGAGGGGATTTTTGCAGTTAATTCATACCTGCAACAGCAGCAAGGTATCAGTCTTTCGGAACAAACGATTTTAGATGAAGAACTGAACTATTCACACTATCTTGCTGATTCAATCATCTTAAAAGACTATATTCATGCCAGCGCCGCTAACGTTGATTGGCTAAGGACGTTAGGGTCAGTTACCTTAAGGTTTTGGAACAAGCCAACGGTTTTCAGACATGGCATTTGTTTGAAGGTCTTGGTAAGCAAGTGATTCAGCAAATTTTGTTACCACTAGCAAAGCAAGGTGGTGCAGAGGTTGTAACGGGATATTCCGTTGATAGGCTAAATATGACGAAGGATGCAATCACTAGCATTCATCTGCAAAAGGGGCGTCAACAACCCCACACAATTTCAACTAATGCGGTCATTATCGCAAGTGGCGGTTATCTAAATAATGAGTGGATGATTGATCATCACACGCCGTTCCAAATGCCGATTCTACCCATTAATTCTGGGCATAATACAGGTGATGGCTTACAACTTGCCTATGATGTAGGTGCTCAAAAATCCAAACTTGGGGTTATTATGCTATGCGGTGGGACAATCAAAGATCTATCCCAGCCGGCGTACAAGTACAGAGACGATTCAGTTTGCATTGCTGCGGCTAAACAGGGAATGCTTTGGGTTAACGAAAGAGGTAATCGGTTCGTTGATGAAAGTATTGCTGAGAATTTGTCACTGGCGGGTAATGCATTGGTCAGTCAAAATCGAGTATTTAGTATTCTCGACCAGACAACTTTGAACCAGTTATCCGCTGGTCCGATCCCAAGACCAATGAATTTTGGTGCGGGCGCGTTGACGCAATTGTCGGGGTTGACGGATGAAGTTGCAAAAATGGCGGCTTCTAATCAACCTTATATCCATACTGCTGAATCGATAACAGAGCTAGCTGAACAGCTCGACACACCGAAACTTGTTGAGACGGTAACCCGATATCGTCAGTTTTGTCAGCATCAAGCAGATGACGACTTTGGGAAACCTGCTAAGTATCTATATGATCTGTCCAAAGGACCATACTATGCAATTGAGTTAGCTGCTGGTGCTTTCTGTACGGTTGGTGGACTGAAGGTCGATCGAGGAAATGCTGTCTTAAATCACAAAGGTCAACCTATCAGTGGCTTATATGCAGTTGGCAATGACGCTGCTGGCGTACTGGTTGGAGATACTTACGGCTTTAATGTGCCGGGGACTGAGGCTGGATATGCCGTGTATTCGGGGCGTCATGCTGTGGATAGTATTGCCGATTTAATTTAACAACACTAAAAAGAAGCCCATCATTTCTGATTGGCTTCTTTATTTTAGGTGACATTAGCGTGAAGACGATTTTTGAGTGCTTGCGGCAATGCTTTTTGTCCTAGCTAGTGGGAACACTCTCCAGAAGCTCTCAAACCATTTTCCTCCGCGCTCTATTTCACCAAGTAAACCCGATCCTGAATCAAATCAAAATCCGGAAGTGCTGGTTCAATTTCTCAACCTCTGGTGACTCAAGCAACGTTGCGTTATCCCAGAATTCTTTTGAATCCGTGGCACCGTTCTTTTCGCCGATGACAATGAAAGTAAAGTCCTTGTCCGACTGACGGATTTTCTGCAACAAGTCCCAATCGATTGTGAGGCCGTCCGGCGACCAGACCATCACAATGACGTCGACCTGGTTCTGGTACTTCTCAAAGGCATCGCTGGCTGACAACTGTTCGATTTCCGTCACCGGATGGCGTCCAGTCTGATTCTCTGCGGTCCAGTCTTTGCTGTCGGTGGCAATCACGTCTTGCTTGTTGTCGCGCAGCCCCTTTGACACGTATCCGTTGCCCGCCATGACTTCCAGCGTTGGCCGACCGTTGATAAATTCGGCCAGGGCCTTAGCAAACGGCGCTGAAATATACGCCCACATCCCGTATTCCGTCTCTAAATAATCACGGAAGCCGCGTAACTGTTTGTCGAGATCCGGCAGGGCTGCGGACAGCTCATTCCATACCTTATCGCCGCGGGGGTCGCCGGCGGGATAGGTCTGATTAACCGTTTTAAAAATCGTATCCTGGATATCGTCTGGCAGTAACAAGACTGGTAACGTCTGGGGTAACAGCCCTTGTTTCAACAACCGGTCGGCGGCAATGACATTATTGATCAGCACCTTCACTGCAGGGTAGTCGTTAAACAACTCAAGGTACGCCGACATCTTAGCAATGTAGCCGGACGGCGCTTTGGCGTTTGTTGCAGTTTTATTTTTCTTAGCCTGTTTTAGTAGTTTTTTGCGTTGTTTCGGGTTCATCCGTTATCCTCCGTAAGCAAAAACGACCGTTATTCGCGGCCGTCCAAGTGTAAGTCCAAAGATTCTTGTTGATTTTTCGGTTGCGTCACCGTTCGGCGCTCTTTGCCGTGCAGGTAGCCATCAATCAACTGATATAATTCGTAACGATCCTCTGACGTTAATGGCGACTTGTTAAATGACAATTCCTTGCCAGACAAGAATAGTCGACCAAGGTCGTATTCATCGCGTTCTGACTTGCCGGCCAAATAATCCATGGTCACGTCAAAAAATTCCGCAATCTTTCGCACTTCCATGAAGGAAGGCACCCGGATGCCGCGTTCCCAATTACCGATCTGGGCCGATGTATTTGGGTGTTCGTTATCTGGATCAAGTTTGTTCAGTCCGTTCGCGAGGGCTTTCAGGGTCAATCCCTGCCCACGACGCAGGACCCGAAGTCGTTCTGGAAACATGTGCATCACCTCTGTTACCTCTATTATACCGCGTGTCACGACAGTATGGGGCGTTCTAGTTTAATAACCTCTCGCTAAGTTGTATAAATGTGTCGATATCATTTTCAATCAATGCGACGCCCTGTTCCCAGAAGTCTGGTTGGGTAAGGTCGACGCCAAGGTGTTTTTGGGCCAGGTCTTCAGTACTCATGTTGGCGGTATCGCGTAACAGGGCGATATATTGGTCTTCAAAGTTATCGCTCTGTTGTGCGCGAGCGTAAATGCCGAGACTAAAGAGGTAGCCGAACACGTAGGGGAAGTTATAGAAGGGCACATCGTCAATATAAAAGTGCAGTTTTGTGGCCCAGAAATGTGGCGAGTAACTGCTCAGTGAGTTGTTGAAGGCATCCTTTTGCGCTTGCAGCATCATGTTGTCCAGTTCTTCAGCCGTCAATAAGTGATCCTGACGCGCGTCGTAGAACCGGGTTTCAAATAGATAACGGGCATGAATATTGAGAAACATGGCCAGCGGGTTAACCATCTTAGCGTCCAACAGGGTCAATTTCTCGGCATCCGTCTTCGCTTCCCGAACGTTGGCGTCCGCCACGATCATTTCAGCAAACGTGGAGGCCGTTTCCGCGACGTTCATCGCATAATCCTGGCGGAAAAATGGCAAGTCGGTCATGACGCTGCTGTGAAAGGCGTGGCCCAGTTCATGAGCAATGGTTGCCGCATCGTTAGCCGATCCGGTAAAGGTCAGAAAGATTCGCGATTCTCCCGTTTCGGGCAGTGATTCCATGTAGCCGCCGGGCTGTTTAGTGGGGCGATCTTCGGCTTCGATCCACTGGTGGTCAAAAGCGTATTGTGCCAACTGCGCCATTTTAGGCGAAAACGCGCCAAATTGTTTAACGATAAAATCAGCTGCTTCATCGTAGGTAAACGTGTGCGGTTTGACATCACCCACGTGAATCGGCGCCTCGACGTCTTGCCAACCCGCGTGGTCCTTGCCCATGAGCTCAGCCTTTCGCTGCAGATAGGCCAGCAACGGCTGTTTGTGTGCGTCAACGACCTGCCAGATCGTTCGCAGTGTTTCAGGCTTCAGTCGATTCATCTCCAACGGCCGTTTGAGGTAATCGGTTGTGCCGTGGGCTTTATAATCTGTCAACCGGGCGCCTGCCAGGTGGTTCAACGTGTCGGCAAATAGATCTTCCTTTTCAGCCCAAGCCGCCTCCCATTTTGGCAGCAGCTCAGCGCGGTAGTGTGGGTCGGGGTTGCCCAATAACTGGTTGTTGGCTTGGCCGGCAGAGAGTGTCACTGGGTCGCCTGCCGCATCGTGAAACGGCACCTGAATCGTTGCAACCAGTGAATCGTAGTGACTGGACCACGCCTTTAGCCCATCGATATTAAGCTGGGTAATCAGGGATTCTTGTTCCGGTGGCAGGAGTGCCTGACCCTGGTGACGGAATTCAGTGAGGTTAAACGCGACATCTGTTAATGCTGGCTGTGCCAGTAACGCTTTAAATTGCGACGCTGTGAAAGTCACCAAGCACTGCTTGTACGCATTTTCAGCAGTGTCGGCCTGTGCTTCTAACTGTTGAACGCGAGCGGCGACGGGTTTAACGGCCGCATTTGTGATGTCATCGGAGCCTTGCCCCGTCACAAAAACATCAGCTTGAAGAAGACCAGCCTCAATTTTTTGAAGCGTGTCGGTTAATTGGATAAATGTGGGAAATGAGGGTGCATCTTGAGTGGCATCGTAGGCGGTTAGTTGTTTCTGAAAATCAGTCAGTTGCTGCGCCAGATCAGCCATCCGCTGATTCAAGGCTGTCGAAGTGGATCCCACCAGCAAAAACGGCATCGAGGTCCCAGTTCATTTTGTAAGTCATGGCAATTTTCCTTTCGAGACAGTATTTATTGCCTAAGTCTAGCATGGTTTCGGGACAATTTCAGACTTCGGCCAGCAAAATCGTAAAACCTGTTTTGCATCTTAGTAATTACCTGCGTTATACTAATGACTTGTGACGCATACTTACAATTAATAATCAAGGACATTAACCATCGAGAGAAAGAGGAACGCATTGTGACAAAACGTAAGAAACATTGGCTCGTCGGGTTGCTGATCGCCGTTGTGATCATCTGTATCGGCATTGGCGGTGCCGGCTATTACTTTTATAATATGGCGGTTGCGCGCGGCAAGAAGGGCTTTGTGAACACGTCGCTGACCATTAAAAAGAATGACCCGAACCGAACACAAAAATTGTGGTACAAGAACGCGAAGAAATACACTTGGCATGAGATGTCGGCGACGGGGCATTTGAAACTCGTTGCGAGTTACGTTCCGGCGTCAAAGAAGACGAACAAGACGATCGTGATTGCTCACGGATTCGGCGGCAGCAGTGCGAACATGGGCGCCTACGCTGGGTTATTTCACGAACTTGGGTACAACGTGCTGTTACCAGATGACCGCGGTAATGGCCGCAGTCAAGGGAACTACATCGGTTACGGCTGGCCTGACCGGTTAGATTATTTAAAATGGATCAAACAGGTCATCCACAAAAACGGGCAACAATCTGAAATCACGGTTTTCGGAACGAGTATGGGCGGCGCCACAACCATGATGGTCAGTGGCGAAAAAACGCCGAAGCAGGTCAAAGCATTTATCGAAGACTGCGGCTATACCAGCGTTTATGACGAGATCGTGTACCAAGCGAAATCAATGTACAACATTCCGCAATACCCGCTGGTACCGTTGTGAGTGCCATCAACTACCTCAAGAATGGTTACACGTTTAAACAGGCCAGTTCGCTGAACCAGGTCAAAAAGAACCATAAGCCGATGCTGTTTATTCACGGGACAAACGACACCTTTGTCCCAACTAAAATGGTGTATCGACTCTACGCTGCGGACAAGGGGCCAAAACAGTTGCTGCTGGTGAAGGCGCCCAACACGCTAAGTCCTATGCGCACTCACCAAAACTGTACACAAGAACGGTCAAACATTTCTTGGATAAGTATATGAAGTAAATCGCAAGTCGTCGCTTTTGTAATACCGCTTTTTGGCGTATAATATGAGGATGACTGTGAGTGACTTATGATTGAAAAGAAGGGAGTGCCGTTTTGATTCTAACAGGCTTTATCATTTTAATGCTGGTGATGCTGGTTATCGGGCTGATCATTGGCGGAGCAAGTCGCCGTCATCAATATCGTGCCGAGATCGCCAACGCGAAACAGCAGGCTGAGGCACTCCGGGACAAGGCGCGGCGGATGCAAAACAACAGGCATCAGCCTACCTTGCCAAGGCGAAAACGACCATCCAGACCGAACGCGACAATAGCGAGGCAGAAATTACTGATCAACAGACGGATGTGACGAACCGGGTCAACCGGGTCGAACAACGTAAAACGTCACTTGACCAAATGGCCGAACGGTTAGATCAGCGTCAGTCAGCCATTGATGACACGAATAATGAAGTGAAAGCGGAACGCAATCTGCTGGCACAAAAACGCCACGAAGCGTCCGAATTATCACATAAACGTCAGGAAGCCATCGCGGAACGGGCAGAGTTGCAACCAGAGGCTGCACAGCAAATGATTCGTGATGAGACGACCCAGCAGCTGGCAAACGAAAAGGATGCCACGGTTCGGGAACTAACGGATAACGCTGAGGCTTCTGCTGATAAGGCTGCTCGTAACCTGATTATCGAATCAATCAACGCGGGCCAGTGGATCTGCCGCGAGAACACGCTGAGCATACCGTTTTAGTGCCCACCAATGACACAAAGACGAAACTTGTTGGGCGCGACGGCCAGCACATCCGGTTACTGGAATCACTGACTGGGACTGACCTGGTGTTTGATACCGAACAACCTAACGTGTTGATCATCAGCACCCATGATCCGGTTCGGCGGGAGACTGCGCGAATCGCAATCGAAAGTTTATTGGCTTCGCGAAAGATTACCGCTGCCAACATTGAAAAACAGGTCTTGACCGCTGAAAACGATGTGTTGAAGGACCTGCGACAAACGGGTGAGAAGGCCGTCAGCTCGTTGAAGATCGGGTTCATGCATCCCGACTTTATGAAGCTCATCGGCCGACTCAAGTTCCGGACTTCTTACGGGCAAAACATGCTGAGTCACTCCATTGAAGTGGCGCAGATGTGTGGCGTCATGGCATCGGAACTCGGTGAAAACGTTCGGTTAGCCAAACGAGCGGGGCTGTTGCATGATATTGGGAAGTCCATCGACCATGAGATCGAAGGAACCCACGTGGAAATTGGGGCCGCCCTCGCAAAGGCTTACGGCGAAGATCCCGTTGTCATCAACGCCATTGCAGCGCACCATGGTGACGTGGAAGGGACTTCACCAATCGCAACCTTGGTTGCCACCGCGGACTCTGTTTCAGGGTCACGGCCAGCGCCCGGAGTGAATCAGTCGAAGAGTACATCAACCGACTTCATAGTTTGGAGAAAATCGCAAACGACCACACCGGTGTCCAGGATAGTTACGCTATCCAAGCCGGTCGTGAAATTCGAATCGTGGTTCAGCCTAAAGTGCTGGATGACGATGCCAGCGCCAAATTGACCAACGACGTCAAGGACCAGATCGAACGCGACCTAACTTACCCAGGTAAGATCAAAGTCACTACGATCCGCGAACTTCGCACAGTTGAATACGTTGGCGATAAACCTACTAAGAAAAAATCAAAGAAGAAAAAGCGTGCTTGATTGTACGTTACGAAACCGCACTTCCGGATGGGAGTGCGGTTTTTGTTTGCAGGTATCTTTCCGTTGCATTCCGCAATTTGGCACTCCGCTTACCTTGAGCACATTTTGACGTTTGGTTAAGTATCACAACAGCATTAAACCCTAGTTCTTAAAGAATCCGCCCTCGACAGCTTTAAGTCCACTGTCAGAAATGCTATAGACCTGGATTGGATTTAAGGTGACGATTAGCTGAGATATTTAAGTTAGTTGACTCATTTATCTGCAGTTAACTTCGAAAAATCCCATAATCCAACTAGTACAGTTATGTTTGCTTCAACATTTTTCAATAGGCAGCGTTCGGCAAATGCCAGATTATGACCAGTCAAGCGCGGATAATCTACAAACTGGGGCTAATTCTTGTTAGATATTTAGCGGATGAATTAGAGGATTGCTTTGTGAGTGGCATGGAGTAAAGTTGGGCGGTTGACGTGGTGTCGAGACTAGTTAGCGAGGGTCCTGTCCTCGGTTACTAGTCTGGGAGCCGGAGGAGATCCTTGAATTTCTGAAAGAAATTCAATAGCTCCGGAGCGACCCACTACGTCGACCGCCCAACTTTACGGAATGCCACGGAATCCATAGCCAGACTCAAACCACAAAAAAGACATCCCAGAAAACAGGATGCCCTAGCGAATAACTTCAAAATTATGGTTTACGGTTGCGTTGACTGTTGGATGATGGCGCAAATAGTCAGCGATAATTTGACTCATCGGGGTCTTGTTTTCGGTGATGATCTTATCAGCTGAAAACATCCCGAAGTGGCCGCCACCACCAGCGCGGTAACGGTTGAGTGCGATTCGAAATTCCTGATCATCAGTCACTGGCAGGCCCTTATAGAGCAGTCGGTCGATGCGTTGACCAATTGGTTTGGCGACGTTGATGCGGTAATTGATGCCTTCATACATATCGTAGTTATAATGGCGTAATTTAGGAGAATAGAAGGCGGGATTGACCGCAATGTTGCCGTCGTCATCGATCATAAAGTATTCAGCGCTTTGTTCAAGCGCTGCTCGGAGGTCCCTGCCGGTGATCAGTTCAAGGGCAAGGCCGTCTGGATAAACGTAATTGGTCATGATGTTGCGCATGGTGATGGGGTCTTCAAAGCCGTGCCCCTCGTTGTTAAAAAGCGACGTTGCTGAAATGTCGGCGTCCATGGTTTCGATTTGAACCCGTTGAATAAACTCTGTGTAGGCTGTTTCAACCATTCGCGCTTGGGCGGCGTCGGCAAAGGTGAGGTGGCCGTTAATTTGCGCCAGGGGCTCTGCCAGCCAAGCGTCAACTGTTTGGTCAAGCGCCTTGCTCGCACGTCGCATAGTGTCGTCAAAGGGCGCATTTTTGGTATCTAGCAGTTCAGCTGAGTGATCTACGACTGCGTAGCCGGATTTCGTTTTTTCAATCGTCAGTGTGATCTTACCGACTGCCTCGCCGCGGTAGCCGGGTTGGGTGACTGGGACGCCAAATAGGGTGTCCGCAATTTTTCGGTGCTGGTGCCCGGTCACGAGCGCGTCGATACCCTCGACTTCTTCAAGCAGCTGGTAGGCTTCGTTTTCGCCGTTGCTGATAGATTCAATGAGCTGTCCCGTTTTAACGTTGCGTTCGAACCCGCCGTGATAACAGACAACGACCACGTCCGCAAGCTTATGCAGTTCGGGGACAAGGTCACGTGCCACTGAAACGGCTGACCGGAATGCCACGTCATAAACGTCGCTGTGGTTACGCCACTGCATGACGGCTCTCGTGGTGAGGCCGATGATGGCGACCTTGACGCCGTTAAACGTCATGATACGGTATCGCTGGCCAAACAATGGTCGCTCATCGCCATCTAACAGGTTGGCGTTAATGATCTTGCGGTCGGTGGTGTTCAACGCTTTTTCCAGATAGGCGGTGCCGTAGTCAAATTCATGATTGCCTAAAATGCCGATATCATAGTGAATCTGATTATAGATATGCATCAGCGCTTGCGGATCTGGAGTTGCCTGCACCTGAGCCACATAGTAAGCAAGCGGCGATCCGGCTAGGAAATCGCCGTTATCTACGGTAATGACCGGCCCGGTGGCAGCTTGCTGCTCGCGGTGAATCACACTGGCTGCCCGAATCAGACCAAACGGCATATTGGCATTGGGTTTAACGTAGTTCGTGGGAAAGACGAAACCGTGCGTGTCGCTGGTTGAAAGAATGGTCAGTTTCATGTGCTACCTCCATTGACGAAATATCGTCGTAAAGTGGGTCAGAGCAAACAAAACGGTGACCCCCGTTTAACATAGAATTATAAGGCTTTTGGGGGGGAAAGACAATGAGAGCGTGGAAGAAGGCGGTTAAGGGGCAGAATGTAAGCAACCCTGGCAGAAATCCCCGAACCTGGGATTTTGCCAGGGTTGCTTACATGGCCGCCCCTTGCCTTCTGAAACGCGTTTCGGCACAGAAGCCAAGAAAGACAATGTAAAAGCACTTCTGAATTAAGGGGGAGGTAGAACGTGAAGAAGGGCCGAATCCCGTTACACGTTAGCGCCATACCTTGTGGAATGGGCATCGACACGGATGCAAAAAAGGGTCTCGGTAACACTATTAAAAAAAGGACCCGTCAAGCAATTTCCAAACAGAAATCACTATCAGGATCCATATTGACCAACAAAATCATCCTCTAATGCGTAAACCCATACTTCTTCGGCGTCTCATCTTCATGAAACACAATATGTGCCTGATTCAGCTCATCAATAGCCGCGTTAAAATCCTGCACAAAATCAACGGCCATATTCATCCCGAAATCCGCCCGAACAACGATCCGTTGCACCACGGTCTGCGAGAGATCATCAGGCAGCGGATAGGCAGGTACTTGCCAGCCTTCATTAACAGCCGGTCAGACAGATCATACAGGGTCCATTCGTGCTGGTTATCGGGCTTTTGGCTGTAACAGATGACTGGTAATTGGGCGCCATCGTTGACGATATCAAACAACGCCGTTTCTTCGAGGGCGTGGGTCAAATACTGAGCGACCTCGTGGGTCCGGGTATGAATGGCTTTGTAGCCCTGATAGCCGTAGCGAATAAAGTTGTAGTACTGCCCAATTAATTGGGAGGCACTGTGCGAGAAGTTGATGGCCATAGTTGGTAATTCACCGCCAAGGTAGCTCACTTTAAACACCAGCTCCTCCGGCAAAAATTGTTTATCACGCCACAGGACCCAACCGACACCTGGATAAACGAGCCCATACTTGTGGCCGGAAGCGTTGATTGAAATGACGTTTTTTAACCGGAAATCCCATTTTAGATTGGCTTCCATAAATGGCGTGTAAAAGCCGCCTGAGGCCGCGTCGACATGGATGTACACTGGAAAATTAGTCTTTTGATTGTGCGCCTCTACCAGCCGGTCTAAGCCCGCAATGTCGTCGTAGCGGCCACTGTAGGTGATGCCAAGAATGCCAACGATACCGATCGTGTAGTCGTCCACGTAGTCCATGACGTGGTTGAGGTCAAGGGAGAGGTGGTCAGCGTCCATTGGCACAGTGCGCAACTCGACGTCCCAGTAGACGCAAAACTTTTCCCAACAGACCTGATAGCCGGAACTGATGACTAAGTTCGGCTTTTTGGCGTTAATGTCCAAGCCATGTTTTTGCGCATTTTTACGCCAATTAAACTTCATGGCCATGCCGCCGAGCATGCACGCTTCAGAGGAGCCAATCGTCGAAGTGCCCATAAAGGCTTCATCCTTTGGTGCGTGCCAGAGATCGGCGATAATGTTGACACACCGATTTTCAATATCGGCCGTTCGTGGATATTCTGATTTATCAATGGCGTTCTTTTCAAACGACTGTGCCATGAGTTTTTCGGCTTCTGGTTCCATACAGGTCTGACAAAATGTGGCTAGATTAAGTCGTGAATTGCCCTCATCGAGCAGTTCGTCTGAAACAAGTTCATAGGCTTCCCGTGGTTCGATCGGGGTATCGTTGAGTTTGAATTTTGGAATGTCGCGATTTCCGCGTTGGATCCAAAAATCGGACTAAGGTATTTCGTTTCATCATCTGAGGGTTTCCCGTATAACATTGCCATAATGACAGCCTCCTCCAAGGTTAAATAAACCGGTTACATTTCTGTACGATGACTTAAATGTACCTAATAAACAGGTGTTTGTAAACGGAAGTGCCTTTAGTCAATTGAAAGTGACAATCACCGTTACTTGCAATATTAGGTGCTAATTATAACGGAAAGAGAAATATGTATGGTTATTTTTAGTGCCTGACCAATGTTATAACGTTTTCACGAGAGAAAAAAAACATTTTTAAAGGTTAATGACGTAAAATACTTTGTTACGCTGACCGGTGGTTCCGGATATTTCACGTGTTAATTGCTAAGGAATTGTTAGTAAACGCGTCTGATTGAAACTGATTTCACCGGCAATTTAGGGTTGCCGATCACACTGGAAAACAGCTGTAATTGTTCCAAAAAATAGACGCTAAACACTGCTATGGCAGCGTTTGTTAAAAATGAAGGCACAAAAAACCTGTCCGGGGGAGGACAGGTTTTACACATAGGAGTAGGCATTTTCGTGATGGGGTTCACGGAAATATAAATTTTACTTTGGAGGAGTAAAATGAAAAAGCTTACTTAATATTTGTAATTTAAATATTAGGCTATGGTCTTAATATAAAGGATAAATGTGAAGAAAGTGTGAATTTCTGATAACAAAATCGTAACTCAACTTGATAATTCAATGGTTTGCCCCATAAACTACCCGTTTGATTGCATATAAACGAGTTGATCCATCGAGATTTTTTGCTGTAAAGTCTTTACTAATTCAGACGATAAATACTGCTGCTTCGCGGTTCCTTGGACATAGGTATACTCGAACTGGAAGGCGCGAATAAAAAGTTCACTTTCCGTTTCATTTTTTGTCTCGGATTGACTAAAACGATTGTGCCGAACCATATAATAGTGGCGAATGACCCCAACCTCGGCTCGATTCTCGTCATTTTCGACGCTGGTGAGGTAAAGCATGACCGCGTTATAACCAGCCGTTTCGAGTTCACTCATTGTGTCAAGGAACTTCTGACGGTCTTCAGGCGTCTGCGCTTTTTTGATTTCTTGCAGTTGTTTTCGGGAATAGTGCTGCCGTTTTGCTGGTACTTGCTGCACGTTGGCTGGCAGTTGGGCATTTTCTTTGCGAATCTCTGGTAATAAGCGATCCTGATCAGTTTCTTCAGGTTTTTGGTCAGGATGGTCGATCTGCCACTGTTTCTTCTTTTCCTGCCACTGCGAAATTTGCTTAGCTCTTTGCCGTTTAGCCAGATTAGGAAAGAACCGGTAGCCCACCATGCGGCACCACATCACGATGCGCTGGAACGGATTTTGAAAGGCAAATTGTGTTTGAAACATTTGAACGCGGTTGTATTTCCAGCCAAATTGCCGGTCAACCTTGCCTTCTTCAATCAGGTCAGTAATGGCTTCAGTCTGAGCTTCTCCAGCCTCAGCAAGCAGCTGGTGGACGACCTTAGAATTTGTGACGTAGGCGCTGGATCCCTTTTGACTATTCAGGGTTTCGATGACTGGCGCCAGCACAGAAGTGTTCGCTTCCATGCTCTTCAGCTGGTCGATCGCAAAGTTCACCATGCCAGCCACGTGTTTTTCAACCTCTTCATCAGTGTAGGGATTCGTTTCATGCGGTAAGATGAGCGGCAAGACAATGGTTGGCACGATCAGACTCATTAAGATGATGATGCCGGCCACTAAGATCAAGGCATTTCGAATAGGGAAGGCCTGGCCGTTAACCGTCAGCGGTAGTGAGAAGGCCATGGCAAGTGTAATGGTTCCGTGAACGCCGCCGAGCGCAAGCACCAAACTCTCACGAACGGTATTGTGCTTGTGGCGGGTATCGTGCATCCGGACTAAGTTGAACTGGCTCCAGGCGAACCGCAGCAGGAACATGACAACGTACAAAACGACGGCAACTGTCACTAATTTCGGCAACTCTTCGGTATCCGAACGAGACAGGTTTTGCCACACGTTCGGCAATGACGCGCCCAACAAGACAAAAACAAACCCGTTTAAGAGGTCTGCAACTACTTCCGAAGTTGTCCGAGTCACAATTTGATTTTCTGTCGAGGTCAGACGCAGCCGACTCTGCTGAACCCCGTGAACGACACCACAGGCGACAACGGCCAAGATTCCGGAAAGACCCAGATGTTCAGCCAGCAGGTAAACAATGAACGGCGTCAGGAGGTTAAATGGCAGGAGGATCGCAATAATATCTAGTGATTTTTGTTGGAAGAAGAGCCGAATCCAAACGGCGACGAACCCCAAGACGATGCCGAGGACGATCCCGCCCAGAAAGACGACCAGAAAATGCTGGATGCCGTAGCCAACGGAAAACTTTCCTGTTGTAAAGGCGTTGAGCGCCAGTGAGAACGCGACGATCCTGGACGCATCATTGAATAAGGATTCGTTTTTAAGGGCGGCCATCACGTGTTCTGGGACCTCGATCCCATCCGTGATCGACTCCACTGCTACCGAATCGGTTGGCGCAACGATTGCCGCCAGGGCAAACATTAGCGCGATCGACACGCCAGTCCATAAGAGATGGGCAACAAACCCGCCGACAATAATGGTGACAACGGCAAGTCCGACTGCCAGTGACAGCACTGCTCGAATCCGACGCAGCAACAGGGAGTAATTGGTCGACTGACCATCGTTGAACATCAATGGCGCGATGATGAGCAGCATAAAGATCTCTGGTTCCAGATCAAAGTTATTAAAGGTGGGGACGAAAGATAGCAGTAGGCCCGCCCCGATTTGATAAAACGCTAACGGTATCCGTGGAAAAACCGTATAAATAATATTGGCCCCCACAGCCGCAATCACAAGCAGGGTGACCGTTAAGAAGATCTCCACAGGTTCCACTTCCCCTCAGTAAAATTTTCAACTAGTCAAATTGTAACGCACCTCACAAGAATCAGCGACGGTGAAAATTTTTAAACTAGTCAATGTCCAATTCAATCTTAGTCTAAGCTGAAACGAATGACAATTTACCTCCCTCAAGTACGACATTATCGGATATTCTGTTTACTAAATGTACTTATTTTCCGTCAATAACCCTGTCTGACGGCGGTTTGAAAATTATAACATTTTCACGAAATTATTTTATAAACGTGCACAATTTAAATTATTGATAAATACCGCTAGTACGGGTTTAGATAAATTAATGACAAGTCAAGATGTTGGCTTGTTCACAATCTAAAAAGTATAAAAATCATCTTGAATTATTCTCATAATATGTTATGATTAAGATGTTCATTAGAAGGTGTTGGGGACCAAATAATGAGCAACTGATGTTTTTTAGTTAATGGTTTTGTCGCTTGGGGAAAGCGAAATGAAGGAAGTGCTTAGTATGATTAATCTATATGTTGCACCAAGTAGCGCATCTAGTCGTAAAGCTCGTGCTTGGCTGGAAGCCCACCAAATTCCGTTTAAAGAACGAAACATTAAATCAAATCCGCTAAACGCTGATGAAGTTAAGGAAATTATTCGCCTGACTGAAAATGGCAGCGAAGACATCATCTCGACGCGTTCTAACATCTTTAAGAAGTTAAACATCGACCTTGATGAATTACCAGTCAGCCAATTAGTTGATCTCGTTGTGAAGTATCCCGACTTGATCAAACGCCCGATCATTTTTGATGACAAGCGTTTGGAAGTTGGCTACAACGAGGAAGAAATTCGGCGTTTCTTGCCACGCAATGTGCGTGTGGCCGAATTACGCGATTTAGAGGCTCAACTGAGCTAGTCAATTGACAATGATCTTTAGGATTTAACTGAATAGTAAAACAGGAAGTCAGCACTGTTGGGGTGCTGATTTTTTTGTGCCCAAAATTTCGATAACTAACGATGTGTTGGGTTGGTCAAAATGGGTGGGTAATTTAAGCTATAAAAAAAGTCCGGCGCTAGTCGCCGGACTTAACAGAATCACAGATTAAAAAAAGACAATTGTTTAAAAGAAGCGTTTTTTGGGTTAGAAGGGTGGTACTCACTATACCGCTTGGCCAGTTCTGGATGATCCAACTGCGTCAACGTCGAGGTGATGAGCTGGCGGATGGTCTGGGTATCAATCTGAGAGTAACCAGCGATTTGGGCTAATACAAGGGCATTTGTGCGCCGAATGAGCCGATCATCGTGGGTCAAATGATTTAGACTGCTTAGTATCTTTCGGGCGTCAAACACGTCTTTTTTGCCGTTACGCTTCTCAACGAAACGAACCGTAATTTGAATATGTGACTGTTGCGGTTTTTGCTTATTCACGACGAGGACTCCTTTTTATCAATACGTTAAGTTTAGAACATTTGTTTGAAAAAATCAACAATATATGGAAGAACTAGTATACGTGCCACTATATATTGTAGGTTGAAAAACAGTTAAAGTAACAGAGCGTTACCTTACACTATTTTGATTGTTTCCATGATAACGCGTTACGCAACATGAAAACAAGTATTATGGTGCTAATTGCGCAATCGTTAACGAGATTTAAGAGAGTGCGGAAGGAAGCGGTTAGAGGGCGGAGTGTAAGCTGCTCGGGTCAGAAAAGTCCGGGTCTGACTTTTTTGACCCGAGCAGCTTACACAGGAGCCTCTGCTTCCTGGAGCACGTTTAGACGCTATGAAAGCGACGTGCAAACGATGAATGGGCCTTTAGTCTGTGAAGAAGAGCACCCAGAGAAGCACTTGCCTTATGGAGGATTTTTCTAGTTTTAGATAATAGTCCGTTGAATTCCGCAATTCGGCAGGCCGTCGTCGTGGCTCGCGACTGAGCTAACTCGATTTCTGCTGCGCAGCTCTCGAGTGGATCTCAGTCGTCTCGCACATCAGTAACCGACCCAAGTACGGTCGCTAACTGATGTCGACACCACGACGACCTGCCGAATTGCTCCATTCCACTGACGGTGCGCTTACTTGTTGCCACTAGTTAAGTATCACATTAGCGTTAAACCGAGTTTGAAGAAAATCCGCCCTCGACTGCGAATAAGGACATTAACAGTCATGCTCCTCACAATATGCTAGTTACTGGTGACGATTGATTAACAGGTTTCACTGCACCACTTATGAGTTAGTTTTTCCAATTCATGCTGACGATTACCAGTATTGTAGCGTAGTGGAGCCGCTCGGCATTGCAGGCTGTGGTGTCGGTATTAGTTAGCAACCGTCTTTTGGTCGGTTACTAATACGGGAGACGTTGAGATCCTTGAATTTCTAGTTTATACTGCGGAAACGTGTTCCGCAGACCAACTCCCTACTGTGTAAGTCAACTTTGCCAGAAATTCAAGACCGGAATTTCCGGCAAAATCGCCTTACACTCCGGGAGTTACCCGGCCTGCTCCACACTCTGGCCACAGCCTGCAGGGCCGAACGGCGGAACGGAGCGACCTTGTATAGCATGCAATAACAGAAAGCACCATACGCACAGTTCTGCCGACGCAACGCAGTACAGCACTTTATGACACACAAAAAGACACCCCGCAAAAGCGAGGTGTCCATCAGTCTCAAAATTGAATTAGTCTAAACTTGTGACCCGGGCAGAACCAACGTAGTGCCACCATGGGGCTTTAACGGCTTCCTTAACAACGCCGCGGTTTTGGGCGTCGATCATCTTGCCGCTACCGACGTACAACCCAACGTGGCTGATACCAAAGACGCTGCCGCCGAAGAAGACGAGATCGCCCTTTTTGATGTTCTTGTAGCTGACGTGCGCGTATTTGTTGTATTGGGCTTGGGCAGTCCGTGGAGTGGTGATCTTGGCACTCTTCTTGTAAACGTAAGAAGTAAAGCCTGAGCAGTCAAATGATGAAGGACCAGTTGAGCCGTAGCTGTAACGCTTGCCCAATTGTGCTTTAGCGACTTTGTAAACCTTTGAGTAAGATGTGGTGCTTGCGCTAGCGGTCTGTGGCTGTGCAATCGTGTCGGCAGCGACGGTAATGCCTAAGATGGTAATTACGGTTAATGCAAGTTTGACAAACAATCTTTTCATAGTTAACAAAATCCCCTTAATTTAAATTCTAATCTATCGTTTCGTTTTTTATTATTTTTAAATGTCGTTTATTTATTGAACGGTTATTAGTGTATCAATCGCACGTTACAAGAGTGTTGCAACGTATTATCGATTAGATTAATAGAAAAACAAGGTTTGTCATTTCAAGAGGGTTTTTAAAAATGAAAGGGTGGTTGCGACTTGCTATACCGGCTTTAACCCGTATATTTCAGGAATGTGACAATGGTGTGATTTACCGGTGTTTGCACAATAAAAAACCACTTTTTTCTTCAAAAAGTGGTTGAAAGTTGATTTATTTGGCGAAATCCACTACGGATAATGACTGGCTTCTCATGGTATCGATAGGAATATGCGTATACGTTAACGCTTTTGTATTCATGAAACTGATGTAATGGGTAAAGTTATGATTAGGTTTTTGTTGCCCATTTTCGAGTTTTGGTGTCACGACCTGTTTGAGGTAGGTCAACGCTGCGTTCTCTGCGTCGTTACCCGTTTTCGGTTGCGGATGCCCCAATCGATTGATTGCTGTTCGAATGAACCGGTTTGTTGGAATCGGTCCCTCTGGGAGTGGTTGCCCGCTTGCCAGCCACGCTATGGAAGCCTGGGTGAGGGTCGGTTGTTTCGTATCTGGCACCTGTAAAAAGGCGGCCAACCCGCTGTAATGATCAGCCAGTGTCGGCGTATTTGTCATGACCTGGATCGGGTTGTCGGTTGCTGTGAGCGTCAATGATGTTGGCTCAATGTAGGCCGTTGCCCCGGTCGCATCAGCTAGCACCCAGTGGAAGGGGTAGACTTTATTTTCAGCGTACCAGACGTGGGCAATCAAAGCCACTTGCGGAAGGTCAGCGAGGACATCCGCGACCGTTTGATGGCTGCTCAATACCCATAAAATGAAATCTTGCGGTGTGAGGTTGACCTTGTCGGACTGTGGGTCATCATAGTAGGTGACCCGACTAGGCAGGTACAGTTCTGCACAACTCAGTCCCGCTGCGTTGATGCCGTCACCAAAAAGGGTGTGGCCGTTTAAGTTGCGAGCAGCCCCGACGATGTTAAATTGCGTGGTTGCTGGCTGCCCAAGAATTGGCTGCCACTCAGTGCCTGCTGGTAGCTTTGTCGGTACCCACGGATCAACGTTTGGAAAGTCCATGGTCCGTGCCAGAATGGTTGTCTGGTCTGACGCTGTAAGGGTTAAACTCGTGCACATGTGTCCGCCTGCTTTCTTTTCCTACTATATAATACATCGCCCATGTCATCACCTGTTACTGTAACACAAACTGCTGACGATTCTTGCAAGGAATACTTATGATATGATTTGTGGGTATCCTAGCGATTTTCAATAATGACGGCCACCACTCTAGCTTGAGCACGCGTACAGTGTGGCCTGGGTTGAAATTTGTAAACGCACATCTAATTGCACGATTGACCGACGATAATAAATGGCTGTCAACCCGTATCAGTACAGCGTATTTCGCGAAAAGAATTACGTCGAAACACTTGTTTTTAGCAATCGGTTCCTTTAATCTAATAATGAAGGTTTGTGTGTGTGTCATCACATTGAGTAGAAGGGAATTGTGGCTTATGAAATCAGCTTGGAATTTAATTGGAATGGGGCTTTGGCTGCTCCTGCTGATTTATCTTGTGTGGATGGTGCATGATATGCGAGTCAGACGACTTAAATTGATTGTGACCGAGAAAAAGTCGTTTTCTGCACAGAACTTAACGAAATCAACAATTGAAGTGATTATCTTTTTATTGGGACTTTGGGGCATGAGTTACGCAACGTTCTTTCAGGACGTCAGCAAGCTCAACACGAATCGAGTAACGGTCGCGTACCATTACAAACCACTGGTCCTAGATACGACTAGTGCGGCGCAGTCGACGTATGTGACCGTGAGAACGGGTAAGGGCCG
Organism: Secundilactobacillus paracollinoides DSM 15502 = JCM 11969; assembly: GCF_001311135.1. Taxonomy (GTDB): domain Bacteria; phylum Bacillota; class Bacilli; order Lactobacillales; family Lactobacillaceae; genus Secundilactobacillus; species Secundilactobacillus paracollinoides. The sequence continues at coordinate 45,224 of NZ_BBAG01000012.1, forward strand.
CAAGCCGATTCAAGTCTACAAGTACTCGACGGATGGTGAAACGGATCAGGTCTCAAGTCTGGATGCAACAATTTCGGGCGGTAAGGATCCAATAAACGTGTCCGCTAGTGCGTACAAGTGGAACAAGAAAACGGTCAAGCGCTACGATACAAAGACTCAAAAAGCATGGGTCGGTGTTGTAGAAACAACCTATAAGAAAGACTTCCTAAACGGTATCGGCCTCCACGCCGGCCGTCTAGCCAACCGCTTCACCCTGATCAGAGTACCGGATCATTCGTTTGTGAAGCAAACGAATTTGGGTGCGGATGAGCAGTAGAGAGCGCGGAACACTCCGCCCTCTGGCTTGTGGAGCGCGTTTAGTCTCGAGAACAGTAGAAAGCCTTCGACATCAAATCCCGGGTTTGGATTTGATGTCGGAAGTTGCTTACATGCAACCTCTTGCCTTCTGTAGAGCGTTTCTTCACTTATAAAAATAGAGACTGAACCAACTACTCTATAGCAGAGTTGGTTCAGTCTTTTTTGTAATATTTGTCTAGAGCAGGCATTGAAAATGCGATTGTTTTTATTTTTAAACATTTATTGATAGTATATTGAATGAAAGTATTTGACGAAAGAATTGATTATATTTAAATCTGAAGGAGATGGAAATGTGGACAATACTGCACTAGCGAGATTTATCTCTTCAATTGGAAGCTTAAATGGATATGGTAGTTCATTACTTCAAACTAAACATGCATTGGATTTGAATTCAAGCACACCTTTAAACCAAGACAGTGATGATGTAGCTATTTTTGAGGACGCCTTGAAGGGAATTACCGCTGTTCGGAGAGTTGGCTTTAGTGTTGACGGAATTATTGCCATCAATAAAGCATTTGATTCCGATTCTGATGAAGAGCCGAATTGGCCGGGCCATCTTCGCAATGCGTACTATAATGAAGATGATCGAATTGGTATCATTCTCGATGAAAAATCTCACAGAACATATATGCCACCAGAAGTAGTTGGTCGAAATGATCTTCAAAAGATAGTTGATGAATATATGACCTCTCCTAAAAAAGAAAAAGATGCTTGGCGAGTGTTTGTTAGAATTGCAAAGCTACAGCCATTTCAGGATGGCAATAAGCGAACAGCTTGATAGCGGCTAATGCAGCTTATGATACTTTTTCAAGGGAAAACTATCTTGTTTTACCCTTCGATGAGCTTGACCAAACTGATTTTATGACAACATTAATGAGATACTATGAGACTGATAATCAAGACGAAGAAGAAAAATATTTTAATCGACTATTATCTTTATTACCTTCAGATAGAGAAAGAATTCTTCACAAACCGATTTCTCCTGATGATGGATCGGGGAAGACAATTACTTTTAATCTTAAGCCACAAATACGTAATAGGTCTGGGAAAAAGCCAAAAATAACGCGGAAAATTGATTTGAAAACGCAAAAACATGATTAATATATGTAAGCAAAGAGGCCAAGAAATGGCCTCTTTGCTTTTCTATTCGATTTAAGTGGATTACAGGCATAATGATAGGTTTTATGGGAAATCTAGCGGACACATTTTCAGCAAGGCAGAGGACTCCTGTGTAAGCAACTCTGGCAAAAAAAGTCAGGCCGGACTTTTCGGTTTTAGGCAACTGAATGGTTCAGGCCACTGCGCTCCCTTGTTACATTGCCGAAACGTGTTCAGCAAGGGGCTAACGTGTAACGGACTCTGGTCTAAAAGTCAGGCCCGGGGTTTCGGTTTTTGGCAACTGAATGGTGCGGGCCACTGCGCTCCCTTTTCACATTGCTGAAACGTGTTCAGCAAGGGGCGGGCATGTAACGGACTCTGGCAAAATGCCAAGTTCGGGCATTTTTGCTTCTGAGTGGTACCGGCGACAACTCTTTAATGCTACATTGCCGAAACGTGTTCAGCAAGGCACGGGGCTAACGTGTAACGGACTCTGGTCTAAAAGTCAGGCCCGGACTTTTAGACCAGAGTCCGTTACACACCGCCCCTAAACCGCCTTGCTTCACACTCTACAAAAAAACGACCAAGCAAGAGGCTCAGTCGCCACAATATGGTTATGGTTCCCGGTTGATTAAAATTAACTGGGGGATCTGGACGGTTGTTGATCACGGTATAGGGTAACCGTGTGCTTAGTATGTTGGGGGTGGGGTAACAACCATCTTGAGTTCATTATAACTGATGCGAAGGGGGAACTAAACGAAAACGGCTTGCGATTTTGCTATAAAAATTAGCTAGAAATGGTGCCATACCAGTAACTTGACGTAGACAAGTAAAAGACCTGCCGCGCCTCGCAACAGGTCTCAGTAAGCTTCTGTTTTCTCCTCAAAAACAAGGATGATTAAGCCTTGTGGTCGGCCATATTGTCAGTTTCCTCGGTGTCGGTTTCCTGCTCATGGTCGTTTTTTTCTGGGAAAAGCCGGAACATGATCTGGTTAAAGTAATCCGAGAAATACCCAATGACGAAGATGCCAAGCACCATGCAGGCATAGAGCTGAAAGACAAACAACCCCCAGTTGTGAATGGTGATATTGGACAGAATCAACATGGTGGTTCCCCAAGCAATCAGCCAAGCGGGCACCAGCGTGAATTTCATAATCGTTCCCTGTAGGAACAGCACAATGAAGGTCATGATACCGAACATGACGGATGAAGCAATGACGCCGGAAATGCTTGGGACGTGCAGCAGGCGAAAGGCAATCAATCCCCAAACGATGCCCAGCGCGAAACTGCACAGAATGTTCCAGATCTTGTCCTTGGGAAAGCCCGCACCAAAGAAGTAGGAAACCGCAATAAAGGCGGCGGAGCCATCCACAGGGAGAATCCACTCATAATCAGACTGTAAACGATGGTAAACAACCCAACGCCGATCGCGTCAAACCAAACCTTTTTACTAATTTTCATGAGTCGCGCTCCTTTACTAAAGGGTGTCGCTAGTGTCAAAAATACCTGAAAAACTAGTATATCATATGACGCTGCTGTAGTGATACCAGGAATTCAGACACCCCTGACAGCCGTCAACGCCCTTCAGTTTGTCAGTTCACTGTAGCGTGTCGTGACGCGCAGTCACCTTAGAAATGAGTCAGCCGCGAGGACTCAACTTGTTTATCGGCTGCGTTACCCTTGCGTCCCGGTTTCAACACTTTCTCACCGGTCGTAATGGCACCCACGGGGCAGACCAGATTACATAACTGACAACCGACACAGCGGTTGATGTTCACGGATGGCCGCCGTTTTTCTTCATCCCAGGTGATGGCTTGGTGCGCCCCATCAAAACAGGAAATGTAGCACCGGCCACAGCCAATACATTTATCCCAGTCGATTTTTGGATAGACCTTGTAATCCCGGTCCAATTTTTCAGCTGGCACGATATTCTTGGTTGCTAACCCAACCAGGTCGGCGAGGTGGTCAACGTGTTGCTCTTCCATGTAGTGCATGAGACCGTTCTTCATGTCTTCAACAATCCGGTAGCCGTACTGCATGACGGAAGTGGTGACCTGAAGGGTGGTGGCGCCTAACAGAATGAATTCAGCGGCGTCCTGCCAGGTTTCGATACCGCCGATACCTGAGATCGGCAGTAATTCCAATCCAGCAGCGGTCCGGAGTTGTTGGATAAACCGCAGCGCAATGGCTTAACGGCTTTCCCAGAGAAACCAGAGATGGATGACTTGCCATTAACGATCGGCAGCGCAACCTTCTTGTCCAGGTCAATGTTTGAAATGGATTTAACGGTGTTGATGGTAGCGATACCTTGTGCCCCACCGTCGAGACTGGCCTTGGCAGCTGGAATCATATCGGTGATGTTTGGCGTCATCTTGGCCATCATTGGCAGGTCAGAACCGCGTTTAACGGCGGCACAGTACTTCTTTACAAGTTCTGGGTTGGTCCCAACGTCGGATCCCATTTCGTGAGAGGTCATTTGCGGGCAGGACAGGTTCATTTCAATCATGTCTGCATCGGCTTCGGTAACGAGTTGTGCCAATTCTTCCCAGTCTTCTTCGTTGGTTCCCATGATGGAGGCAACGACGACTTTGTTAGGGTAGTTCTTTTTCAGTTCTTTTAAATCATGCAGGTTTTCTTCAAGTGAATGTTCCGCAATCTGTTCCATGTTCTTGAAGCCAACGAAGGGGGTGCCTTCCTTGGTCAGTTCATCGAACCGGGGTGAGACTTCATCGACTTTGAAATGTTTTGGCCCGATCGTTTTGAAAACGACACCGCCCCAGCCTTCGTCAAACGCCTTGGCACACATTTCGTAACAGTTGCCAACGGGTGATGAGGAGAGCAGGAAGGGGTTTTCGAAGTGAACGCCCATGAATTCTACGGATAAATCTTTATCAATCATTATTTAGTACCCCCTAACAGTGTTTGATCGATCAGATCAGCAACTTCTTTCCCTTTACGAACGGCCCAAACAACGGTCTGGTCGCCCTTCGAAATATCGCCGGTGATGTAGACCTTTGGATCGTCAGTTTTGTAACCCACGTAAGGGACAACTCCGCGTTCGATGTTGATGCCAAGGTTATCGGCGTTGATCTGTTGGCCGATGGCAAGGATAATCTTGTCGGCCTTGATTTTCAGTTCGCTATCGATGGTGCGGTGCTTGAAGGTGACCACGTTGCCATCCACGGCACTAGGTACGTAGCCATCAACGATGGTGACGCCAGCTTTACGAGTGCCAGCAAGTTCCTTCTTAGAAGCGCGGAATTCATCGAACTCTTCGTAGGCCACATCGGTGACGTTCTTGACGTCAAGGCGCTTAAGCGTTGTGGCGACATCCATCGCAACATCGCCACCGCCGATAACAACGGCGTTTTCTGGGATGTCCGTGATGTCACCCTTGGCGTTTTTAACGCGGGCGAGGAAGTCAACGGCCGATTCCACGTAGTCGTTGCCAGCAAACATCGATAATGATTTAGCTTCGCTGGCACCAACGGCGACGACAACGGCATCGTGGTCGGCTTTCAGGTCGGCCATGGTCATGTCCTTACCAATGGTGACGTTGTAGTGCATGTCAGCACCGAGGTTGACGATCCGTTTGATTTCAAAGTCGACGATGTCTTGTGGCAACCGGTATTCGGGAATGCCATAGGTCAAATAACCGCCAGCTTTTTCGTTCTTTTCGTAGATGTCGACAGCGTAACCGCGTTCCAGCATGGTCGTGGCAGTTTGCAGACCCGCAGGACCACTGCCGACGATGGCGATCGACTTGCCGTTTGCGGCACCCTTCTTGAGGATGTCCATCTTGGCCTGTTGCTCAAAGTCGGTGACGTAGCGTTGGATACCGCCAATATCGATCGGCCGGTCGATACCAGTCCGTGAGCAGGCCAATTCACAGTATTTTTCAGTCGGACAAACGCGGGCACAAATGGCACCCAAAGCGTTGTTTTCACGGATGGTTTCTGCGGCGCCCTTTACGTTGCGGAACCGGACACTGCGGATGAACTTGCCGGGATCGGTGTGGGCGGGGCAGGCTTGGGAACATGGCGCGTCGTGGCAGAGCAGGCAACGCGCAGCTTCTTCCATCACGGTGGTCATGGTGTAGCCGGGTGCTTCTGTTTCGTATTTCTTACTCATGGGAATCTCCTCACTTATCTTGAGTTTTATCGTGCGATTGAGTTGCGTGACCGAGATGAAACTGAACAGCGATCTGGGTCACAATTTCCTTTGTGATTTCGTTCACACGTTTTACAAAACCAAGACTAGCATGCAAGTGACGAATGGCCAAAAATGGGTGGGATTCATTTGAACGATTCTGACCGAATTTTGAAACGCTATATAAAAATTTATATAGAAGCTTTGCGTATTTTTCGGTAAACGTAAGGGGATGCCCTAATGGTTTTAAAACAGACAGCTGACAAGGTGCTGTTACAGCAATGCTGCGGGGGGCTAGCCTTAATAGTCGTTCTTTTTTAACGCAATTAAGTTATATTATTTTGGCATAAAATGGCAGGTATATAAATGAGTGTATGAGGCATCCCAATTAAGTAAAACACATTAGCAGAATCTTATTATATATGTAAATTATTTCACGAAAGTTAGGGGGATGGCCTAATGGATTCAGTATGTGCCATCGGGTATACTGTCCCTAGACGCCTACATATCGCGATAAAGAACCATTAAACGAGCGCATTCTCGGCCGGGAATCATTCGTTTAATTAAGCGTGTTAAAAATAAGGACCACTAGAACGTTTGTTAAATTGTAACTATACCAATTCTGTGGCCACTCAGCAGAAGGGATGAAAATGATGGCAGAACACTTAATTGAACCAACCCAACTCGAAAACGACGTCATGGACGCCTTGTCTGAGGTGCTTGACCCGGAATTGGGCATTGATATGGTGAATTTAGGCCTGATCTATGGGGTGAAGGTGACGGATGGGGCGTGTCTGATCACGATGACGCTCACTACGATGGGCTGTCCGATCGGCGACATTCTCCACGACGCAATTACGCAGGCTGCCGAAGCCGTTGCCGGCATTTCTAGCTGTGAGATCAACCTCGTTTGGGAGCCAGTTTGGGATATCAGCCGGATGAGTCGTTACGCGAAGGTTGCCTTAGGCATTCACGAATAGGAGGTCGCTTAACATGAAAATTGACCGGTTTGTGAGCCGCAGAAAGGCCCTTAAAATCTCTCAGTGTAAGCTGTCGCATGGGATTTGCACGCAGGCAACGCTGAGTAAGTTTGAAAACCAGAATAAAGTGCCGTCTTTGACGATTCTAAGTAAACTTTGCGTTCGGTTAGGCATGACTGTTGACGACCTGTATCAGGATGGCGCAACGTCTGTGCCGGAACTGCACCAGGCATTGGACACGATTGAACGTGACTTGATGACCGAAAACTACCCGGACGCCATCAAACGGATACAGCCGTTGACGTTAACTGATATCGACGCGATTCCTGATAAGATGCAGTTTTGCTATCTGCGGGGCTTGTGCAATGCGCTTGTCAATGCGCAGCCGGATAAGATCCTATTTGATTTTTCACAAATTTTAAACGACTTGGATGAACGCCACCAGACCATTTTTACCCAGTTAGCCTTTCTTGGTTCGGGTGTCATGAGTGCGCGACGGCGGGAAACGAGGCAAGCTGCTTTTTATTTCGAGAAGGTCAACCAGTATATTAAGACGCACCAGGGGCAGCTACAAGAAGCGGACGATAAAGCTGTTTTGCGGATGCTGACGCTCGTCTTTTTCACCGCGGAATTCTATGCGAACCAGGACAATTATCGGCTCAGCAACCAGCTGATCGATTTTGGAATCCAGCTCTGTTCTGAAAACCGCGTGACCTACTACCTGCCGCGGTTGAAGTTTCAGGCGGCTCAAAATGCGTTGGCTCAAAAGAAGGATCCAGCACTCATCCAACGCCTGATCAGTGAGACGCTGGCATTTGCCCGAATCAATCAGAATCAAGTCGTTGAGGTGAAGGTCGCGGCCTTGAATTGTGCCTTTAAGAAGCGGACGGATTATTCTGCTTTGGAAGGGTAGGACGGTTTGGTTGTGGTAACGCCACATTATTCAAAAATAGAGACGAAAAGCGAACCCATATCGTTGTTGTGCCGATATGGGTTCGCTTTTGTGTTTATTCTTGTGTTTTCAAATATATTCTAGGCGAGTCTTTTTGGGGCGCCTTGGGAATACCGACACCACAGTCTGCAATGCCGAACGGTGCCACTACGCTACAATTCTAGAAATAGTTAATTTTGAGAGCCAGGGTAACATAGTGTTATGAAAACTGGTAGTTAAATACTACCTTCAACTGACGCAGTGTATGAAGCATTGCTGACAATGAGTTTACTGGCAGTCGAGGGCGGATTCTCTACAAACTCGGTTTAACGCTAACGTGATACTTAACCAGTTTAAAAATTAAGCTCATCGTCAGTGGAATGGAACAATTTGGCACGACATCGTGGTGTCGATGTCACTTGATGGCCGTTCTTGGGCCATTTAGTGACATGCGAGACGACTGAGATCCACTCGAGAGCTGCGCAGCAGAAATCGAGTTAGCTCAGTCGCGAGCCACTTCGATGCCGTGCCAAATTGCGGAATGCAACGAAATCAACCACCTGCCACACTCTAAAACTCAATCATCTTATGATGAATCGCATACCGAACTAGATCCACATGCGACTCCAGATCCAGTTTCCGCATAATACTAGCTTTGTGTGCTTCAACAGTCTTGGTTGAAATGTTGAGCTTAGCGGCGACCTCTTTGTTGCTGTAACCGATTGCGACCAGCGGCATGACTTCTCGTTCCCGTTTTGACAACGCGTTATGGCCCCAGAGGTTGGTGTTGGAGCCATCGGACGTGATCTCTTTGATATCTGATTTCAGCAAAATAACATTTTCATCTACATAATGCTTACCCGTCACGATTGTTTTCAATGCGTTAGTGATCTCACTATCCGGCGAGCTTTTTAAAACGTAGCCAACAGCCCCGTACTCGATCGATTTATCGACGTACGCTTCTTCGCCGTGCATCGATAAAATGAGAATCAAAATTTCCGGGTACTGCGCCTGAATCCGCTTCGTCGTCAACAGGCCGTTTTCACCCGGTGGCATACTCAAATCCATGACGACGATATCAATGTCGCCGTGCCCCACGCGGATAAAGGTGTCGTTGCCGGTGGCCGCTTCAGCAACGACCTGGTAATCTGGCAGTTGATCAATTAGAAATTTCAGCCCCGACCGCACAACAGCGTGGTCGTCGGCAATCAGTACATTATACATGTTGATAACTCCCCTTGCTGGTTTGGACGGGGAACTTCACCGTGATTGTTGTCCCAACTTGCGGGTCCGACTGCACGTCAAAGATCCCGTTAAGTGACTTGATCCGGTCGTTCATGTCGTGAAGCCCTAGTGAATGACCGTTGAATGCTTGATGGCTTGAAACGTCAAAGCCGTCGCCATCATCGATAATCTGTAACGTGATGAAATGGTCGTGTTCAATTAATAAGAGATCAATTTCGCTGGCGTTAGCGTGCTTCAAGGTGTTGTTCATGGCCTCCTGTGCCACTCGATAAAGGCACTTTGGACGGTCTTTTGGAGTTCCTCTGGATGGGCGTTTCCCAACACTGAAATGGTGACACCCGAATTCGTTTGCAGGCGCTGCGCCAGCGTCTTAAGGGCTGAGAAGAGGCCAAACTGATCTAGAACGGATGGCCGAACGTCTAAGGCCATGTCTTTGACCTCACTCAGCGTCGTTTTGAGTTCGTCGGCAATCGCAACGTGCGTGTTTTGAGTTCACTTTCGGATAGCGCACAGGTCCCCAGGTTTTTGACACCCATGATGGCCGAATAAACGCCCTGGGCAATATTGTCGTGCAGGTCAGCGGAGATCCGTTTGCGTTCCAGTTCACTGGCGTGCATCGCCGTTTGACTGTTACGCTCATGGTCCGCCATTTTGATGACGTGGTCGATTGAAGCCCGACTCTTAAGTGTCAGCGAGGACAGGTGTTGCGTTTCATCTAGGGGTTTATAAACCATATAGTAGCCTGTTTCCTGATCGTCGCTGCAGAGAACCGGCATCGCAAATTCATCCAGTTCGTTGCAAATGGCACAGGTGTTGCAGCCTGTTACGGCCGAATGGCGCTCCTTGGTCGCCGATTGTGCGAGTTGAATCAGGTAGCTTGGGTCAAAGTGCAGGTGATCCTGCAGACATTGCGCCAAATGGTTGCTCAAAAGAAGGTCGTCATCTTGAAACAACATGATGGCCACGGGGGCGTTTTTTAAAATAGGCGCTCATCCAAGTTGTCGGTGGTGTTTCCAATTTAAAAACCTTCCTTCTTTTTTTAAAATACATGGATCATGGCCCAGTACAACGATTTACTTGATTTGGACGCTCGTCATTACCTAAGTTTGATTAATCACAAGTGCGGGAAAATAAAGCTTAAAAACGAAATACCGAACCTATTATAGTATCACTAATTATACCATATTCGTGAGTCAATGTAAGCGATTCCTAAGCTTTCATAACAATCAAAAATTGTCGGAAATGGATGATAGATCGTAAAAATATGGCGCTGTAAATTCGGCTAATGCGGGACAAAAACACGAATGAAAAAATGTACAAAAAAATCAAACTTCTTCATAACTTATTAAAATCTTAGGAATAAACTAATGGTAGGTTATAAAAAGGAGATGAACATCATGCAATCACCAAACACACAACCTAAAAAACGGCGGTTTAAAATGCGTCAGCGTTTACGATTTTATTCATGATCATTGGGCTTGTTGCAATCCTGACCTGGATCATTCCAGCCGGTGCTTATTCCACTGATAAGGTGGGGAATATCATTGCCCACACCTATAAGTCAGTGACGGCTAATCCGCAAGGTATCTGGGACATCTTTATGGCCCCAGTCTACGGCATGGTCGGCAATGATCATACCGAGGGTGCCATTTCGATTTCGCTATTTATCCTGGTTATTGGGGGCTTCCTGGGTGTTGTGAACCGCACCAAAGCGCTTGATGACGGAATCGGTTCCGTTGTCCGCAAGTACAAGGGCAAGGAGAAAGCGTTGATTCCAGTCCTCATGTTTCTGTTTGCGCTTGGCGGGTCGACCTACGGCATGGCGGAGGAAACCATTGCGTTTTATCCGCTGCTCATTCCAGTCATGATTGGCGTGGGATTTGATTCCCTGGTGGCCGTCGCCATCGTCCTCGTGGGGTCCCAGGTCGGCTGTCTAGCCTCCACTGTGAACCCGTTTGCGACCGGCGTAGCTCCCAGACACTCGATTTGTCCATGGGTCAAGGATTGTTTCCACGGTTGATCCTGTTGGTGATCGTGGTGCTCATCAGTATCTGGTATGTTTACCGTTATGCCTCGAAAATTGAGAAGGATCCAAGCAAGTCACTGGTCTTCTCACAACGTGACGAGGATCTGAAGCGGTTTGCGATTGACAGTGATGCCGACAACGTTGCCATGACGGGGCGGCAAAAAGGGGTCCTGTGGCTGTTTGGCGCGACGTTCGTCATCATGATCGTTGGTCTGGTGCCGTGGGCATCGATCAACAGCAGTTGGACGTTCTTTGAAACGGCAACCAAGTGGCTGAGCGGCATTCCAGTTTTAGGCAATGCTGCCGAGTTGCACAAAGGCGCTGTTGACGCCTAGCGCGGTACCGTGACGTTCCGGTGGAAAAATCTGTGTAATGATTCCGAAGTTGGTCGCCATTGTCATTGAGGCCCCCAAGGCTTGGAGAATTCGAGCAGCCATTAACAGCGGCAGGGTGTTGCTGAGCCCACACCCGAGTGACCCCAAAATGAAAATGATGGTGCCAATCTGAAACAGTGAAATTCGGCCAATCTGTCTGACAGTTTACCAAAGAAAATGAGTAACACACAGATAAGGACTAGGTAAACGGACACGACCCATTCGGCCTCGTTCATGGGCACGTTAAGGTCCCGCGAGATTTGGGGCACCGCGATGTTGACGATGCCGGCATCAATGGTGGACATAAAGGAGACCATTGACGTTGCGAGTAAAAGAATCCATTGTGAGCGTTGCTTCAAAACGTCACCTCCTAATAGTAATAATAATTTTATTATATGCTTTATAAGTCAATACACAATCATGACGACGTATAAAAAAACACCTGTCTGATTTAAAGACAAGTGTCTGAGTGCTCATTAGTTGACCAGCGGATCGTCGAAGGTGTGCTCACCAGTCATGATCTGCTGGGCAATCCGGTCCGCTGCCCGCAGATTACCATCGTTGATGCCAGGCCGTGGACTCAGCCCCGTCATCCAGTGAGTGCTTTCAGTAATGATGCCAAAAGCGTACAGGCTGTTATGCGGTTGGCCGATTGCGTTGAGGACCGGTCTGTTGTTGGGTCGATAGCCAAAGCGTGGGTGAAATAGGCGTTACCGTCCGCTTGCTGCCGCTGGTCGGGATGCCCGAGGTTGCTAGCCAGCAGTTGCCGAATTAGCGGGTTCGTCGTCACGTTGACATCGATGGCTGGTGTGCGCGCTTCAATGAGGACCCGACTAGTTAGGGCATGACCGTTGGCGGGTGTGGAAACCGAAAACGCAGCGTCAGTCGTCTTGACTCTCATTTCGGGTGGCACCAGCGTGACGATGTCGGCCGCAATCAGGGCGCGAAGCTGTTCAACACGAATAACGGGCGGCCCAACTGCAAAAAAATCTTGCAACGGGGTGTAGTCGAGTAATAAATAGGTCAAATAATCGTCCGGCGTTAAAATGCCCGCTTCGGTGATTTGACGAATCGTCTCGCGCAGATCCCGGAACGTTTCCAGCGCACTAGTTAGTGGACCAGTCTTAGTCCCCCGTTTTGCATCCGCAATGAGCGGGTCCAAATAAGCGAGCTGGTCGGCCGTACCTTGCAGGTTTTCGGCCGGGTGCGTCAATCGCTGCCAGTCGAGTTGGTCTTCAGCAGCTATTGGTAGCTGGTCAATGAGACGAAGCGGATCGGCAGCAGTCGTAAATTGATGCTGGAAAATGGGAAGGTTTAGCGCCGGATAACGGTCTGTAATTAAGCGCGAATAGTAGACATAAGCGACCTCAGCCTTCAGTAATTTTTCCAATTTCTCAGCAGGTAACGGCGCGTCAGGTGAGAATTGGGACAAACATTCAGGTGTTAAAAACTGTGGTTGGAGTTGTTCCCCATATCGTTTTTGATTCGTACCTTTTGGATAGTAAGGGAAACCGCGACGGGATCCAGCGATGATTTGCGGCTCCTTGTCCGAGGATTGATAGCTTAACAGTCCGTTCGCCCCGCGATGAAAGGTGCCGCCGCGTCCGCTCGTGAGCAGGGTGACGTAGTCATAGAAACTGAGGCCGACGCCACGGATGATGACGGGTTCACCAGGCTGGATGGCTGAAAAATCGGTATCACCCGGAAACTGTTGCGGCACGTAGACGGCGTCGTGGGCGCGAGCAAATTCAGTAAAGTGTTGCTGCTCTGGGGTTGGTTCACTGAGGTAGTGACCAGTCGTTAATATGAGCCGGTCTGCTGGCCGCTGCTCTGCGGTAGCACGAAGTAACCAGTGACCATCAGTGGCCCGTTTAACTTCTGTAACCGTGGCCTGTTTTTGAATCAGTTGAAAATTGGCAGGCAGGTTGGCTGTCATACTTGCCAGCGCCCACTGCAGGTAGACCCCAAAGAGGGCACGGGGCGCATAGTCATCGGAGCCGAGGTGCGCAACATCGTTTAAAAAGGCGGTTTGATGGCGATAATCATGCTGCTGAATAAACGTCCGTGCCGTTTCTGTTGTCGCCCAGCTCGCCAAGTCTGGGCCGGTCAGCCGTTGCGGTCCCGCCATCTGCACGGAAGCGTCCGCAAACACCGTCAACTGCTGCGCCGGCGTGTTCATAATCAGCAAATGCGACTGGTCAGTCCGCCAAACATGGCCGCCGACCGGAAATTCGTCAACGAGGGTGACTGTTAGCGGTCGCGAAGCGTCATGATGCTGCCACGCCAACAGTCGCCCCAACACAGCGATGCCACGCGGGCCAGCGCCTACGATCGTGATGTCCATTTGGGGCCTCCTTTCTACTATCGGATTGTTTGATTTAGATTCTGAGTCCGTTGCATTCTGCAATTTGGCACGGCATCGAAGTGGCTCGCGATGAAGCTAATTCAGCTGTCGCTGTGCGCCATCTGAATGGATCTCCATCGACTCGCACATCAGTAACCGACCAAAGAACGGTCGCTAACTGATGTCGACACCACGATACCGTGCCAAATTGCGCCATTCCACTCACAGTGAGCTTAATTTCGCCTCTGGTTAAGCATCGCAATGGCGTTAAACCGAGTTTGAAGAGCATCCGCCCTCGACTGTTGCTACGTTCATTGACAGCGATGCTGTTACGAGACTCGATCATAGCCGGCGATTGCTAAACAGGAGATAAGACGCAACAACGCTGTCGTATTGATGCTGGTGTGTTGATGCAGATTGCCACAACAGTAGTGTAGTGGAGTCGTTCGGCATTGCCGGCAGTAGTGTCGGTGTAAGTTGGCGAGGGTTCTTTCCTCGCTTACTTACACGGGAGACGTAGGAGATCCTTGAATTTCTGCAAAGAAATTCAATAGCTCCGGAGCGACCCACTATAGCCGGCAGGGCCGAACGACGGAACGAAGCGACATTTTTATCCTGAGTCGCTAATGTGCATACAGGTTAGGATCGACCTGCTTTGGGCCATAGCTGTCCATGTCGGCGTCGCGGTAGTCCCACCATTCGCCTTCGTAGCCGACGAATCCGGCTTGGGTCATGGCTTGGAGGAGAATTTGGTAGTTCTTTTCCTGTTCGTCAGTTCGGGGATAGTCGCGGACGGCTTTGCCGGTGAAGTCGTCGAAGCCGGATTGCATGGGGATCTCATTGCCGTCCATGTCTGTTAGGGTGAGGTCGAAGGTGACGCCCTTTTGGTGGGAAAAGTTGGGATTGGGTTTAGCGACCCAGCGCGTATCTGAGACCACGTCAAACAATTTTTGCTGGGCAGTGACCGGACGAAAGGCATCCCATATTTTGAGCCGGTAGCCCTGTTCCTTTAAGAGCTGACTGGCAACGCCGAGTTTCTTGACGGTACCGGTCCGCGAAACAGCGGTGGTGAAGTCATAGATGACCTTACCGGTAAAGTTGTCGGTGGTGGCGTACTTTAAATCGACGATGATATCAGGATCGATATCTTGAACATTCATAAAATCAGGATCTTTTTCTGGCATGAGCAGTGTCCTCCTAAGGGTTTAGTTAAGTTTAGTATAGGTGATTATGAGAGAAAATGGCAATGATTTTCATAATTGTGTTCACATGACGGATAATAGCGGTTAGTCACACGTGATTCATAAACAAAAATAGGATAAAAATTCACATTTGATTCACAATTATACAACGGTTGTTCGACTTGAGCACAGCTATACCAATTGTTAGTAAAGGCACAGCTGTTGCTGTTTGTTGGCAGACCACATTCGCTTGAATGACCAACTGGGTGATAGACGCGCTGAAGTGAATTCGCGTACTGACAATAATCCAGTTGAAACAGGTTGTATTAACGGTTAAATAGGTTAGCCCATTAATGACAGCTCGCAACTATGATGATATTGTAACCGGTTTCGTAGACAACACCAAACAATTTGATGGCTTTCTTGTAATTTGCTAAAAAAGGGTAATATGCACTAGACCGGTTCATTCATTCACCTGTGTATTTTGACACAAGAAGTTCAATAAAATTCATGGGGGCTTAATCTCGTTGCGCTAAACTTAAGTATAGCTGTTAGGAGATGAGTGTATGGAAGCACCAAACACACAGCCGAAACCAAGACGACACTTTAAAATGCCGTCTGCGTTCACTATTTTATTTTTCATTATCATTGCGGTTGCTATTTTAACCTGGCTGATTCCGGCTGGTCAGTATTCAACGGATAAGGCGGGCAACATTATCGCCCACACTTACCGCACCGTTAAGGCGAATCCTCAGGGTATTTGGGACGTCATGATGGCCCCAGTCAATGGGATGGTCGGCGAAGGGAAGACCGAGGGCGCCATTCCCGTTTCACTGTTTATTCTCGTGATTGGGGGATTCCTGGGCGTTGTCAACAAGACCAAGGCACTTGATGACGGGATTGGTACCGTTGTGCGCAAGTACAAGGGGCGTGAAAAAGCCTGATTCCAGTGTTGATGATCTTATTCGCGCTTGGCGGATCAACGTATGGGATGGCCGAAGAGACCATTGCCTTTTATCCGCTGCTGATTCCCGTGATGATCGGGGTTGGGTTTGATTCACTGGTGGCCATTTCAATTGCGCTGGTGGGGACACAGGTGGGGTGTTTGGCCTCAACGGTGAACCCGTTTGCGACTGGTGTGGCTTCCCAAACGCTGCATATTTCCAGTGGGTGACGCTGATGCCGCGGTTTATTCTGCTGATTTTAGTGGTCGGCGTCAGCATTTGGTACACCTACCAC
Organism: Secundilactobacillus paracollinoides DSM 15502 = JCM 11969; assembly: GCF_001311135.1. Lineage (GTDB taxonomy): Bacteria > Bacillota > Bacilli > Lactobacillales > Lactobacillaceae > Secundilactobacillus > Secundilactobacillus paracollinoides. Next base: position 61,148 of record NZ_BBAG01000012.1, read on the forward strand.
TACGCCTCAAAGATCGAAAAGGATCCAACGAAGTCGCTGCTGTATAACCAACGGGATGAGGACCGGAAACGGTTCACGATTCCAAGCGGCGAGGAAAATATTCAGATGACGGGGCGGCAAAAGGCCGTTCTCTGGCTGTTTGGCTTAACCTTCGTGCTGATGATCGCTGGCTTAGTGCCATGGGATACCATCAACTCAAAATGGACGATCTTTAACAACTTCACCAAGTGGCTGACGAACGTGCCATTCTTGGGCAATCTGGTGGGTCACGATATCGTGCCGCTGGGATCATGGTACTTCAGTGAAATTACGATGTTGTTCCTGTTCATGTCGATCGTTGTGATGTTTGTGTACCACATGAAGGAATCCGACTTCATCGACGCTTTATGGGCGGGATGGCCGACTTCTTGAGCGTTGCCATTATCGTGGCAGTTGCCCGTGGGATTCAAGTGGTCATGAACGATGGGATGATCACCGACACCGTGCTTCACTGGGGTGAACTTGGTCTGAAGGGGTTGTCACAAAGCGTCTTCATCATTTTGACCTACATTTTCTACATTCCAATGTCGTTCCTGATTCCATCAACATCCGGTCTGGCTGCGGCAACTATGGGCATCATCGGACCAATGGGCAAGTTTGCCGGCGTGGCAGGCAGCACCGTTGTGACGGCCTATCAAGCTGCGTCTGGCTGGGTCAACCTGATCACACCAACGTCTGGTGTCGTGATGGGGGCGCTGGCGATTGCTCACGTCAACATCAGTACCTGGTGGAAGTGGATCGCGAAACTCATGGTCATTTTGTTTGTGTTGACCTGTGTGTTCTTAGGCATTTTAGCAGTCCTGTAACCACGATAAAACGATATTAAGGAGGAATTAACATGACCAATTATGTCACGCAACAACATCACGAGGCCGCTGTGGCTGCCTTGAAACGCATGATCAGCAAGAATTCAGCATTGTCGGATGCCGCACCTGGTGCGCCGTTTGGCAATGGTGTGCGCTCAGCCTTAGATGAAATGATGGCCATCTGTGCTGAACTTGGGTTTAAAACTTACGAAGACCCTGACGGCTACTACGGGTACGCTGAAGTGGGCGAAGGGAAGGACATCTTCGGTCTGATCGGCCACGTGGACGTGGTGCCTGCCGGCGACCCTGCTGACTGGGACACGGATCCGTTCACCGCCACGGTTAAGGATGGCAAGATCATCGGTCGGGGTGCTCAGGATGATAAGGGGCCTTCAATCGCCGCGTTGTTTGCGGTTAAAGCTTTGATGGATGCTGGCGTCCATTTTAAGGAACGCGTTCGGTTCATCTTTGGGACGGATGAAGAAACCCTCTGGCGCGGCATCGCCGTTTATAACCAGAAAGAAGAACCCATCACCCACGGATCGCGCCAGATGCTGAATTTCCCGTGACCTATGCTGAAAAGGGACTGCAACAGTCCTACTTAGTTGGCCCTGGGTCGACTGAATTGACTGTTGATGCCAAGTCAGCCTTCAATGCGGTTCCAGCAAAGGCCTTTTACAACGGCCCTAAGCTAGCTGATGTCAAGGCTGCGTTGGATGACTTCGGCTTTAAGTACGAAACGACCGGCGACGGCATCACTGTTTTGGGTAAGTCAGTTCACGCCATGTTAGCACCACAGGGCACGAATGCTGTCTTGCGTTTAGGCATGGCATTGTCAAAGGTCTTCCCAGATAACGACCAGTTGGGCTTTATCGGCAAGTTGTTCAAGGAAGACGCGACTGGCACCAACGTTTTAGGCGACGTTAAGGATGAAGCTTCCGGTCATCTGACGTTTAACATTTCCAGTCTTGAGATCAACGCCAAGGAAACGCGGATGCAGATCGACATTCGGATTCCAGTGACGGTCGACCACGACAAGCTGATCGACCAGTTGAGCAAAAAGGTCACCGAATACGGCCTGACTTACGCGCATTTTGATTATTTAGCACCACTCTATGTGCCCGAAGATAGCGAACTAGTTAAGACGTTGATGCGCGTTTACAAGACCCTGACTGGCGACGATACGCAGCCTCAAGTGTCTGGCGGCGCAACCTATGCCCGGACCATGAACCAATGTGTGGCCTTTGGCGCCATGTTACCAGGTGTGCCAGACTTCATGCACCAAGTTAACGAACAATGGGAACTTGAGAGCATGTACAAAGCAATGGACATTTATGCTGAAGCAGTGAAGGAGATCGTTGGCGACTAATCGGCCGACCACTCATCACAACTGAATAGTGACTTAAAAAAAGCAACGCGGAGCTTGTCTACGTTGCTTTTTGAGTGCAGAAAATTGAAGGGGTTACGAATTGGTAACGAACACGTTAACGTTTCGTAAAGGCACTCGATTTACAGCAGGCCATCCGTTACACTGAACATAACAAATTGAAAATGAAGTGGGGGCTTCATCATGAAACGGCATTTGGGGTTGATTGCAGTAGTAGTTGTCATTCTTGCAGTAGGCAGTTTCTTCTTTTACGATCTACCAGAAAAGGTAGCAGTGATCCAACAAACGGACCAGCTCGTCTCGCAGCACAAGATCACTAAATTTAAGGATGTCGCGGTAAATAGCCAAACGGTCCGAAATCTGGAAGCCTTATCGACAAAAACAAAGATCTCAAATTTGTCGGATGCCGAGGGTGGCAGCGGCAAACAACTGTACTACGTCGGCCAACTGGGCAAGCGCCAGGCAGGGGTTGTTGTGGAGAAGGAGATGCCGTTTGTGTGGAAGGTGAGGAGTGTGAATGTGTGGTAGAGTGTGGAGCAAGGCGGTTAAGGGGCAGAATGTAACGGACTCTGGCAGAAAATCCCGGGTCTGGATTTTTTGCCAGAGTCCGTTACATGGCCGCCCCTTGCCTTGCGGACACGTTTAGTCTACGTAAAAAGGGAGCGCAGAGGCCATCACCAATCAGTCGCAAAACCCAGAAAAGTCCGGGCCTGACTTTTTGGTCATAGTCCGTTACACGTTAGCACCGTGCCTTGCGGAACAAAACTAACCATGCATGCTAAAAAAATACAAAAAGCCAATCAAAAAGACTGAGCCAGCAAATGGTTCAGTCTTTCTCGTGTTTTAATTTTTACTTTCTTTCGACACAGTGACAATACCATAAGCTTAGGCCACTTCCTTCTAGGCAACCTAGCAGAAACGCGTTTCGGAAAACTGAGGGCTACTGCCTAAGCAACTCTGACAAAAATGCCAGGCCCGGGCATTTCTTTGTGGTTCTCTGTCCTTGAGCCGAAACGCGTTTCGGAAAACAGAAAGCTGACAATGTCAAGTGAACTCTGACAAAATGCCAAGCCCAGGCATTTCTTTG
>NZ_BBAG01000013.1 GCF_001311135.1 Secundilactobacillus paracollinoides DSM 15502 = JCM 11969
AACATAAAAAATCGCTAGTTTAATAACAGACAACTACGGATGTTAGGGAAGGTGCCAGGTTGAATAAAGAACTTAGAATATTAATAGTAGAAGATGACGAAGCGTTAGCCACCAGTTTGGAACGCATTTTAAACGAGATCGCGACCACCACGGTCAGCAATGACGGCCTGGAAGGCAGATGCTGGGACAAGAAGGTATCTTTGATCTTGCAGTGCTGGATCTGATGCTGCCGCAAGTGAACGGGTACGATATTTTGAAGTACTGGCGCAATGAATCAAATTTGGACATGCCAGTGCTGATTTTAACAGCGAAAGATACCTTGGACGACAAGGTCCGCGGCTTCCAGTTAGGGGCGGATGATTATCTTACCAAGCCATTTCACCGCGAAGAACTCATTATGCGGGTCAAGGCGCTGTTACGTCGCTCCGGCAGTATGGGCAACGATAACCAGCTGTCCGTCGGCGATTTTTCAGCTAACCTGAATAACCGGACCGTTGCCATCAACGGAACGAACCTGGAGTTAAACGGTAAGGAATATGACCTGCTGGTTTATTTCCTGCAAAACCCAGATACGATCATCACCAAGGACCAAATTTTTGACCGGTTATGGGGCTTTGATTCCGATACGGCACTCTCAGTCGTTGAAGTTTATATGAGTAACTTACGCAAGAAAATTAAACAATTAAACACCAATCAACCCATCCGCACGCTTAGAAACGTGGGGTATATGTTAGAAACGGAGGCGTAAACCGCATGAAGAAGCAGCAGAATCCCGAAACTAAGCAGCAAACGCGGCTCTTTTTAAATGAATTGATCACCTTTGCGATTCTCTTTGCGACCCTTGGTTTTGTGGTCTACTTCTTCTTTAACCAGTCGATCTATACCAACATCGATCAGGGATTACGCGGCCAGGAACGCCAGATTTTACGGAACACGCCAACGCCGAGACTCGAACATCGAACGACCATGACGGATACTCAAAAAGCGAAGCATTCGCCGTCAGCGTCTGGGCCGTTTCGATCAAACATCATTGTGTTTAACAGCAAGAGTAAGATCGTGAACGCAGCGATGCTTGGGGAACGTAACTATGGGCTGCTTAAGAAAACCCAGTTGATCAAAAAAGACCTCAATAAAATTGAGGACCTCTCACTGACCTCATCAGAAGTGACGAGTCATTTCCGGGTGCTGCTGATCAAGGTACCAAAAGATAACAGTAATCCACTCTATGCCGGGCGCTACGTCCTGATCATGGAAAGTATCGATGCCGATTTGATGGCCATCAATAGTTTTAGGTCAGCGCTGATGATCACCTTGATCTTCTTCTGGGTGCTCGCGATTTTGATTTCCTATCTGCTGTCGCGCTGGAGCATGCGGCCAATCATTACCGCTTGGCGGAAACAGCGTGATTTCAGTGCTAACGCCGCGCATGAACTGCGGACACCGCTGACGGTGATTCAAAATCAGTTAGAATATTTGCTGACGCAGCCAAAGTCGCGTATCGTGGACCAAGTAGATGAGGTATCCACCGCGTTAGATGAGGTCCGCCATATGCAAACCCTGACGAACCGGTTATTGACACTGGCACGTTCAGATTCCAACGTGACGCAATTCAATCCGTCGCAGGTTGATCTGCATCCCTGGTTTACGGAGGTGTTGCGGCCCTACGTTGAAATTGCCAATAGCCAGCAAAAGTCGTTTGCTGCCAACGTGACTGCGGAGGGTAAGGCCCAGCTGGATACCGATCTGATCAGACAGCTGTTAGTGATCCTCTTAGATAACGCCATCAAGTACACGCCGGAAAACGGTCGGGTGGGTGTTGACGTCACCCGAGTCAAGGATACGGTGCAGATTGCCGTGTCTGATACCGGTGCTGGCATCGCGGATGAAGACAAGCAAAAGGTCTTTGACCGCTTCTACAGAACCGATAAATCCAGAAACTCAAAAACCGGTGGCAACGGCCTCGGCCTCGCCATCGCACAATGGGTCGTCAAACAACACCATGGCAAACTCACGATTAAGGACAACCAGCCTACTGGGGCAATTTTTGTGGCCGTTTTGCCAGTGAAATAGCGGTGTGGCGTGAGGCGGTTCAGTCCGTTGCATTCTGCAATTTGGCACGGCATCGAAGTGGCTCGCGATGAAGCTAATTCGACTGTCGCTGTGCGCCATTCGAATGGATCTTCATCGTCTCGCATGTCACTAAATGGCCCAAGAACGGCCATCAAGTGACATCGACACCACGATACCGTGCCAAATTGCGCCATTCCACTCACTGTGAGCATGCTGTTAATTTCTATTAAGCATCAACAGGCAGTCAAAGCCAGTTTGTGGTTTATCCGCCCTCGACTGCTGATTGCCTATTGTCAACTAACCTATTGACCGTGGCTGTTAATGGTCAATTGACGTAGAACTGCAAAGCTATGATACGTTGTGATATGCGTTGACGTTACAGACTTTTTTAATTTCCAGCAATTATCAGCGGAGTGGAGTCGGTCGGCATTGCACGTTGTAGTGTCGGTGTTTCTTGGCGAGGGTTCTTTCCTCGCCTAGTAACACGGGAGACGTAGGAGATCCTTGAATTTCTGCAAGGACATTCACTAGCTCCCCAGAGCGACCCACTTCAACGTGCAGGGCCGACCGGCGTAGCGCAGTGAAAGTACAGCACAATATAACAATCAGCTATCTTCGGGGGAAAGACGGCCAAGCAAATAAACCGAGACCCCAGAAAGGTCCCGGTTTCTTCATTTCCATCCCTAATTATCATAGGAGCAAGGAGGCACCCAAAGTGAGAAGAAAACACTGGCTTGCATGGCTAACGGCCATCATTGTGTTACTGATTCCGTCACAACTTGATTTAAAACCAGCGCCAGTTAATCTACGCGCAATGGGTGAACAACTCATTGCCAAGTGGTTTCCTGAAACAACGACGCAAACGAAGTCACAAGAAAAAAGTGATACGTCTGATAAGACGCCAATTGAATCGATCGTTCAGGGCAAGACATTGTCGCATACCTACTACTACCACTTTGCCGCCAATATGCCCACTGACGCAAAACAGGTCTTTGAAGAGGCCGTTGCCACCTACAACGCAACGGGGGTTGTTAAGCTGATTGAAGGCGAGGGGACGGCGAAACAAAATCGCATTACCTTCTTCGTTTATAGCAAAGCAACCAGCACCGCTTCCCAGGGATTAATTGAATCTGGCCATGGTGGGCCTAAAATTATTGAACGAACCGGCTGGGGCGCCTATACTGTAAACCATGCACGTGCGGGATTGAATATGAAGTACCCGCAAATGGGCATTAAGAAATCAGTGGCCGTTCATGAATTAGGTCACGCCTTAGGGTTGGACCACAGTGGGAGCGTGACATCGGTCATGTATCCTATCGATCATGGTCGCAGCGTCCTGTCCAAAATGGACATTGCAGCCCTCAAATCAATTTATCCTGAAAGTTCAAGGTGACGATCATCATGAAGACGAGTACGACGTCAAAATGGCTTTTGTTTTATCATATTATGGTCAGTTTTTTCGTGTTTCTCTCGGCCGGCCTGGCACTGACGATTATGTTTAGTGCCTCGGTTGCTCCGTGGGTTCACCAGTTAAACACAACGGTGTGGGGCATTTTCGTCATCGACTACTTAGTTCGGCTGCTTCGGACGCCAAATCGAAAGTGGTTTCTAGTTGATAACATTCTCGACCTTGTCGGAATTATCCCCATGCACCCGGTATTTGCGCTATTCCGGTTAAGCCGGTTGATGCGCATTATCAAAGTGCACCATATTATTTGGCATTTGGGAATTTCAGGAAAGTGGAGCCGTAATTTTCACCGTTTCCTGTACGACACCGGTTTTATCTACTTGATCACGATCTCCGTTGTGATCATTTGTGTCAGCGCTTGGTTATACTCCATCGCGGAGCATCAATCGCTGTCTCAAGCCATGTGGTGGGCAGTTACGACAGCAACCACCGTTGGGTACGGGGATGATTTTCCAAAGACCGCCATGGGTAAAGTCATTGCGACTGCGCTGATGTTTGGTGGTATCGGTTTTATTGGTTTGTTAACATCGCAGATCACTGAGTTCTTTACGGACCGTGCCACTGTGACGGATAGTAATGAACCAACCATGCAGGACCTTTCCAAGCAGATCTCAACGCTGACTAAGGAAGTTCGGCGACTACAACGCAAAGTTGACCGGCAATCCGCGACAACGAAACCGAAAACGAAGTCTAAACCGAAGCCAAAGGGTAAGCCCAAACCCGTGGCTAAGGCGAAACCTAAACCAGCGAATAAGCCTAAGCCACAATAGATAATAGACTGAAGTCAACGCAATATAGACTATATTTACCATGCCTTTTCGCGTCTCCTTCTATTCGTTAATACCAACTTAATTTAAATGGCCGGCAAGAATTATTATCTTGGCGACCATTTTTTAATTCGTTTTTTCTAAACAATGAGACGTTTATCAACTAAGCGTTGACACTAATGATTAAGATTTTCGTAGTCTTCATCACTAACCGGTTCAAGCCATTCACTAGTGCCAGATGTGATAGAAATATGACTAAACCAACTATTTTCAGTCGCGCATGCCAGTGTTTAACACCTTCATGGATGACGATGTGATCTCCAGCTTGCAGTTTTTGAGCTGGCTTTTCGGTTTCCTGGTACCAGCCATTTCCCGACGTCACAAGTAAGATTTGGTAACCGTTATTATGAATGTGCCAATTTGTCCTTGCCGCAGGTGTGAAGGTAATGTTGCTAACGCCGGCTTTAATGGTGGTACTCTTTTTTACTAGAGGGTGACGATAGGTTAAACCAGTAAAGTACTGACCAAAGGCAGTATTTTTCTCTCCAATTCCGAATATATTATTTTCTACTTGTGCCATACTTTCATTTCTCCTTTTTATGCTTTAACTTGAAAGGTAATCTTTGCCGAGCTCATTTTGCAAAAGAAGGCCACATCACCATCAATATGGCCGATTGGTTGTTGTTCAAATACTTCACCATTCTGTTTATAGAGAATGACTAAACTACCCATAGGTGGCCAGTAAGCAATATCGCCAACCTGATAAGAACTATTCTTTGCATCATCAATTGGTAATCCGTCACAACCATAACGGTGGCACATTTCTCGTGAATATAAATTGTCCATGGTGATTGTAAATGGCATTTTTGAGATCAAGTCTCGCGTGGTCGCATTGTCCACAAACCGGGCCGTTAATTTGACGCCGTTGTTCACCATTATTTCTACCAAATTTTTGTCGTTCAAAAGTGATAACCTCTTCTCAATTATTATTAATGCTAGTTGGTCCATGATCGTCATTAATGACGGTTATTTTTGGCTGTAATGACTAGGACGACTTTTCACATCATATCGTGCAAGGATAATATGATGCTTGAATTTACTGCATATGCTGTGAATGGCAGTGCCAAAGGAATAATACTGAAAGCAATATTATTGGTTTCTCTACTTAATTACCGCATCCTTCTTTAGCCATTTTTCAATTTCAGGAACATTGTCTTCAACAGCATGTGTTTCAAGACGGAGACCAGGCTTAGCATCCGCGTTAGGAAGCCAATCCTTGGTATCTTTCTCAGTATTGGCAATGCAACATCACCAGAAGTGGCAAAGGGAATTACTTTCTTATCGGTAAAGTTGTAAGCTTCCCAGAAGGACCGAATGACCATTGGCTCCCGATACCACCAGATCGGATGGCCAATCAGGACAGTAGTATACTGTGCCATATTTTGAACGTGGTTAGTTAATTCAGGCCGAAAATCGGCTAATTGTTCCTGATGCGCTTGTATTGAACAAGGGTCATGCGCCTCTGGGTAATCTGTACTTGTTTTAATCTCAAATAGATCGCCACCAGTTAGTTTTTGGATTTGTTCCGCAAAGTTTTGACTGTGACCCCAGTGACTAAAATAGGCAATTAAAATTTTTGTTGCCATGCTAGTTCATCTCCAATTTTGTATTCGTCAGTAACTCGTATTCTAAAAGTGCAAGCAATTATTTTAGTTAAAAAAGGTTGCATCATGCCATTCCTCAGATCAATAAAATGCAGGCTTAGTCCATCGGGTATCTGGCTCTGCAACACCTACGCTTTCATAAGCAGCTAATTGAGGATGATGAACCACATCAGCAATAAATGTCGCCGCGGCCTGTCTTGTGAGTTGCGTATCACGAAAGGGCTGTCCAGAAGGATCAATTCATACCTTTCGTTATTTGGTTGGTCGTACAGCCAAGCCATTCGCATTAGCGTGAAATTAAGACCGCTATGTTTAATGACTTCGGCGGCGTCAATCAAGTTTCGATTATTCCCCATCATCTGACGGTTCCATTGACCAAATTTACCAGAAACCTCATTTTCGATTCCTAACCCAGTGGCGACGATTAGGCGATTCACACGAGATGCATTCATGACAGACACAACATTTTTATTTGCCTGAATGAATTGCCCAGTCGCCATAAAGATGATTTCCTGTTTTGCAATCGCGCTATGAAGATCTGTTACACTATTCCAATTTCCACTTCTCACATGGACGTTGGGTATAGATACAAAGCGTGTTAATCTTTGTTGACCGTGACGTGCGAATAATGTCAGAGAGACATCTTGATGAATCAACTTAGGAATTAAATAATGGGAAATATGACTTGTCGCACCTAAGATTAATACCCGTTTCATATTGACGCCCCCAAGGTTCATTCGATGATGCTATTATGAGATATACAATCTTGACAGGGAAGAATCTCATTGTTAGGGTTGCATTAACGGATGGTTGATACGGAGGTGAAATCAAGATGGAGACTCATAATCTAAGAACGTTTATTTCAGTCGTTGAATCTGGAAGCTTCACAAAAACTGCCGAGCAAAATTTTATCTCTAGTACTGCGGTCATGAAGCAAATTAACCGGCTTGAAAATGAACTGGAAACGCAATTATTTATCCGCTCCAGTACTGGTGTCGACCTCACGCCAAGTGGCAAAGTTTTTAGAAAATATGCTGAAGAGGTTATTAAACTAACTGATGACGTATATGCAGACTGTCATAAAGCAGACGGCACGGCTCAGACGATTCGTCTTGGTACTTCGCTACTTCATCCAAGCGCGCCATTTATGCAAACTTGGCACCGAATTAAGGCACAAGTACCCAATTATCAGCTACAAATCACACAGCTCTCAAATGACCTCACTGCTAGTAATCGTGAATATGCCATGCTTGGTCGCGACTTTGACATTATGATCGGCACTTTTGACCGAGCAACGACTAGAAGCCTTGTACAAGCAATTCCGTTGGGCACCTATCAGTTTGGAATTGCAGTGCGAAGTGATAATCCACTGGCGACTCAGGAGATAGTCTCAATTGGCGATTTACAAGATCAAACGCTTTTAATGGTTCCAAACGGTGTCAGTGAAAAAAACGACCAGTTGCTTCATGAAATACTAAGGATTAATCCTAACATTTCAATTAACTACACAACTGGTCGTTACGATATTAATGTCTTTAATAAGGCGGTTAATGATAACAGCGCCCTCATTAGCCTAACGCCTTGGGAAAATATTCATCCCAATTTAGTTTCGTCCCCCCTAAAAACGAGCATCCAAGTTGAATACGGCATTTTAGCAGCTAAGACTACCGATATGAAAGTACAAAATTTCATCAATCTTATCCGACACGCATTAGGCTGAGGTATCATGATCGGCAAAGCGTCTTTTGTTTGTGCGCTAAATGATTTTAATCACACTAATAAAAAAAGACTAACCGCCTTCACATAGGTAACGGTTAGTCTTTTTGTCGCAGTCGCGTTTAAGTACGATGCGGTTGTGGTGCATTCAGTTTAGTACCAGTGATGTGCAACCCAGTATTTCTTAGCCTTAGTCCAAGTACCGTAACGGCCCTTAACGTATGAGTTCGCAGTCTTTTCTTGGTTAACTGGTGATAAGTTACCCTTGAGGTAAGAGATCAGTAATTGGTAACGGCCGTAACAGTTTCCGTTACGAGCGGTGTAGCTGTAACTTGATTCATGGTAAGCAATCCAGTTTTTAGCAGCCATTTGTGTTTTAGATAAACTGGCGTTAACCGCTGCAATCTGCTTTTTTTGAGTTGCAGTTAACTTGGTTGAGGCCTGTGCTGTGGTTGGTTCGTTGTTGAAGTTTGAGGCGGTATCAGTAACCATACCTGCGGTGAAGCCGAATAATAACAAGAATGTAACGAGTTTTATGTGAATTTTTGACATTGTATAACTCCCTATCCGATTTGATTAACTGTGATAAGCATACACGGATAATGTTTCAGTTATATTAATAGGCGGTTACTATGCCGTTAAATGATTGAAATTTTCTTGTCATATTCATGAAAAGACCCACAGAACACCGTGTTCATTACCAGAAAATTCAAGCTTTATCCACATTAAAAAAATATTTGTCGGTTAAAATAGAGTTAGGTAAATATCGCAGATGACAAAATCAAGAAGGTGATTAAAGTGCCAACAAATCGACAAAAAGTTTATGTCAGCCTCAAGAAAGATATTATGAACGGTACACTTCAGAGTGGTGAAATGATTGCGGACCGCCCTCTGGCAGAAAAGTATAAGGTGAGCCGGACACCCGTCAGAGAAGCGATTCAACAGTTACGTGCGGAGGGGTTTCTGGAAGTAGAACCTAACATTGGGACCCGGGTCGCAACGGTTGAGGAAAATCGGGTAGCTGTCACATACGAGTTGCTCGGTCGAATCGAGCAGGCCGGTGTGGAACAATTGAGCAACGCTGTGTTAGGGTCGCTGATTGAACCATTGACTCAATTGAACGCAGAATATCAACAGGCCATTGATAATAGCCAGTGGCGCGAAGCATGATCATTGACCGCGAGTTCCATCAAGTCCTGCTGCGCCGAAGTCCAAGTAGGTATGCCAGCAAGTTTGCTGATATTTTGCGCACGCAATTACAGCCAACGGAAATTCGCTATTATCAGCAACAGTTTCCAAAGAAAATTGCCGCTGTGGCGGATCACACTGCGCTGATCGAAGCCTTAAACGCCGAAAAGATCAAAAAGGCTGGTCGGTTGGCACGACGTCACCGGATGAAACAGGCGCGGGCGTTGGATGCGTTTTTGGAATAGTGTGAGTGATATGGGATTGGAGAGGTCTGCTGAGGCGGGCCTTTTTTTATTTTTTGGATGAAAAATCTTTTGATTGAGTTGTGTGGGCTTGGCGACGTGTGTTGAATTTACATTGCCGAAACGTGTTCCAGAAGGGGACTTTCCATTGTTGGGTGATTAAAAGTAGCGCTTTAATGTCGCTTCGTTCCACCGTTCGGCCCTGCAGGCTGAGGTGGGTCGCTCCGGGGGAGCTAGTGAATGTCTTGGCAGAAATTCAAGGATCTCCTACGTCTCCCGTGGTCGTAACCGGCTAAAGGACAGCCGCTAACGACCACCGACACCACAGCCTGCAATGCCGAACGGTTCCACTACGCTACTATCTATTAGCCTTTAGCCGAAACGTGTTCCAGAAGGCAGGGGACTCCTGCGTAAGGGACTTCGACCAAAAAAGGCAGAACCGGCCTTTTTCGGTCAAAGTCCCTTACGCTCCGCCCCCTAAACGCCTTCTTCCACACTCTGATTTTTGCATTCCCTAACACCTGTACGTTACAATATAGTAAGAACACGCATGCTGTGCATGCAAGAATCGACCCTGGTTCAAGAGAGGATGGAAGTGACGACTTTGTTTTTAACAATGGAACATCTAACAAGACCTATAGCGGCGGTAAAGTCGCGGTTGAAGATTTTAATTTGGAAATTGAAAAGGGAGAGTTTGTTTGTTTTATCGGGACATCTGGTTCCGGGAAAACGACGACGATGCGGATGATCAACCGCATGTTGCAGCAAACTTCTGGCACAATTAAGATCGATGGCAAAGACATCAGTGAGCTAGACCCCGTTAAGTTGCGGCGAAAGATTGGCTACGTGATTCAAAATATCGGGCTGATGCCGCACATGACGATTAAGCAAAATATTAATATCGTGCCTAAATTACTGAAATGGCCGCAAGAAAAGATGGACGAACGGGAGAAGGAAATGATCAAGCTGGTTGAACTACCAGAAGAATTCCTGGACCGCTATCCGTATGAACTTTCCGGTGGGCAGCAGCAACGGATCGGTGTTGTCCGGGCGTTGGCAGCTGACCAGGACTTGATCTTAATGGACGAACCGTTTGGTGCCCTTGATCCCATTACACGTGAAGCCCTGCAGAATCTGGTGAAAGACCTTCATGAACGGTTAGGGAAAACGATTATCTTTGTGACCCATGACATGGACGAAGCCCTGAACCTTGCAACGAAGATCGTTGTTATGGATAGCGGCCAGATCATGCAGGTGGCCACCCCTGATGAAATATTACGGCATCCTGCCAATGAGTTTGTCGAGAATTTGCTTGGCCATGATCGTTTGATTCAGGCCAAACCAAGTATTACCACCGTTGGCCAAGTTATGCTGACCAACGTGGCATCGATCACACCTGACCGGTTACTGAAGGAAGCCTTGAAGATCATGCATGATCGCCGGGTCGATTCCCTGCTGGTCACCGATAGTGGCGGCACGTTGAAGGGTTATATGGATATTGAAGATATCGACTATAACTTTAAAACGGCAACCAGTGTCGGCGATGTCATGCATACCGATGTCTTCTACGTCTCGTCAGAATCACTGATTCGAGACACTGTTGAGCGGATCCTGAAACGAGGCTTCAAAAACGTCCCCGTTGTGGATAAGGACCACCATCTGGTCGGAATCGTGACCCGGGCAGCACTGGTGGATATCGTTTATGACGCCCTATGGGGTGACGATGACAAATCCAGCACATCTGACAGTGAAACGACCTCACAGAGTGCCACGGCTAAAAAACTGGCCAACGATGAACAGACGGGAGCCGTTGACGATAACGGGCAAGGTGGTGACGCCAAATGATGCACTTTCTTTCAGTGTATGGGATGCAGCTGCTGTTTAAGACCTGGCAGCATATCTACATCTCCGCCATTTCGCTTGGTCTTGGGATCCTCGTTGCGGTGCCAATTGGCGTACTGCTGACCAGAACGAAACGCATCGCAAACATCGTCATTTCGATTGCCAGTATGCTCCAAACAATTCCAGCTTTGGCGTTGTTGGCGTTTATGATTCCCATTTTTGGATCGGGGCACTGCCGGCTATCGTGGCGTTGTTCATCTATTCGCTGTTGCCAATTTTAAGAAACACCTACCTCGGCATGGACGGTGTCAGCCCAACTTTGCGGGATGCCGCAAAGGGGATGGGGATGACCCCCTGGCAATCGATCGTCAAGGTCGAAGTGCCGCTTGCTGCCCCAGTCATCATGTCTGGCATCCGGCTCTCAGCCACCTATGTGATCGCCTGGGCTGCGTTGGCGTCCTACATTGGTGCTGGCGGCCTTGGGGATTTCATTTTCAATGGGTTGAACCTGTACCGGACCGACCTCATTCTTGGCGGGTCCATCCCAGTTATCCTACTGGCGCTCATCATCGACTGGCTGTTAGGCAAACTTGAAGTCGCCGTCACACCAAAAACGGCACACGCATAAGGAGGCGCTGATCATGAAACGAGTTAAACGTTGGCTGATCGTGCTGCTTGTGTCCGTGCTTGGTGCGACCACACTGAGCGGCTGTGGGTTTCCCGGCCTTTCTAGTTCATCTAAGGACACAGTCAGAATCGCGTCGCAAAACACCACTGAACAGCAGATCATGGCCTACATGCTGCAGGATATGATCGAGCATTATTCAAACCTGCACACCACGATCATTAACAACCTGGGATCAGGGACCGTTAGCTTTAACGCCCTGAAAAACAACCAGGCGGATATTTCAGCAATTCGGTATGTCGGGACCGACCTCACGACCATTATGGCAAAAAGGCCGACCGGAACGCTGCCCGTGCCACACGAACTGTGGTCAAGGGGTTCAATAAGGATTATCACATGACCTATTTCCCAACATACGGGTTCGCGGACACCTATCAATTTATGGTGACCCAAAAAACGGCCAGAAAATACCATCTGAACGACGTGAGCGATATGAAAAAAATTGCGCCTAAGATGTCTGTTGGGATCGATCAGATCTGGCTTAACCGAAAAGGTGACGGCTATGACGGCTTCCAGAAGACGTACGGGTACAGCTTCGGCGCCGTTCACCCGATGCAGATCGGGCTGGTATACGACGCTGTTGCGGCCGGAAAGATGGATGCCGTTTTAGGGTATTCAACGGACGGTCGAATTAACAGTTATCATTTGAAACTTCTGACCGATAACAAACACTTCTTCCCGCCATACACGGCGAGTGCGGTGGCCACCAACGCCATTTTAAAGAAGCATCCAAAATTAAAGCCGATCATTGCTAAACTAAATGTCAAAATTAGTCTAAAGACCATGCAGGAACTGAACTATCAAGTCGATAATAACTTGAAGGAACCGGAAGTCGTGGCCAAACAATTCTTGGAAGAACACCATTACTTCGAAGGGGGGAACAACTAATGCAAAACATGAATCTCTGGCAACAGCTGATCTACTACTATCAGCATAACGGCTCATACGTGTTAGCCCAGTTCTCCCGTCATTTTTTGATTTCAATTTACGGCGTGCTGCTGGCCGCAATCGTCGGAATTCCCATCGGGATCTTCATCGCGCACCATGGCCGGCTGAGCGGCCTCGTCATCAGTATTGCGAACGTCATTCAAACGATTCCATCACTGGCGATGTTGTCGATCATCATGATCGGCCTAGGCCTTGGCGTCAACACCGTGATCGTTACGGTGTTCCTGTATGCGTTGCTGCCGATTATCAAAAACACGGATACCGGGATGCGCAGCGTTGACAACAGCGTGCTTGATTCCGGGAAGGGCATGGGCATGACGCGGATGCAGTTACTGCGGATGGTTGAACTGCCGCTGTCGCTGTCCGTCATCATGCCGGCCTGCGAAACGCTTTAGTGCTTGCCATCGGGATCACCGCTATCGGGACCTTCGTTGGTGCTGGTGGCCTCGGGGACATTATTATTCGTGGAACCAACGCCACCAACGGGAGTGCCATTATCCTCGCCGGCGCCTTGCCAACTGCTTTAATGGCGATCATCGTCGATCTGGTTTTGGCTTGGGTGGAGAAGAAGGCGGATCCTACAACGTAATATTGTGGTTGTTGTTCGTTGCATTCCGTCCTTTGGCACTCCGTTGAAGTGGCTCGCGATGAAGCTAATTCGATTTCTGCTGCGCAGCTCTCGAATGGATCTTCATCGTCTCGCATATCAGTAACCGACCAAAGAACGGTCGCTAACTGATATCGACACCACAACTCCGTGCCAAAGGACTCCATTCCACTGACATGATGCTTCCTTGTTAGTTACGTTAAGTATCGCAACACAGTCAAAGCTGGTTCGAGGAGAATTCGCCCTCGACTGCGAGCATGCCATAATCAGCGAAGCTATCTGTTTTGGTATAAAAAATAAAATCTTAAAAGTCTGTCGGCTGACATTGTAATTGATGTTACCTGACAGGCTTTTTTGTTTGCCACAAGTTTTTGTGCATTGGCCCAGTTCAGCATTACAATTTTGAGTGCACACAAAAATCCGCACGCTCTGCTGTTTTCAGCAGAAAAAACATTTTGATGCTCAATAATTTGTATCAAATTTAATGGCATTTCTTATTTTATTGGGGATTTCAGTATTGCTTGAAACCGTGTTAAATAAGGATTGACAAGCATTCTTAGTGTGTTAAAGTAATGGAAATTACAGGGCGAAGTGCTTCTGCTTTGTAGTTTAGAAATGGCGGTTGCTTGTCGAAACTGGAGGGACGCTTATTGCAATTACTAGGGTCATTGCGACCAGTCGAATGGGGCAAAACATTCGGAGACTGTCATTTTAATCTCAACATAACGATTACTAGAGTCATAATTAATCAACCATCGCAGTACGGATCGGGCAATCCTTGTCTGGCGAGTGATGGGATTACATAGCTTAAATTTCATGACTGTCAGAGATGCTCGAAACCGTTTTGGCGATGACCAATACGATAAGAGGATGTGATTAGATGACAACAAATACTGCAGTTTTAACTGACGACGCCGTGTTGCATGCATACGAGGTGTTGAAACCTATCGTTACGCATACGCCGTTGCAATTCAGTGCGTACCTGTCTCAAAAATATGGGTGTCACGTTTATTTAAAACGTGAGGACCTCCAAGCCGTGCGGTCATTTAAGATTCGTGGCGCGTACTACGCCATTTCGCAAGTACCGGAGGATGTTCGCAAACACGGCGTTGTCTGCGCCAGTGCCGGTAACCATGCCCAGGGTGTTGCGTGGACTAGTGCGAAAATGGGGATTCCGGCCACGATTTTTATGCCAGTGACCACCCCACGCCAAAAGGTGGATCAAGTGAAATTCTTTGGCGGCGATAACGTGACCATTGAGCTGACGGGTGACACATTCGATGAAGCTAATTCAGCGGCGTTAGCTTCTGTGACGAACACGACCAAACGTTCATTGCGCCGTTTGATGATTTAAACACTATGGCTGGGCAGGGAAGCTTGGCGGTAGAAGTGTTCAATGACGCTGCTGAAAGCGGGACAGCAATTGACTTTCTTTTCGCTGCGATTGGCGGTGGCGGCTTGATGAGCGGTATCAGTACTCACGCTAAGGCGGTGAGTCCCAAAACGACTGTTGTCGGTGTGGAGCCGGCTGGAGCGGCGTCGATGGCAAAGGCGTTTGCGGTCGGTCATCCGCAAGCACTGAAAACCGTGGACAAATTTGTCGACGGTGCAGCTGTTCAAATGGTCGGTCAACTCACCTATGCAACGTGTCAGGACAACGTGGATCGTTTGATTGAAGTGCCGGAAGGACTGGTCAGCACAACGATTCTTGATGTTTATACCAAGATGGCGTTGGTCGCGGAACCCGCTGGTGCGTTAAGCATCGCAGCGTTAAGGAACGTCTGGTAGGGAAGACCGTCGTGTGTGTTATCTCAGGTGGGAATAATGATATTAACCGAATGCAGGAAATTGAGGAAAAATCGCTGATCTACCAAGGGCTACAGCACTACTTCGTGGTTAACTTTGCGCAACGGGCCGGGGCACTGCGAGAATTTGTGAACGTAGTCTTGAACACGGATGACGATATTACAAAATTTGAGTACACAAAGAAGGTCAATAGTGCTGAAGGACCAGTACTTGTTGGCGTCCGGCCTGGGCAGGCACGGAATCTCAATCAGTTACTGAAGCGACTTGCCGAATTTGACCCAAACTATATCAACCTTCAGGAAAATCAGATGCTGTATCGGATGCTGGTATAGAAAGGCGGCTGCCATAATTTAGTCTGGACTGACGTCATGCCAAAAATATGAAGTTGTTGGATTAAAGATAAATAGAGCTGTTGGTTAACGTTGTGATATCAATGTTGCCAGACAGCTTTTTTGATTTTAAGGCTAGTGTCAGCGTAGTGGGGCTGGTCGGCATTTCCGGAGCGACACTTTTACATTGCGGAAACGTGTTCCGCAGGCCAAGTCCCTACTGTGTAAGACAACTTTGCCAGAAATTAAAGACTGGAATTTCCGACAAAGTCGCCTTACACTCCGGGAGTTACCCGGCCTGCGCCACACTCTAACTACAGCCTGCATGGCCGACCAGCGGAACGAAGCGAAATTTAATCACAATAAAAATCATAAAAGCGCTTGACAGAACCGCCATCAACGACTATATTAAATAGCAATTAGATTATGAAATTCGGATGGGAATAGTAACCGACAACGGTGTTATGAAGCGACCTGTATTTGGTGAAAGGCAGGGAACACACGCGTTGGTGAATGAACCCAAATTGAAGACCTGCTGTTCACGCAACGGGTTCGCAAGGATGCGTTACGATCCCAGACATCAGTAGGTGTCGTTGAGGCAGTTTGTGCAAATGAGCTGCGAACAAGGGTGGTAACACGAAGCGTTCGTCCCTGTATTGGCTATAGGCCGGTATGGGGGACGAACGCTTTTTTCGTTTTTCCCAATCTAATGCTCATTATTGTGAATAAGGATATTAAAAAAGGAGCGTTTATCTATGACAGACACAAGCAAGTTACATTTTGAAACAAAGCAGGTTCACGCAGGACAGGTTGTTGACGAGACGGGTGCCCGCGCCGTGCCGATTTACCAAACAACGTCGTACGTCTTCAAGGACGCCGCACAAGCAGCTGGTCGTTTTGGCTTGACTGAACCAGGCAACATTTATACCCGGTTGACCAACCCAACCACTGATGTATTGGAAAAACGTGTGGCCGAACTTGAAAACGGGACTGCTGGGGTTGCCCTCGCAACCGGTGCCGCTGCCATCACTGCCGCAATTGAAAACATTGCCAATGTGGGTGACAACATTGTGTCTTCCAGCACGCTATACGGCGGGACTTACGACCTATTTAGCGTGACGCTTCCAAAGTTAGGGATTACGACAACGTTCGTTGATCCTGATGACCCGCAAAACTTCGCGGACGCCATCGACGACAAGACCAAGGCACTCTACATCGAAACGATTGGGAATCCTGGCATCAACTTGATCGATATCGAAGCCGTCGCAAAGATTGCCCATGATAACGGCATTATCCTTATTGCGGATAACACATTTGGCAGTCCCTACTTGATTCAGCCACTGGACTTCGGTGTTGATGTGGTCGTTCACTCAGCAACTAAGTTTATCGGCGGCCACGGGACTTCAATGGGTGGCGTCATCGTTGAAAATGGGAAGTTTGACTATGCGAAGAGCGGCAAGTATCCAGACTTCACCGCACCAGATGACACCTACAACGGTATCGTTTGGAACGACGTTAACCCAGCGGCCTTTACCACCAAGGTTCGGGCACAAAGCTACGTGATACCGGTGCTGCCATCAGCCCATTCAACTCATTCTTACTGATTCAAGGGCTAGAATCCTTATCACTGCGGGTTGAACGGCACGTGTCAAACGCCCAAAAGATCGCCAAATTCTTGAACGATCATCCAAAGGTCGCTTGGGTCAACTATCCTGGTTTGCCAGGCAACAAGTATAATGAGTTAGCCAAGAAGTACTTCCCAAAGGGGACCGGTTCGATCTTCACCATCGGCTTAAAGGGTGGCGAAAAAGCAGGCAAGGACTTAATTGAAAAACTCAACTTGTTCTCACTGTTAGCAAACGTCGGCGATGCAAAATCACTGATCATTCACCCAGTATCAACAACGCACGCCCAGTTGAACGAAGCACAATTGAAAGAGACCGGGATTACGCCTGATTTGATTCGGTTGTCGATTGGGATTGAAAACGTGGACGATTTGATTGCTGATTTGAGCCAAGCATTAGATTCAATTGATTAGAGTGTGTAGCAAGGCGTTGCAATGTTGCGGGTAGTCCGTTGCATTCCGCAATTTGGCACTCCGCTGTGGTGGCTCGCGATGAAGCTAACTCGATTCCGCTGCGCGGCTCTCGAGTGGATCTTCATCGTCTCGCATGTCACTAAATGGCCAAAGGACGGCCATTTAGTGACATCGACACCACTGCTCCGTGCCAAATTGCTGCATTCCACTAAGGTTGAGCTTACTTTTATCACTAGTTAAGCATTGCAATGGCGTTAAAACTGGTTTGCGGAGAATTCGGCCTCAACTGCTAGTCAGTCCATTGACAGCAAAGCTTCTCACAATGTGTTAGTCACTGGTAACGGTGGAACGAAGCGACATAACAACGCTATTTGAATCACTAAATAATGACTACACAGTTGTAAAATAAAAAAGTAACACCGCGTTATTTCGACAAAATGGTTCCCAAATTCCCTGTCACCCCAACTCGACAGAGGATGCAGAAACTGAAACAACAAGTATTAGGACAAGCACCACCAACAAGTTAACGGCACGCGCCATACTACCGTCATTAAACACACACAACCACCATCAACTAACGAAGTGCAAATTTCTCAAGGACAAAACTTCTCATAAAACGATGTTAACGTGGCATGGCGTAAAAAAGACATTCGATCTTTTGGTCGGATGTCTTTTTAATATGAAATTTGGAGTTATTTTACCCAATCCAGGCGTATGGATAATTATAAACAGCTTTGCGACTATTGTAGGTGGAATACTTGCCCTTAATGGAATACTTGATACCTACTTTGTTTTTTGAATACCAATGAAGGTAAGCTATCTGATGTTTCTTTGTAATTGAATCATTGTATAGTATTTTATACGTATAGCCGCCCAAATAATGGTTATACCGCACATGGTTGTAGTATGTGTCAGTATATGTTCCACCTGCTGCAAACCCATTCCTTGTTCCCTGAAAAAGATAGGCACATTCGTAAACTTTATTCCCAGTTTTCTGGTAGCTTGCATGACGTTTCCATTTACCTACAAAAGACTTGGGCATTCCTTTATGCCATTCAGAGGCATGTACTGTTGATGGTAAAGACACACTTGTTACCGCTAATCCTAGGCTGATTGCGATAATTGCTATATTTGATTTGCATTTCTTCACTCCTTTAATAATTACAGTATAACAATTAATTTATATTACATAAAGCTTTCTCGAACGATTTTAAAACACGGTTATAATTACTTAGCTAATAAGAATAATGGGTTGACAGTTAGTCTGGGATGTAGTTTGGAGACATTTCTATTTAGAAAAACATCTAAATAGTGTATACTCTATTTAGATAGAATTCAAAATAGAAAGCTGGTGGTCGTGATGGCCATGAGTCAAACATTAAAGGCAATTGCCGACCGGTGCGCAGACAGATTCTCGAATTACTGCGAGAAAAATCTTACGCTGCGGGGGACATCGCTAGTAAGTTTGACCTTTCGCAGGCAACCGTTTCATATCACTTGAAGCTCCTAAAGAAGGCCGACTTGATCCGGGAGCGTAAGGAGAAAAATTACATCTACTATGAGTTGAACGCGACGGTCTTTGAGGAAGTACTGACTTGGATCTACAGTCTTGGAATAGGGGGCAACAACGATGACTAAAACGCAGAAAATCATTGGCTGGACAAGTGCGGTAATCCTTTTACCCATTCTTTACGGCATTTATTACTATCACCAACTGCCAACCACGATGGCGATTCACTTTAATTTCCAAAATCAAGCGGATGGTTGGGCAGGTCGGAACTTGGTCGTGTTTGGCATTCCCTTAATGATGCTGGTGCTGCAGTGGTTTGCGGTCATTTTGACGCGACTTAACGCGACACATAAGGGACGTCCCCACGGTTGGAACGCATTCTCTATGGCATTGTGCCAACATTGAATCTGATTCTCTATGTTATTACGATTCAGTTCAACCTGGGCAACGCAGTAGACATCCGGCGAATCGTGATGCTGGTGATCGGGCTTGTGTTCATCGCTGTTGGAAACTACCTGCCAACGGCGCCGGTGAATAGTAAAATTGGGTTCCATGCCCGAGCAAAACTAGAGGAACAGGATTGGTTACGGGTTACTCGGCGACTGGCTTATATTTTAGTGGTTGGCGGACTGCTTTGCATCGGCAGCGTTTTTCTGGCCCCACTTGCTTCGTTGATTGCGATTGGTTTCGTGATTATTGGGGTGATCGTCGTCAGACTTGTATCTTTGCGGTGAGCTTAGTAGACTTAAGTTACAAACGTAACGAAAAGAGGTCTTTTCATGAGTATTCCAGGACGGTCACAATTACCCAATACACTCCGGCATATGCGCTGGCGCGACTAACCGAGATGATTGTTAATTTAGATGAGAACAACGATGACTACTATCAAGCGACAGTCGAGTGTTGGGCATTGATAAGAAACTAAAAAATAAGCCCAACGCAGAGGCCTAACTGACGACCACCTTCATTGACGATGTGACGGAGTACGTTCATTACAACGGGTATGACGGCGAGCAGATCGACCATCTCTACCACACGTTTAAAGACTTAGTTGATGCGCCGATAAACGATACAGATGGTCAAGACCAAATTAACGCGTTACTTTCACTGTACATTGAAAACCGCCAAATTATTCGGCGGACAACTAAGGACTATGGCAAACAATTTATTGCTGTCATGAATGGCGCAATTGAAAAGACCACCACGATTTTGATGCAGTTGCAAGCGACCGGCCTAAGTGAGGCAGAGACGCAAGCCTTACTCGATCTTGTTTTAGGCTGGTATAGTGATTCCCGATTTTGCAGGTCCTGATGCCACTGGTGACGATTCAAAACATGGTACCCATTCTGGATCAGTTAAATCAGTATGCGCACGAGGTTGATTCCAGGGATTACGGCTACGTTTCAAAGCATAACCTAGCCTTCAAACGACATCTGTGGCACCATTTGAATACCCCGAAGGCCATTATTCATGAATTGGACGCTCATTTGGACAATAAAGATATTCGGCGTGACCGGGTGATGGTTGCGCTTGATGGCAATGACTATGCAACGGCTGAGAAATTAAGTCTTGAATCCAATTTTCTGCCCGAGTTAACGCAGATCTATGAGCGGACACATCAGGATGATAAATTGATCGATGTTTTAAAACAACGGGTGTTGAAGGGCAATCTCAAACTCACGAAACAACTCAAGGAATTGAGCGAGCACCATCATCGTTGGGCAAGTGACCGCGATGACCTGAGTAACCAAATCTCAGAGACAACGGATGTCATGACGGCTGCCAAACTGCTGAGCAATTTAAAAAACACCGCAGCGTTGCGCGATCTCCTACATGAGAATCGTGATACCACGATGACCACCTATTTATTTCAGAATTACACGGATGAAGTATACGCGGCATTCCCAGAGCAGCTCAAAGCAGACTACCATGAAATTTTGCTGACCATGGCTGAAACGAGTGGCAATCGGAAAGATTATGATGCGATTGGTTGGATGCTCTTTAGATACCAAGAATTTGGCGATGTTGCATAAACAAACCAGTGGATCGATGAGTTAAATCACAAGTATCCACGGCGTAAGGCAATGATTGAGATCCTAAATTCTCGTAAAAATAACTAACAAAAATGCGCTACCCAGCAGCGGGTAACGCGTTTTTTACAATGTCACATCTAAAATTTTCACCTGATAAGCCCCGTTCGGCGCGTCAATCGAAACAACGTCACCAACGGTATGGTCGAGAATGGCTTTGCCAATGGGTGAGATCAGTGAAATCTTATTAGCGCCAACATCCGCTTCGGGCGTGCCAACGAGCTCAAACGTGTCCTCCGACTGGTCGTCCATGAACTGTAAAACGACCTGCTTGCCAATTTCAATTACCGCGTCGTCCTTGGGCTTGACCACCTGCGCGTACCGGAGCTGTTTGCCGAGGTAGCGCAACCGGCTTTCCAGATGACGCAGATCACGTTTGGCGGCACTGTATTCGGCGTTTTCGGAGAGGTCACCCAGTGCACGGGCGGCCTGAAGTTGTTCGATTTTCTCCGGTCGCGACTGTTTTAAAGCTTCTATCTCGGCCGCAATCTGGTCGTAGCCAGCTTGCGTAACCTTGTTAAAATACGATTGCATAGACATCCTTCTTTGGTGAGGTTAATCGGTCACGGTAGCGCCAAGTACACCCTTAAAATGATCAAGTGCCCATTCCTGACCTGCTGGCGTCAGAGCGGCCACGGCGTTTTGATGCACCACAATGTTGTAGCCGAGGTTATAGGCATCGACCGCGGTGTGCAGCACACAAATATCGGTGCAGACACCCGTGAGATGCAGGGTATCGACGTGGCGTTCGCGCATGCGCATGTCCAGGTCGGTACCTGCAAATGCGCTGTACCGTGTCTTATCATACATATAAACTTTTTCATCATTTTGGTGATCATTATACCACTGCGCAACATCGCCGTAGAACTCCCGGCCCCACGTGCCGCGCACATTGTGCGGTGGAAACAATTTCGTTTCCGGGTGGTACGGATCATTTGGCGTGTGGACGTCCGTGGGTAAGATCACCCAAGAATCGTCATTTTCAAAACGGTCGGCGAGGGCGACGATGTTCGGGTCGAGCACCTGGCCTGCTTTGCCGCAGGTCAGTGCCCCGGCGTCGGCCACAAAATCATTTGTATAGTCAATAATGAGTAACGCTTCGTTTGCTGCCATTTGGGTACCTCCAATGGTTTAATCGAACTGTCGTAGGAATGCCGAAAGCTTACTTAACCCCGTGCGTAACGTTGTTTCATCAGTACAATACCCCAACCGGGCATGGCCTGGTAAGTCGAAACGATCGCCAGGGACTAATAGCACACCTGTCTCCTTCAAAAGCCGCAAACAGAAGGATTCAGTACCCTCTGGGATGTCGAATTTGACGCAAGACGTTGACACAGCTTTCGGAAATACAAGACTGACCCGTGGCTCATTTGCGACCCACTCCTTCAAAATGGCAAGGTTAGTCATCACGAGTTTTCGGTTACGTGCCAGCACCTGGTCACGATGCTGCAGAATGTACACGGCCAGCATATCGTTGAACACGCCGCCACAGATCATGGTGTAGTCGCGATACTTGCGGAAAATGTCGCTGACCGCGTCATTGGCAACCGTCCAGCCGATTCGAACACCAGGAAAGGAGTAGCTCTTGGACAACGAATTTGTGGCGATTCCCTTATCATAGAGGTCGACAATCGACGTAAACGCGGAAGGGTCATCGAGTGGCAGGTAGACCTCGTCGACGAGCACGTAGGCACCAACGGATTTAGCGACGTCAACGACCTGCTGGAGAAACGCCTTATCCAGCAATGTCCCAGTTGGGTTGTTGGCATTGTTGAGGCAGATCATTTTCGTGTTCGGCCGGATGAGCTGCTTAAGCTCGTTGATATCGGGATACCAATCGGCGTCTTCATGAATGTGCCAGAGGTCGACTTCAGCACCTAGTGACCGCGGAATATCGTAGAGTTGCTGGTAGGACGGGTACTCGCTGATGACGTGGTCGCCCGGTTCAATGAGGGAATACAGGGCGAGGTGGTTAGCACCGGTCGCACCGTTTGTCTGCAGGACCTGGGAGTCGTGAACGTTGTCGTAGAGACCCGCGACGAGTTGTTTAAATTCCGGTGAGCCTTCGATCCAGCCGTAGTTCATTTTGGCTTGGCCTAACTGGTCAAAGAACTGTTCACGGTCGTCACCAGTCGCGGCAAGCAACTCATCAATTGTCATCGAAGCAATCGTACTTTGCGAAATATCATACGTCGCCGACTTTTCCCATTCGTTCAACCAAGATTCAACACCAAATTCAGCTATTTTCATCAGGAAACTCCCTTTCTGAGGACGGTTTGTTAGCATTATTGTACCATGGAATGTGGGTTTAACCTGTGCGTGTTTGGGGTTCTTAGTGCGTTGCACTCCGCAATTTGGCACTCCGTGTAGTGGCTCGCGACTGAGCTAACTCGATTTCCACTGCGTGGCTCTCGAGTGGATCTCAGTCGTCTCGCACATCAGTAACCGACCAAGGAACGGTCGCTAACTGATGTCGACACCACAGCTTCGTGCCAAATTGCTGCGTTCCACTTACATAGCGCCAACTGCTGACGATTGATAAGTATCGAATTTGAGTTAAAGCCAGTTCGAAGATTATCCGCACTCGACTGGTGATTGACAACTGTCAATTAACCTATTGATAGGGGCTATTTCTGAAGTGTCTTCTCGATTCAATGTTGTGTACGTATTTGGGGTTCTTAGTACGTTGCATTGCGCGATTTAGCACGGAACCGTAGTGGCTCGCGACTAAGCTAAGTTGTCTGTCGCTGTGCGCCATACAACTGGATCTTATTCGTCTCGCATGTCACTAAATGGCCAAAGGACGGCCATCAAGTGACATCGACACCACGATTCCTTGCTAAATCGCTCCATTCCACTGATAGAGAGCCAACTACGGCCGATTGATCAGTATAAACAATATAGTTAAAGCCAGTTCGAAGATTATCCGCACTTGACTACTGATTGACATTTATCAGCTAACCAATTGATAAGTGATGTTGCTCAATTTCATTAATTGGAAGTCAACGTTAAGTTGTGTAATGTAGACGCAACAACTAATTGTCATTCAAATCCAATATCAGCGGAGTGGAGCCAGTTGGCATTGCACGTTGTAGTGTCGGTGTTCCTTGGCGAGGGTTCTTTCCTCGCCTAGTAACACGGGAGACGTAGGAGATCCTTGAATTTATGTAAAGAAATTCAATAGCTCCGGAGCGACCCACTTCAACGTGCAGGGCCAACTGGCGGAACGCAGCGAACAATACAGCATGACTTAACCACGATTTAAAAATAAAATGACGAGTCACAAATAACGGATATAAAGCAGAACGGAGCAGGTGCAGGCGTACTTATGAAAATGGCGGTTGTGATTTTCACGTTGTCTATTCGTAAATGAGTAATGTACAATGAGATTATTGTTAATCGAAACAGAGGGGGACTTCAGAATGGCAGGCACGATTCGAAATCGGATGCAACTGCATCAGCAAAACATTCAATCCGTGTTGGCTCAGGTGTTTAACCACCAGCCAATTTCACGAATCGAAATTTCACGTAATCTCGCATTAAATAAATCAACCGTTTCCTCCCTCTACAACGCTTTGAAAGAAGAAGGCTACGTGGAGGAACTCGGTGAGGGGGCCGCGTCAACAGCGGGCGGCCGGAAGCCAGTACTTCTCGCAATTAACCGCAGATATGGCTATACCATGAACTTTGATTTCGGCTACCGCCACATTCACGTGATGAAGAATAATTTGTCAGGGGACATCATGTCTTACACACAGGTGGATGCGAAGGACATTGGAATCAAGGACATTCTGCCGTTGATCGAAACGCAGATTGAGAAGGCTGAAAACGAGGATCAGACAAAACACAATTTGCTTGGCATTAGTTTTGCCATCCACGGGACCATTGATGACAATGCCATCACGTACTCGCCGTTCTTGGACATGGAGGGTATCGACCTGGTCCAGTATTTCGGTGATAAGTACGATGTACCAGTGCTGCTCGAAAACGAAGCGAACCTTGCAGCCGTTTTTGAACGCGACTTCAACGATGAAAATCAGCGGCTCAGTAATGCCGTGACCATCAGCATTCACCGTGGGATCGGTGCTGGACTGATTATTAATAAAAAACTTTACCGCGGCGCCCATGGTGAAGCAGGCGAAATCGGCCGGTCACTGCGGTTGGCAACAACATCAACGAAGCACCACGCAAGGTCGAAGATTACTGTTCTGAAGATGCCATTATCAATCAGATCAGTGAGGCGCGTGAAGGCGCACCGCTGGACCGGTACGAAGTTGTCAAATTGTACAACGAAAATGACGCCATCGCCAAACGCGTCATCGGGTCGTTTGTTGAAAATACGGCACGAATTATCGTGAACGTCAGCAACGACTATGATCCAGATGAGATCTTTTTGAACTCGCCACTGATCGAATCCCTGCCAGAGTTACTGCCCGAGATTCGGAATGCGTATAGTAAGATCGTTCCTTCAAACACCGTGATTCCAATGACGGTGACCCGTAATTCGCACTATGCCACCTTACTTGGCGGCTGTGCGCTGATTACGCGTCGTGTGCTGAACCTGGAAGATTTTGAACTAAACTTTGCGGCCCAGCAAGAATTTTAAACAGTATTTTCGACACCCTCAGCACACCGTTGCCGCAGGGTGTCTTTTTTAGACTTCGCAAGGGATAGTAGCGGGGAGCAGGCAGCCATCCGCGGGTCTTGGTTGTTTAAAACAACTAATTTGAATTTATTTTTAGCTCGACAAACCCCAACATACCGCCATTTAGCCGTTTAGCACACAATTATTTCGTTTAAAAGGGGTTGCATTTTCGGTTGTAAGCGCTATACTGTGTTTGTTAGTTGGTTGTATGAACAAACTAATTGAAAATAGATTTTAAAAAATTTTAGGAGGCTTCTTCATGGCTGAACAATTATGGGACATGGATAAGATTAACTATGTAGGTAACTCAAGCTTAACTTCTGGTGCAGAATTTCATTACTACAACCCAGACGAAGTGGTTGCTGGTAAGAAAATGCGTGACTGGTTACGGTTCTCTGTAGCATACTGGCACACATTTGACCAACGTCTGGTTGACCCATTCGGTGATGGGACTGCTATTCGTCCTTACGACAAGTACACTGATCCAATGGACAACGCCTTAGCTAAGGTTGATTACGCCTTTGAATTTTACGACAAATTAGGGAACGACTTCCTTTGCTTCCATGACCGTGACTTAGCTCCCGAAGGTGACACCTTACGTGAAACCAACGCTAACTTGGACAAAGTTGTTGACCGGATCGTTGATTACCAAAAGACGACTGGCATGAAGGTTCTTTGGAACACGTCAAACATGTTCACTAACCCTCGTTTCGTTGCTGGTGCTGGTACTTCACCATACGCTGACATCTTTGCTTACTCTGCTGCTCAATTGAAGCACAGTTTGGAAGTTGGTAAGCGTGTCGGTTCTGAAAACTATGTCTTCTGGGGCGGCCGTGAAGGTTACGAATCACTCTGGAACACCGACATGAAGTTGGAACAAGAACATGCTGCTAAGTTATTCCACATGGCTAAGGACTACGCCAACGAAATCGGCTTCGACGCACAAATGTTGCTCGAACCAAAGCCAAAGGAACCAACGACTCACCAATACGACTTTGATGCCGCAACCACTATCGCATTCATGAAGGAATACGATTTGGACAAAGACTTCAAGTTGAACTTGGAAGGTAACCATGCTAACTTGGCTGGCCATACTTACCAACACGAAATCCGTGTTGCGCGTGAAGCAGGCTTACTTGGTTCATTGGATGCCAACCAAGGTGACAAGCTGATCGGCTGGGACATTGATGAATATCCTTCAAACTTGTACGAGACCACTGCCGCAATGTACGAAGTGCTTGAAAACGGCGGTATCGGCCCTCGCGGTGGTTTGAACTTCGATTCAAAGCCTCGTCGTTCATCATTCGAACCTAACGATCTGTTCTACGGCCACATTGTTGGTATGGATAGCTTCGCTGCCGGCTTACGTGTTGCTGCTAAGATGGAAGAAGACGGCGTTTTGAAGAACATCGTCGCTGACCGTTACAGCTCATACAAGTCAGGTATCGGTGCTGATATCGAAAGCGGCAAGGCTGGCTTCAAAGAACTTGAAGCATACAGCTTGATAAGACACAAGCTGAA
Source organism: Secundilactobacillus paracollinoides DSM 15502 = JCM 11969 (assembly GCF_001311135.1). GTDB lineage: Bacteria > Bacillota > Bacilli > Lactobacillales > Lactobacillaceae > Secundilactobacillus > Secundilactobacillus paracollinoides. The sequence continues at coordinate 27,137 of NZ_BBAG01000013.1, forward strand.
CTGCGTGCCGCAACGTCATCAGATCACTTGGAACAAATCAAAGACACTATCAACCACTACATTGTTAACACTTTAGGCAAATAACAATTTAAATGGTTAAAAAATAAGCAGCGAGTGGACTTGCGTCTGCTCGCTGCTTTTCCTGTTAAACGATCTAGTGGTTAAGGGCCGTTGCATTCCACGATTTGGCACTCCGCTGTGGTGGCTCGCGATGAAGCTAATTCGATTTCTGCTGCGCAGCTCTCGAATGGATCTCCATCGTCTCGCATGTCACTAGATGGCCAAAGTACAGCCATCAAGTGACATCGACACCACTGCTCCGTGCCAAATCGTTCCATTCCACTCACCATGAGCATACTGTTGACGTTTGTTAAAAATCACATATGCAGTCAAAGCCAGTTCGCGGATTATCCGCACTCGACTGCTGCTTGCTTGCTGTCAGTTAACCTAATGATGCTGGCTGTTCATGGTTAATCGACATAGACCTGCAGTGTATGCGAAGTTATGAGAGGCGATGGGAGGACAGACTATCCTGATTTACAACAAGTATCAGCGGAGTGGAGCCGGTTGGCATTGCACGTTGTGGTGTCGGTGTTCCTTGGCGAGGGTTTTCTCCTCGCCTAGGAACACGGGAGAAGTAGGAGATCCTTGAATTTCTGACAAGAAATTCAATAGCTCCGGAGCGACCCACTTCAACGTGCAGGGCCAACCGGCGCAACGCAGCGAACTTCGCCCACTAACCAGAAAATGAAATTTAAAGAGGAGCATAAAACCATGAACGAATACGTTTTAGGCGTGGACCTTGGTACCAGTGCCGTTAAGGTGTCCGCTATGAACCGGGACGGCGAGATCGTCGCCCAACAAAGTTATGATTACCCACTGTCACAGCCGCACCCAGGCTACAGTGAACAAAACCCTGAAGAATGGGTCTCAGGGACAACGGTTGCCATTGTCCAGTTGATTTTGGAAGACCACATCAAGCCAGAAGAAATTTCTGGGATCAGTTTTTCGGGTCAAATGCACGGGCTCGTTTTGCTTGATGAAAACAACCAAGTATTACGCCCAGCTATTTTATGGAATGATACCCGGACATCGAAGCAACGCGCTGAGATCGAAGAAAAACTTGGCGACAAGTTTGTAGAAACCACTAAGAACCGGCCACTGGAAGGCTTTACGTTACCAAAACTCTTGTGGGTCAAGGAAAACGAACCTAACATCTGGGCTAAGGCTAAGACCTTTGTCTTGCCTAAGGATTATGTGCGTTACCGCATGACTGGCCAAATTGCGATGGATTACTCGGATGCCACTGGGACCGTCCTCATCGACGTGAAGAAGGGGGACTGGAGCAAGGCCATCTGTGAAGCCTTTGATATTCCCGTCTCAATGTGCCCACCATTAATGCGGTCGATTGACTCTGCTGGTACGATTTCAGAAAGCTACGCCCTGTTCTCCGGCTTGGACACCCACACCGAAGTCTTTGGCGGCGCGGCCGACAACGCTGCTGGTGCCGTTGGTGCCGGGATCTTGTCACCTAACATGGTTCTTTCAAGTATCGGGACCTCTGGTGTTGTGCTGAAGTACGAGGAAAATCCTAACGTTGATTACCATGGTGTGCTTCAATTTGAATACCACGCCATTCCAGATTCCTTCTATTCAATGGGGGTTACGCTGGCTGCCGGTTATTCATTGAATTGGTTTAAACGCACATTTGCGCAGGATGTTTCATTCAACGACATGGTTGCCAGCGCGGGCGATTCTACGTTGGCGCTAACGGATTGATCTACACCCCGTATATCGTCGGCGAACGGGCACCTTATGCGGATGCTGACATTCGTGGGAGCTTCATCGGTGTTGATGGGACACACCAAAAACGGGATTTAGTCCGGGCTGTGCTCGAAGGGATCATCTTCTCCTTCAAAGACATCATGGATATTTATGACGAACACGACAAGGACTTTGACACAGTCGTTGCCATCGGTGGCGGTGCCAAGAGTGCCCTGTGGCTTCAAATTCAAGCCGACATCTTCAACAAGAAGGTTGTTAGCCTGACCAACGAGCAGGGGCCTGGCATGGGCGCTGCAATGATTGCTGCGGTCGGTCTGGGCTGGTTCAAGGACTTCCAGGAATGTGCTGAGAAGTTCGTCCACTTTGGTAAGGAATACCTGCCAAACCCAGAGAACGCCAAGAAGTACGATCAACTGCACAAAATCTATGGTCAAGTTTATAACCAGACCAAGGACCTCAGTCACCAGTTACTGGACTACCGGCGTGAAAATGATAAATAGGAACACTGAAGAGATCAGCTGCGGCTGGTCTTTTTTGTTGGTTATGAGGCGACGAGTGTCACGAAACCAGAAAATTGGCGTAGCACCATACAGAAAGAATAACGTGTATCGAATAATTGCATAATAGCGTTTTATCATTGTCTCCCTGTGATGGATTTGCTAGGGTGGAGGTAACCTAGTAAACAAGAGGGGATTTTGATGACAAACGGATTATTTAAAAAGGCCCTGATTGATTCCTATCAGTGGATCATGGTCGGCATCGTGATAGATATTATTTTTGAGCCGTTAGATTATATCTTTGGACACGAGTTTACCGGTATTTTTGGACTGGCACAAACGGTGTTACAAGCACCGAATATCTGGCTAACGTTATTGGTGGTAGTCGGAATATTGGTCGTCCTTTGGGTGGTTCTAGTGCTCGTTTTCTGGTTCTTTGAATGGCTAAAACTATATATGGGAAAAGATGACGTTTATAAGCCGTAAATTCGACTAAAAAACTAATTGTTTTAAAAGGCACTATTTGGTAGGCTAAGATAAAACGGACGACTAGAGAGGACCTTTTCATGATTAAGCAGGCGACCAAAAATGCAACGATGTGGATGATAATCGGACTGATTCTGGACATTGTTTTCGAACCAATTGGCTTTCTTTTTCACCACCCCATGGATGGCCTATTTGGTCTGATTCATAACGTCTTGCAGTCACCTAATGTCGGCGCAGCAACACTCTTTTCGGTGGGTGCCCTGCTGATTGTATGGGTGTTACTTGTCCTCTTCTTTATCCTTATTGGCCTTACTACTAACCCCACGAGTAAAGACGATAATCAACACTAATCTAAAACAGCATACAAAAAAGCCATCTGACTACGCGGTCGGATGGCTTTAAATGTGTGTTAGTCATTGATTAGCAGCTGAGTCTTATTCGCCCCAAGCAGCTAACCCTTGTGTGTTGTATAAGCTGACAGCGGCATCGATTTGAGCATCGACGTCACCACTGCTGATGTGCATGTTTTGGAATAACCCATAAGCACCACTAGATGCGTTCACAACAGTTGGTTCCCAGTTTGATTCACGGGTGATGATGGTGTTCCAAGTTGATGCTGAAACGCCAGTCCGTGAAGCCATTTGGCTCAAGACGTATGATTGTTCGCTTGAGCTTAAGGCTGCTGAAGAAGTCGTTGTGCTCGTTGATGCTGAACTAGTCGTTGAACCAGTTGAGCTGTAGTTGTTGTATGAGCTGTAAGTTGGTGTCGAGTATGATGAATACGATGGGGTACTTGATGAGTAGCCGTAGCCAGAATATGATTGGCTGTATGAAGGGGCTTGACTTGCGTATGCAGAGGTAGTTGATGCGTTTGAGGTAACGGCACCTGCAGCGACTAAACCAAAGGTAACTGCGGTGGTAGCGAGAATTTTGTTTACAATATTTTTCAAGATATACACTCCTAATAGTAGAAATCTGGATCTTCCGTTTACGTTCAATAGCTGACTAACACGAGTCAACAGGTACGAGTTTAACGACTCATTGTTAGTGTTTCGTAACGGGTATTTTAAGGATTTGCGTCAATCATGCAGTTCGTCGACATTTTGTAATAAACCGTAATATTTGTAACATTAGAAATCTTTGTACAAAACCGGCACACGGGTGATGAGAATGGGCGTGAGCCGTGTTCAAATTCACCGAAATAATAGGCGAATTGGTCAAATTTGTGTGTTTTAGTCATAAACTGTAACGAAAAATATTGGACGTTTTTGGTGGAAAATTGCGTTATTTCTTGAATTTTTTGACTGAATTCAGATTTTTTTGATTTCGCAATCGTATTTTTTCGGTTTTCTTCTATATAAATAGTGACAAAAACACCACTCTTAGAATCCAAGTGGTGTTTTTATTAGGTAGTTAAATGGTGTTATGATGCCGCTTCGTTCCGCCGTTCGGCTCTGCAGGCTGAGGTGGGTCGCTCTGGGGAGCTAGTGAATGTCTGGTCATAAATTCAAGGATCTCCTACGTCTCCCGTGTTCGTAACCGACCCAAGAACGGTCGCTAACGAACACCGACACCACAGCCTGCAATGCCGACCGGCTCCACTGTGCTACGATACTTGTCATAGTCTTCGTAGATGGTGAGTCTTCGAAAATGGCTTCATGAAATCTGTTAAACAAGCGTTACCAGTGACTAACAAATTGTGAGAAGCATTGCTAACAAAGGACTATCAGCAGTCGAGGGCGAATTCTCCTAGAACTCGATTTAACGCCAATGTGATACTTTATGGATTGAAAAACTAAGCTCAATATCAGTGGAATGGAGCAATTTGGCACGGTATCGTGGTGTCGATGTCACTTGATGGCCGTCCTTTGGCCATTTAGTGACATGCGAGACGATGAAGATCCATTCGAGAGCTGCGCAGCAGAAATCGAATTAGCTTCATCGCGAGCCACTTCGATACCGTGCCAAATTGCGGAATGCAACGGACTGTTCATCTCTAATCCCAAAATCTAGTTAAAGTCCGGAATAGCCGCTTCATAAGCGTCAATCTTGTCTTCATACTGCATGGTAATGGCGATGTCATCCAGTCCGTTGACGAATTTGTGTTTCCAAAGCGGATCAATGTCAAATTTGAACGTCTTGCCGGCATAGCGAACTTCCTGGTTGGGAAGATCGACAGTAATTTCGGCGTCAGCAGGAGCTGCCGCTAAGAATTCACGCTGGTCTACCGGTAAAATAATCGCCAGCAACCGGTTTTTCGTGCTGTTCATGTAGAAGATATCGCTGTAACCACCAGCGATGACGACTTGGAAACCGTAATCCTTCAGTGCCCAAACGGCGTGTTCACGCGATGAGCCACAGCCGAAGTTGTCGCCGGTGATGAGAATGTTGGCGCCTTGGCGCTCCGGTTTGTTTAAGATGAAATCAGGATTGGGCTTGTTGGGTGACGTGTAGCGCCAGTCGTAAAACAAGTTTTTGCCATAGCCGACCTTCAGGATGTTTTTCAGAAATTGCTTGGGAATCAGTTGGTCGGTATCGATGTTTTCCTTCATTAATGGGACCGAGGTACTTGTAATGGTTGTGATGGGTTTCATGCGGTGACACCTTCCTTTCTGATATCGATAAAGTGGCCGTTGATGGCAGCGTAAGCAACCATTGCCGGGCTAGCGAGGTGGGTTCGAGACCCTGCACCCTGCCGCCCCTCAAAGTTTCGGTTTGAGGTTGACGCACAGTGGACGCCAGCTGGCACTTGGTCGGGATTCATACCCAAACAAGCGGAGCAGCCAGGTTCACGCCAATCACAGCCGGCATCCTTGAAAATTTTATCCAGTCCGAGTGCTTCAGCACGTTCTTTGATGGTCCGTGACCCGGGAACGACAAGGGCGGTGACCTGTGGCGCAATGTGATGGCCTTTAAGGACATCTGCTGCAATCTTCAGGTCAGAGAGCCGCCCGTTGGTACATGAGCCAAAAAAGGCGAATTCAATGGGAATTTCGGGTGCGGTTTGACCTGGCTTCAAGCCACATAGTCGTACGCTTTTTGATCATCATCGTTTTGAATTTCTGGAAATGGTTTGTCAACCGGCACGGCCATCCCGGGATTGGTGCCCCATGAGACAAAGGGTGCCAGATCACTGACGTCAAAGTCAACGATGCGGTCGAAGGCGGATTCGTCATCGGTGTAGAACTGTTTCCAGTAGGCGATGGCCTTATCCATATTTTTAGGCGCGTACTTGCGGCCGGCAACGTAGTCAAAAGTGGTTTGGTCGGGTTGAATCGACCCCATTTTAGCGCCACCTTCAACGGCCATGTTGCACAGCGTCATCCGTTCTTCCATGCTCATGGCTTCAATCGTGTCGCCATAGAACTCGGCTGCGTAGCCGGTCCCGAAAGCAACCCCTTCGCGGGCGATGATGCCCATGATGATGTCCTTGGCGAACACGCCGTGGGGGAGTTTACCGTGGACATGGATGCCCATGGTCTTCGGTTTCGTTTGCCAAATGGTTTGTGTGGCGAGCACGTGTTCAACTTCGCTGGTCCCAATGCCAAACGCAATTGAGCCAAAGGCACCATGGTGGAAGTGTGCGAGTCGCCGCAGACAATGACCATCCCTGGCTGAGTCAGGCTAATTGTGGGCCGATGACGTGGATGATGCCTTGGTCTTCATGACCCATGCCGGCTAACCGCACGCCAAATTCCTTTGCGTTCTTGCCAAGGGTGTCGATCTGTTTCTTTGAAATAGCATCCTTGACGTTAAAAATATCCTGGGTGGGCACGTTATGGTCCATCGTCGCAAAACTCTTGTCGGTCCGGCGAACTTTGCGGTTGTTTTCACGGAGGCCTTCAAAAGCCTGTGGTGACGTGACTTCGTGTAATAGATGCAGATCAACGTAGATCAATTGCGGATCGCCGACGTCACCGGTAATGACGTGACGGTTCCAGATTTTATCAAACATGGTTTGGCTCATAGTTATGCTGACCTACTTTCTTAATCGTTTTAATAATCGTATCGGTAACTTCATCGGTGGTTGCGGTGCCGCCAAGGTCGGGGGTGACGATCTGGTCGTCAATGGCCTGGTCAACGGCGGTCATGATCGTGTCAGACAGGTCCTGGCGGTCAAACGAGTTGGCCAGCATCATGGCGACCGACTTGATCATGGACAGCGGGTCGGCGATGCCCTGGCCCGCAATGTCTGGTGCTGAACCGTGGATGGGTTCGTAAAGCGCTGGGCCATCGGTGCCCTTACTCATAGAAGGGATGGTGCCAAGCGACCCGGTAATTTGGGCGGCTTCGTCACTGAGAATGTCGCCGAAGAGGTTTTCCGTCAAAATCACATCAAACTGACCAGGGTTTGCGATGATCTTCATTGAAGCGGCGTCGACATAACTGGTGTCGTAGGTCACTTCGGGATAGTCGGCAGCAATGCGGGCGGTGATTTTACGCCAGAATTTGCTGGTGTCCAACACGTTGGCTTTATCCACGAGGGTGACGTGCTTGCGGCGTTTCATGGCCATTTCGAAGCCAACCTTAACGATGCGTTCAATTTCGTTTTCTGTGTAACGCATGGTGTCCAGCGCGTAGGTTTCGTGTGTTTCTCGCGGTGTACCAAAATAGATACCGCTGGTCAGTTCACGGACGATGACGAAATCAACTGGGGATTCATTTCTAATAGGCGAGTACTGACGCATTGCCGGACTGATCACGGTTGGACGGATGTTGGCAAAGAGATTGAGCGCTTTGCGAATCTCCAACAACCCCGTTTCAGGGCGACGCTCAGCTTTGTCCCACTTGGGGCCGCCGATTGCGGAGAGCAGCACGGCGTCGGCTTGTTTGCAGGTGGCTAACGTGGAAGCGGGTAATGGGTCACCTAGCTTATCGATGCCTTCACCGCCAAATGGCACGGGGTGGAGGTCGTAATCAAAATTCTCGTTTTCAGTAACAGCGGCCAGCACCTTTAACCCGGCAGCCATGATTTCAGGGCCAATGTAGTCCCCGTTAAGAACGGCAATTTGTGCAGTCATTAGGCGCTCACCTCGTTTGTCGCATGGATTTGCGACATAATTCGGGTCAAATCCTCTTCGGAAACGATATCCGTGTGATCGGCACAATCCTTGAAGACGGGGAAGATGGCCTTCATGGCCTCGCGGTCGACGCTGAAGCCCATTTCGTTGAGCTTGTCCATCACAGCGTGGGAGCCTGACAATTTGCCAAGTGGCAGTGAGGTTTTGGCAGCCCCAACGGATTCAGGCGTGAGAATCTCGTAAGTTTGCGGGTTCTTCAACATGCCATCTTGGTGGATCCCTGATTCATGAGCGAAGGCGTTAGCACCGACGACCGCTTTGTTATGCGGAACGGGCATCTTCGCATAGTCGCTGATCATGTCACTGGTTTTCTTGGTTTCTTTCATATTGATGTTGTTCTCAGCGTCGTAGTAGTCTTTACGAACGTACATGGCGACAGCGACTTCTTCAAGGGCGGCGTTGCCGGCACGTTCGCCGATGCCGTTGATCGTCCCTTCGATTCGGGTCGCACCGTTTTCAATTGAGGCCAGGCTGTTGGCAACAGCCATTCCGAGGTCATCGTGACAGTGAACGGAGAAGGTGATGTCGTCAAAGGCTGGAATGTTTTCACGCAGGTTCTTGAAGAGGGCGGCAAACTCTACTGGGTTGGTATAGCGACGGTGTCAGGAATGTTGATGACGGTTGCACCCGCATCAATGGCGGCCTGGATGGAGTCAACCAGGAAGTCTGGCTCAGTCCGGGTAGCATCTTCTGGAGAGAGCTCAACGATGTCAAAGAATTTGTGTGCATATGTAACGTGTTCGGTAATGGAATCGATCACTTGCGCCTTCGTCATATGTAATTTGGAGTCCCGATGAATCGGCTGGTGGCGATGAAGACGTGAATTTGTTTATGGGCGGCGTCTGCGGTTGCCTTGACACAAGCATCGATGTCGCCTTTACGGGCCCGCGCTAGTCCGGTAACGCGGACCTTCTTCACGGCGCGTGCGACGGCTTGGACGGCGTCAAAATCCTCCTTAGAAGCAACGGGGAATCCAGCTTCAATCACGTCAACACCCCAGTTTTCAAGCTGTTTTGCGATCGCGATCTTTTGTTCAACATTGAAGTTCACACCAATGGTTTGTTCGCCGTCACGCAGCGTCGTATCGAAAAATTGAATTTGTTTTGTCATAGAAATGACCTCCTTATAATTTAAAATCCAAGTAACAAATAACACCCCATTCAATCGAATAGGGTGTTTCGTCAAAGCCCCATTCGATAACGCAAACAGGACTCGACAAGTTAAGATGTCTAGTCCTGGGTTATAGTAATAAGGCTAACGCAAAGGTTACAACAGCAGCAGTTTTAACTTGTGATTGTGAGACAAATTGGTTTTTCATTGTTGTAACCTCCGTTCGTTTTTTGTATGCAATCAATCTACCATACATTATGAGAGTGAACAACCATTATTCTCATAGAAATCACATATATTCCATATTGAATAGTGTTTTTGACTGTTCTTATGTGATTAGTGGCACATTGAAAAGATTTTCAATTTATTTTTATGCTTGTTTGGAATATTTCCGATGTAATTACCGGTAAATGCTGGATTATAGCGGATTGTGGTTGGATGGCGCTACATTCCGTAATTTGGCACTCCACCGTGGGTGGCTCGCGATGAAGCTAATTCGATTGTCGCCTTGCGCCACTCGAATGGATCTTCATCGTCTCGCATGGCTCTAAGCGGAGAGAACCACTCCGCTAAGTGCCATCGACACCACAGTTCCGTGCCAAATTACTGCATTTCGCTCACTTTGCGCTAACTGCAAACCTTTGATAAGTATTGAAATTGCATTAAAGCTAGTTCGATGATTATCCGCACTTGACTGCAATGCTCTTCATTCAGAGGCAACCAGTAGACAAAGTATTGAGTGTCAATCTTTGACTGCCTAATGCGGGGCCAATATTGTGCAAATTAAGTAGTAGTGCTGGTATGTCGCAACGTGATGAGTCATGAAAGTCTCAAAATTTAAAGTAAGCATTAGTAGTTGCGTTATGAATCCTGCTAGTTTAGTAAGGAGCATTGCTGTTAATAGACTGAATAGCAGTCGAGGGCGGATTCTCTACGAACTTGGTTTAACACCATTGCGATGCTTGACTAGTGATAAAATGGCGGCTCTCAGTAAGTGGAATGCAGCAATTTGGCAGGCTGTCGTGGTGTCGACATCAGTTAGCGACCGTTCTTTGGTCGGTTACTGATGTGCGAGTCGACTGAGATCCACTCGAGAGCTGCGCAGCAGAAATCGAGTTAGCTCAGTCGCGAGCCACTACGACGGCCTGCCGAATTGCGGAATGCAACGGACTATCACCTGAAATTTGAAGGACCCCGGTACAGCCTGCAGAGCCGACCGGCGCAACGCAGCGAACGATAACAACTAAAAACCCCAGCCAACAACGCAAAGGGGCTTTGCATTATCAGCTGGGGTTTAGTTGGTTAGTTGATTGTTAAGTGTTGAAAGCTAGACAAGCAACTTATAGAGACAGGGTGGTTGAGCCACCGTCGAGCGTGAATTCGGATACCTTGCCGTCTGCGTGGACGTAGACCTTGGAGCTGCCCTTTAAACCGTCGGCGGACAAGGTGATGGTGTTGCCGCTGCGTTCTGCAGTGACGTGACCGGCAGGCTTGCCTTTTTCGTCAACGACACGGGTGGTTTCGCTGGCACCATCTGCGAATTCGTACAGGTGGATGTCAGGTGAATCGGTGTAATCATATTCAGCGTGTTCCGCGTTGGGATTGCGTAAAATGATACTATTTTCGCGAGCGAGAACTGGTAAGGTCAGGTTATCGTACGTTTCGTCTAACCAGGCACCGTTCTTGATGTCGTAGGTCTGTTCGTTAAGGATGTTGGTCCACTTGCCTTCTGGCAGGTAGTACTTCACAGTTCCTTCAGCGTTGAAGATTGGCGCAACTAACAGGCTAGGGCCAAACATGTACTCGCGTTCGAGAAAGTAGGTGTTGCGGTCTTTCGTGTACTCCATGAAGACAGGGCGCATTAATGGGTCCCAGTTTCATGGGTGTTCACAGCTTCGTTGAAGAGGTATGGCATCAAGGATAACTTGAGGTCAACGAACTTCTTGGTGTTGGCAACCGCTTCGTCATCAAAGACCCACGGCACCTTGTACTGACCGCTACCATGGTAACGGGAGTGGGAACTCAGCAGGCCAAATTGGGTCCACCGTTTGTACAGATCAGGGGTTGCTTGTTCCTCAAACCCACTAATATCATGAGCCCAGAAGCCGAAGCCGGACATCAAGAATGACAGGCCACCACGAAGGGAGTCAGCCATTGACTTGTAGCGTGACAGACAGTCGCCGCCCCAGTGAACAGGGTACTTTTGTGAGCCGACTGTTGCGGACCGTGCAAAGACGGTTGCCTGGTCGTCGCCTTTTTCTCGTTTGATGAGGTCAAAGACGGTCTCGTTGTATTGCAGGGTGTAGTAGTTGTGTTAGCGCTTTGGATCAGAACCGTCGAAGAACACTGCGTCATCGACCGGAATCCGTTCACCAAAGTCAGTCTTAAAGCAGTCAACACCCATATCAAGCAAGGCTTTCAGCTTAGATTGATACCATTTAACGGCGTCAGGGTTGGTGAAGTCGACGAAGCCGTTGCCAGCTTGCCAGAGATCCCATTGCCAGACATTGCCGTCCTTGCGCTTGATAAAGTAGCCGTTATCCTGAGCTTCCTTAAATAGCGGTGATTTTTGGGCGATGTAAGGGTTGATCCAGACACAGACTTTGATACCGCGGTCGTGAATCTTCTTGATCAGCCCTTTTGGATCAGGGAATTGTTCCTTGTCCCAGAGGAGGGTGCACCATTCAAAGCCCTTTTGCCAGAAACAGTCAAAGTGAAAGACATCGAGCGGAATCTTGCGGTCGTGCATGCCGTCGATGAATTTCAGCACCGTTTCGGCACTGTAGTCGGTCGTAAATGAGGTCGATAACCAAAGGCCAAATGACCATGCCGGTGGTAGTGCAACTTGGCCGGTCAGACGGGTGTACTTGTTGAGGACATCCTTAGGTGTTGGGCCATCAACGATGAAGTATTGTAGCGATTCACCTTCCACACTGAACTGGGTCCGGTCAACATTTTCGGAGGCAATTTCAAAGGAAACCGTTTCTGGTTGGTTGACGAAAACCCCGTAGCCTTCTGAACTGAGATAGAACGGAATGTTCTTGTAAGCCTGTTCGCTACCAGTCCCACCATCTTTGTTGATGATATCAACGGTTTGGCCGTTCTTCACTAATGAGGTAAACCGTTCGCCAAGGCCATAGATCAATTCGTCAACACCCATGGACAGTTGTTCGCGCATGTAGTGTTTGCCAGTCGACTTGTCTAAGATAACGCCCTGGGCCTTTTCCATCGATTTGGTGATCTCCTTACCCTTATGTAAGAAGTCGAGCTCAAAGTGAGATTTATAAGGCACCTTAGCGGTTAAATCACCGGACCTAAAGGTGATCTCTTTATCGCCAGTTGTGATATCAATATTTGGATGTTCATTTTCCGATTGGTAAGAAGGTCCCTTATCGTTTTGATCAAAGTGAATCAGCTTAACACCGATCACGCCTTCAATCGGGGAGGTCAGTTCAATCGTTGACATCCCGAGATTTAATTTGTCGCCGCGTTCGTTAATGTACTTAAACGGGGCGTAAAGGGTTAACTTGTCGTCCGACTTGCGATAGTCGAAGACTTCTTTTGGGGACTGAATCTCATATTGAGGTCGGTCGAGCCAATAACCATCAGTAAACTTCATCTAAAAACACCTCTGTTTTGGATTAATAGAAAATTGAATTAATTAATTGTCACGATCAGTGTACCGAATCCGTTTTAAATTGTCAACGCTTTCATGAATACTGTAATACTTGATTTTGTCCATTAAACGTTGACATAACGACCTTTAACATCGATTTTACGGTTGGTTGTTCATTTGAACTAATTCCTTATTGACACGAGAAAACGGTTACAATATAATCGGAGTTAGAAAATTTAATTAATTAACCGTCCTACTATTTTGATTACGAGGTGTTTCATATGAGTGAAAATGTTTCGAATGACTCGACACCAACGCCGATTGAACAACAGCAACAGGTGCCGTGGAAAGAACGTTTCTCCTATAGTTTAAGTGATTTTGCCTGCAACCTGTCCTTCCAGATGGTTGGGACCTACCTGATGATCTTCTATACAGATACATTCGGGATCAGTGCTGCCGCTGTTGGGACCTTGTTCTTCGTTGCCCGGTTCTTCGATGCCGTCGATGGCCCATTCTGGGGGATCATGATCGACCACACCCATACTAAGTGGGGGAAGAGTCGGCCGTACTGGTTATGGTTCTCGATTCCATTTGCTGTTTTCTGTGTCCTAGTCTTTACCACGCCAAGCATGAGTTTAACGGGTAAACTGATCTGGGCCTACATTACCTATATCGGTGTTGATGTGCTGTATTCGGCAGTTAACATTCCAATTACTTCTATTTTGCCATCATTAACAAGCAACCCTCAAGAACGGGTCACCCTTTCAACGATCCGTCAATTCATGGGGACTGCCGGTGCTGCCATTATTACCGGGATCACGTTGACTATGGTTGCTAAACTTGGCGGTGGGTCAACCACCAGCAAGCGCGGTTGGTTCCTCTGGGCACTGATCGTCGGCATCATCGTTGTGATTATTTTTGCAATCGTTTTCAAGAACACAAACGAACGGGTTCAAAACAAGAGCTCTCGCCAATCAATTCCAATCAAGGAATCCTTGAAGGCGTTGAAGCGCAACTGGCCATGGGCCATCATCATCTTCATTAACTTCATTTACTGGTTAGGGATGCAGACCCGTTCTCAAGTAACGGTTTACTTCTTTAAGTACAACATGCACGATGCCACCTTATCGTCATTCATTTTGAGCTTACAATTCGTTTCACTGATCGCCGTTGTTTTGACCCCATGGACCTCTCGTAAGATTGGGAAACGGAACACCATGTTAGGTGGGATGATCCTCGCCTGTGTCGGCCAACTGCTGTTGAGCTGGGGTGCTAGTTCACTCAATGTGCCGATCATCGTTGTTGCAACTATCGTCGGGTACATGGGTACCGGTTATGTTTCAGGCTTGATTGCCGTTATGCTGGCCGATGCCGTTGACTATGGTGAATGGAAGAACGGTGTCCGTGCTGAAGGTATCGTCACTTCATTCTCAAGCTTTTCTGCTAAGTTAGGGATGGGCTTTGGTGGTGTTATCACTGGTTGGATCATGACTGGGACCGGCTATGTGGCTAACCACGCCCAAACTGGCGCAGCCCTTCACGGAATCGAATTAAACTACATTTGGGTACCCCTTCTTGGATTTGCACTTTCAGGAATCTCACTTTTGTTCTATCATGTGGACAGCATCGAGAAAAAGATGCAGAGCGATCTTACCGCAAAACATGCGAAAGAAAACGCCGGAGAATAAACTCTAAGAAAAGTGAGCATAAAAAACATGATTATCAATAAAGACGTAATGCGTGATTACAACGAACGGTCAGTGCTTCAAGCCATTGTGAACTACGGCCCGATTTCACGAAATGAGATCTCAAAGAAACTCGGCCTGAACAAGGTCTCCGTTTCAGATATTGTGGGGTCCTTCATTGACCGAAAGCTGGCCTACAGTTTGGGAGAAGCTAAGTCCTCAAGTACCAGTGGTCGCAAACCAGAATTGATCGAATACAACTCTGCGTACGGGTACGTGATCAACTTTAGCCTGAATGGCGCCACGCTAGAAATGCTAGCCACGAAGCTTGATGGCCGGTCGCTGGATTACAGCACCACGTCGATTGATAGTCAGTCCATTGCTGAAATTGTGACTAAAATGGAGGATATGATCGCGCAGCTGCCGGAATTTGAAACGGATTTTGGGCTGCAGGCCATCTCGATTGCCATCTTTGGCATGGTCTATCAGGGCGAAGTCGTGACGTCGCCGTTTGTGGACATTGACGACTTTGACCTGGTGGGACATTTTGAAACGAAATATGATGTGCCAGTCATTGTGGAGAACGAAGCCAATCTGGCTGCCATTTTCGAACAGGACTTTAGTAAACAGGAGCTGCAAAACATCGTCGCCGTTAGTATTCATGATGGCATCGGTGCCGGCATCATTATCAATACCCAGCTGTACACCGGTAATTACGGGCAGGCGGGTGAAGTCGGGCGGATCATTGTTCAGGATAAGGGGCTCAAGAAACGGCGCCTCTCAAAGCTGCCGAGTTTTGATTCGGAATGGTCACAAAAATCGCTTCTGCGCAAAGCTGCCAAGTTGAAGCAAAGTCCCGCTTATTCACTAGAAATGTTGGTTGCCGATTTTAACGCGGACGATGAAGCCATCACCGGGTTAATTGAAGAATTCTGCTACCACCTTGCCGTCATCATCAACAACTTGATCGCGCTCTATGACCCGCAGATGATCTTCTTCAATGCCCCGCTGATTGACGCACTTCCCGAAATCCTAAAAAACATCCAAATGAA
This sequence comes from Secundilactobacillus paracollinoides DSM 15502 = JCM 11969, assembly GCF_001311135.1. GTDB lineage: Bacteria > Bacillota > Bacilli > Lactobacillales > Lactobacillaceae > Secundilactobacillus > Secundilactobacillus paracollinoides. Next base: position 42,449 of record NZ_BBAG01000013.1, read on the forward strand.
ACTCGGCTTCATGCCGCTGGTACCGCCACTGGTCATGTCAAAAGACGTCACCTACGCAACGTTACTTGGTGGGGCATCACAAGCAATTCACCGGGTATTGCACATGGAGGGCACGCGTTGATCTTCCATCATTAATGGGATTGTGGCTGGACTGGCGTTGCACTCCGCAATTTGGCACTCCGTGTGGTGGCTCGCGACTGAGCTAACTCGATTTCTGCTGCGCAGCTCTCGAGTGGATCTCAGTCGTCTCGCACATCAGTAACCGACCAAAGAACGGTCGCTAACTGATGTCGACACCACAGCTCCGTGCCAAATTGCTGCGTTCCACTCATACAGTGTCAACCGCTTACTTCTGCTAATTATCGAAAGCCAGTAAAAGCTAGTTTCTAGATTATCCGCCCTTGACTGCAGTTCACCGATTGCTAGCTAACCTTTTAGCGTTGAGTAAGGTGGATGATCATTAGCAAACAGAAAATTAGTCGTGTTGACTTAACGGGTTTTGGGACTAGTTTGAGCAAGTATCAGCGGAGTGCCGCCCGGCGCAACGCAGCGGCAGTTATCCACAGATTTCACACAAGAACAAAATTAAGCAATCAATCGAGCCCAAATAATCCTGATTTCCCAACTGATCAGGCATTATTTGGGCTTGTTATGTCATCGAAGACTCGTATTTTGAAAGGATGGATCGTATGTCAGAATTACCAAAGGATTTTCTGTGGGGCGGCGCGGTTGCCGCTCATCAAGTTGAAGGCGGTTATGATGCCGAAGGAAAGGGGCTCAGCGTTGCCGATGTGATGACGGCTGCTGGCAATTACGGCGAGCGTCAGATCACGGACGGTGTGCAACCCGGTGAATTTTACCCGAACCATGATGCGGTGGATTTTTACCATCAGTATCCAGAAGACGTGAAGTTGTTTGCTGAAATGGGCTTCAAATGTTTCCGGACGTCGATTGCCTGGACGCGGATCTTTCCGCAGGGCGATGAGGATGAACCAAATGAAGCAGGACTGGCATTTTACGACCGATTATTCGATGAATGTCTCAAATATAATATCGAACCCGTCGTGACGTTGTCGCATTTTGAAATCCATTACCACCTTGTGACCAAGTATGGCGGCTTCCGAAACCGGAAACTGATCACCTTCTTTACACGGTTTGCGACGACCTGTTTTAAGCGGTACAAGGATAAGGTTAAATACTGGTTGACGTTCAACGAAATTAACAACCAGATCAACTACGACCGGACCTTCTCACTGTTTACCAACTCGGGTGTTGAAATCAAGCCTGGGGAAAACGCCGAGGCCGTCATGTATCAAGCTGGGCACTACGAAGTGGTTGCCAGTGCGATTGCGGTGCAGGAAGGCCATCGTATCAACCAAACTTCCAAATTGGCGCGATGATTGCCATGACGCCAGCTTATCCGGCAACGGATAAACCAACGGGCATTCTAAAAGCGCAACGTGCCATGCAAGCCCGCTTTTGGTTCTCTGACGTCCAGGTTCAGGGCCGCTACCCAAGCTGGTTGACGATCTATCAGCAAAAGAAACACTTTGACCTTGATATCACGCCAGAAGATCTAAAAACGCTTGAAGCTGGTAAGGTCGACCATCTTGGACTCAGTTACTACAAGTCGTTTGCGGTGGCTGCGCACGCGGATGAGGACGATTTTTATTCCTATAATGAAACCAATGATGTTGTTGAAAACGACAAGGTGCCGCACTCTGACTGGGGCTGGGAAGTTGACCCGCGGGGGTTACGTTACTCGTTGAACTGGTTAAATGACCGCTACCATGTGCCGTTGTTTATCGTTGAAAATGGGATTGGCGCCATTGACAAGCTGACGGATGACCACCAGATCCACGATCAGTACCGGATCGATTATTTGCGCGACCACATCGAACAGATGAAATTGGCCATGGTCGATGACGGCGTACCGGTCATGGGTTACACGCCGTGGAGTGCGATCGATATCGTTTCTGCCAGCACTGGTCAGTTGTCGAAACGTTACGGGTTCATTTACGTGGATCGTAACGATGACGGCAACGGGTCAATGGCACGGTATAAGAAGGATTCGTTCTACTGGTATCAGCACGTCATTGCAACAAACGGCGACGACCTTAGTGATCGGTAGGTGAGCAAAATGGCAGACCCAATGATACAAACGGCGTTGTTAGCGTGGATATTGGAGGTACGAGTGTAAAAACGGCATTGTGGCGCGACGGGGCACTTCTTTGCAAGCGCCAGTTTGAGACGCCGGCGACCTGGGAAGGATTGCTCAGTCATATTGAATTCGTGAAAGACGAAGTGACCGCGGCTCAGGGCGCTCGGGTGACGGGCATCGCGGTGAGTTTACCCGGCAGTGTGGACACCGCCACTGGAACGATTACGGGCACGAGCGCAGTGCACTACCTCAATGCGTTTCCCGTCCGTGACACCATGGCAGCCTATTTCCACTTGCCGGTGAGTCTACAAAACGATGCCAACTGCGCTGCTCTGGCCGAAGCCTGGCTCGGCAACGCGCGTGACGTATCGTCAGCGGTGCTGATGGTCGTGGGTACTGGCATCGGTGGCGCAATTGTTCGCCAGCAGCGCCTTGTGACCAGCCACGATAACTTTGCCGGCGAGTTCGGGTACATGGAAATGACGGCTGAAGGGGATACCTTGAGTGAGTTGGCAAGTCCTGTGAAAATGGCGCGCGTTATGGCGAAGCCACGCACCAGCCAGACATTTCGGACCGTGCGGATGCCGGCGAAGCTCAGGCGCAACGCGCTGTTAACCTGCTTTACCACTGGTTGAGCGTGGCGGCGTATAATTTAGTTGTCGGCTTGAATCCCGACCGGTTATTGATCGGTGGCGGCATTTCAGCCCGGTCAGAAGTGATCGATGAGATTCGCAGCCGGGTGATGGCAATGCAAGACCGCCACAGCGCCCAGGCGATTCAGACTGACATTCAAGCCTGTCACTATCTCAACGACGCAAATCTAGTTGGGGCAGTGCGGCAGTTTGAACTAGAAAGGATTAGAAAAGGGGACTGACTATAAAATGGGAAAACAAAACGATCAGGCGTTTATTGACACACTGACGCTGCCGGAAAAGGCGGCACTGGTGTCAGGAAAGGATGCCTGGTACACCGCAACGTTAGACCGGGTCGGCCTGAAACGGTTGATGATGACCGATGGCCCATCCGGACTGCGGAAGCAAAATATAAATGCGGCCGTGACAGGGATCAATGACAGTGTGACGGCCGTGAGTTTCCCGTCTTCAGCACTGACGGCAAGCTCGTTTAATCGCACAGCGCTGAACGCACTAGGCCATCATTTGGGCAAGGCGGCCCGTGCCGAAAAAATTGGCGTGCTCCTTGGCCCCGGCATCAACCTAAAGCGCAGTCCATTGGCAGGCCGGAACTTTGAGTATTTCTCAGAGGACCCGTACCTCGCGGGTGAAATGGCCAGTGCCTACGTTGATGGGGTGCAGGCTGAAGGTGTCGGCGTGAGCGTGAAGCACTTTGCCGCCAATAACCGCGAAAATCAGCGGTTTACCAGTTCGTCCAACATGGATGAACGCACCCTGCGCGAACTGTACCTTGCCGCCTTTGAAAAGGTGGTGAAGCACAGTCACCCAGCAACGCTCATGTGTTCATACAACGCCATCAATGGGACGTTGAATTCACAAAATAAGTACTTACTGACCGATATTCTTAGAGATGAATGGGGCTTTCAAGGGCTTGTCATGTCCGACTGGGGTGCGGTGGCGGACCACACAGCAGCTATTCAGGCCGGTCTTGATCTGGAAATGCCTGGGAAGGGGCCTGCTTCCACGCAGGAAATCATTGATGCCGTCAACGCTGGCAAATTGTCAGAGCACGACCTGAACCGATCCGTGCTCCGGGTGTTAGACCTCATCGCCACCTATCGGCCAGACAGTGAGACCGTTACCCCATACGACCTAGATGAACAGCATGCATTTGCGAGAAAGTTGGCCGCTGAGAGCATGGTGCTCCTGAAAAATAATGGCGTGCTCCCGTTGAAGCAAAACCAGTCCCTGGCCGTGATTGGCGAACTGGCCGCCCACCCGCGCTATCAAGGCGGCGGCAGTTCTCACGTGAACGCTACAAGGTCGTGACGCCACTGCAGGCCATTCAAACTGCTGCACCGGATGCCTTTTATGAAGCTGGTTATCAGCTGAACAGCGAGGCAGCGGATGCAGACCGTTTACAACAGGCTGTATCAGCAGCTAAACAAGCTGATCAAGTCGTGATTTTCGCCGGTTATCCTGCTAGTCGCGAGTCGGAAGCTTTGACAAGACGAGTCTTTCATTGCCGGATAACCAAAATGAGCTGATTGATGCAGTTACAGCAGTTAATGACAACGTTACAGTGGTGCTGCAAAACGGGTCAGTGGTGCTGATGCCATGGGCGGATCACGTTCAGGGCATTCTGGAAACGTACCTCGCTGGTGAAGCCGTCGGTGAGGCAACTTGGGACGTGCTCTCTGGGGCAGTGAACCCAGCAGGTCGTTTGGCCGAGACCTTCCCAAAACGGTTGGCAGACACGCCAAGCTACCTGACATTTAACGCGGATCCCGAACAGGAAAATTACCGCGAGGGGCTCTTTATGGGCTACCGGTACTATGATAAGAGACAACAGCCCGTTGCGTTTCCGTTTGGCTTTGGATTAAGTTACACCACGTTTAAGGACGATGATCTGAAGTTGACTGTGGGAACGGACAGCGTTACCGCAACACTGTCTGTGACCAATACTGGGCGTGTGGCTGGAACCGAAACGGTGCAAGTCTATGTCTCAAATCAGACAAGCCGCATTGAAAAACCAGTCAAGGCACTGGCCAACTTCGCACAGGTGTCGTTGGCACCCGGTGAGACGCAGACCGTTACGCTGACGTTGGATCAGCGGGCGTTTAGCTGGTATAACCCAGCCATCAAGGACTGGCAGGTCGATAATGGCGACTACGCCATCTTGGTTGGCACAAGCAGTCAGGACATTCGGCTGCAGGCAACCGCAACCCTGAACTGGCCGCAAGCGGCAAAACCACAGGTGACGTTAAACAGTTACATTGGCGATGTTTTGGCGCTGCCTGAAGCCCAGTCTGCGCTGAAGGAGAGCGGCTTAACCGATGTGTTTGCGCCATTAGCTTCCGGCGAGACCACGGACCAGCAGATGCTGTTGAACATTCCGTTACGGTCGGCCAACATGGTCGGCGCAACGCAGGAACAGCTGGACCAGTTTCTTTCGTTGATGACCAACTAATTAAAACGACCACCACTTCCGTTATAGAAGTGATGGTCGTTCTTGAGTTATCCCTTAGTTGCCTCAGTTGGTGATTCATGCTTAAAAATCAGCATCAATAACGCACCGACAACGGCGCCGATAACTGGGCCAAGGACGTACAGCCAGAGCTGGTCCAGTGAAGCGCCACCTGCAAATAATGCGGGTCCCAGTGAACGGGCGGGATTTAGCCCAGGACCGGTGAGATTGTAGCCAACCGTGTAAAGGACGGTGAGCGCAAACCCGTTGATCAGCCCGCCGAATTTTTGATGCTGGTGTTTGGTCATCAGGTAAACGAGGACCAGCATCGTCGTCAGGACCGCTTCGATGACGACCAGACTCACGTCGTCCACCTTAGTGGTGGTTTGACCGATGAAGTTGGCCGCCCCGCCAGTTGTCACGACTGCGGCCCGGACGGTGGCAGCCGCCCCGATTCCAGCGCCGAGCTGGGCGACGATGTACCACAGTGTTTTCTGCCAGGAGAGCTGATGATCGATTGCCATGCCCAGTGTGATGGCCGGGTTGAAATGGCCGCCGGAGTACGTGCCAAACGTGTAGGCGCACACCACAAAGGTTAAGCCGAACGCAAGGCTGACCGTGAGCGGATCCGCGTTGGTGAGCACAATGGTGCCCGTCCCCACGGTGACGAGGACATAGGTTCCTAAAAATTCAGCTAAGTAGTTTTTCAAAATAAGTCCCTGATTTCGTTGAGTTTATTGTTCTAGTGTACACAATCTAGTGGTCGGCTACAAGTTACGAATAGTGTTTCATTCAGGGAAGGACTGGGGTAAACTGTAACAGCACGTTCATCAAAATAAGACTATACTATGGAAAATACTGAAGTCGGGAAAGTGAGGATGACCAATGCAAGCAACACTAATTTACCGGGTACCCGTTTACATTGACTGGCTAGATCAGGGCGGCAACACCCAGTTAACGACGGGCCAACAGCTGGAAATAGCCGTGCACGAACTGTTATTGGCGCAGAGTCCCTGGACGGATGAGTGGCAGGTGGAAGTACCGTACGCCGCGCAGGTTCAAGGAAGGGCACGATTATTGAATGTGAAGACGGATAATGCGCGTAATCAGGCCATCCTCACGATTGGGTTTCAGGTGCCATGGACACCGCGTTATTCAGGACGGATGGCTGAAATTATCCAGGTGTTTTTAAAAACAAAACTGAATCGATTTTGTCAACGTACTGTTTTTGGAATCAAACAGGCGCGCTTGGCGGTAAGATTTGCCGGTAACGTTGCGTTGACCGGCAAACGGTACGACCTGAATTTCTCAATGGAATAGGGCCTCAACTATTGTTGCGAATTGATTCATTTGTCGTGGGGCTTATGATAGAATGAAGTGATGATTAGAATGGGTGGAGGGAAAATAATGAAAAAATCGGTATTGATCAAGGGATTTATCGCCGCAGTTGCGACACTTGGCATCGGATTGGGATCCACAGCACTGGCCCAACCACAAACAGCCCAGGCCTCAACGAAGTTCAGTAAGAGTGAACTTCAAGGACCAACCGGCTATTTTAAGAGTGATAAGGCAGGTTACGCGTTCCACTGGACTAAAATCAAAGTCAGCAATGGCGGCCACGTTCGCGCTATTATGATGGGGGACTTTAAAGCACCACAACTGGCAATGGTCGTTCCAGTGAAGAACTCTTTTAGTAAGACCATGCGGACACTGTACGTGACGTACCACACCATTTCAAACGGTAAGGTCGGCAAAACAAACTACAAGTTGTCCATCTACAAGAAGACAAGCTCAACTTATTCAGCTAAATTGACGAAGTATAAGAGCGGCCGTGCCGTTAACATTAAGGGAACGACATACACGTTTACGAAGACGAAGAGCTCACCAGCCAAATCTTACGTGAACACTTACACGAAGCCAATTTTCCAGAAATCACTGCAGGATCAGTATGAAGCTGCCGTTCAAAAACAATATCAAGACTACCTTGCTAAGGGTGAAAACGTCTAAGATCCTTCTGAAGACACGGACCTTCAATCCCAAATCACTGACAAGGTCAACTCTGGCACCACAACTGCAATCAACCAACTTGTTGATTCCTTTAACAGCTAGATTGCGGATTGCACTTTAAAAATCATCATTGAAGCCCATTTGAGCATTTCAATGATGTTTTTTTGTTGCTGTAACTGTATTGTTTGAGAGGGAAGTTCGTTGCATTCCGCAATTTGGCAGGCCGTCGTAGTGGCTCGCGACTGAGCTAACTCGATTTCTGCTGCGCAGCTCTCGAGTGGATCTCAGTCGACTCGCACATCAGTAACCGACCAAAGAACGGTCGCTAACTGATGTCGACACCACGACAGCCTGCCAAATTGCTGCATTCCACTGACGTTGAAGTGACTTTATACATTGGTTAAGTATCACAATGGCAATAGACCAAGTTTGAAGAGAAATCCGCCCTCGACTGCTGACAAGTTCATTGTCAGCAATGCTTCAGACGATGATTATCGTAATTGGATTGACCAATTTGTAAGTTTCACCACTATACTGTGCTAAAGTTGTTGACTCGATTGCAGCAATCGTAATGACCAGCCAGTAAGGTTTCCGCGATTCTGTGTGACAGTTGTAGATGTTGTTGCCCATCTCCACAATAGTAGCGGAGTGGAGCCGGTTGGCATTGCACGTTGTGGTGTCGGTGTTCCTTGGCGAGGGTCCTTTCCTCGCTTAGGAACACGGGAGTCGGAGGAGATCCTTGAATTTCTGCCAAGAAATTCAATAGCTCCGGAGCGACCCACTTCAACGTGCAGGGACAACCGGCGCAACGCAGCGGTATTTCAAGCTAGTAAGGCGCAACATTGCGCATAAAAGCGCAGTGATTTACCTGGAATTAATGCAGACTTAAGAAAACCTTACACTTTTTTTAACCTTACTCGGGGATTGATCTGTCATAATACATGTATTAAACTTTTAATACCATAACTTTATTGAGAGAAGTGAGCACATGATGACTCAACCAGAATTGGCATCTGACGAAATTATTTCGCGGTTGCACTTACCAACCTTGCGTAATTTGTTAAACGACCTCAGTTTGGATTACGACCAACTAGAGAGCAACGTTGCTTCACAAGCTGATTTACACAAGAAGGGAAACAACCCGCCGAGTTATACAAATGTCAGAAGTCTGGGTGAAGTGATCGAGGACGCCTACGACGGTTACGTCCAGACCTTGTATCAAGACGGCACGACAGATAGCGACGAAACGAAAGTTGTTACCGCGTTCCGTCAACAACTCAACCAGGATCTGAACCAGTTTGTCTTGGTCAAAAACACTGGCCGGGCTTACTTGGCTGACGAAACTGCCGGGAAATTATCCGTTTAGATTGCGGCATACCGGTTACTAGAATTGAAATGGACATCTAACAATAACGACTGACAGGCAATGCTGTTTGAATTGCCTGTCAGTCATAAAAACACCACTAGCTTGAGCCAGTGGTGTTTTTGTGTGCTTAAAGCCCCAACGCCATTGCCTTGTTTGCCCGAATTTCAGCAAATTGTGCGTTATCAAGCATCGTGACAGTATTTGTCCAACAGTCATTCACAGTGACAGTGGCAGCATCGTACCCCACCAGAACGAGGGCGTGGGTGTGGAAACCGTCAAACTCACCGACCCAGATCACCACGGGCTTGTTTGCATCCAGCTGTTGATGGAGCTCAGCTAGTGTCGCACCGGTCAGGTTGGTTGCGTGGCCAGCATATTTTGTGACGAGGGCCAGCAACGCCGGTGGGTAAATACTGTTGCCATTATCTGTAAATGGGTCGCCCACAAAGCCTAAATTGCAATCTTCCTTAGCGTACGGCATCTCATGAGCTAATTGGACCTTCGACACGTCAGCACCAGCATATTGCAGCATCATGGTCACTGCAGTAATTTCACAGCCGGTTGGCAGTTCGGGGCGTTGCGGAATCAGGGGAACGTTCAGGTGCATGTGCTCACCGCCTTCTTAGTAATTTGCCACAATTATAGCATAGATACGCCCTGTCACAATGGTGTATAAATACTCAAAAGAAATCACTTACACTGCGTAAGTACAACGATTGATCCCGTTTATATTAAATAAGAATTAGAATACCGGGTCGTTATTCTTAAAAATATGTTAAACTATCGTTAATGTGTGTTTAATAATTGTGTGTTGTGAGGAGGATTTTATTATGAGTTTGAGACAAAAGTGGGCCGCACTGGCTGGTGTGGCCGGCCTTGCGCTTGTGCTGGGGGCTTGCTCATCGAATAGTTCATCCAGCAAGAAGACGTTTACCATGCCAACGGATAGTGAGTTATCAACCATTGACCTGTCTAAGTCAACTGCTTTAGGGACATTTGATACGTTGAACAACACCAATGAAGGGCTGTACCGGCTGGGAAAGAATAGTAAGCCGGAAACTGGTCTTGCGACGAAGATGACGCAGTCGAAGGATGGCAAACGCTACATCATCGACATGCGGCACAACACTAAGTGGAGCAACGGCGACACCGTTACTGCTCAAGATTTTGTGTACTCGTGGAAGCGGACGGTGAACCCCAAGACGCGTCTCAGTATAGCTACCTGTTTAGCGGTATCAAGAATGCGGATGCTATTGCTGATGGCAAAAAATCAGCGAATACGCTTGGCATCAAAGCGTTGGGCAAGTATAAACTTCAGATCGATCTCGAACAGCAAATTCCTTACTTTAAGCTGTTACTCGGGTTCCCTGTTTTCTACCCGCAAAACGAAAAGGTGGTTAACAAGTACGGCAGTGCCTACGGGACACGCAGCGATAAGATGGTCTACAACGGCCCGTATAAGCTGACCAAGTGGAACGGGACAAGCACGACCTGGACACTCAAGAAGAACAACGATTACTGGGATAAGAAGGCCGTCAAGATGTCTTCTATTAAGTACCAAGTGGTCAAGGATAACCAAACAGCGCTCAACCAATACAACTCAAAGAAACTCATTGGCGCCCCATTAACTGGGAACCAAGCTAAAAATCTGAAGAACAACAAAGACTTAATTTCACGGCCACAGTCAAGCAGTTATTATTTGGCCATGAACCAAAAGATGAAACTCTTTAAGAACTTGAAGATCCGGGAAGCCATTTCCATGGCCATCAACCGGAAACAAATTACCAACAAAGTGTTAGGTGACGGCTCGTTTGTCAACGGCAGTTTTGTTTCAAAGGGCCTGGCAACAAACCCTAAGACCGGCAAGGACTTCACGTCAGATATTACCACGCCGGAATCAATGACCTACAACCCAACCAAGGCTAAGCAGCTCTGGAAGGAAGGGTTAAAGGAAACGGGGATTACCAACCCGCACTTTACCATTCTGTCAGCTGATAGTGATGCGGGTAAGAAAGTTACCGAGTACCTGCAAAGCGGGCTGGAAGAAACGTTGCCAGGATTAAAGGTCAGTGTGTCAAACATCCCACAACGGTCAGAATTGGCTAAGCAGGCCAACCACGACTACGAAGTGACGTTTGCTAACTGGTTCGCCGACTTTGCGGACCCAATTACCTTCCTGAACATTATGACAAAGAACAACCCAAGCAACATCTCAGGCTGGTCAAACAGCGAGTATGACAGTTTGATCAACGCGTCATCAACCACGGATGCCAACAATGCCTCCAAGCGTTGGGACGATATGGTCAAAGCTCAAAATATCATGATGAAGGACCAAGGCATTACGCCGCTGTATCAGTCAGCTGCACCTTGGTTGTTGAGTTCATCGGTTAAGGATATGGTTTATAATTCTGCTGGTGCTAGTTATAACTTTAAAACGACTTATTTGAAGTAGAGAGTAGGGTCCGGTGATAAAGTCCGTTGCATTCCGCAATTTGGCACTCCGCGTAGTGGCTCGCGATGAAGCTAATTCGATTTCTGCTGCGCAGCTCTCGAATGGATCTCCATCGACTCGCACATCAGTAACCGACCAAAGTACGGTCGCTAACTGATGTCGACACCACGACTCCGTGCCAAATTGCTGCATTCCACTAACGTTGAGGTGACTTTGTACAACTAGTTAAACATCAGAATGGCGTTAATACTAGTTTGTGGAGAATCCGCCCTCGACTGCTAGTCAGATTATTAACAGGTATGCTTCTGACCATGCTCTAGTCACAGGTATCGATTGGTTAATAGGTTTCATGACACCATTTATGAAGCCTAACCATCTATGATGAACTATTACAAGTATCATAGCGTAGTGGAACCGTTCGGCATGTTCACACTATTGTCATCATAGACAAGTAGTAGAACTTGTTTTCTAATGGGCTAAAAAAGACGACCAATCCCAATCGATTGGTCGTCTTTTTAATTTCTATCAGCCAAAACACGGCGATAATCTTTTCGTCGGTAAAACAAAAGTGACGTCAAACTAGCAAGCACCAAGAACGGCAGTGCCAGTTTATAAGGCGACATAAACGCGGCAACAATGTGTTGCTTGGTCGTATGTTTAATGTGTGTTGAAGCCTTGCTGATCACCGCGTTGTCTTTCGTAACCTTGGTTTGAACAGCATGCGTTACCTTGAACCGAATAGCCTGCTTCACTGAAGTTGGCAATTGCGCACCACCAGCCTTTTTCACAGCCGTTTGGTAATTTTCTTCAATCAAACGAGCCTCGGTTGCCTTGGAAATACCAGCAGCGTGGTGATCACTCGGATTTTCGGATTTGATCTGGGCAGTAGCGTTGGTCACCATCGCGTGTTTTGCAGTTTGTGGTAGCGCCAGGGTTTGGACGTAGGTTTCCGTATCGTTGATGGCGGTCGTCTTTGTCGTTTTCAGGTTGGCAGTCAATGCAGACACGAAAATAGCGACTGCGAGGACGGTCCCGATTTGGCGAAACAGTCCCAGCACACTTTGCGAAGCGGTCAGCATATCGCCAGTGAAATCAGCAGCGCCCAGAACTACGATGGGACCTGCGACCAGACCAAAGCCAGCGCCGATAAACAGTAGCGCAATGACGACCTGCGCGTACTGGTTTGGATTCATCACAAAGATGGTGGCATAGCCGAGGATCATTAGAATAAAGCCGGTTGCAACCATCACCCGCGGTCCGATTTTATCGATGATGTTGCCGCTGATCGGTGCCAGAAGAAAGATCATGACAGAGGCTGGCGTAATCATGAGCGCAGCGGCGAGTTCCGTTTTACCCTGAACCTTCGTGCAGAAGGTCGGGAAAATGACCATGACGGCGACCAGGAAGATCCCGGTGATGACAATGGCGAACACGGCGCCCGCAAATTGGCGGTGGGCAAAGAGGGTGAGTGGAATCATTGGATCCTTGACGAACCGTTCAGCAACGATGAAGGCAACCAATGAAACGAGACTGATTGCAAATAGGCTGAGAATGGGCAGGCTTGACCAACCCCAGTCAGACCCTTGGACCAGCGCCAGGGTGAGTGAAAACAGCAGGATCATTGAAAGCACCATTCCAAGGCCATCAATTTTGGCCGTTGTCCGCGACTCGTTTTTCAATTGTAATAACCATAGTGACAGGCCAATGGCTAAAATAACCAGTGGGACGTTGATGAAGAAGACCCAGCGCCACCCAAGAAATTGGGTGATGATCCCGCCCAGTGTTGGTCCGAGCGCAGCGGCAAGTCCCTGAGTCAGCCCAAGTGCGGCAACGACGGGGGTCCGGTGCGCCAAATCGACCGTGGTGATGCCGATGGTCATGCTGGCTGGAAAGACAATGGCGGCGCCAAGACTTTGCAGCGCCCGGCCACTGATAAGCAGCGCCATGCTGGTGGCACTACCGGATACGAGTGACCCAATGAGGAAGAGCGCCAACCCCGCAATGTAGACCTTGTGGCGGCCTAACTGGTCGGATAAGCGTCCCAGCGGAATCGTAAACACTGCGAAGGTAATGGTGTAAACGTTTAGTGCCCAGGACAGAGAAGCTAAACTCACGTGGAGCCCGGATTGGATGGCGGGGAGGGCAATGTTCATGATGGTGGTATCCAGCATGCATAAGAAGATGCCGATGGCCATCGTCATGACGGTTAATCGTGTTTTAAGTGTCATATTATCGTCTCCTTGAACGGAATTTCTTAACGCTTGTCTACGATACCAGCGTGTATAATAAGACTGAATACTTCGGTTACAAAAGGAGGGATTTTGTTAACGATGTCACCTAAAGAGCGACGTGATCAGGCGCTGGTTGCTATATTCCATGCGCTGATCGACCTCATGCAACATCAGGAAATGACAACGATTTCGGTTACTAAACTGTGCCAGAAAGCCGGCGTTTCCCAGACTTATTACTACAAGCATTTCACGACGTATGCAGAAATCATTGACCAGTATGAGATGTTGAGCATCGTCAATTACATGCGGGGTCTGCCTAATAGTACCAAGCTGGAAATGCCAACGATGATGACCCACTATTTTGAACTAGTAGCCAACCATCATGAGGAACAGCTGGTGCTCCTTGAAACTGGGAACGAGCAGCCATTGATCCGTGGGTTCGAAACTGCTTTTCAGTATCTCGTTCAGGCTGATAAAATCTATCAGGGACCTGGGTCAAACACAACGCAGCGATACTGGGGCGGCTTTTTGGCTGGTGCCGTGATCAACACGTCGCTGCGGTGGGTGCAAAACGAGATGACTGAGACACCGGCTTATATGGGGCAGTTGATTGCGGATTTCTTGAAAATAGAGAGCGGAGGAAAACGGTAGGAAGCGGAGTGTAAGCCAACTCTGGCAGAAATGCATGAACTTGGCATTTTAGCCAGAGTTGGCTTACATGCAGCTTTCTGTTTTCCGAAGCTTTCAGTCATGTGACGTACAGCTTTACACACAAAAAAGGGCACCGCAATCAAAATAATGTTTTGATTGTGGTGCCCTTTTTTGCGAATACAGTCACTTTAGTGGTTTTCCTTCACGCTCTATTTGTTCCAAAGAAACTTATACAGTTCCTGTCGAACTTCAGCGTTATCATTATGCAACCCATAGTGCGAAGCATCGTAGCCGGTAATCATCTTCTCACGGAAGCTGGTGACGCGGCTGCCAATGAGGTAGGCCAGCGACTCACTGGAAATGTTGGTCACAGTGCCGTCTGAATTCGTGCCGTTTTTCAGGTTACCATACATGTTCAGGACGTGAGCGGATGATGGAAATTCATTTCGTTTGTTGAGCAGAAGTTGGTATTCCGGATGGATGATCTTTGGTTTACCTGTTGCCGTCAGCCGGTTAAGGTTCGGCGTATCATCCCACAACTTCAAGATTCGGTCAGACACACGGCCGATCCAGCGGGTTTTCCGCTCAGTGATGATGCCGTCAAACGGCCCTGCTAGTGTGACGAGTTTATCCAATTTTGGCTGGTTGGCTCATGGCTGTAGTACTTCTCATAGTAAACAGCGGCGTAAGCGCCCATTGAGTGGCCGACGATGTTGTATTCGGTCACATCGTACTTAGTTTTCAGCGTGGTCAGCACGTTCTTGATCCATTTTGCGTCCTGAAGTTCACCGGCAACGTTGTTATCGAAACGGACGAGGATAATCGGGTTAGGCTTGTTTTTTAATGAGCCGCGCGTGGTCACCTGGCCGTCCGCCTTCACGTGAACGACAAGTCCCCACTGGGAATACCCTTTTTGCACGGCCTGTTTGACCATTGGCATTTCGGACTCAAACGTGCCACCGACACCATGAATCATCAGTGTTGGCACGTTGACTTTTGCGGAAACAGTGTTCGCACTTTGATGTTTAGTTTGTTGTGTTTTGTGTGTTACGGATGGTTGTGAGTTTGGTTTGGCTGAGTTAGTTGCCATTTTAAACCCGAAGCCGAGTAAAATCCCTGCTGCTAAGATGATACCCAGGGATAATTTTAGTAGACGCTTCGACATAGTTGTATCTCCTCACCATAAAAGTTCAATCTAATACTTCAGTATGCCAATCTTTGGGGTATTTTTCAAGGAAAGGGGGTCATCCTTAAGATTTTTATTGGTGTTTTTTCAGATAAGTAAAATAATGCAACAAAAAGAGACCAAAATGAGTTTTTGGTCTCTTGTGCGTTTAAACGGTGATGGTGATTAATACTTACTGTGTGGGGTGGTCAATCGGGCAACGTCCCGGACGATTTCCAGCTCTTCATTAGTTGGCACAACCAGGACCTTCACCTTGGCATCGTCAGGACTAATAATCGTTTCTCTGCCGCGCACTTGATTCTTTTCGTGGTCGATATTGACCCCGAAGACGCCAAGTTGATCCGCAATGCGTTCGCGCATGCCGATCCCGTTTTCACCAGATCCGGCGGTGAAGACGAGGACATCCAGCCCGTTTAATTCTGCGACATAGCTGCCGACGTAACGGATGACCCGGTTAGCAAACATGTCGAGTGCTAATTTGGCCTTCGGGTTCTTGTCCTCAGCGTCCTCCAAATCACGTTGGTCAGGCGAGAGTTCGGAAACACCCAGTAAACCAGATTTCTTGTTCAGGATATCTGTCATGTCGCCGATACTGATGCCTAATTTCTCAGTTAAGAAGGTGACGAGCGATGCATCAATATCGCCTGACCGTGTGCCCATCATGACCCCAGCTAGCGGCGTGAAGCCATTGAGGTGTCAATGACTTTGCCGTGGTCAAAGGCGGTGACGGATGAGCCGGAACCAAGGTGCAGAGTGATCAACTTGAGATCTGCCAATGGTTTGCCTAAAATTTCAGCCGTTCGTTCGGCAACGTAGCGGTGGCTAGTACCGTGGGCGCCATATTTGCGGGCACCGAAGTCTTTGTAATATTGATATGGAATTGGGTACATGTAGTTGACCTTTGGCATATCGGTGTACAGTGAGGTATCAAAAACGGCGACCTGATGCGCATCAGGCAGTAACGTTTGGAAAATTTCAATGTATTGCGCCTGAATGGGGTTGTGTAGCGGGGCGTATTCGGATAGATCCTTGATTTGTTGGAGTGATTCGTCAGTGATCACCGCTGAATCGGAGAAGATCTCACCGCCGGCAACGACCCGGTGGCCGATACCTGTGATCTCGTGTAAATGCTTCACGATGCCAGAGTCTTTCAAGTGAGACAGCACCATGGCGGCGGCCAGACGATAGGTGATGTTGTCTTCGACCTTCTTGTATTTTTCAGCACCAGGACGTTTAACAGTGAAAATGGAGCCTGGCAGATTCAAGCGGTCCACAAGGCCGGATGCGATAACGGTCTCGTCGGGCATTGAAAACAGCTTCCACTTTAATGTTGAACTTCCTGCGTTGATTGCTAATGTTTTTGTCATGGTTAACTCCCACCTTAATTTTGTCGTATGGTTCAAGTCTAACGAAGAATGTAACCGTTTTCAATATTTTTCATCGAAAGTTTTAAACTTTTTAGAGCGTGAAGGAAAACGGGAGGAAGCGAAGTGTAAGCCCATCCGGCCATAAAGGCCTGAACTTGGCCTTTATGGCCGGATGGGCTTACATGCAGCTTTCTGTTTTCCGAAACGCGTTTCGGCTTGAGGGCAGGGAACCACGCAGAAAGGCCCACACTTGGCATTTTCGTTAGAGATGGCTTACACGTATCGTTCGCTTTCCGAAGCGCGATTAGACGTGGCAGACTAGGAAGACAGACATAAACTGAAGATGCGCTTATGAAAATAAAAAGCCAATTGCCTAAAAGACAACTGGCTGTTAGCTATTTAAATAAAATGTGGTTCGTTTGAGGACGAGATACCACCGGTAAACGTGACGGTATTGTTACCATCATAGGCCCGAACGGAGTATTTTCCAGGTTTCACTTTAACGGCAGTGGCGACGTGACCGTTTTTTACGTGATAGGTTTTATATAATTTGCCATAGCGAAAAATCTTATAGGTAAACGTCTTGGTGCTGGTCACCTGATTATTGTCATAGGCAGTTAGGACCACGTGAAGTTTGGTCGTGGGTCGGACGGTTACCCGACGCGTCGACTGTGACGTGGTGCCTTTCTGAATGGCAGATGTCAGGCGAACAGCCGCAAAGACGGCATGAGCTTGGCCAACGGTCCAGAGACAGGCGGCGGTCAGAACGCTCATAATGATCCCAATGATTTTCGCTTTCTTTGTCATAAAATCCTCCTCGTAATGATTAGTGATTAGGATATACGAACGGGATTAATGGGCAGTAACGGTGAAGTTACAGTTTTGTGAATAAAAGTTACGAAAGATTACAGAGCGTGAAGGAAAACGGGAGGAAGCGGAGTGTAAGCCAACTCTGACTAATGCCGAGCCTGGCATTTTAGTCAGAGTTGGCTTACATGCAGCTT
>NZ_BBAG01000014.1 GCF_001311135.1 Secundilactobacillus paracollinoides DSM 15502 = JCM 11969
TTCAACAGATGGGTACACAATTACAGGTAAATCAGCCCCGAACACACCAATTACGGTTAAGAATCAGAATGGTGACCCTATCGCAACCGGGACAAGCGATGGTACTGGTACCTTTACGATTCCAGTAGATCCAAAAGACGTTGACCCAGGTGACCCAATTACCGTAACGCCAGAGGGCGGTGATCCGGTTGATTTGAAAGTGCCAACGGATACGGATGTCCCTGTGATTACTGAGGTTGGTATTACTGGTGATCCAACGAATGGGTACACAATTACAGGTAAATCAGCCCCGAACGCGCCGATTACGGTTAAGAATCAGAATGGCGACCCAATCGCAACCGGGACAACCGATGGTACTGGTACCTTTACGATTCCAGTGGATCCAGGGGACGTTGACCCAGGCGACCCAATTACCGTAACGCCAGAGGGCGGCGATCCGGTTGATTTGAAAGTGCCTACGGATACGGATGTTCCCGTGATTACTGAAATTGGTATTACTGGTGATCCAACGACTGGGTACACAATTACTGGTAAGTCAGCCCCGAACACACCAATTACGGTTAAGGATAAGAATGGTGACCCAATCGCAACTGGCGAAACGGATGGCACTGGTACCTTTACAATTCCAGTTGACCCAGGTGACGTTGACCCAGGTGACCCAATTACGGTGACACCAAAAGATGGCGATCCAACCAAGTTGACTGTACCAGATGGTGATAAACCAGTGATTCAGACTCCTAATATTACTGGAAATTCAACGGATGGGTACGATTTTACTGGTAAGACTGATCCTAAGACACCAGTTACTCTGACTGATCCAAGCGGTAAGGTTATTGGTACTGGCACTTCAGACGAAAATTGTCATTTTGATATTCCAATCAATGCGAAGGACGTCACGCCAAACGAAGAGATTACGGCAACACCGGACGGCGGCGATCCAGCAACGGCTAACGTGCCAAGCGACCCAACCATTGATAATCCACAAGTTACTGGTAATGAGGACAATGGGTATCAAGTGACTGGTAAATCAGCGCCAAATACGCCAATCACGATTTACGACAAGACTGGTAACCCGATTGCCCATGGTGAAACTACTGGTTCAGGGACCTTCACGATTCCAGTTTCAGCTACCGATGTTGACCCGGGTGATCCAATTACAATTGAACCTGAGGGTGGCGACCAAGTGACCGCTAAAGTTCCTGGTGACGGCGGCAACGGCGGCACTACCGGAACGATCACAGGCGGTAATGGCTCAGCCACGAACACAACTGGCGGCAACAACGGTTCCGCAACTAGTCAGACGCCAACCGGGACGACTGGTCAAACTGATACCAATACAACGCCGGCCGATACGGGTAATACCGGAATCGATACGTCAAACGCTGGTGATACCACTGGCACTGATACTGGTTCAGGTGCAACTACCGGAACTGATGTCTCAGGTAATGGCGGCAATGGATTAGTTGAAACGGCAGCTGGTGACACAACTGGTCAGTCAGCTAATGGTGCGCAAACGTCAAACGCGCAATTAGGAACTACTGGGACAATGGCGGCTAATACTGGCAATGCGGATGCAGCATCAACCGGTACTGCTAACACAGCCAACCAGTTACCGCAAACGGATGAGGCTGAGAATAATTTGGCCATCCTAGGCTTACTTGGGGCCATTCTCTCATTCTTCGGACTTGCTGGAACCAAGAAACGTCGTAACTAATAGGAAGACTATTTTAAAAACTAGCGGCTGCTCCCTCAGGCAGTGCTGCTAAAGGAAACCACAGATGGCCATTCGGCTGACTGTGGTTTTTGATGTGGGGAAATAACCGGCACATCGTTGTCCGGTATTCCATCATTTTTAACCCCCTAAACTAAATTATCGATAATAAACTTCTGTTGGCATACTCAAACAGTATTTAATTTTTGTTACAATACGGGTGTTGGTAACGAAGACGCCAATTCGCTATCACAGTTGAGATCAACTCTAGGCGGTTTTTGGCACTTGGCCATTCAGCCCCCAGCTGAGTGGTTAATGTGACGACAACACTGTAAGGTTTGCAACATCTTTCCTATTCCTGATCGAGTAGCTAAAATCGCTTTAAAGTTTATGATAGGGCATCCAGATCGTCGAAACAGCGTTACTGAATATCTCTCGTGATTGTCATTAGACGCTGGGTGCCACAATCCCTCCAGTACCAATTAGATGAAAAATATGACTGGAGTTGACCTCAGGCACTCTGCCTACTGAGTGCATATTTACCAACTACTATTGGCTGTTGTTCCCTCAGATAACAGCCGCAAAAACCACCTGCAATTTGATTGCGGGTGGTTTTTGTTTGGTCTTAGTTCTGGTGGTGTTCTTGATTAGATAAATCGCGTTTGAGTTGAAAATGGGGTGTTAACTGTTGTGCTAACGGGGTTGCAGCTTGGTTGTTTGTAAGCTGTCGACTGAGTGATTCATACGATCCTAACAGTGGGCCAGTGAACGTTTTTCGAGCTGTGGTGAGGTAGTTGATCACCAACAAAACAAGGACGGCGAAAATGATCTTGCCAGTCGCGTAATGCAACACCAAGTGACTTGTCAGTTGAACGTTTGTTGGCGAAACGACCATTAAAATAATGAGAAATCCGATCCACAAACAGGCGATGGTGCCAACGGGGATGCTCCATTTACCGAGGTGCCAAGGCCCATCTTCTTTGCTGGTCCAGATGCCGCGAAATTGGGCGCGTAGTTTTAGCGCAATGGGAATACAGTATGAGCTGTAAAGCCCAATCACACTCATAGTGCCGATGACGGCATAGATGCCATCGGAAATGCCAGCCAAAAAGGCAATGACTGCAATCAGCCAAATGGCGACGGCTGGGGTGTGAAATTTTTTTTGACACGCGTTTCCAATAGTGAGACAACGGTAACCCGTTGTCGCGACTGAAAGCGTAGACCATCCGCGATGATGAGGTGATTGAGGAACACCCGCAGAACCACATGGCGATGGTGACCAGCCAGAGCAGCACGCCACCAAAGCGAGAGCCGACTGCTTGCTGAATAGCGACGATGAACGCGTTGTTCCCGGCGGCTGCAACAGCCGTGGGGTTCTTGATCGATAGGGTGACCAGCGCTAGGAGTGCGAACCCAAAGATCCCAGAAATAGCGACGGAGAGGAACACGCCCCATGGTGCCTGAACCCGGGGATTCAAAGTCTCCTCACTAGTGTGGGCTGAGGCGTCATACCCGGTCAACGTCCACTGTGCTTGTAAGAGGCCAATCAGAAAGGCACCCCAGTATGGCATGTTAGATGACGTCGCGGTTGAAAAAGTTGTGAACAGATAACTGACATGGTGGGTCGGACCGGCGATAAAGAGGACACCGATGATTAAAAAGACGCCAACAACGTGATAGATAGTGGAAACGGAATTGAGTTTTGACACCACGTTGATCCCCACGTGGTTCAGCAGCGCGTGACTCGCGAGAATAACGGCGTAGGTCAACAGAAATTGCATCTTGCTGGGGTTGGCAAAGATCAGATTTGATGAGAACGTCGCACACCCGTAGTCGATTCCGGCCACGATGGTGACCTGGCCGACAATGTTTAACCAGCCAGTGAACCAGCCCCAGGTTGGACCGCCGAGAATTGCTGCCCAGTGGTAAATTGCGCCAGATGTTGGAATTGCTGAAGTCAGTTCGGCCATTGCGGCAGCGACAAACAGGACGAAGAAGGTCACGAGCGGCCAGCCAATGCCCATGATGGCTGGGCCGCCTTGAGTAAACCCGTAACCGTAGTAGGAAACGGCACCAGTCAGAATCGAAATAATTGAAAAGGAAACTGAGAAGTTGGAGAATCCGCCCATGTCGCGCATGAGTTCTTGCTTGTAGCCAAACGATTTTGCAGGACCAGCCGCACTATTCTGAGCCGACTTCCACCGGCGTACCGACTGGCTAGCTATTTTCATGATAAAGACCATCATGCCAAGTGTGAGTACCAGGATCATCATTCCTAAATAAACCATTCAATCACATTCCTTTCACAAACAGGTCGGACATTTAATTGATTACGTGTTAGATTATATAACATTAAAATTAGATTGCAATATTATTTTGAAAATCTGTTATTATAAATGCAAATGATGAAATAAACATGAAAGCTTGCTATATAAGGAAATGATTTTATAATTTCAGCAATTTGAATTAAAATTAGATTAAAATAAAATGAATAAATCTGTTGATTTTCAAAATTTCATGTTATGATTTATGACATAGAAGACGGATGGGAACACGTTCATCCTCAAAATCTTTAAAATGATTAGTATTGTTTGCAGTGGGGTGACTGCTACAACGGCACAACCCAAACTGCCGGTTAAAACGACCGCTGCCACTAGGGTCGCGTTAGTCGAACTGAATAGGAAGGTGAGCAGATGATTTTAAAAGTCACACTCTCGAGAAAACGGTATACGTTTCAATCAGTGAAGGACGTGATGGCGAAAGCCAATGAAGAAAAGTCTGGCGACCAGCTGGCCGGTGTTGCTGCTGCCACCATGCAGGAACGGGTGGCGGCAAAGATCGTGTTATCACAGCTCACACTGAATGATCTCTACGAACATCCGGCCGTTGACTATGACCGCGATGAAGTGACACGACTCATCATTGACGACATTGATGCCGAGGTGTTTTCCCAGATCAAAAACTGGACGGTGGAACAACTGCGCGAATGGTTGCTTGCACTTGATACGGATAACCAGATGATTCACACCATTTCGCGGGGACTGACCTCAGAAATGATTGCGGCTGTCTGCAAACTCATGACGAACATGGATCTGATTATGGCAGCTAAAAAGATCATTAATGAAAAAACAGCGAATACAACGATTGGCCTGCCGGGAACGTTTTCGTCACGCCTACAGCCTAACCACCCAACGGATGATGTACGCGGGATCATGGCGTCAACGATGGAGGGGTTGAGCATGGTCATCGGTGACGCTGTGATCGGCGTGAACCCAGCGACTGATTCGGCAGACAATGTGACTGCGATCCTTAATCGGATGCAATCCTTTATCGACGACTGGCAAGTGCCAACACAGACCTGTGTGCTAGCCCACGTGACGACCCAGATGGCCGCCATTGAAAAGGGGGCGCCGGCTGGACTGATCTTTCAGTCGATTGCCGGTTCAGAGAAGGGCAACACTGCGTTTGGCATTAATGCGCACCTCCTCGCCGATGCCAACCAAATGGGGCATGACATGCTAGAAACGACCGGTCCTAACGTTATGTATTTTGAAACGGGACAGGGGTCAGAACTTTCAGCGGATGCTCATTTCGGTAATGATCAGGTCACGATGGAGGCGCGCTGTTATGGATTTGCTCGCCACTACGATCCGTTTATCGTGAACACGGTGGTCGGGTTCATCGGCCAGGAGTACCTCTATGATGCCAAACAGGTCACTCGGGCCGGCCTGGAAGATCATTTTATGGGTAAATTAAGCGCCTGGCGATGGGGTGTGACGTCTGCTACACCAACCACATGGCGGCTGATCAAAATGATATCGAAAATTTGGCGGTGTTGCTTGCTTCTGCAGGGTGCACCTACATGATGGGCGTCCCTCAAGCGGACGATATCATGCTGAACTACCAGTCAACTGGGTATCAGGAAACGGCCACGTTGAGAGCACTGATGGGCACGAGCCCCATAAAACCGTTTGCGGACTGGCTTGAACGGATGGGCATTACCCGCGATGGCCAGCTAACCGCTCACGCTGGCGATGCCTCACTATTTTTGAATCACGTTGCTGACGGGACGCTCATTTAATGAAGAAAGAGGAGGTCATGCTTATGCTGATACCACCGAAAATTGCACCAATTCCGATAGATGAAGACGGCGCATTGATTGATATTCGAGCGATTGCGCAACAGACGGTACTTGACGTTGCTGATTCGACCAACGCTACGGGTTACCGAGCGTTAAAACAAACCACCCATGCCCGACTAGGACTGGGGCGGGTTGGTACTAGGTATACGACACGGTCTGTGCTTAGATTACGCGCAGATCACGCAGCAGCTAAGGATGCTGTTTGGTCGGACGTGGCGCCGGCGTTTATTGACAAAATGGGATTCATTTCGATTCAGTCGACTTGCCAGACGGAAACTGAGTATCTCAAACGACCAGACCATGGCCGCGCCATAACGGCACCCATGCTGGATAAAGTCAGACACGCGTATCCAAAACCGCCTCGCGTGCTCATTGCCGTGGGTGACGGCCTAAGCTCGGCTGCAATCGAAGCCAATGTGCGTGAGACAATTCCAGTGATTAAACGTGAATTGGCACACCACCACATCAAAGTGGGACCGATTCCCTTTATCCGCTATGCGCGGGTAGCAACTGAAGACTATCTGGGTGAAGCTTTGAGGGCTGATGTTGTGTGCCTGCTGATTGGCGAACGCCCCGGCCTGGTCACGGCGAAGTCGATGAGCGCTACATGGCGTATCGACCTACTGTGGGGATGCCGGAATCACGGCGAACCGTGATCTCGAATATTCATCCTGATGGCATTCCAGCAACTAAAGCGGGTACTGCCATTGCAGCAGTTATTGTCCAAATGTTGACCGAAAAAACATCGGGCCTTGAACTGGGCAGTCGACAGCTAAAATTGAATACACTTGCTTGAAATTAATAGCGACCTTAACAGATACTGCGGATAGGCAGAACTGTTAAGGCCGTTTGTTTTTTAATAAACACAATTTAGTTTGATGACACTTTATAATATTTGACGTTTAATTTCGTGGAATCACGTGACCATTAATCATCGATAATCGTACATAGTGTTTATAAAAATAGTATTTACAAATTGTAACCAATAAATTTGACTCAGTTAGCGAATAATTAGGCTTAAAAACAATTCGCAAACTGAAGTTTATTTTGACGTTGATAAGAAATACAACACTGTGTCGAAAAAACCTTAATTTGTCAGTATTTTAGTGGATCGTTAACACTAAGCAAAAGATACCCAACAGATTAAATGGTAATTTTTAAAGTCGTTTATTAATTTATTAGAATAATGACGAACTGAAGAAAACCATAAAACCATAAAACTATTATTTCTTTATATAATTCTCTAATTTTTTATTGAATCGCACCCTAGTTTTACATAAAAAAGCTCTTAAAAACTATATAAACTTTTTATAATATTTGGTACATTAAGACTGCGTAAGGGATTACAACCTAGTCTCTTGGTGCACGCGATGAAGTAGGCTGTATCTCATCATCGCACGGTAAATCAATTAGGAGTAATTGGATTTTCGAGGGAGGAAAACACAATGGGAAAAGGTTCAAAGAATTTGTCGAAGAATAATCGGCACTTAGCTACCATTAACGATAACGAGAAGGTACATTACCGGATGTACAAGGGCGGTTCAAAATGGCTCGTCGCCGGAATTGCAACGTTCTCACTGGGGATTGCGTTCTTGGGAGCACCAGCTGTTCACGCCGATACTGCAACGGCTACTGAACCAGCTACTACTGTAACAACTGGCACGACATCAAGCACTTCGAGTGCAGCACCAGCAGCTGCTTCATCATCTTCAGCTTCAACTAATTCAGCTGCTAGCTCAGAAAGCTCATCTGCAGCCACAGCTAAATCATCATCACAATCAGCTGCCCCTGTCGCACAAGCACTAGCTGCAAGCACAACTGGACTAGTGAAGCTGCTTCAGCTTCAACAACGAAGCAAGCCGCTGTCGTAACGACACCAACTGATCCAGTTGCTAAGGCCGCTGCAACGAACGACGAAACACCAGCCGTTGCAACTGACCAAGGTTCAGCAACTAAGACCACATCAACAACTGAAATCAAATCAGTGCCAAACACCATTGACTCAAATGGGACGACTAGTGCAGATAAGACTTCAGACGCAGCAACCGCTGTCGATCCAACTACAGGTTCAGCACTTATTAAAACGACCATTGGCGGCACTTCATCAACAACTGCTGATAACAGTGCAACAGCTGCTTAGGCCAAACTGATGCCAGTGGCAACTTATCAAGCGTGACTAACGCTAACAATGCCAACGACCGGGTAAACGGTGACTACGGTGACTTGAACGTTACTGATAGCTCAAACGATAACTTAGCCGGGACGACCATTCAGGATGGTAAGACGGTTGCCGGTACTGCCGCTGATATTATCAACGATCAAGGTGCCGTTTCAACCGATTCAACTAACCCACAAACGCGGGCAGCTGTTCTGTATGCTTCTGGTAAAAACACAGGTATCTCACTTTCTGTATTAGGCAGCAACGAAAGCGGGACCACCTTTACGTTACCAACTGACATTGCAACTAATGCCAACATTGGTACCTTTGATGTTACTGAAGCCAGCTCAGTTGGCTTGACCATCAAGGATGAATCAACTGGTGAAACCTTCCAGATCACTGACCCAGCAATCGCACAAAAGTACGCTGTTGGTGACAAGATCACTGGTGAAGCCGTTGTGACAACAACCATTACTGGTGACGGATTGCAAAATGCCCTCTCCGCTGTTACCAGCGCTGCTAACAGCGTTGACAACTCACTTGCAAGTGCAGGTAGCGGTATTATTGGCTTAGTCAACACCGCATCTGATACCTTGAACGGTGCCATTACTTGTGCTAACACAATCGCTGCACCAATTCTGTCATTATTAAATACGCTGGGCATCAGTACCACTGGTACCACTACCCAGATCCAAGGTATTCAGGAAGCATTGGAACGTTACGCTACTGGTATCCAACAAGCACAAGCTGAAATCACTTCAATGACTGATTCAGCTACTCAACTTGCTTCAAAGGGGATTTCAATTACCACCCTTCAACCAGTTGTTGACCTTGGCAACGGGACCTACGAAGTTTTGACGACTGATAGTCTGTCAACCATCGTATCTAACGCTATCAACACTTACATCACTGGCTGGACACTGGTGTTAAGGACAGTCTCCAAGCACTGTCAGGGACTTTGGAAGATGCCAATGGCGACAATGCCATTCAAGGTTTAGGACTTGTTGGTGATGCAATCACTACTGTTCTGAATGGCATTACAAACACTGTTGCTAACGGTATTACGACTATTAGTAACTTGAACTCACAATCAGCAACCAGCTTGAATGGCTGGGTACAAACTGCTATCAGTGGTGGTCTGGGTGTTCAAATCGACACTGCATTACCAATCACTTACACTGACCCTGATCTGTCAACCAACACACCAGGTTCATTCACGAGTGAAACGATTGCAGTTGCTACCAACATCTACGGTGCAACCACTGATTCAAACACCTCGATCGTTTACCAAAACGTCAACAAGGCTAGTTTGAAAGCTGCTATTGCTAACGCCTCAACTGATCCTTCAAACGCAAACGCCTTAGCTTCTGCTAATACAGTATTGGCTGACCCAAATGCCTCACAAAAGGATGTTGACGCTGCATTCAAAGCCTTAGCTGAAAAGCCACAAGCTGTTGTAAGCACTAACACAGTACCAGCCGGTTACATTGCATCTGCTGTTATTACTGGCCAATCAGGTCAATCAGCTGCTGATGCGCTGGCTGCTAACATGAACGAAGCCTTTACGACTACTGTTGTCTGGGTTTTTGTTTTGCTTATTTTTTGAACATTTGTAGATAGACACGAACTATAAAGACTAATAAAACGATTTACGTTCTTAATTAGTTCAAATGAACTTCATTTTTAAACTAATCTGCGGTAAACTAACGGTGAGAGACGAACTTGTTTCATTAGGAGGAATTTCATGCACTGGTTAGCTGATCTACTCGCCGCAATCGGGGTGGTGCTCAATGGGCTGCCCCAAGGTATCATGGCAATGACCCTTGGATTCGCGGTTTTCCCAACGAGTTTTTCATTCATTTTAGCATCGGCAGTCAACGGCGCGTTCGGGTCCGTTGCGCCAATTTCATTTCAGGCCGAGTCACTGGCGTTAACGGGTAACCTTGGACGCACATTCCGTGAGCGAACATCCATTATTTTCGGTGGGTCCATCATCATGTTAGTGATTGGGCTGACGGGCTCGCTATCCAAAATCGTGAGCCTTTTGGGGAATGACATTATGTCCGGCATGATGGCAGGGGTCGGCATTATGCTGGCTAAGATTGCCATCGACATGACCAAAACAGAGAAACGAACGGGTTGGTTATCGATTGCGGTCGCGGTTGTCACCTATATCCTGACCAAGGATCTCGTGTGGACGATTGTCCTGTCAGTTGTCTTGTCTAGCCTTTACGCGGCGTTCGGTGAGCATTATCGCGCTGATCTGCCGGAACATGTAACTGCCCGGCGGTTCTTTTTATCGAAGCCGATTGTGAATCGAAATGTGATTCGTGGCGCGCTGAGTCTAGCGTGCCTGAACATCGGCGCAAACATTTCCTACGGGCTGATCACCGGACAAATGACTGGTATCAAACCGAATCCCGTTAACTTGAACTTACTAACGAGCACGCAGGCTTTGGCAGATATGGGCACTAGTCTGTTGGGCGGGGCGCCCGTTGAAAGTATTATTTCCGCAACCGCAAGTGCCCCAGAACCCGTGATTGCCGGTATTATGATGATGCTGATCATGGCCGTTATTTTGTTGGTGGGCTGGTTGCCAAAAATCGGTCGCTATGTGCCGAGCGCTTCTATTGCCGGGTTCTTGTTCATTCTTGGCGCGGTTGTGATCTTTCCAGAAGACGCGGCTGCGGCCCTGGGCGGTGCGCACATCATGGTACCGGCCATCACACTTGTTGTGACTGCGGTCTTCGATCCATTTGCCGGTTTGATGACTGGTGCTGTGTTGAAATTTGTCTTGCCACTTGTTGGCTTAGGAGTGTAAAAAATGACCGAGACGTATGACTTAAAACTAGGGCCGTTGACCCGCAAATTACCGTTGATTCCGATTAATGATCAGGTGACCATTGCGTCGTTCGTTTTGTTAGGCGACGCCGAGTTGACGCATTACGCGGCGGAACAGTTGGCGAAACGTGTGGCGGATGTCGACTTCGACTACATTGTCACCATTGAAAGTAAGGGCATTCCGTTGGCTCAAGAGCTTAGCTGGCTGACGCATCACGACCGCTATATCGTTTTACGGAAGTCTGAGAAGGATTACATGGTTGATCCAATTGACATGCCCGTCAGTTCGATTACAACCAGTGCCGACCAGAAATTGGTACTGGATGGGACGGATGCTAAACTGTTGGCGGGGAAGCGTGTGCTTATTGTCGATGATGTGATCAGCAGCGGCGGGTCAATTGAGACCGCACATCAGCTACTAGATCAGGTTGGCGCCAAAGTGGTTAAGCAGCTGGCGATTCTGGCTGAAGGGGATGCTGCTGACCGCGAAGACATCCACTTTTTGGGGAAGCTGCCTTTATTTTAGAGAGTGGCCGGAAACGGTAGCCGAGAAAGTCCCAAAAAAAGGAGACTTAGGCGGTTCCTCCAAATGTAGAAGAGCCACTTAATACCTCAAAATAATTAACTATTCATCAAAATCAAGCTCACAATTGCTAATAGAACACCAATCGCATTCTTAACCGTAAATCCCTGGTGAAAAACAACGATCACGATCGGAATCAGAATAACGGTCATCGCCATGTTAACGGTCACGGCCGTGGTGCCCGCTGACCACCCAACCTTATAACAGAGGATGTAGCCGAATTCAATGAAGATAATGGCCAACCCCATGGTGACCGATGCGATGTTGAGTTGTTTCACATTGGTAACGATGGTGTGGTGATGACTGAGGAAAAATAAGATCAATGATCCGACTAGCGCAACGGCGTAAGTGACCACCACGGAAAAGAGGGGGTCAACCTTACTGGAAACGCTGCGTGCGGACAGGTGATAGCCTGCATTTGCGATGATGGTCATGATAAGCGGCCAGAAGTATGCCGTAGTCAGGGTCCTTTCAAATGAAGTGTTGTCTTTATTATAGCTTCAAATGAGGATTGACTGGTTGGCAAAACGAAAAAACACCCTGACTCAGTTTGAGCCAAGGGTGTTTTTGTGTGATTAAATAGGTTATTTAACTGCCTTTACTAAGGCTGAGTTACCACTAATGTAGCCGCCAGCAACCTTGTAACGCAACGCATTACCTTTGTGCTGAGCGCGACCATTGGAGTAGTCCCACTTTTGAACGGTGAAGACGTGCTTCGTTGAATAGTGCTTGATCTTGTGAGTCAAATTCTTGTCTGAATAGAGATTTAACGCTCCACGGTTGGCGACCTTAGCCGGGAAAGTCGGCTTGGTTGGCGACGTCCATTGCTTGTTGCCGCTGATGTAGGTACCGTTGGTTAACTGGTAACGGGTGGTAAGGCCGCTCTTGATCACTTTGGTCACCTTAACTGCGGTCCCTTGCTTGAGCAACGTTGCCCGGTGTGATTTGTTGAAGGTCTGTGTCTTGTAGGCGTAGGTGCCAGCAGGGTTGATCACGTAAAGCTTGCTGTAGCCACCTTGCCAGTAAAGTGGGGCAGTGTAGCTGTCGTTCGCCGTGATGTACCCCTTCTTGCCAGACTCAGTTGTGACCTTGTACCGCAATACACCGTTGGCTGATTTTGCCGTGCCGTTAATGGTGAAAATTGGGGCGTAGATGCGCGTCTTTTTGGCGTAACCGGTCACACGATTTTTAGTCGAGAACGTTGGCTTGCTGTAAAGGTTGAGTGCCTTTTTAGCGTAGACCTTTTCACCGATTGAAGCGGTATTTGCTGACGTTGTCGTTTCAGTATCAGTACCAGTTGCTGTGCCCGTGGTGCTTGAACTGGACGAGCTGCTTGATGAAACGTTGTTTGCGGATGAGCTGCCTGTGTCGGTGCCACCGTTGCCGGTTGTGCCGTTGTTACCAGTGCCGCCATTGTTGTTTGATGAACTGCCGGTACCGGTGGGGGTGTTGCCGTTTGATGAACTGTTTGAGTCAGATGAGCTGTTGCCGTCGGAGGAGCTATTCGAATCTGATGAACTACTGCTGTCTGACGAGCTGTCACTGCTTGATGAACTGCTGTCTGCTGGTGCGCTGACCGTTAAGTGGGCAACGGCACTGTAGGTGTTTGTGCCATCGTTATAGGTAATGTCAACTTCGTATGTGCCCGGCGTATTCGTATCAGGCGTGCCATCTGGATAAGTGATCTTTAAGCTGCCGTCACTCGCTGCAGTAGCAGGATCAACCGAATTGCCGTTTGCATCGGTAATCGAGCTGATGTAGGAAGCTGCGTCTGGAAGAGTAGCACCTGGATCGATGGTCTGGTCTTGTGGTGTGACGGTATCTGCACCGTTGTTGACTGTGACGGTGTAGGTACCGCCGTAACCGCCTGGCAGTGAGCTGCCGAAGAAATTACCAAACCCAAAGCTAAAACTGGTGACACTTGGATCCACAGTAAAAGTTTGCGTTGTTTGGTTATAGGTGACACCAGTGCCTTTGATACCACTCACAGCAATCTGATTAACTTGTGATTCCCCGCCAACATTAAGCGTGATGAGTTGAGAAAGCGGCAGTTGTAGACCGCCAGTGGTACTGGTTATTAGTGCTTGACCAGTGGTTGGAGTTGTTGAGGCCGTTTTTGTTGGTGACTGAGATCCTAAAGCACTGGAACCATAAGTCACATCAGCAGGAAGGGTAATATCATTCAATGCATTATCAGCCAAAGCCATTTGACCCATGATGGTTAGAACTGTTCCACCGTCAAATTTTGTCATAAATTGTGTATTAGAACTTGTGTTCATGAAAGCGTTAGCACCTAACGAAACGACAGAATCCGGTAATATAACTTGACCAATTTGGGTCTGCATGAAGGCACCTTGGCCAATGCTGAGTAGATTTGTAGCTTGAGACATGTCTAAAGTTGTAATCGGCTTTGCAACCGCAAAAGCCTTACTGAGGATACTTGTGACCTTGTAAGTTGTGCCGTTATAGTCAACGGTAGCTGGAATTGACAGGCTGGTGCCTTTTTTTGCAGCCGCCGTTCCACCGCTGATGTAAGCAATATTATCGCCGCTATCACCAGTAAAAACTTTATAGATGATGCCCTGGCTATCAGTATAGGTTTGTGCGTTTCCTGGAACCGTTGCGCTTGCCGAGTAAGAGAACAGCATGTATTCAGCACCGTTAAAGTATACCCAACCAGATACCGCAGCACCCTCATAGCCCATGTTTGTTGATTGGTTGTATCTGACATCAATGACGCCAGCAGCCACTGCGGCATTAATTTGATCTGCAGTCAACGCTTGAGCATCAGTGCTGTCTCCAACAGTTCCTTGTGCCGAAATGAAGTCAGAGGCTTGTATTGTATGACCAATCGGCACTGACATAACATAGTTAAGGGTACCATCTGAGCCGACAGTACTGCTTGGTGTCACGGTACCACCTTCAGAAATACTCGTTACAGTAATGGACTGGCCATCATAGGTAAACGTGTTGTTCGAGTCTGCTTTTGCCACAGTTGGTTTAGTTAACGATGTGTTGTTCAACCCTAATTTGTGGCCCAACTGCGTCGATCCGAGTTCCCCAGCACCCAGTATCGAAGCGCTTACCAAAGTGACTAAACCGACTTTCCCCGCAATCCTAATTGTTGCTGTTTTGTGTTTCATCATAATTCCCCCGAATTATACATATTTTTGGATTAAGTTTACTTCTCCAGTAATCCTAGAAATAATGTTAACTTAGGAAAAATTTAAAAGCAATTAAAGGAAACCGGTAAAAATAATGTTCAACAGTTCAACGATAATTGATGCAAATCGGGGTAAATAGTGGGTGAGTTAGTGATAGTTATGTTGGGGTTTTAAGATGGTTACACACTAGTATTTGGTGAGGGTGTTGTGAATTATATTATTTTGAATTTTGTCATTTAATAGTATAGAAATGGGTAGTTATGGTTTGGTAAACAAGAACAGGCCTCCTCACCGAAAATGATGGTGAGGAGGCCTGTTCTTGTATGCATTTGGTATGCAGTTTTTTGAATGGTTTTTTACTGTTGAAAGTTACATAGCTGAAACGTGCTCCACAAGGCTGAGGCTCCTGCATAAGCAACTTCCGGCACAAAATCCCAAGCCCAGGGATTTTATGCCGAAAGTTACTTATGCTCCGCCCTCAAAACGCCTTGTTCCGCACTCTACTTCGTATAAGCCTCCTTCAAATTCCAGTTGGCACCGGCTGAATTATAGATCCAGCCCTTAAATGAACTGCTGATCATCCACGGTGATCCTGATTGATAGAGTGGGGTGATACCTTGGTCCTTCAACAGGATGTTTTGCGCCTTGACCATGTCGTTCCAACGCGCTTCTGGGTCGTTGGCGTCCGTTGTTGAGGAGGCCTTAATCAACTTGTCGTATGTCTTGTTTGACCACTGTGGCTGGTTACTTGCGTTGTTGGTGGTCAAAATGTTCAGGAAGGTGATTGGGTCTGAGAAATCAGCGAACCAGTCTGACAAGGTCATCTGGAAGTTATGTTGTGATTGCTCAGCTAATACCGTTTGTGACGGAATGTTCTTATCCGTTATCTTCAGGCCTGGCAAATTCTTTTCCAAAGTACTTTGCAGGTACTGGGTAACTTGTTCAGTGTCCGAAGAATTACCAGCTAACAGTGTGATGTGCGGGTTCGAAATCCCAGTCTCTTTCAGACCTTCCTTCCAAAGTTTTTTAGCTTCGGTTGGGTTGTACTTCATGGAAGCAGGGGTGGTGGCATCAGATGTAAAATCTTTTCCCGTCTTCGGGTTAACGGCCAGGCCCTTTGAAACGAAACTCCCGTTATTAAACGACCCATCGCCTAAGACCTTTTGCGTCAGGGTATTTCGGTTAACGGCCATCGAAATGGCTTCCCGAATCTTCAGGTTCTTAAACAGCTTCATTTTTTGGTTCAATGAAAGGTAGTAAGAACTTGATGTTGGCAAATTCGTCAACGCTTTGTTGTTCTTCAAGTTCTTGGACTGATTCCCAGTAATGTTGGTGGCAATCAATTTCTTCGAGTTGTATTGGTTCAAGCCGGTTTGCGGGTCCTTTGTGACCTGGTAGTTGATCGTGTTGAGTTTGACATGTTTTTTGTCCCAATACGTGTTATTCTTCGTCAACTTCCATGCTGTACTGGTCCCGTTCCAGCTGGAGAGCTTAAACGGGCCATCGTAGACCATTTTGTCACTGCGCGTCCCATACTTAGCACCATACTTCTCGACCACTTTTTGATCCTGTGGGAAGAAGACTGGGAACCCAAGCAAGAGTTTGAAATAGGGAATCTGTTGTTCAAGGGTGATCTTCAATTTGTATTTCCCCAAAGCCTTGATTCCTAGAGTACTGGCTGCCTTTTTACTATCCTGAATGGCATCTGCGTTCTTGATACCACTAAAAAGATATCCATATTGGGACTTCGTTTTTGGATCAACGGTCCGTTGCCACGAGTAAACAAAGTCGTGGGCGGTCACGGTGT
The DNA here is from genome assembly GCF_001311135.1 of Secundilactobacillus paracollinoides DSM 15502 = JCM 11969. Classification (GTDB taxonomy): domain Bacteria; phylum Bacillota; class Bacilli; order Lactobacillales; family Lactobacillaceae; genus Secundilactobacillus; species Secundilactobacillus paracollinoides. The sequence goes on from NZ_BBAG01000014.1 coordinate 16,406, forward strand.
CGCCGTTACTCCACTTTACCCCGTGACGAAGGGTGATCGTGTAAGTCTTACCATCCTTTGACTTGGTCAGCGTCTTCGCGATTGCCTTTTCCGTCTTACTATTTTTGCCAAGACGGTACAGGCCTTCCTCGGTATTGTTTAACATGTTAAACGTTCCCAGTGCAGTAGATTTTGACAGATCCATTGTTGAAATCTCACTATCAGTCGAAAGCGTGATCGACTTACTTTTGGAACTAGAACTACTGTTAGAACAGGCTGCCAACAATAACGCCGCACCAGCAACACCAACTGTCGCTAGCCATTTATGCTTAACGTTCATAAAAAGGTCCTCCTCACACACATTCACAATGACATCACATAATATTTTAATTTTTCTTTAATGTTAGATTACCACACATTTGAGAATTGTTAAGCAGTAAAATAATAAAAATTTACAGTATTCAGTGTTGTAGGCCTATTAAATGGCTTGAATTCGGTATTTATTGGGTAAATATTCATTATTTAATATTAAAAGAATATTAGGAGGGTGCTGATGTGATTTGAGGCAGTATTTGGTTAAACATGTTTCATGGGTAGGGGATTGCAATGTGCGGAGACTGGGAAATGCTAGGTTGGATAGTGCTTTTTTGCGTTTTATTGGGTTTGATTTGCAGTGTTAGGCAATCGAGTCTGAACTAGTTTCGCGGAGCGTGGGTTAACGGGGAGGATACTCTGACCAAAAGTCAGGTAGTTCTATGTTGTCCCATACTAATAAGAGGTAATTGTGATGTGGTTCTCGGCAATCGTGCGGAAACGAGTTCCGCAAGGCACGGGGCTAACGTGTAGTGGACGATGACCAAAAAGTCAGGTAGCTCTATGTCGGTTCATTCTAATGAGAAGTAATAGTGATGTGGTTCTCGGCAACCGTGTCTAAACGAGTTTCGCAAGGCACGGGGCTAACGTGTAAGTGACTCTGACCAAAAGTCAGGACCGGACTTTTCGGTCAGAGTCACTTACACACCGCCCCTGACCCGCCTTGCTCCACTCTCTACTAGTAATTTTTTACTAAAAAGTTTATCATATTAAATGTAAGCGCTTCATCATTTCTTGAAAGAGGTGGTGAAACGTCACATCCAAGTCGTTTAGTTTCTCACACTAGAGATATAAAGGGAGGCCTTTTTTTGAAAGCAGAAATTAGCTGGCTGGACGATCCGGAAACGTTTCGGGTGAACCAGTTACCTGCTCGCAGCGACCACCGTGGGTTTCAATCCACGGCGGAAGCGACAACTAGGCAATCGAGCTTAGAACAGTCCTTAGATGGTGATTGGCAATTTCAATTTGCGCAAACACCACAGGAGCGGCCAGTTGGGTTCTATGACCCGGATTATGACCGGACTCATTTTGATACCATTACTGTCCCCGGTCACATTGAGATTGCCGGATACGGACAGTTAAAATACATTAACACGACCTATCCGTGGGAAGGTAAAGACTTCCGGCGGCCAGCGTATGCGCTGGGTGATGGCGATACCGGTAAGGGCATGTTTAGTGAAGGTGAAGATAACACGGTTGGCGCCTATGTCACCAACTTTATCCTGAACCCTGCTTTGCGTGATAAGCGGGTAATCGTGCAGTTTGACGGTGTTGAAGAAGCGATGTATCTCTGGCTCAACGGGCAATTTGTCGGCTACGCTGAAGATAGTTTTTCCCGGTCTGAATTTGATCTGACGCCGTACCTGAAAGACGGCGAGAATCTGATGGCGGTCGAAGTCTTTAAACGCAGTACTGCAGCGTTTATTGAGGACCAGGATATGTTCCGGTTCTCCGGTATTTTCCGTAGTGTCCGGTTGGTTGGCAAACCAGCTGTCTTCCTAGAAGACCTGGCGATTCGACCTGATGTTTCAGCTGATTACACCGACGGCAAGCTGAATTTGGCGCTTAAACTGTCACAAACGGACGACGCACCAGCCGCTGAGATCCGCGTCAAGGTCACGGATGGCGACGGGCGGGAAGTCTTATCACTCACGAAGCCAGCAGCTGAATCAGTGACATTTGAAAATAACGTCTTCAAAAAGGTCCATTTGTGGAATCACATGGATCCTTATCTGTACCATCTACAAATTGAACTCACAACAACGGATGGGACGACACTTGAGGTCGTGCCATATGACTTTGGCTTCCGTAAGGTTGAACTCAAAAACAAGATCATGCTCTTAAACGGTAACCGGATCATTATTAACGGTGTCAATCGGCATGAATGGGATGCAAAACGGGGCCGCGCTGTGACGGATGAAGATATGCATTACGACATGCAGGTCTTTCATGATAACAACATCAACGCGGTTCGGACGTGTCACTATCCAGACCAAATTCCGTGGTACTTCCTGTGTGACCACGAGGGCATCTACATGATGGCTGAAAATAATTTGGAATCACATGGTTCCTGGCAGAAAATGGGTGCAGTTGAGCCGTCCTACAACGTACCGGGGTCAGTGCCACAGTGGAAAGCCGCTGTTATTGACCGGGCGCGCAGCAACTATGAAGCCTTTAAGAACCACACGGCTGTCCTATTCTGGTCCCTTGGGAACGAATCTTATGCCGGCGATGATATTGCGGCCATGAATAAATTCTACAAGGACCACGATGACACCCGCTTGACCCACTATGAAGGCGTCTGTCGTAATCGAAAGTACGAGGATCAGATTTCTGACATGGAATCCATGATGTATGATCCGCCAGTCGAAATTGCGAAGTATCTTGAAAATGATCCGAAAAAGCCGTTTGTGAACTGTGAATACATGCATGACATGGGCAATTCCCTTGGCGGCATGAGTTCCTACGATGCGCTCATTGATAAGTATCCAATGTATCAAGGCGGGTTTATCTGGGATTACATCGACCAAGCGCTGTGGACGGAAGACGAAGTGACTGGCGAACCAGTGCTTCGTTACGGCGGGGACTTTGATGATCGCCATTCAGATTATGAATTCTCAGGTGACGGACTGTTATTTGCAGACCGGACACCAAAGCCAGCAATGCAGGAGGTGAAGTACTACTATGGCAAACACATCAACTAAGGTAAAGGTGATCTTTGGTGATGCCTCGTTGGGCCTGCGTGGCACCAACTTCGGCTATATCTTTAGCTATGACCGGGGTGGTCTGGAATCACTTGTTCAAAATGGCAAGGAATGGTGTTACCGGATCCCGCGCCCAGCATTTTGGCGGGCAACAACGGATAATGATCGTGGTAACCAGTTCTACGTAAAATCTGCCCAATGGTTAGCGGCTGACATGTTCAGTCAGTGTGTGAAGATCGAAGTCTTCATCGACGGCCAGAGTGTGGGGTTCCCGATCTCACCAGAAAACAACAAATACTCAAATCAGGAATACGCGGATGAGGCCGCAGTTGAATACACGTATCAAACGACCACGACCCCCGCTACTACTGTAACAGTGCGCTACACGGTCGACGGTTCCGGCAGCATCCAAGTGGCCGCCTACTACAATGGTGCCAAAGGGCTGCCACAGCTGCCCGTCTTTGGATTGCGTTTCACCATGCCCACGGCCGCAACTGGGTTCGACTACCAAGGGCTGTCAGGCGAAACCTATCCCGACCGGATGGCTGGCGGCGTTCCCGGCACCTACCACGTTGACGGCCTGCCCGTTTCACCCTACATGGTGCCACAGGAATGCGGCATGCACATGGCGACTGACAGTGTGACAGTCAACCGCGACCAAACGTTAAACAACGCTGATACCTCGCGTGCCAACTTCTCATTGCACTTCAGCAAGGCTAACAAGCCGTTTGCATTTAGCTGTCTGCCCTACACACCTGAAGAACTGGAAAACGCGACACATATCGAGGAACTGCCATTGAAACGTCGGACCATTCTGACGATTTACGGTGCGACTCGTGGTGTTGGTGGGATCGATTCCTGGGGTGCTGACGTGGAGGAGCAATACCATGTGAGTGCTGAGCAGGATATTGCGTTTGGGTTTGTGATCGATGGACCTGAGCAGTAATTAGATAGGTATTTTTGGAGCGGTGACTTTGGTTGCTGCTCTTTTTTTGGTGGGAGGGTTGCGTGTCAGGTGGGGGATTAGGATGCTAGGGTTATCTTTTATATTGTCGTGACGTGTTTACCGAGGTAGAAGGCCTCTGTGTAAGCAACTCTGATCAGAAAAGTCAGACCCGGACTTTTAGGGTGTTCGGTAAATGAGTGGTGCCGGCTCCTACGCATCCTTGATATATAGACTAAACGTGTTCGGCAAGGCAGAGGCTCCTGTGTAAGTAACTCTGGTCAAAAAAGTCAGGCCCGGACTTTTCTGACCAGAGTTACTTACACTCCGCCCTCTAACCGCCTTGCCTCACACTCTACTTGACTTACAGTACCCTCTAACTCCTATAATATACGGTGTAAAGAAACTTCACTATTTAGGAGGGTTTCAGATATGAAAGAAGTTGCGATTGGCAATTCCAATTTAAAGACTTCAGCCGTTGCGCTTGGCATCATGCGCATGCTGAAGTTGAATTCTGATGAGGCTGCGTCCGTTTTGGACACCGTTCATGATCACGGTGTTAACTTTATCGACTCAGCTGATATTTATGGCTCAGGTCAATCTGAAGAGGTCTTTGGCGAAGCGTTGAAGAAAGCTGGCGTTAAGCGTGAAGACTGATCATCCAGTCAAAGGGTGGCATCATTTTAGATCCTAAACGCAGTCACGATGACCTTGTGTTTGGGATGCGGTATGATTTTTCTAAGGACCATTTGATTGAAGCTGTCGACGGTATTTTGAAACGGATGCAGATCGATTATTTGGACTTTTTCCTGTTACACCGACCAGACCCACTGATGGAACCAGACGAAATTGCTGCGGCATTTGACGAACTGCAGGCGGCTGGCAAAGTCCGCCACTTCGGTGTTTCTAACTGTAACCCTAACCAGGTTAACCTGATTCAATCTGCGGTTGACCAAAAATTGATGGTGAACCAGTTGCAGTTTAGTGTCATGCATGCTGGCGCCATTCGTGCCGGGTTGCACGTGAACATGGAAGACGATGCCAGTGTCGACCACGATGGCGGCATGATTGAATACTCACGGTTACACAACATGACGATCCAAGCATGGTCTCCATACCAGTATGGCCTGTTTGAAGGTCCATATATTGATAACCCAAAGTTCCCTGAATTAAACAAGAAGCTCCAAGAGTTGGCTGATGCAAAGGGCAGTACCAAAAACGGTATTGCAACGGCCTGGATCCTCCGTCACCCAGCAAATATGCAGGTGATCTTGGGGTCAATGAACAAGGAACACCTGACAGAAAGTATTGCCGGTGCCGATGTTCAGCTGACGAAGCAGGAGTGGTATGATTTGTATTTTGCGGCTGGGAATGATTTGCCGTAGAGTGTGAGGTAAGGCGGTTTAGGGGCAGAATGTAACGGACTCTGGCAGAAATGCCTGGGTTTGGCATTTTTGCCAGAGTCCGTTACATGGCCGCCCCGTGCCTTGCTGAACACGTTTCAGCAATGTAAAAGTAGCGCACGTTGCCAAGACCACTTCATAGCAGAAATACACCAAAGTCCGGTTCTGACTTTTTGGTCATAGTCCGTTACACGTTAGCCCCGTGCCTTGTTGAACACGTTTCGGCATGGTAGCCAAGAAAGCTAAAAATTAAAGTAGCTAAAAACTAAAAACAGCCCCGGATCGACATGTGATTGTCGGTTCGAGACTGTTTTTTGATTTAAAGTTAGTATTGAAGGCATTTCTAGGCCACCGAGCGGAAACGTGCTCCAGAAAACTGAGGCTACTGCCTAAGCCAACTCTGCAAAAATGCCAAGTTCAGGCATTTCTGCCAGAGTTGGCTTAGGCTCCGCCCTCAACCCGTTTTCCTCCGCACTCTACAATAGTTTCCTCAACACCACCCGCTGCACCTTCCCACCAGCATTCACCGGCAGCGCATCAATCGCAATAAACCGTTTTGGCACCTTATAGTGGGCCAAATGGTCGCGACCATACTGCTTAAACGTCAGCGTGTCCAGCGGTTCATCTGCCACCACGAACGCTACGGGTACCATGCCCCAAGTGTCGTTGGGTTCGCCAACCACCGCAATATCACGGATTCCGGGGCAGTTTTGGTAGACTGCTTCAATCTCATCCGGGAAAATATTTTCGCCACCCGAAATGATCATGTCATCCAGCCGGCCGTCGACAAAGAGGAAGCATCGTAATCCAGTTGACCCACATCGCCAGTTTTGTACCAACCATCCGCAGTTGTTTTGTCAAATAGGGCGGTTGGCCGGTTGAGGTAACCTGGCGTCAGGGCGGGGGTCTTCAACAGAATCTCGTTGTCATCGCTGATCATGAGTTGCGTGCTAAATAACGGCTGACCCGCTGACCCAATCTTAGCGGCCGCATCCTGGTTGCTTAGCGCGACGATTTGCGAACACGTCTCCGTCATCCCGTACGACTGGACAACGCTGATATGCAGCTGCTCGCAGCGTTTAAGCGTGGTGCGATCAATTGGCCCGCCACCAAGCAACATGGTTCTAAAGTGAGCATTATATGGGGCTGAGTTCGTTTCTTGAAACGCCAATAACTTTTTCAGCATGTAGGGGACGACCGACATCGCAGTGACCGGTTCGTTGACCAGAATCGTGTTAATGGCTTCAGCGTCAAACCGTTCAGTTAAGCGCACCGTCATGCCGTAGATCAGTCCGCGCATCATGATTGAAAAACCGCTGATGTGAAAGATCGGTACCGCACAGAGCCAGTCATCATTTGGCGTCAGACCAAGATTCAGTGCTGAAGCTAAAGCTGAATTGTAATGGTTGTCAAACGTCTGTAAGACACCTTTTGGGGCACCCGTTGTCCCAGAAGTATACATGATGCTGGCAACTTGCGGCAGATCAAAGTCTGATTGCAATGATTCGGGATCGGCGGCCGTTGCCAATAAAACACTGAATTGAATAAACGCCTCAGGAAAATCAGTCCGCCATAAATCGTCTGCGACTAGACAAGTGCTGGCCTGGCAGTCGACAAATTCACGCAACAGTTCCGCCGTCGTAAGCCGTTTGTTGAGCCAGACGATCGTCCTACCAGAGCCTAGGAGCGCCATGGCGATTCGGTAGCCTGCCAGTGTATTGTTTGCTAGAACGGCGACCCGCGTTTGAGCCGGGATGTTGTTGGCGGTTAATTGACCGGCAATATGGCCGGCATCAGTCGCGAGCGCCTGAAAGCTCAGTTGTTGTTTGCCGTCCGTCACCGCGATTCGGTCAGGCTGAGGCGTGCTTGTTTACATAACCAATTATCCAAACGATCGCCTTCCTATGGGAACTTTGGGTACTTATCGAAATCTGGCTTGCGCTTTTCGTTAAACGCATCGCGGCCTTCCTTACCCTCATCCGTTTGGTAAAACAGCATCGTCGCGTCACCGCCAAGTTGCTGCAACCCGGCCAAACCGTCCGTATCAGCGTTCATGGCTGCCTTAATAAACCGCAGGGCAGTCGGTGATTTCGTCAAAATTTCATTACACCAGTCCAGCGTGACAGATTCGACGTCAGCCAGTGGGGCGACTTTATTGATCCAGTTCATTTGGTAGGCTTCTTCCGCGCTGTAGAAATGGTTGAGGAACCAGACTTCCTTAGCCCGTTTATGGCCGATGACACGTGCCAGATAGCAGGAACCGTAGCCGGCGTCAAAACTACCGACCTTGGGACCAGTTTGGCCGAACTGGGCGTTGTCAGCAGCAATGGTCAGGTCACAGACCAGCTGGAGAATGTTTCCACCGCCGACTGACCAGCCTTTCACCATTGCGATGACCGGTTTTGGAATGATCCGAATCAGGTGTTGCAGGTCCAGCACGTTGAGTCGGGCAATGTGGTCGTTGCCGACATACCCGCCGTTGCCGCGAACGGACTGGTCGCCACCGGAAGAAAAGGCCTTGTCGCCCGCACCGGTTAAAATAATCACGCCAATTGTGGTATCATCACGACAGTAAGTAAACGCGTCGATCATGTCCTGAACCATGCCAGGCGTAAACGCATTCAATTTGTCGGGCTGGTTCATGGTGATCTTCGCAATTTTATCTGCGCGTTCAAAGAAGATCCAGTCGTAGGTTTTTACAGTCTACCATGTCACTGATGTCAATTTAACTCATCCTTTCAGATTTGAGGTTATTATGATGCATAATTTATTAGAAACGTTAGGGATAAAGCAGGTTTCAGTTTCAAAAAACAACGTTATTATATCACTAAATATAACGGATGCGATTAAACAACCGTACGGAATCGTTCATGGCGGCATTAACGCTGTGTTAGCAGAAAGTGCTGCGTCCATCGGTGGTAACGCAAATTTGGATGACGCGCACGTTGCGGTGGGGCTGGATGTGCATACGCATCATTTAAAACCAGCTGCAACTGGCGAGCTCGTTGCCAGCGCGACGCCAATTAGAATTGGCCGCACGACGCAGGTCTGGCAGGTTGAGACCCGAGTCGGAGAAACCTTGACCAGCTTTAGTACGGTGACGTTGGCGGTCACGGTCAAACCAGCCTAAAAATGGCATCGGTGCGTAATGTACCGGGCCATTTTTGATTAGCTGACTTTGTTTGGTTTAACCCGTTTTGAGTCATCAATTGTGATGGGCGAATTCGGAATGTCGCAGTTCGCGATGACCGCATCCTCAGTGCCTGCGTCACAGGCAGCTTCGAAGTAGCGTACTTTAAAATTGAGTTTGTCGAGATGTTTTTGCAGCTGTGCCATTTGGTCGTGAACGGCTTCTTGCTGAGCTTTAAAAATGGCCAAACGGTCGGCTAACGTTTCGTCGCCAGCCATCGACATTTCCACGAATTTGCGGATTTCGCTAAGCTGCATGCCAGTGCCTTTTAAACACGTAATGAGGTCGATGAAATCAAGGTCATGCTCAGAAAATTCGCGCCGACCAGCTTTATTGCGGTGAACGAAGGGCATGAGGCCTTCGTGGTCGTAGTAGCGCAGCGTGTAGCTGCTGAGGCTGATCTTTCAGCAACTTGCCCGATTGAATACATCATGGGTGGTTTCCCCCTTAAGTAGTAGTGGGTCTAGTTTACCACTTAGAGTCGACTCTAAGTAAACTTACATTGTGTGTTATTTAGTTTTGCAAAATTGGAATATAGTGTGTTAAGGTAAGAGTGTTCAAGAAAGCGGTTTAACTGTAGGCTATGAAGTCGATTATGCTGTGATTTTAGCAGGCTGACAGAACAAAGCGACAGTTACAACGGAGTAGGTTTGAAATTCCGATATAAAATATGAATAAGAAACTTATTCATATTTTTCTTGAAAGCGGTTGACTATTGTTTATAATCATTCTAACATAGAAGGCGAAACGAAAAAGCTGGTTCGTGAGCGGGCTGACAGGATTAGTGGGCTGACGAATCATTGGGAGGCTATATTTTTATGTCAAAGACAAAGGTTATTGTTGTTGGTGCATCACATGGTGGTCACCAATCTGTTTTGGAATTAACACGCAAGTATAAAGATCTCGACATCAAATTATTTGAAGCAGGCGACTTCATTTCATTTATGTCATGTGGGATGGAATTATATCTTGAAAACAGTGTCACAGATGTCAATGACGTCCGTAATTTCCGGCCAGAAGACCTGGAAAAACGCGGCGCAGAAGTATACGCTAACCACGAAGTAACCAAGATCGATACTGATCACAAGCAGGTTGCTGTTAAGGACTTAAAGTCTGGCGAAACGCAGAATTATGACTACGATAAGTTGATCCTGAGTTCAGGGGTAACGCCAAACGATTTACCGGTTCCTGGCCACGATTTGGAAAATGTTTATCTGATGCGGGGTAAGGACTGGGCCGAAAAGATCAAGGCAAAGCTCGCTGATCCAACCGTTAAAAACATTACCGTTATCGGTGCTGGTTACATTGGTGTTGAAGCTGCTGAGGCCAGCACCAAAGCCGGCAAGCACGTGACCTTGATCGACATGATCGACCGGCCTCTGGGCAACTACCTGGATGCTGATTTGACCGATGTTTTGGCTAAGGAATTAGCTGATAAGGCGTTGACGTCGTTACGGGCGCCCACATTGAATCCTATGAAGGTTCTGGTAAGGTTACCGCTGTGAAGACGAGCGATGCTGAATATCCAAGTGACTTGGTCATTCAAGCAGCCGGCGTTAAGCCAAACACTGCTTGGTTAAAGGGAACCATCGATTTGGATGACCGTGGCTGGATCGAAACGGATGAATATCTGCGCACAAACGTTCCTGACGTTTACGCCATGGGTGACGCTGTGTTAGCTTACTCGATCCCTGCTCAAACCAAGATGCCAATTGCTTTGGCCACTGTCGTTCGTCGTGAAGCGCGTTACGTGGTCGATCACATCTTCGAAAACACACCTTCAGTACCATTCCAAGGTGTGGTCGGTTCATCAGCACTGAGTGTGTTTGATTACCACTTTGCTTCATCTGGCTTAAACACAACCACTGCTAAAAAAGCTGGTGTGACCATCAAGACTTCCTTCTACAAGGATACCTTGCGGCCAGCTTATGTCCCTACTGAAAAGGGCAACCCGGATGTCTATGTTGGGTTAGACTTTGACCCACAGACTCACAAGATCTTGGGTGGTGCCGTCTTATCAACCTATGACATTACGGCTCAAGAGAACGTGATTGCCTTGGCTGTGCAACAAGGATTGCGTTTGGAAGACCTCGCACAAGCTGACTTCTTCTTCCAACCAGGCTTTGATCGTCAATGGAGCTTGTTGAACCTAGCTGCACAACACGCACTGGGCGAACCAGAATTTACTAAATAAAATAAAACGATCATTTTAGCAGCTGTCAGGCGGAATTAAATCCTGATGGCTGTTTTTTGATGCCCTTATTTACGACATTTAGGTCAACGATAACCAAGTTCAAATTATTGACCTGGTCAGCTAATCGCGCGATACTCACTGTGAAATCTGAAAGGAAGTGCATTTTGATGGGGTTGATTACAAAAACTGACGTAGTGTACGATCCAGAGCACGAGTTAAAAACAGATCTTTATTACGATGACAGTAAACCAGCACGGGCGACGATCATTGATATTCATGGCGGTGGCTGGTTCCGCGGAGACAAGGGCAAGGATGCTGACTGGCTGAACGACTGGTTGCTGGCGGCTATGCGGCAGTGGTGCCGAATTATCGGATTACACCTGAAGCTTATTACCCGGCACCCTTAGAAGACATGGCGACACTGGTAGCCTGGCTGAAGACTCAGGATCTGCCGCAACAAACCGCTGTTGTCGGCTCATCGGCCGGCGGAAACATGTCGGTTGAATTAGCCATTCAAACGGGGATGCCTGCGGTGTCATTATCTGGTATTCTCGACATTGATGACTGGCTTGAGCACCACGAAGATGTTGTTGCGGCAGAGGGTGACACGAGCAGTTTCAACAGCACGGCCAGCGCCCAGATTAATCAGGACGGGCACAACGACAGTTTTTATAAGTGGTTTGTGACCAACTACTTTAACGGTGAAACCTCTGAGTGGCAGGCGGCAACGCCGGTGCATCGCATTAGCGACACGACGGGGCCGCTATTCTTGGCGAACTCATTAAACGAATTTGTGCCTACCAGCGGCGTGTTACAGGTTGCGCAAGCGATGACGTATCATCAACGACCGTTTGAGCTGATGATGATGATTCCGGGAACGCGGCACGCTAAGGGGTATTTGGATGACGTTTTTAACCAGACAATGCTGTTTTTAGATGCTCATTTAGAAAAATAATACATTATGCGTATTTAATGAATCGCTAAGATAATTCTTAAATTCTCTAAGAAATTACTGAGAAACAAAAACTAGTTAACTTGTTTAACCATCAACCTTTTGAACGGTTGGGCTAACTGAGACAACTAATGAAATAAGAAACGGCCGTGGCTATTTGATTGCTCGGCCGTTTTTTAATGGCCGGACTGTCAGTTAATTATCATGGCTAGTTAATGAATGGGGTTAACTAATTATGCTACAGTGAGGTTGGAATTAATTTCCAAAACTACACATAGGGGTGAACGATATGAGGATTCAAACGGTAACGGTTGCTGGTGGCGGCACATTGGGCAGTCAAATTGCGTACCAAACAGCATATGCTGGTAAGCACGTCACGATTTATGATATCAATGACGAGGCCTTGACCGCGGCAAAGAATCGACTCCAACGGCTGGACGCATCGTATCAGGGCGATATGCATGCGACTCAGGCAGACCTGGACGAGACGCATGCGCGGATACAGGTTACGAGTGACCCAAACACTGCGTTCGGTAATGTCGACTTGGTTATTGAAGCAATTCCTGAAGTGACCACTATCAAAACCGATTTTTACCATCTCATTTCGGGCATTGCCGATGCCAGAACGATCTTTGCGTCAAATTCATCTACCTTTCTGCCATCGCAATTTGCAGATCAGACAGACCGGCCGAGCCAGTTTGCTAATTTGCACTTTGCCAACCAGATCTGGAAGCATAATACGGCTGAGATTATGGGCCACCCTGGGACTGATCCGAAGGTCATCGCTACGTTAACCACGTTTGCGCATGAGATTTCGATGGTGCCGATCGTGGTGCAAAAAGAACAGCCGGGTTACGTTTTAAATTCACTGTTAACACCATTCCTGGAAAACGCCGCTTATCTTTGGGGCGAAGATATTGCGACACCGCAGACAGTGGATAAGACCTGGATGATCGATGGCGGGGCACCCATGGGGCCATTCGCAACGATTGACCTTGTTGGCTTACGCACCTTCTTCAATATCACGCAGGAACGTCAGGGCGACAATCCAGCGTTTAAGAAGACGTTAGCCAAGGTGCAGCAGATGATCGATGACGGTAATTTGGGGTTGGAAAGCGGTCATGGATTCTACACGTATCCAGACCCGGCTTATCAACAAACGGATTTTCTGGCATAGACTGTCTGGGGTAACAAGCTTACTGATACCCGTTAGATAGCATAAATAAGCCACCTGAACCAGGCTGGTTTTCTCATCAGAAAACAGCGTAGTGCAGGTGGCTTGTTTACGGTTTTCTGTGCTTTTAATGGTCTGAAAAAAAATTCGAACAATCACGATACATTGCGTAGTTATAGAGTGACCCACAAAAATAGGCTAAAGGAGCGACCCATTTTTATGATAGTAACTGTAATGCAAGCCATTATTCTTGGTGTGATCGAGGGGATTACTGAATTTCTACCCGTCAGTTCGACGGGCCACCTCTACCTTGCGAACGCCTTTATCCATCTTCATGAGCCTGTCGCGTTTATCAACCTCTTCATGGTTGTCATTCAACTTGGCGCCATCATGGCTGTTGTCGTGCTGTATTTTCATAAGTTGAATCCAATCGCACCCGGTAAGACAACGACCGAACGTCATGCGACTTGGGTACTTTGGGTAAAAGTGGTGGTTGCGATGTTGCCCAGTTTAGTGGTTGGGCCATTCGTCGACGATTTCATGGATGCACATCTGACCACCTGGCCAGTCATTACGACTACTTTGATCGTGTATGGTGTGCTATTTATTGTCGTTGAGCAGATCAATGCCAATCGAAGACCTAAAACAACAGCGCTGAACCGTCTCTCTCTACCACTCGCCTTTACGATCGGTCTTTGCCAACTCTTATCGCTAGTGCCTGGGACGTCGCGTTCAGGCGCAACTATTTTGGGCGCCATGGTACTGGGAACGAGTCGGTTTGTTGCCACAGAATTCTCCTTCTTTCTGGCGATTCCAACCATGGTTGCGCCAGCGCCTTGAAGGTGCTTAAGTTTACCCTGCATGGTAATCATCTGACTGGCCCAGAGAGTTTTGTCTTAGCAGTAGGTGTGATTGTCTCATTCGTTGTTGCATACGCCGCGATCAAGTTTTTGATGCGGTTCATTCAATACCATGATTTTAAAATTTTCGGGTGGTACCGAATTGCATTAGGCCTGATCATTTTTGGCTATTTTGGTCTTCAACAGCTTATCAAATAATCGGTGAACAGTGGCTACGTGCTTCAAAATATAAATAGTAAAATTTACCCGGCTAAATCCCTTGATTAAGCTAGCTATTACTGATATTTCATGCCATAATGAAACCATCATTTATCGGTCAGCAGTTGCGGTTCATTCGGGGGAATTAGACGCAGTGCTGGAAAGAAGGAGGAGCAGGCATGAGGGTGATTTTGAAACGGGGACTTGTGCTCGGAACAGCTGTATTATTCGGCTTGGGTCTTACTGGTACCATAACGGGGCGAGCAGCAACTAATGCTGCGAGCAACACAAGCTTGGAGGTGACACCCACGCCGCAAGCAGGCATGTCAAGTGGGTCACAGCAAGCCCAAACGGCAGCGGCTAGTAGCACGCAAACAACGACGACACAGGCAGCGAAGATGGGCAGTCTGACGATTACATTTCAGGACACTGCTGGTCGGCTGATTGGATCACCGGTTTATTATAATGGGCCGGTGGGTCAGCTACTGCCAAGTGTTTCTAGTATTGTGCCTGCTGGGTATTCTTTGCTAAGTGGAACATATTATGGGTTTATCCAACCCGGACAACGTGCTGCCACAATTACCGTTGAAAAAACGGCAGATCTGGCACAGACGAGTGGGCAAACGACGTCGGATATTATGACTGTGGTGACGCCTGGTACAACAACCGCAAAAGCATCAGGTGCAACGGCTAAGTCGTCTGACCAGCAGGAACAACCTGTAACTCGAGGAACGAGTCGGTCGAGTAAGGTGACAACAGTAAAGCAGGACTCTTCAAATGCCAAGGTTCATACGCTGCAACTACACCCGACGCATACCCAAGCATTAAGGTCACGCCAACAACAAATAAGACGTTGCCCCAAACTAGCGAAGCAGCGGGCAGTATCGCGTCATTTAGCGGCTGGGGATTGCTGGCTGGTGTGATTGGGTTGGTGAGTGTTTGTGGGTTTGATGATAGAAGGAAGTAGAGCGTGGAAGAAGGCGGTTAAAAGGTGGAGCACAAGCAGACTCTGACAGAAATTCCTGGGTTTGGAATTTGTGTCAGAGTCTGCTTGTGTGCAACCTTTTGCCTTCTGGAACGCGTTTCGGCACGGTAGCCTAGAAAGCCAAGCGCCATATCAAAAAATCACAGCCACAAACCTGTTCCACCCCAATCAAACAACAACAAGACAAAACAACAATTCTGTAAAAATAATTATTGTTAAACAGTTCACAAGATGTTATACTATGACCGTGATCAAGTTCACCACCAGTTGTTTGACTTAAGAACAGCAACTGTGTGCTGGGGAATAGGTAATGCATGTAGTTACCCTGTTAGTGGGATTTAGCGGGGGCATGAGTAGGTTTCACCGAGTGCCAGGTTATAGGGACGTGACACCCACAAACTTACGCACGTTACTTTGGACGACCTGTTGACTGTTAGGCTGGGGAGCCTGATTGTTATTTTGCAGACGTCACTTCGGTAAAGGATACTAGTTGGAGAACTGAATGAAGCAACATTGTTTCTATAACGGTACTGGTCAGTAATCAAGTCGCGTCAATGACTTGGGTGCTGACTTTTTTGATGAGTGCGGCAGAACGCGTTACGGCGCGGCAGTCTAAAATGATGAGTCTTTTGTTTGGTCATAGTGCTCCAGTAATCACAGCGTTACCGGTTGTCGACTAATGCAGATCGTGTTTGAGACAATAGCTGCCAAAGCGCATGACTACAAGCCGCAACTAGGGTACTGGCCTTATTCGTGTGGATGACCGTGTTATCCAGCGCGATGATCTCAGGTGGCAACATCATGAGATTATAGGGCTCATCCGGTTGAATAACGGTGGCTGCGATGGCCATCGTTGTCAACGTGGTTGTTTTGAGATCATAGGCGGCGCGGGTTGCCGTAAAGATATCCGGTAGACTTAGAATTTCTTCAACTTGAATGTGATGCTGTTCAAATAACGCGTTGAGCTGTTGTTGAAGCAATGAGCGGTCTGACAATCCGATATAGTCATAGTGACTAAGTTCACTGAGGTCGGCAGCGGAATAGGGTAGATAAACCGGCCTGGTTCATAGACGCGGCACTCGTTTGAAATTAAAAAGCCGACTTGAGTTTGGTCCAGCGACTGGCAAACAAACGCTGGGTTGTTTTGGCGTGGACCCACGACGATATCCATTTGCTGGCTCAGCAGTAGATTTTCCGAACTACTGGTACTCCGTTCAAAGAAATTCAACCGGTTGTCTGGAAAACTGGCCTTTAATTGCGTTGCAAGTTGGGCCAATTCTGCACTGGCAACGGGTTGATTAAACGCAATGTTGATGGTCTCATTTTCGTGACGCTTGAGCGTCTCTAGTCGTTGCGCCAACGCTTGATTCGTATTTTCAATTTGGGTAAGACTTTGTAACAAAACGGTACCCGCGTCGGTTAGCGTGATTGGCACTTTGTTTCTCAAAATGAGTGTCATGCCATATTTTTGTTCAGCTTCCTTGATGATCTTGGAAACGTAGGGTTGACTCAAATAGAGGCGGGCAGCCACTGTGGTGAGGGTGTCCTCATAGCGGACCGTATTCAAAATGTTAAGTAAAAGTTGCGTGTTGTGCATCAGTTGCCTCCCATTATTTCTAAAAAGTAATAATGACTTTCAAAATATGAATTAGACTTTTGAGACACTCCAATTAATAATGGCATTGTACCATAGAAGTTCATTAATGAACAATCAACGTTGACAAGTTATTATTTCTTTTTAGTAATATAGGAGGCCTATTAAAATGAGTAAAAATCGTCTTTGTGATGTGTTAGGAATTGAAAAGCCAGTGATTCAGGGTGCCTTAGCCTGGTTGACGGATGCTAAACTAGTCGCTGCCGTTGGCAATGCGGGCGGAATGGGTGTCCTTGGCCCCAACGCTGGTCAAACAACGGTCACACCTGATCCTGGTGAAACAGCAGAACGGATGCGTGACGAGATTCGCAAAGTTCGCCAGCTGAGTGACAAACCGTTTGCCGTTAACATTGGCTGGATGACCAGTTTCCCGAATACATTTGCGGAACCCATTTTAAAAGTTGTTTACGAAGAACACGTCCCCGTTGCTCTTTATTCAGGTGAGATCGATACTGACCTGATTAAAGACATGAAGGCTCACGATATGAAAGTCATCTATCGGGAACTGAATCCAACTGTTGAAGGCGCACAACAGGCCGAGGCAGCTGGCGCTGATGCCATCGTTGCCACCGGCTTTGATGAGGGTGGTACCCTGCCTGGTCGCGTGATCGGCACCTTTTCAATTGTGCCGATGCTGGCGGATGCTGTTTCTATTCCCGTCTTGGCAGCCGGGGCCGTTTCGGACGCCCGCACCGCAAAGGCAGCCTTTGATCTGGGTGCTGAAGGCCTCTATTGTGGCACGGCCTTCATCGCCAGCCAGGAGTGTCGGGTGCCCGATAATGTGAAGCAGGCTATTATCACCAACAATGCCGTTGACCTCGGCATGTACAAGACCTGGCCATCCTACTACCGGTCACTGCCTGGCGCATTAGCTGATGAGCTCGTCAAGCGCGATGCCGAAGGCGCCACGCGTGAAGAACTGGCGAAGTTACAAGGCGGTATTCGAAACATGAAGGTCGGGATGCTGGACGGTGATATTGACAAAGGCTATATTTCAGTCGGCACCGGGATTTCGTTAATTCATGACATTAAGCCAGTCAGCGCGATCATTGACACACTGACTGCTGACCTCGACTAAACTGTAATATTTGGGACCTGAACGGTGAATGTTGGCCGTTCAAGTCCCTTTTTAATGCGGTTTGGTACCCACCTGCCAGACTTAAAAAATCATTAACCCACTGAATTACCGGTTGTCAGGCCTTTCATTTACCGCCATAATAGTTCTAAGACGCGTGAGTATGATGGAGGGATTTTTCGTGGCTTACATAGAAGTTAAACATGAATTTAAACGTTATCAAATGGGTGAGACCCAAATTATTGCCA
This sequence comes from Secundilactobacillus paracollinoides DSM 15502 = JCM 11969, assembly GCF_001311135.1. Taxonomy (GTDB): domain Bacteria; phylum Bacillota; class Bacilli; order Lactobacillales; family Lactobacillaceae; genus Secundilactobacillus; species Secundilactobacillus paracollinoides. Next base: position 34,338 of record NZ_BBAG01000014.1, read on the forward strand.
ATAATGATGTTTCTTTTGAAGCGGAACAGGGTCAGCTGACCGTTATCCTTGGGCCAAGTGGTGCGGGGAAGTCGACCGTTCTAAACATTCTTGGCGGGATGGACAATCCAAGCGATGGCCAAGTGATCATTGATGGGACTGATATTGCTAAGTTCAATGATAAACAACTGACCGAATATCGGCGGCACAACGTTGGGTTTGTTTTTCAATTTTATAATCTGATTCCGAACTTAACGACCAAGGAAAACGTTGAACTCGCCTCTTCGATCGTAGCCGATGCGTTGGATGCCGCAACGGTGCTTAAACAAGTGGGGCTGGGCGAGCGATTGGATAATTTTCCATCGCAGCTTTCCGGTGGTGAGCAGCAACGGGTCGCCATTGCCCGGGCTTTGGCAAAGAATCCGAAACTGTTACTGTGTGATGAACCCACAGGTGCTCTGGATTATAAGACTGGTAAGCAAGTGCTCAAATTATTAGAGTCCGCCAGCCGCCAAGAGGGTAAAACGGTGTTGATCATCACGCATAACGCGGCGCTCGCTAAAATGGCTGACCGGGTCATCCGCATTAACGATGCTAAAGTGCGCAGCGTTGAGGATAATCCGACCCCAACACCTATCGATGAGATTGAATGGTAGGTGACGAGATTGAAACCAATGACTAAGAACATGTGGCGTGAGATCAGTCACGGTAAGGGCCGATTTATCGCGATCATTTTAATTATTTTGCTGGGTGTCCAAATTTTTGTTGGTATTAAGGCAGCGGGTCCGACGTTAAACGATTCTGCGGATAAAACGGTCAAGGATGCGAAACTCAGCGACGTGCAGGCGTTTTCGACTACTGGGTTTACGCACAAAGACGTTCAACTGGCTGAGAAAGTGCTGGTGCGAAGGCTGAGCTGGTTAAGTTTAAGGATGTTGTCGGTGGCAAAGACCAGGCCGCTGTGGCGTTGTACGGTTACACCAAGGACGCGCGCTACAACAAACTGTCCCTTCGCTCAGGCACATGCCACGAAACGGGCACGAAATCGTTTTAGATGAACTGGCGAAGGACAACGACGGGTATAAGCTCGGCCAAACGTATACCTTCAGTAAATCAGCGAAACTCAAACACCGGTCTTACAAGATCGTCGGCTTTGCGGATTCGCCGATGTACATTGACGATTCCACCCGAGGCTCGGCCGATGTTGGCGATGGCACTGTGCGCTACCTCGCCTATATCCCGCAGCGTGAGATGAACCTGAAAGTGGCTATGATGCTGAACATTGGGTTTCACAATCTGCAGTCAAAGGGCACCTTTACGGATGGTTACAGTGACGCAGTTAACGCTAAGGTGACCGCCCTTAAGAAGGTCTTCAAGCCCCGGGCAGCATCACGGACGAAGGCCCTTCTTGCAATACAGTTGTCACGCTTGATCAACAGTTAGCCAAAATCACTGCTGCTAAGAAGCAGCTGCAACAAGCCGGTCAACAGGGGGGCAGTGCCGCTAATTTGGCGGGACAACAAGATGTTACCCTGACCAAGGAGGCCGCTCAGCTGAAAGCCGCGAAGACTAAGGCACTGGCGCTGGCAAAACCACCTACACATGGCAGGACCGCAATGATCTGCCAGGGTTCCAAGCCTATGGTGAAAGTTCCGACCGGATTGCGGCCATTGCCAACGTTTTCCCGGTGTTTTTCTTCCTCATTGCCGCGCTGATCACCTTTACGACGATCACGCGGATGGTCGAAGAAGCCCGCAGTCAAATTGGGACGTTTAAGGCGTTGGGCTATTCGAAGTGGGCTATTGCGAAAAACTACTTGGCCTATGCGTTAACGGCGGGTCTGATTGGGACGGTACTTGGTGCTCTTATTGGGAACACCACGTTACCGCGAATCGTGCTGGCCTTATACAAGACGTACATTCCGTTGAAATGGGTCGTGAAATTTCAGTGGGGCGATATTGGCTGGGCGCTACTCTTTTCTATGATTGCCACGGTGGGTGCAGCTGCCTATGTCGTTTGGCGTGAACTGACGGAAGGACCGGCAGACCTGATGCGGCCACGGTCGCCAAAATCGGCTAAACGAATCATGCTTGAACGCATCACACCGCTCTGGAATCGGCTGAGCTTCAACCGAAAAGTGAGTTACCGGAACCTGTTTCGATTTAAATCACGGATGTTCATGACCATTATTGGGATCGCAGGCGGAACCGCACTGATCCTGACCGGTTTTGGGATTCAGGATTCAATCGGCGCCAGCGGAACCCGACAGTACAACGACATTATCCACTACCAAGCCACGATGCGTCTGCGCACGGCTGGGCAGGAAGATAAGGCTGATCAGATTTTGAACAACAACGACCAGTACCACAGCCACACGGACGTTGCCGCTAACGTGGGCGACCTCAAGACAAATGGGCACCAGGTCAATGATGTGAACATTTACGCACCCGACAACGTTGCCCAGTTTAAACGCTACGTGACGGTTCGAAACGCCAACACTGGTAAATCATTGTCGCTGCCGAAGAATGGTGTTGTCCTCACTGAAAAGACAGCGGACCTGCTGCACGTCAAAGTGGGCGACCACATTAAGGTCACGACCACCGACAACAAGCAGGGCACAGCTAAGGTGACGGGCATCACCGAAAACTACATGGGGCATTTTATGTATCTCAGCCGTGCGGCATACAAACAGCTGTTGCATGAAACACCAACCATGAATACTTTGCTGGTCCAGTTTAATCATCAAACTGACAAACAACGTAAATCTCTGGCGCATAAGCTCATTAATCACGGTGGTGTTATGGGGACCAGCTACACCAAGGATCAGCAGACGACAGTTTCGACGATGTCTGGATCGCTAAAACCGGTGGTGGCCATCTTCATTTTGCTATCAGGCATCCTGTCATTCGTTGTGCTGTATAATTTGACCAATATCAATGTGTCGGAACGAATCCGTGAGCTGTCGACCATTAAGGTGCTGGGCTTCTACGATAACGAAGTGACAATGTACATTGTGCGCGAAAATATCGTGCTGACGATTGCCGGCATTATCGTGGGCTACGGCGTCGGCGAACTGCTGACAGGGTATATCATGAAGCAGGCGGCGACGGCTCAGGTCATTTTCCCACTAACGATCCATCTGACAGGTTTCATCGTCGCAACTGTGTTGATGGCGGCATTTACGGCCATTGTGATGTTTGTGACGCATAAGCGACTGCAGAAGATTGATATGGTGGGGGCTTTGAGTTCAAGTGAGTAGAGCGTGAAGGCAGAGCGTGGAGCAAGGCGCCTAAGGGGCGGAGTGTAACGGACTCTGGCAGAAAAGTCCGGGTCTGACTTTTTTGCCAGAGTTCGTTACACAGTAGCCCCTTGCCTTGCGGAACGCGTTTCCACTAGAGATGGGGAAAGCGCGTCGGCTTACGCTCTCAGGTGCAAAATCCCGGGTCTGACTTTTTTGCCAGAGTCCCTTACACGTTAGCCCCTTGCCTTGCGGAACGCGTTTCCACTAGAGAAGGGCCAAGCGCGTCGACTTGAGCACTCAGGCGCAAAATCCCGGGTCTGACTTTTTGGTCAGAGTCCGATACACAGTCTTACTTGCCGAACAAGTCTCGGCACAGAGGCCAAGAAAGCCAGCAGTAAAAACCACACAGAGATAACCCTCAGTCCTTAACGCAATCCTTGAGTCTGGAAAATGACTTAAAAGAATAAAACAATTAAATCGTTGTTAAAAGAAAAAGGTTCAGTGAAGAGTGCCGGTTGGCATTTTCACTGAACCTTTTTGGGTTCTTTGATACTATTGTCAAATCTGTTAAGTGGGTTTGTGTATTGAGATTTAATCTGATGAGTAGGGCTTGCGACGTGCTTCTTGTTCACATTGCCCAAACGCGTTCCAGGAGGCAGAGGCTCCTTCCACGCTCTCTACATCGTCATCCCCATCTTCTCATAACTCCCCATACCACCTAACCAAAGGTCCTTCATATCCACACCACGTTCCTCCGCGAAGGCCTTCATCAAGGTTTCGTGATCCATGAGGTCGTATTGCTTATCTGGGTCCTTTGGGTCGTAGACTTGAATCTGGGCCATCATGCCGCCATCTTCGTGCTCAATGATGTGGCAGTGGTACATGAAGACGCCAGGGACCGTAAAGCGTACCTTGATCACCACATGTTCGTCGGGGTTGACCGCGATGACGTCCTTCAATCCCCTTTCGTTTGGGTAAGGAGCGTGGCCGTTTCTCGACACGATGGTAAAGGCCAGGCCGTGCATGTGGAATGGATGGATCATGCCGCCATCCATGTCATTTGTATTCGTAATGTCCCAAAGCTGAGTCTTATTGATCGGCATCTTGTAGTCGATTCGCTGCATACTGAACTTTTTGCCGTCGATCATCACGTACTCATCCATACCAGACATGACTACCTTATGTAGCGGCAAGTCTGGTTCGTAATCTGGAATATCGACGAGGTGTTCTGGCAACTGTGTGTGGTCAGGTGCGAACTCGTGAATTCTAAAATGGACCAACGGTGTGTCGTCTGAATAGAGAATGACTTCGTCGCCAGGCTTGTAATTGCTGAAATCGACGATGATTTCGTGACGTTCCGCGCAGGTCGTCATTAAGTGCGTAAAGTGGACGGGTTCTGGTAAAATGCCATCGTCAGAGCCAATTTGGGTGAATTCAAGGTCGTCGCTAAAGTGCAGTCGCCACTCGCGCCGGTTGGCACCATCGAGAATCCGTAACCGCAGTCGTTGGGTGGTGACGTCAAAGTACGGGTTGATCGTCCCGTTGATCATGGGTGTTGGCCCTTGGACGCCATCAGGATCATAATCCGCACGATAATCCCACTGATTATTTTCATGGAAGTGACGGTCTTGTAAAATGAGTGGAATGTCATCCACACCATAGTTGCGTGGGAAGGGCAGCTTGGCTTCGACATCATCCTGGACGATGACTGGTGCGGCAAGTCCGCGCCAGACCTGGTAGGCTGTTTCTGGGCACGGATGCGCGTGGAGCCAGACCGTTGCAGCTGGTTGGTGAATCTTAAACTGAATGTCGCGGTGGCCATCGGGATAGACGGGGGCGTGACACCCACCGTCTTCAATTGGACCCGGAATGTTTAAGCCATGCCAGTGAAAGGTGGTCATTTCAGGCAGATGGTTTTGCAGGTGCATGTGAATTGTCTTACCATTTTTCATCACAATGGCTTTGCCTAGAAGTGGCGCGCTAAAGCCCCAGGTCTTTGTTTTAGCTCCCGGTAAGAGCTGAGTTTCGCCTTCTTGGGCAGTCAAGGTGTAGTACATATCTGTATCAGTTTCTTGATCTGGTTTTAACAACTCAGGAATCCGAAGTGGTTGTTGCGGGATGTCGGGCACTTCCAGCGGAATATAGCCGCCGTCATGCGTGTTATAGGCCGATTCGTTATAGAAGTAGTCGGTGTAGACTTTTTCTGTCATAGAAAATCCTCCAGTATAGAATCAATTTTTAAATCAACATCAGTTTCAATTTAACACAACGCACAGACGTAGTGAAATGAGCGTGGCTCACCTAGGTCGAAAGGCGTGGACAAGGCCAATTGTTGCTTCCAGCAACATACCGATCGCCATCAGCTGCATGGCAAACATGGTGTGCATCGTGAAAACAGCCCAGATCAAAACCAGATAGAACGCAAAAAAGAAACAGGACCAAAACTTTGACATCAAATGCCTCCTTAATTAACCTGTATCATTTTCTTGTTTAGAACCATTACAAATTATAACGCATCCATCCTAAGTTTCAAGGCCTGAATTTTCATATGATATTATTCTGAAATAAAACCTGAAAATGCGATTGCAATTGTGTTTTTGACATGTCATAATATTTCTTGGCGATTCAAGTCAACTTGAAAACCGAAACCGTATCGCAGATTGATTACGGCAAAAAAGAATAGAGGTAACCCATCGTGAGCAAGCGAATTGACTTGACCGACCGGCGCTTTGGCCGGTTAGTGGTCCTTCAATTTGGCGGTCGCAACGCGGTCAACCAGAATGCAATGTGGTTGTGCCAGTGCGACTGTGGCGAGCGGGTAGTGGTTGATGGGGTCCGGCTACGCTCAGGAACAACAAAGAGCTGCGGCTGTTTACGACGAGAATTATCGAAAAAGCGGGTGCGTCAAAATGATCAGTTCCAACATTATGTTGGCCAAACGGATCAGCTGACGACCAAAAAAGGTGTGGCGTACAGCTCAGTGCGTCAATCAAGCAGAAACAAGTCCGGTGTCGTGGGGGTGTCATTCGACAAACAAACGGGCAAGTGGTTCGCAAGATTGATGGTGCATAAGCATTACGTGTTGATGAAGAGCTTCCCGACTATGGGAGAAGCGATTGAGGCAAGGAAGGAAGCGGAGAGGGTGTATTTGAAGTAGAGAGCGTGGAAGAAAACGGCTTGAGGGCGGAGCCTAAGGGACTCTGGCAGAAATGCCTGGGCTTGGGCATTTTTGCCAGAGTCCCTTAGGCATTAGCCCTCAGTTTTCTGGAACGCGTTTCGGCACGGTGGCCAAGAAAGCCAAAACCACCAGATTTAAAACACAAACCAACATCCAAACCAACACCACAAAACAGCAACCCTCTCCAGGTTGCTGTTTTTGTGTGGTATTAAAAAGCACTTGTTAACACAAGGAAAACACCTTCAGAAACCCCTTTCACAGAATTGTAAATTGTGCGATGATAGACCCACAAGACATACACGGAGGAACTTAAATATGAACTATCGAACCTTAGGCAAAACAGGTTTTAAAATTAGTGAAGTATCACTTGGCACTTGGCAATTAGGCGGCAAGTGGGGTGATCCATTCAGTGAAAAGGATGCCGACGACACGTTAGCTGAAGCATATGCGCAGGGCGTGAATTTCTTTGATACAGCGGATGGCTATCAGGACGGGCACAGTGAACAGGCTGTGGGGCGGTTTGTCACCGCACATCCAGATGTGCACTTTACGACGAAGATTGGCCGTAAGGAAATGCCGTTGACTGCCGAACATTTCAACCCGGAACACCTGCGTCGTTACGTGATGAATCATTAGAAAATATGGGCGTTGATGCTCTGGATATGGTGCTGTTACATTGTCCGCCAATGATGAGTTACTACGATCCGGAAGTCTTCTTTGCCTTAGACGATCTGAAAAAGAGTGGTAAGATCAAAAATTACGGTGTCAGTGTTGAACGGGTCGAAGAAGCCATTAAGGCAATGGACTATGACATTTCAGCAGTTGAAATCATCTTCAACATGTTCCGATTACGTCCAGCAAAGCTGTTTTTTGACCTCGCAAAGAAAAATAACGTCGGCATTCTCGCACGTGTGCCGCTGGCCAGTGGCCTCTTGACGGGTAAATTTAAGGCTGATACTCAATTCGGTCCCGAAGATCATCGGACAACCAACCGAAACGGTGAGCTATTTGATAAGGGTGAGACCTTCTCCGGGGTTGATTATTTGACTGGTGTGAAAGCCGCCCAAGACTTAAAGACTAAGCTTGGGACTGATGATCTCGCTGGAAAGGCACTCCGTTACATTTTGATGTATGATGCTGTATCTGCCGTCATTCCGGGCGCCAGCACACCAAGCCAAATCGAGCGCAACACGCGGGCATCTGATTTACCTGCATTGTCGGCTGAGGAAATGGGTATCGTTCAAGATATTTACGATGCCGAAATTAAGAATCCCGTTGATTATCTCTGGTAAACTAGTTGTAGTTTAACTCTTAGTAACCGTGAAATCCCGCTATCAGCGAGGGTCACGGTTATTTTTGGTTCAAAATGAGGAATCAGTTGTAATAGAACGTCATAATAATGTTATAATTGCGGTATTAAATGTGCTGCCGGGATAAAGAGAATCGGATCATCCGTTACGACAGCAGGACGCGGGGGCGGAATTGTGGAACTCACAGAACGGCAACAAACCATTATCAAAATGTTAAAGGAAACCAGCCCGTTGACTGGTGAAGAGATTGCAACCCAGCTTAATCTGAGCGTACCAACGATCCGTGGTGATCTGCGACTGTTAACGGCCGTGGAGATCTTAGATGCCAGACCCAAGGTGGGTTATGTGTATCGCGGCGAACAACAGGTCGGATTAAACTACGGCGAACTGTTTGAAAAACCAATTGCGGATATTATGCAGGCACCAGTGACCATTCGGGATAACGCAACGCTGGCGGAAGCAGTCAGCAAGTTATTTTTAGACGATGTTGGCTCATTGTACGTCGTGGATCAGGACGGCCGGTTAGTGGGTCTGATGTCACGAAAGGATCTGCTAAGGGCCAGTTTTAATAACAACAACGCCGAGTCGATGCTGGTGAGTGTCATTATGACAAGAATGCCAAACATTGTGACGGTGACAGCGGAAATGACGCTAGTAGCGGTGGGACAGTTGTTGCTGACACATATGGTGGATTCACTGCCAATCGTGGATAAGCAGGATCCGCAAAAATTGGTTGGAAGAATTACTAAGAATCGGATTTTTCAGTATTTTATTGAGCAGGGATAGAGTGTGGAGCAAGGCGTTTTGAGGGCGGAGCGTCAGTAACTCTGGTCAGAAAAGTCCGGGCCTGACTTTTCTGACCAGAGTTGCTTACGCAGTAGCCCTCAGCCATGCGGAACACGTTTCAGCTATGAGGTCAGAAAGCTCGTCGCAACAGGCACTATGGCGAGGAAATCCGGGTCTGACTTTTGTGACCAGAGTTGCTTACGAGTAGCCCTCAGCCTTGCGGAACATGTTTCGGCAAAGCAGCAAAGAAAGCCATCAACCCAAGTAAATCAGAATTATCACAATCAAAAAGTCAAAAAGCCGCATGCGAATCCAATCGCATGCGCTTTTATTTTCCCTTTGAAAACAACTAAACGCCAAAAATGTGCGATGAAAAACACCGCTATTTCCCAACCAAACAATAATAATGTCATAACAGTTAGTTGTTTCCAAAAACATAACGTAATAATTAAACCACCTCTAAAATTTACATATCCCATTATGTCAACGCTTGAAGCATCTTCTATCGAAAATACCTTGTTTTTTAATCACGTTTAATATAAAGTGTAATCAGGAAAATATAACGTGTTATTTGCAGAAAGAGTGATTATATGACAAAACAAATCTATGCGTTTTCGGAAGGTAATATGAATATGCGTGGGTTGCTCGGCGGGAAGGGTGCCAACCTTGCTGAGATGACCAACCTGGGTTTGCCAGTCCCTCACGGCTTCACGCTAACAACGGAAGCTTGTCATGATTATCAAGAACACCAGAAGCTAAGTGACGCGTTACTGACGGAGCTGGATACCGCACTGGATCAGCTGCGACAGGTTACTGGCAAGACATTTAACAGCCAGACTGAGCCGTTGCTGATTTCTGTCCGTTCCGGTGCCGCCATTTCGATGCCGTGGATGATGGATACCATTTTAAACATTGGTCTCAATGATGAGACCGTTGTCGCACTCGCTGACCTGACGCACAACGAGCGGTTTGCCTACGATAGTTATCGCCGCTTGCTTGCGATGTTCGGCAATGTGGTGTACGGCTTGTCCGAGGATGGGTTTGACCAGATCCTTACCACCATCAAACAGCAGCACGGCTATGCCAGCGACCTTGAACTGACAGCGGAGGACCTTAAACAAATCGTCCAACAATTCAAGGCACTGTATGGCACGGATAACGTCCCCGAGTTTCCACAGGCGCCTAAGGACCAGCTATTGGCCGCCATCAATGCGGTGTTTGAATCCTGGAATAACCACCGGGCTCAGGTCTACCGCAAACAAAATCATATTGCTGAAGACCTGGGGACTGCGGTGAACGTTCAAGAAATGGTCTTTGGGAACGCTGGTGAGGATTCCGGAACTGGCGTTGCCTTCACCCGTAACCCCGCAACCGGCGAGAAGCAGCTGTTCGCCGAGTACCTGCTGAACGCGCAGGGCGAGGACGTGGTGGCCGGGATTCGAACCCCGCAGTCGATCGATGTGCTCAAAAAAGAGATGCCGGAGATGTACGCCCAGTTCGCAACGATTGCGACCAAACTGGAAACGCACTATCGCGATATGCAAGATCTGGAATTTACGATCGAACACGGCAAGCTCTACCTGTTGCAGGCGCGAAATGGGAAACGAACGCCGTATGCGGCAGTCAAAATTGCGGTTGATTTGGTGCATGAGGGACTCATCAGCGAGGCGGAAGCACTATTACGGATCAATCCAGAGTCTGTTTCAGCAATGTTGCACCCTGAATTCGATCCAGAAACCCTAGCCAAACAAACTGTGCTCACTACTGGGCTGCCAGCGTCACCAGGCGCTGCGACTGGTCAAGTTTACTTCACGGCTGCTGAAGCAAAGGCTGCTGCTGAAACGGGTAAACAGGTGATCTTGATGCGTCAGGACACCTCGCCGGAAGACATTGAGGGGATGATTGCCAGCAAAGCCATCGTGACTTCCCGTGGCGGGATGACCTCGCACGCAGCGGTGGTTGCTCGTGGCATGGGATCGACGGGGGTGGTTGGTGCTCATGAGATCACGGTTGATTACCAGGCGAAAAAGGCCGTAGTGAATCATCAAGAGATTCACGAAGGCGACTGGGTCTCGGTTAACGGTACCACTGGTGACCTGTATTTAGGTCAGTTAGCAACCAGTGATGCCACGGTGAAGGGCGACCTGTCGACCCTGCTAGACTGGGCCAAGGACACAGCCTCGATGGGCGTTTATACGAATGCGGATACGCCGCAAGATTTCCAAAAAGCGCTCGATTTTGATGCTGATGGCATCGGGCTGACGCGAACGGAGCACATGTTTTTTAAACCAGAACGGCTCCTGCAAATGCGCCGGTTGATCTTAGCTGAGGATGCTGAAGGCAGAAAGGCGCCGTTGGTTGAACTGCAACGGATGCAGCAGGACGATTTCTACCAGTTGTACAAATTGGCGGGCGATAAGTCAGTTACGATTCGACTGCTTGATCCGCCGCTGCATGAATTTTTGCCACACGATGAAAATGAGATCCAGGCGGTGTCGCACCAAACCGGCATTACGCCCGAACGATTACGCGACCGTACCAACGCCCTGAAGGAATTGAATCCCATGCTGGGACATCGGGGCGACCGGCTGGCGGTTACTTTCCCGGACATTTATCAGATGCAGGTTCGGGCCATTATGACGGCAGTGTTGCGACTCCATGATGAGGGGCTTGAAGTGCACCCGCATATCATGATTCCGCTCACCGATTCGAAGTCAGAAATGGGATGGGTCCGCCAGCTTGTTGAAGATCAATTAACAGCGATGATGGCTGACCAGGACTTTAAATTGGCGTACACGGTTGGCACGATGATGGAGATGCCGCGGGCCTGTGTGACCGCAGACCAGGTTGCTGAAGCGTCGGACTTCTTTAGTTTTGGGACAAACGACCTCACTCAGCTGACCTTTGGCTACTCACGTGACGACGTTGGCTCATTCATGCCTGAATACATCAAGCAGGGTATCCTGCCAGCGGATCCGTTCCAGACGGTGGACGTTGAAGGGTTGGTGCGTTGATGAAGATCGCCATTGAAAAGGGGCGCAGTACCAAGCCCGAATTGCCAATTGGCGTTTGTGGCGAAGTTGGCGGCGACCCGGCATCAATTGGGTTCTTCAACACCATTGGCATTACCTATGTATCCTGTTCGCCTTACCGGGTCCCAGTGGCACGCCTAGCTTAGGCACAGGCCACCCTAAAGGCGACGCAAGCCCTGAAGAAGGCCACTGTCTGATCAGGAGGAGTTAAGTTGATTGAAAGCGATTACACTTGTGTTAGGAACCTTCTAATAAACGATGTTGTCGGTAACAGTCAGCTACAAGCCCACGCCCGCTTATCCTGCAGTGATGCAGCCTAGCAGGCACTCGCGGTACCTGCGACAGCCCATTATTATCGGTACCGCGTTGCACTTATTTGCACCACATTATTCACGCGAACCACAATACTGTTTAGTTAGAGGAGTTTCTCATGGAAAGAAAAGGACAAGTCCTTACCTCACGTCTCTCATACGCGTTTGGGGCGTTTGGTCATGATATGTTTTACGCAACACTGTCAACGTACTTCATTATGTTCGTTACGGCGCACCTGTTCGATAAGAGTTCGGGCGCTAACGGGGCCAAAATGATCGGGTATATCACGCTGATCATTATGATCTTACGGTTCGTTGAACTCGCCATCGACCCATTCATTGGGAACACGATCGACAATACGTCGACGCGCTGGGGTAATTTCAAGCCGTGGATCGTTGGCGGTGGCCTGATCAGTGCCATTACGATCGCCATTTTATTTACGAACATGGGTGGCCTGAACGCTCCAACCCAATGTTGTACCTGGTGATTTTTACCATTCTGTACATCACGATGGACATCTTCTACTCGTTTAAAGACGTCGGGTTCTGGTCCATGATTCCCGCCATTTCCTTTGATTCGCGGGAACGTGAAAAAACCGCGACCTATGCGCGGGTGGGGTCCAATATCGGCTCCAACATTGTCGGTATTATGGTGATGCCGATTGTGCTGATGTTCTCACAAGTGTCCAACAATGGTCAGGGGGACAATCGCGGTTGGTTCGCCTTTGCTCTGGTCGTTGCGACGGTGTCCTTTGTCTCGGCCGTTGTTGTTGGCCTAGGAACGAAGGAAAAACATTCAGAGTTGCGGAAAAACAAGGAGAAGACCACGTTTAGAGGCGTCTTAAAGGTACTGACCCGAAACGACCAGTTAATGTGGTTATCACTGACATACGCACTGTACACGTCAGGTATTCAGATCACCAACGCGCTGGAACTCTACTACTTCACCTACATTTTAGGGGATGCATCGCAGTTTAGTATTCTGGCCTCCATCAACGCAGTGATCGGGATCTTCGCCGTGCTGGCCTTCCCACCAATGGCGCAGAAGTTCAGTCGACGAAACGTGTTCTTTATTTCCATCAGTATCATGGTCGTTGCCCTTGCCATTTTCTTATTTGCCGGCAACTCATTGACCCTTGTCCTCCTCGCGGCAGTGTTGTTCTACATTCCACAACCACTCGTTTTCTTAGTCGTTTTGATGATCATCACCGACTCTGTTGAATACGGCCAGTTAAAGTTCGGCCATCGTGACGAATCACTGACACTTTCTGTTCGGCCGCTACTGGACAAAATGGGTGGCGCGATTTCCAACGGTGTCGTTGGGCTGACAGCTGTTTGGGCAGGAATGACTGCCGGCGCCTCAGCTTCTAACATTACAACGCACGGTCACACGGTTTTTAAACTTATGATGTTTGGTGTGCCATTAGCGCTTGTCCTGCTTGGGACGTTCATTTTCTTTAAGAAGGTGACCCTGATGAAGCGGAACACGCTAAGATCGTTGAAGAACTTGAAAAGACCTGGGGCAAGACATTAGGGGAAGACGTGGACTTCATTAGCGCTACGGATGGTGCGATCGCTCTTGACTACGCAGCACCGATCGACGGCGAGTTAGTCCCACTCAACACGGTTTCAGATGAAACTTCGCTTCTGGTAAGATGGGTCAGGGGATTGCCATCAAACCAAGTGATGGTCGCATCTATGCGCCTTTTGACGGCGATGTGAAGGTGACGTTCCCGACGCGGCATGCAATTGGGTTGGTAGCGGAAAACGGTGTCGCAACCCTGATCCACATTGGTATTGGCACAGTCAACATGCGCGGTACTGGATTTGTGTCCTACGTTGAAAAGAATCAGCACGTTAAAAAGGGCGACCTCCTGATTGAATTCTGGCGGCCAGCCATTGAAAAAGCCGGGTACGATGACACCGTCATGGTCGTCATGACCGACCACGCCAAGAATCTCGCCCTGACACATGTAACTGGTTTGATTGCCCATGGGGAAACGCTGCTGACTGTTTCAACGGATTAATTAATCCAGGGGAGAGTGCGTTGCATTCCGCAATTTGGCACGGCATCGAAGTGGCTCGCGAATGAGCTAACTCGATTTCTGCTGCGCAGCTCTCGAGTGGATCTCATTCGACTCGCATGGCACTAAATGGCCAAAATACGGCCATCAAGTGCCATCGACACCACGATGCCGTGCCAAATTGCTTCATTCCACTCACATAGCGCTTACTTTAACCGCTGATTAAGCATGACCAATTGCAGCAACCCGAGTTCGAAGAGAATCCGCCCTCGACTGCAACTAAGGTTATGGACAGCAATGCTTCAAACGTTGTTCGGGGAAGTAATGACAACTCATCACCTGAATGGACGATAGAAATTTGTTGGGTTGTTATCTGCTGGGACAGTTCCACAATGTAGCGTAGTGGAGCTGTTCGGCATTGCAGGCTGTGGTGTCGGTATTAGTTGGCGACCGTATCTTGGTCGGTTACTAATACGGGAGACGTTGAGATACTTGAATTTCTACACAGACATTCAACAACTCCCCCAAAGCGACCCCACCTCAGCCGGCAGGGCCGAACAGCGCAACGCAGCGGTAATTTAGAGCTTTAACCACCAATTACCCCTAATTTCAGGATTGAGATTAGGGGTAATTGGCTTGATAATGGAGACGTAAATAAATTTTAGGAGGAATCATTGTGGCAATTCATGTTGATGAAGCACACCAGTTATTCCACTTACAGACAGCAACTACAAGTTATATTTTTCAAGTGTTAGCTAACGGTCAGTTAGGCCAGTTGTACTATGGCAGTCAGGTTCATGTTCGGCCAGAGTACGCGAATTTAACGAAGCGTGAGCTGAAAAACTCCATGCCAGCGTATGCGTTAGACCAGCCAACGTATCAGTTGGATGCAATCAAACAAGAGTACGCCGCGTTTGGTACCGGTGATTATCACCGGCCAGCGTATCAGGTAACACAGACAAATGGCAGCCGGATCACTGATTTTATTTACGATCACTATGAAGTTAAACAGGGCAAACAGCGTTTAACGGGCTTTCCTTCGACCTTTGACGACAGTGGTGATGATGTTGAGACCCTGGTCATTTATCTGCATGACGAAGTGACGAAACTTGAGATTGCGTTAAACTACACGGTTTTTCCCAATCAGGATGTGATCGTGCGCAGCGCAACCTTCCTCAACCACGGCACTGATGCCGTGACACTCAACAGTGCCTTGAGTGGGCAGTTAGACCTGCCTGACGCCGACTATGATATGGTGCAATTCTCAGGCGGTTGGGCGCGTGAACGTCATCTGATCCGAACGCACTTGCGCTCAGGCATTCAAGCCATTGACAGTGTTCGTGGATCCTCGAGTCCGCAGCAAAATCCATTTATGATGCTTGCCCGACCGGAAACGACTGAGGATGCTGGCGGCGTCTTTGGGTTTAACCTTGTCTATTCTGGGAACTTCTTAGATCAAGTCGAAGTGGATCACTATGACACGACACGTGTGTTGGTTGGTATCAATCCTGAAACGTTTGCTTGGCAGTTAATGCCAGACAAGAGTTTTCAGACGCCTGAGTGTGTGTTCAGTTATACTGCGAACGGGATGAACCAATTGAGTCAACAACTGGCGACGTTCTATTCAGAACATTTAGTGAACTCACAGTATGTGAAGAAGGAACGGCCGATTCTAGTCAATAACTGGGAAGCGACATACTTTGATTTCGATGAAGAAAAATTGCTGAAGATCGTGCGTAAAGCAAAGGAACTTGGCATTGAAATGTTTGTGCTGGATGACGGCTGGTTCGGTCACCGTGATGATGATCACACCTCGTTAGGTGATTGGTTCGTTGACCACAGCAAGTTACCCAATGGCATTGGCGATTTTGCGGGGAAGGTGCATCACCTAGGCTCCAATTCGGCCTCTGGTTTGAACCCGAGATGATTTCGATTGACAGTGAGCTGTATCGCACGCATCCAGAATGGGTGATTCACGCGCCAGATCGGCGAATGACGCCGGGTCGGAATCAATACGTCCTTGATTTTAGTCGGCAAGAAGTTGTGGATTACTTGTATGACATGATGAGCAAGGCCATGGCGGATACGAAGCTTGACTATGTGAAATGGGATATGAACCGCTACATCACAGAGTTGTTTAGCTGCAGCTTGCCAGTGGATCAACAGTTAGAGTTGCCGCACCGTTACATTTTAGGCGTTTACCAACTGTATGAGCGACTGACAAAGGCGTTTCCTGATGTGTTGTTTGAATCCTGCGCTTCTGGTGGCGGGCGGTTTGACCTTGGGATGATGTACTACGCGCCTCAAGCTTGGACTAGCATGATACGGATGCCGTTGAGCGGATCAAGATTCAGTATGGGACCTCGTATGGCTATCCGCAGTCGATGATGGGTGCTCACGTGTCGGTGTCGCCAAACGAACAGATTGGCCGGTACACGCCACTTGAAACAAGAGCGAACGTTGCGTTCTTCGGTGCTTTCGGTTATGAACTGGACATCTCCAAGTTATCAGTAGCCGACAGTGCAACGATTCAGCACCAGGTCGCGTTCTATAAGGCACATCGGTCCGTTTTCCAGTTCGGGAAACTGTACCGAATCACTAGTCCGTTTGAAAAGGACCATAACGTGATGAGCTGGATCGCAGTCGATGAAACGAAGAGCCATGCCATCGCTGTGCGGTATCAGATCTTGAACCGACCAAACGCACCATATCTGCGATTGAAGCTGAAGGGGCTGGATCCAGATAAGCAGTATCGCGTGAATGAGGGTCAGCGGACATACTACGGTGACGAACTGATGAACGCAGGATTGTTTCTGGACCATAATTTCGATGGGACGGCTGGTTCACGGAAGGATGCGGATTTTAGTTCGCGGTTGTTTTTGGTGGATGAAGTTTAGAGTGTGGAGCAAGGCGGTTTAGGGGCGGTGTGTAACGGACTCTGACCGAAAATTCTGGGCCTGACTTTTTGGTCAGAGTCCGTTACACGTTAGCCCCGTGCCTTGCGGAACACGTTTCGGCTATGAAGCATAGGACAACGTCGCAAGGACGGCACGAGAGCTAAAACCATAAAGTCCGGGTCTGACTTTTTGGCCAGAGTTGGCTTACACGCAGCTTTCTGTTTTCTGGAACACGTTTCGGCTATGAAGCATAGGACAACATCGCAAGGACTTCTCTAAATAAATGCCAGTTAAATCCATCGGCTTGCCAATTATGTAATTTTGGTAATATAGCAAATATAAATTACAGTTTTACAGCCAAAAAAGGAATCGAGCAATTGCCTGATTCCTTTTTTTGACTTTTATTTGTCGATAATTCTTTGAATATAAGTTAATTCATTTAAATCTATGAAATTCAGAATTGCGTGGCTTGATTCTGAAGGTGTTCTCGCGACAACTTTCTAGGCAACGGTGCCGAAACGTGTTCCGCAAGGCAAGGGGCGGCCATGTAACGGACTCTGGCAAAAAATCCAGACCCAGGATTTTCTGCCAGAGTCCGTTACATTCTGCCCCTTAACCGCCTTGCTCCACACTCTAGCCCCAGTTCACCCCATCCTGTTCCCCCAAAATCCGATCTATCTCACTCAACTCATCATCAGAAAACGCCAGGTTATCCAGTGCCTTCACATTATCCAACAACTGTTCAGGTCGACTAGCCCCAATCAGGACACAGGCCATTTCTGGATTGCGCAGGTTCCATGCCAGCGCCATTTCTGCCAAGGTTTGGTTACGGGCATGTGCCACCTCGTTTAACGCCTTGACGGTCTTTAAGGTCTGTTCAACCTGACTTGGGTGCAGGAATGGGCTGTTGCTGCTGGCAGCTCGGGAATTCTCCGGGATGCCGTTGAGATATTTATCAGTCAGCAGGCCCTGACACAGAGAACTGAAGCCGACCGCGGCCTTATGGTTTGCCTTCAGAACGGGGAAGAGGTCAGTTTCTGGTTGCCGGTTAAACATGTTGTAGCGCGGCTGGTGAATCACAAACGGCGTATGCAGCTCCTTGAAGCATTTCATAATGGCTTCGGTTTGGGCGCCGTTATAGTTTGAGATTCCCACGTAAAGTGCCTTACCTTGACGAACCAAGGTGTCAAGCGCTTGGGCCGTTTCAAAGACGTCCGTATTAGGATCTGGCCGGTGCGTGTAGAAAATATCCACGTAGTCCAGTCCCATGCGTTTCAGGGATTGGTCCGCGCTGGCAATGATCGATTTGCGCGAGCCCCAGTTCCCATACGGGCCGGGCCACATGTCGTAGCCGGCTTTGCTAGCGATGACGATCTCGTCGCGGTAGGGTTTAAGATCAGTCGCCAAAATGTGGCCGAAATTTTCTTCAGCGCTGCCGGGAATGGGGCCATAGTTATTGGCGAGGTCAAAGTAGGTAATGCCCAGGTCAAATGCCTGTTGAATGATGCGCGCTGATTGTCATACGGATCGACGCTGCCAAAATTGTGCCATAGCCCGAGTCCAAGGGCGGAGAGTTGAAGACCGCTATTGCCAAGGTGATTGTAGACCATCTTGTCGTAACGGGTTGGATTTGCTGTATACATGAATGTTCCCCTTTCATAATAAGAAATCGGTTACATTCAGTATACACTTGTGTAAACTGCTGGGACGACCTTTGCCAGAAATAACTGTTCTTATTGAATATTAATCTTATCCTAGACTCGTGCCCGATAATTGGATGATCAATTCGACAATTACCGTTGACATGACTGACCCTCGTCCCATAAGATAGGACTATGACTAAATTAAGATGATGAAAATGACCGGTGAATTAACTGCCCGGGTCGGGTTTGAAGACACGATTCCAACTGCATTCGGCTACATTGGCATCGGGATAGCATTTGGGATCATTGGCCAGTCCAACCATTTGAGTGTGCTGGAGATCATACTCATGTCACTCATTACATATGCGGGGTCAGCCCAGTTTGTAATCGTCAGCATGGCCGCGCTGCACGCTAATATTTTATCCATCGTCCTGTCCGTTTTTCTGGTGAATTCGCGAATGATACTAATGAGCACCGTTATCGCGCCGTACATGAAAAAGGAAAGTCTATTGCGGAACGTTTGGATCGGGACATTGCTGACCGATGAGACCTTTGCGTTGAGTATGAATAAGTTGAATTACACGGACCACCGGCTTTCCTATTCGTGGTTTAATAGCGCCAACTTAACGGCTTATTTGACCTGGTTTGCCGCCTCTGGTATCGGTGGGGCGCTTGGTAATCTCATTACGAATCCGGAACAGTTTGGCCTTGGGTTTGCGCTGGTCGCAATGTTCATTGGGCTGCTGTACTTGCAGATCATTACTGACAAAACGATCCGGTTGGGGATTCAACTGGGCGTTGTGGCTTTGTGGCCGTGGTAATGTACCTTGGACTCGCGGTTATTCCAGAAAATATCCTACTATTAATTGCTGCCCTGTTAGGGTGCACGTTTGGGGTGACTTTAAAACATGTCCTTAGATAAGTACGTTTTACTGGTGATTATATTCAGCGGTCTGGTGACCTGGCTTTCTCGAATCCTGCCGTTCGTGTTATTGAAGAAGTTTACGTTACCCAAGATCGTGGTCAACTTTCTCAGCTTTGTGCCAATTAGTATTATGACAGCGCTCTGTAGAGAGTCTCCTCGTGCAACATTTAGGATCGCTGCCAAGTCTCAATGTTGAAAATGTCATTGCGAGTGTGCCAACCGTTATTAGCGCGGTGATTTCTAAAAATTTAATGATCATTGTGATCGTCGGCGTCATTTCACTGGGTGTCATCAAATTCGTGATGTAGATGCTGAAAAAAGTCTGGTTTAAAAAAACGAATCAGGCTTTTTTGCGTTATTAAGGCGTGAACCCAGCTATTTACCGACAAATTTAAGGGGAATTAATGGTTGCTTGAAGGGCTTGGTAAGGGCACTATTATGAGGGAGGTTATTTTTGAAAAACGGTGTTATATCAGGGAATAGTACGTGTCTTAAAATCTAAGCATCGTTGACATCGTCTAGTTACTAGGGGTTTTGAAAAAAGTTTGGTACACTTAAAACACAGTGAAGTTTTGAAAGGGGAAGACTCATGGATCGTGCTGAATTAAAGGCACAGGCCAAGGACTTATTGAATGGACACTTTAAGTTTTACTTGGTCTTGTTGCTACCATTTTATATTTTGGATATTGCCTCAGGCATTACCCAGACCATTGAGCGGGTTGATAACACCCAGACCTTGTCTTGGTCGTGGATCATTACGTTTGCCAGCTCATTGCTCATGGTCGGTATCACCTTTGTCATGATTGACCTTGCGCGTGGGGTCGGGGACTATGAAGCGCCCGTTAGCAAGTCGTTTACCATCGCCAACCGAGGGGACTATTTCATCGGGACGATTGGCTTATCGATCGTCATGTTCATCTTAACGTTCCTGTGGTCACTGCTATTTGTTATTCCTGGTATTATTAAGAGCTTTTCTTATTCTCAAGCGATTTATATTTATCGTGACTATTTAGACCAGGGCCACAAGATCAGCTTTTTAGAAGCCATTACGAAGAGTCGTGAGATGATGGACGGACACAAGGCAGAGTACTTTGTGCTCCAACTGAGTTTCATTCTCTGGTGGCTGTCATGTATCGTTATCTTGCCATTCTTCTGGGTAGAACCATACTATCAGCAGACCATGGCAAACTATTACGTGCACCTAGCTGATGGTCAGCGTGAGACCACGGACGAGCCCGTAACGGTCGTTGGTGAAGAAACACCAGTCGATGAAACGACTGCCGACGATGGTGACACACCATCAGAGACGGATGAGACAACGGCGCCTGATAACCAACCAGATGCTGATAAACCAACTGATACGCCGAAGGACGACTAGTAGCAAAAATAAAGACCTGTTCGTACGCTTGTTTAAGTGTCACCAGCGGGTCTTTTTTGTGAGGCAGAGCGTGGAAGAAGGCGTTTAGAGGGCGGAGCGTAAGCCGACTCTGGCAGAAATGCCGGGTTTGGCATTTGTGCCAGAGTCGGCTTACGCTGTAGCCCTCTGCCTTCTGTAACGCGTTTCGGCAAGGTAGCCAAGCAAACAAATTTTAACGATTAGAAATTAAGACGAGTGTCTTGTTTTAGCCAGTCAGTGGTACGGTTACAACCCAAACTCGATTCTGACCGCCCTTATCTCAAACGTTAATCCATGATACACTAATCAGGATTAATTTAATTAGGAGAGAAAAATTGGCTGACACAAATCGAAAGCCACAGTGGCAAAAAAACCTGTATGCGCTGTGGCTGGGTAACTTTATTACGGGTGCCGGTGCTAGTATGAGCTTGCCATTCTTGCCGCTCTTTATTAGCACCATGGATCATTTTTCAAAGTTTCAACTGACTTATACGCCGGGTTGGCGTTTTCGGTCACGTTTTTAAGTCAAGCCATCGTGTCCCCGCTTTGGGGCAAACTGGCTGACCGGACTGGCCGGAAACCCATGTTGATGCGCGCGGCAGCTGGGATGACCATTACAGCAACGTTAACGGGCTTTTCGCCAAACGTCTGGGTCCTGATTGGACTGCGGTTATTACAGGGCTGTTTTTCGGGCTACATCAACAACGCGTATGCGCTGATTGCTAGTGAGGTACCGAATGATAAGAGCGGTCAGACGATGGGGACGCTCACTACTGGCAATATCGGCGGTCAATTGATCGGCCCAATTTTTGGTGGTTACATTGCCGGCTTATTCGGATATCAAGTGCCATTCTTTATTTTTGGGGGCCTGATGTTTATTGCGACAATCGTGACGCTGTTCTTCGTGAAGGAAGACTTTAAGCCGATGGACGTGCACAACCCGTTGGCCAATAAAAACGCGTTTGCGGGCATCAAACACAAGAGTATTGTTTGGGCGATGATTATTTCATCAATGCTGATTCAAGCCGCAACAACGTCGATCAATCCCATTATCAGTTTGTTTGTGAAAGAACTGATGCATGGTCACGGCAACGTTGCCATGACCAGTGGGGTGATTGCCGCGCTGCCCGGGATTGCCACTCTGCTGGCCGCTTCCCGGCTTGGGGCGCTAAGTGATCATATTGGCCCACAGAAGGTGCTCATTGCCGGATTGATTTTCTGCGGTTGCATGTTCCTGCCGATGTACTTTGTGACGAGTGTGTTCACGCTGGGCATCTTCAGGTTTCTGGTGGGGATTTCGGATGCAGCGTTACTACCAGTTACCCAAACGGTCATGACGCTGGATACACCGTCGGAAGCCATCAGTCGAATCTTTAGTTACAACCAGTCCTCACAGGCCATTGGGTCGGTTGTCGGTCCAATGCTTGCCTCACTTGTAGCTGGTGTTCTAGACTACCGTTACGTTTTCTTAATGACTACTGGATTGGTTCTCATTAACTTGGCAGTCGTGGGATTGGCGTATCGCCACGACCGGAAAACGGTTAAAACCGCGTAAGAAACGAGACAATCACTTGAAAGCGTCACAGCGATTCAGTAAAATTGAATTTGGATTAAATTAATAAGTAGGAGTGTCAATTTATGGGCAGAGCACAAGAACGGACGCGGCATCAAATTATTACTGCGTTTTTAGACTTATTAGCAGAACAGTATTTTGTCACCATCAGTGTCTCAAAAGTATCGGATGCCAGTTTTGTGACCCGCAGTACCTTTTATCGGTATTTTAAGGACAAAAACGACCTGCTGTTTAACGCGATTGAAAGCACCATCAGCCAATCGGTTCCAGACCAAGCGCTGATGAACCAATTTGTGAATTATGTGGAAGCATACTGGCCACTGTTGCGGCACTTGTCACCAAGTCGCCAAAGCCGGTCAAACTTAAATGATATCTTAAACCAGATTTTGTGGGATATGTCCATAGAAGGGTCAAGGAGACTCCAACGGACACGGACCCAATGATCCAACTCATGGTAACGGCGGAGCACCCAGACCTCATGATCAGTGTCGTAGAAGGCATGATGATGGGCGTCATGGAGTATTATGTGCAAAACGACGTTGAAAAAATCGATAAGCAAGAGCTTGAAGATACAATGTCGGATATTTTGGGGAAGTTGACAAAGTAAGAGTGTGGAGCAAGGCGGTTAAGGGGCAGAATGTAACGGACTCTGGCAGAAAAGTCCGGGTCTGACTTTTCTGCCAGAGTCCGTTACATGGCCATCCCTTGCCTTGCGGAACACGTTTCGGCACGGTTGCCAAGAAAGCCGTAACCATAACCAGTCGGCGGACCAAAAAGACACAATCCCGGGTCTGACTTTTTTGCCAGAGACCGTTACATGGTCGCCTCTTGCCTTGCGGAACACGTTTCGGCACGGTTGCCAAGAAAGTCAGTAGCCGTAACCAGTCGGCTGATAGAAAGTACAATCCTGGGTCTGACTTTTTTGCCAGAGTCCGTTACACGTTAGCCCCGCTTGTGGAACACGTTTTGGCATTCTTGCCAAGAAAACACTCACTAACCACACACTTTCCCAGCCTAAGCAATTACCAATAGAAAAATAAATTAGAAAAAAGCGTTCAGAAAACCATTCTGAACGCTTTTTCTATCCAATCCCCAACACAACAGCGTTTCTCAC
>NZ_BBAG01000015.1 GCF_001311135.1 Secundilactobacillus paracollinoides DSM 15502 = JCM 11969
GAAAGTTTTATTGAAAACGATTACATTTAAGATGTTCACACGATACATTCACTATCATTTAGGAGGCTTTTCTATGTCAGAAACAAGTACTGGCCGGCGGATAACATCCAGATTGTCCTATTCGTTTGGGGCGTTCGGTCACGATATGTTTTACGCAACATTATCAACTTATTTCATTATGTTTGTCACTTCCCATTTATTTGACAAGGACAGTGGCGGACAAAATGCGAAGATGATCGGGTATATCACACTGATCATCATGGTCTTGCGGTTTGTCGAACTGGTCATTGACCCGTTCATTGGAAATACCATCGATAATACGAATTCTCGCTGGGGTCACTTTAAGCCTTGGGTGGTTGCCGGTGGGACTGTGAGTTCAGCCATTATTATTATTTTATTTACGAACATGGGCGGTTTGAACACATCAAAGTCAATGCTCTACCTGGTATTATTCACGGTGCTCTACATCACGATGGATATCTTTTATTCGTTTAAGGATGTTGGGTTTTGGTCAATGATTCCTGCCATTTCATTTGATTCGGCGGAACGTGAAAAGACCGCAACATTTGCCCGGGTGGGGTCAAACATCGGGGCCAACATTGTTGGGGTCGTTGTGATGCCAATCGTCCTTTTCTTCTCCGTTAACTCAAATAGCGGTCAGGGGGATAATCGTGGGTGGTTTGCCTTTGCCCTGATCATCGGGGTCGTGGCATGGTTATCTGCCATTGCTGTTGGTATCGGAACAAAGGAAAATGATTCAGAATTGCGCCAGAATAAAGAAAAAACGAGTTTTAGCGCTGTTTTGAAAGTCTTGACGCGTAACGACCAATTGATGTGGCTTTCCTTAACGTACTGCCTGTACACGACTGGGATCGCAATTTTAAACTCGTTGGAACTGTACTACTTCACCTATATTCTCGGAAAAGCAGCTGAATTTAGTTTCTTAGCATCATTGAACGCTGTGATCGGGATCTTCTCTGTCCTGACCTTCCCATCGTTGGCACAGAAGTTTAGCCGGCGAAATGTGTTCTTCTCTTCAATCGTTGTGATGTTGATCGGGGTCTGCTTGTTCGTCTTTGCCGGTCATTCATTAGCACTGGTACTGACTGCTGCAGTGTTGTTCTACGTCCCACAAACCTTGATCTTCTTGGTTGTCTTGATGATTCTTTCTGATTCTGTTGAGTATGGCCAACTGAAGTTTGGTCACCGGGATGAATCATTAACATTGTCGGTTCGGCCGCTGCTTGATAAATTCGGTGGTGCCGTTTCAAACGGGGTCGTTGGGTTAACGGCTGTTTGGGCTGGGATGACCAGCGGCGCTACTGCGGGGTCAGTCACGCCCCATGGTCAAATGATCTTTAAGCTCATGATGTTTGGTGTGCCAGCCATCCTGATTCTTGCGGGAACGTTCACGTTCTACAAGAAGGTTACCTTGGATGAAAAGGAACATGCCCGCATTGTGGATGAACTCGAAAAGACTTGGCACGAACGTCTTGAAACGGATGACGATGAATCAATGGCCGATATCCGCGCGGAAGTGGATGCCGAAACGTTGACCTTGACGGCACCCGTTGATGGCGAACTCGTTGCGTTGAACACGGTTGGTGAATCAACGTTTGCGAGTGGTCAAATGGGCCAAGGCTTCGCAATCAAACCAAGCGATGGGCGCATCTTCGCACCGTTTGACGGGGTTGTGGAAGCGACCTTCCCAACCCGTCACGCAGTCGGCTTACGTGCTGCTAATGGGACGTTGGCTTTGATCCATATTGGCGTTGACACCGTAAAAATGCGTGGCACCGGCTTTATCAGCTACGTTGAAAAGGGTCAAGAAGTTAAACAGGGTGACCAGTTACTTGAATTCTGGCAACCCGCTCTGGCAAAGGCAGGCTACGATGATACGGTGATGGTCGTTGTGACGAATTACAAGGCCATCAAAGACTTTAAGGTGCTGAAAGAAACGGGTACCGTCAGTCACGGCGATAACGTTTTGAGCTTGTCCAAGCCTGAAGAATAATTAACCAGAGAGGCGGTTTGAAATGACGATTCAGATTGATGACACCCTATTTCACCTGCAGACGGACCATGTCAGTTATGTCTTCCACGTCATGGCTAATGGCGAACTCGGTCAGCTCTACTACGGGCCTAAGATTCATGCGAAAACGGCCTACGCAAATTTGGCGGCTGAGGATGAACGCGGATCAATGCCAGCACTCGCGGTTGACCAGCCGGCGTTTCAATTGGAAATGCTGAAACAGGAATTTGCGGGCTTGGCACGGGCGATTATCGATACCCGGCTACCAGATTGAAAATGCAGACGGCAGCCGAATCTCAGAATTTCGGTATGATCATTACGACTTAGTTGACGGGAAGACCCGGTTAGCACAGTTGCCATCAACGTTTGATGATGACGCGGACGATGCGCAAACGTTGACGATCTTTTTGAAAGATGCCGGTAACGGGGTAGCGGCCACACTGCACTATACCGTTTTCCCACATCAGGATGTCATTGTTAAAAGTGTGACCTACACGAATCAGGGCTCGCAAGCCGTCACCTTAAATGACGCATACAGCAGCGAGCTAGATCTGCCGGATGCCAAGTATGATCTCATTCAATTTTCTGGTGCCTGGACGCGCGAACGTCACCTGATTCGAACGCCGTTACGCGCAGGAATTCAAAGTGTCTCCAGTCTGCGCCATGCCTCCAGCCATCAGCAGAATCCCTTCTTCATGCTGGCGCGGCCAGATACAACGGACGATGCTGGTGAAGTTATCGGATTTAATCTGATTTATTCTGGCAACTTCATGGATCAAGTTGAGGTGGACCACTATGAGACGAGTCGCGTACTAACAGGTATTAATCCAACCGAATTTGCTTGGCAGCTGGATCCGGGCGAGACCTTTCAGACCCCGGAAGCCATTCTTAGTTTTTCAGCTAACGGAATGAATCAGCTGAGCCAACAATTATCAGCGTTCTATCAACGTCATTTGGTCAATCCGGCCTTTGCCCACCAACCACGGCCGGTGCTTATCAATAACTGGGAAGCCACGTACTTTGACTTTGATGAAGATAAACTCAGGACCATTGTCGACCAAGCACAACAGCTGGGCATTGAAATGTTTGTTCTAGACGACGGCTGGTTCGGCCACCGCAATAACGACCGGTCATCGCTTGGTGACTGGGTCGTGAATAAGGCTAAGTTTCCTAATGGTCTGGCACATTTTGTCGACCAAGTGCATGCTAAGCAAATGAAGTTTGGCTTGTGGCTCGAACCAGAAATGATCTCCGAGGACAGCCAGCTTTATGCACAACACCCAGACTGGCTGATTGCCGCACCTGGACGGCTTAAGACGCCTAGCCGCAACCAGCACGTGCTTGATATGTCGCGACAAGACGTTGTCGATTACCTCGTTAAAATGGTGAGCGATGTCATTCAAACGACGAAGCTGGACTATATTAAATGGGATATGAATCGCAATATTACAGACTTGTATGGGGCACAATTGCCTAAGTCTCGCCAGTTAGAGATGGGACACCGCTATATTCTTGGGGTGTACCAACTCTACGAACGCTTAACTAAGGCCTTTCCGAACGTCTTATTTGAGTCATGCGCCGGTGGCGGCGGTCGCTACGACCTTGGGATGATGTACTATGCACCCCAAGCCTGGGTCAGTGATGACACGGATGCTGTGGAACGGCTTAAAATTCAGTTTGGGACGTCCTACGGGTATTCACAATCAATGATGGGTGCGCACGTTTCCGCTGTGCCAAATGATCAAACCGGGCGGCAAACACCGTTTAAGACCCGGGGCGACGTTGCGTTCTTCGGCGACTTAGGTTACGAATTGGATGTGACTAAGCTTACCGAAGCTGATAAACGTCAGATCACCGCACAGGTCGCGCGCTACAAGCACTACCGGCCACTTCTGCAATTTGGGACCTTTTACCGAATCGATAGCCCATTTGAAGGGGACGGCAACGTGACCAGTTGGGCAGTCGTCAGTGCCGACCAGCAAACAGCCATTGCTGGGTGGTACCAGGTACTCCATCATCCTAATGGGCCATATCAACGCCTGAAGTTCCGGGGACTTCTTCCGGAACAACAGTACGTTGTCAACCAGTCATCGGAGCACTTCTACGGTGACGAACTCATGCGCGCTGGGATTATCCTTCATCCAGACATGATGACAGACGTCAGCAATGGCGACTATCAATCACAACTGTTTGTTGTGACAGCCGTGCAGGAATAACAACACGAAAACACCTAGGTTCAGGTCAGCCCCTTGCCTAGGTGTTTTTGTGTTTTATTTTTGGTTTGCTGGTGAAGTTCGTTGTATTGCGCGATTTGGTACTCCGCTGAGGTGGCTCGCGATTGACGTCGACAGCCACCTCAGCCAGCAGGGCCGACAAGTGGAACGAAGCGACAGTTACTCGTCCTTATGGAAAGGAAAATGCTTAGTAGCTATCCCCATTCATCACAGAGTTCTTAACAATCACGTAGTCCACAAGCCGAATATCGCTTAACTTGTCGCCGCCCGCGTATGAGATAGAGGACTGCAGGTCTTCCTGCATTTCTTCCAGCGTGTCGGCGATGTCGCCGCGGTATGGGACAAGCATTTGCTTACCTTCAACGTTGCGGTAGGCGCCCTTTTGCGTTTCTGAAGCGGAGCCCCAGTACTGCTTGAAGGTCTTGCCGTCAATTTTGATGACGCTGCCGGGTGATTGTAAGTGACCGGCAAGCAGGGAGCCGATCATGACCATGCTGGCGCCGAACCGAATTGACTTAGCGATGTCGCCGTTGTAACGAATCCCACCATCGGCAATGATCGGTTTCTTCGCTGCCTTGGCACAGAGCCGAATGGCAGCCAGTTGCCAACCGCCAGTCCCAAAGCCAGTTTTCAGCTTCGTGATGCAGGCCTTACCGGGACCGATACCGACTTTAGTGGCGTCGGCACCAGCGTTTTCAAGCTCCCGAACGGCTTCGGGGGTGCCAACGTTGCCGGCAATGACAAAGCTATCTGGCAACAGAGATTTGATGTGCTGAATCATGCGGATCACGGAGTTGGCGTGACCGTGGGCGATGTCGATGGTGATGTATTCTGGAACATCGTTGGCATCGGCCAGTTCTTGAATGAAATCGAGTTCTTCTTGCTTTACACCAACACTGATCGATGCAAATAAGTCTTGATCGTGCATGGTCTTGACAAACGCATGCCGCTTTTCTGGTTGGAACCGGTGCATCACGTAAAAGTAGTCGTGTTCCGCCATCCAAACCGCGAGTTCATCATTGATGACCGTTTCCATGTTGGCTGGGACGACGGGAATCTTAAATGTTTTGGGGCCGAATTTAACGGATGTGTCCGCCTGTGAACGGCTGTCAATAATACACTTGTTTGGCACGAGTTGAATATCTTCGTAATCAAATACTTCAGCTGGAATCATCATAAGTCGATCTCCTTTATGTGCTCAGTATAAAACTGAGACTTTTTGGCTTTAGACATAGCGTGACCCTCAAAGTTTAGTCGGGGATTCAAACCAGAATATTCGGCCTGTCTGCTACACTCTGGGGGTCACGAGTTCAATTTCAGTATTTAGTGGGTTGCTTCCTTGGCGTCAGTATCCTGCCAAGCGTCGATCAACACGTTAGTTTGCGTCCGGTCTGGGCCGACTGAGAAGGTGGCAATGTCAACGCCGACCAGTTCAGCTAACCGGTTAACGTAGTTTTGGGCGTTAACGGGCAGATCTTCGAAGTTACGGACACCGGTGATGTCTTCGTCCCAACCTGGGAATTCTTCGTAGACGGGCTTGCATCTGTTAATTTCTTTCAAACTAGCAGGGTAGTGATAGATGGTTTCACCATCCAATTCATACGCTTTGGCAATCTTCAAAGTCTTCAGACCAGTCAAAACATCCAAACAGTTCAGTGACAGGTGAGTAAGCCTGAAACGCGCTTTGCGTGACGGAGCACAACACTGTCAAACCAACCGATCCGACGTGGCCGCTTCGTCACAGTGCCGTATTCGTGGCCGGCTTCACGGATGAAGTCGCCGGTCTCGTTGCTTAATTCAGTTGGGAAGGGACCATCGCCGACACGTGAAGTGTAAGCTTTGCAGGCACCAACGACTTCGTCGATCTTGGATGGACCGACGCCGGAGCCAATCGTGACACCACCAGCGACGGGGTTGGATGAGGTGACGAATGGGTAAGTCCCGTGGTCGATATCCAGCATGACACCCTGGGCACCTTCAAACAACACGTGCTTGCCGTCATCGATCGCATCGTTGATCACAACGGAGGTATCGGTGACATAGTTTTTTAATTCTTGACCATAGTCGAAGTATTCTTCAAAAATATCGTCAAATTTCAATGGTTCATGGTCGTATAACTTGGTGATCAGTTGGTTCTTTTCTTCCAAGTTTTGGCGTAATTTTTCTTCAAACGTTTCTTTATCTAACAGGTCAGCAACCCGGATACCGATTCGTTCAGCTTTATCCATGTAAGCTGGGCCGATACCCTTGTTGGTGGTCCCAATTTTATTCGTTTTAGTTTGTTCTTGTAATTGATCAATGAGAATGTGGTAAGGCAAAATAACGTGTGCCCGGTTGGAGATCCGTAAGTTGTCAGTTGGCACGTTGCGGTCATGCAAATAACGCAATTCAGTAACCAGTGACTTTGGGTTCAGTACGACACCATTGCCGATGACGCTGATTTTGTCAGAATAGAAGATTCCTGATGGAATGAGGTGAAGTTTGTAAGTCTCACCCTTAAACACGATGGTGTGGCCTGCGTTGTCTCCGCCTTGGTACCGTGCGACAACGTCGGCTTTTTTGCTGAGAAAATCAGTGATCTTCCCCTTACCTTCATCGCCCCATTGACTCCCTACAACTACTATTGATGACATATGAACACCTCATAATCTTAAATTGCTTAGGCTGTAAAACACGAATAACCCAGCAAGAATTAGTATATCAAGTTCGGGAACCAAAAGCAACCTAAATCCGAATTATTTTTAAAATATCGATAGTGATCGTTCTTTATGAAAACGGTAAATGGGGTTTCTTCCTTTATATAGGTCATGAATTAATTCCGTTCACTTACATCCAGCGTGCAGATAAGAGATGAAAATTTTGTCTGATTATGTTATGATTTAACCATCAATTACCGAATATTAGTAACTAATGTTCGGAATTTACTAAAACCAGAAATGAGGATAACTATGCTCGAACGATACACACGGCCAGAAATGGCAAACATTTGGTCACTACACAACCAGTATCAATCCTGGCTGGAAGTTGAAATTGCGGTGGACGAGGCCTGGGCAAAACTGGGTGAGATCCCGCAAGAAGACGTCCACAAGATCAACGCAAAGGCAACCTTTGATGACGACCGGATCGCAGAAATTGAAGCCGTGACCCACCATGACGTTGTAGCGTTTACGCGTGATGTATCCGAATCCCTTGGCGAAGAGCGCAAGTGGATCCACTATGGCATGACCAGCACCGATATCGTGGATACGGCGCAGGGATACCGTTTAAAGCAAGCTAATGAAATTCTCCGAGCTGATTTGTTACATTTAAAGGAAGTTATTCGCAAACAAGCGCTCAAATATAAGGACACGGTCATGATTGGCCGGACCCACGGGGTACAAGCTGAACCAACCACGTTTGGCTATAAGATTGCCCGTTGGTATTCTGAAATTAACCGCGACATCAAACGCTTTGATGAAGCAGCTGCTGGTGTTGAAGCCGGCAAGATCAGTGGGGCAGTTGGGACGTTTGCAACGTGCCGCCATACGTTGAAGAGTACGTCTGCGATAAGCTTGGCCTTCGCGCTCAAGAAATCGCCAGTCAAGTACTGCCACGTGACTTGCACGCTGACTACATCGCCACCCTGGCTTTGATTGGGACTAGTTTGGAAGAATTTGCGACCGAGATTCGCTCGTTGCAACGTTCCGAGATTCACGAAGTTGAAGAACATTTCAACAAGGGACAAAAAGGGTCGTCCGCAATGCCACATAAGCGAAACCCAATCGGTTCAGAAAACGTGACTGGTTTAGCTCGGGTGTTACGCGGCCACGTCCAAACGGCATACGAAGATGTGTCATTGTGGCATGAACGTGATATCTCACATTCATCTGCAGAACGGATTATTTTACCGGACTCAACGGCAATTCTGGATTACATGCTGCACCGATTTGCCAATATTTTGGAGAACCTGACCGTTTTCCCAGACCGGATGAAGGAAAACATGAACTTGACTTACGGGTTGATTTACAGCCAACGCGTCATGTTGAAACTGATCGACGCGGGTCTGACACGGGAAGCTGCATATGATTTGGTGCAGCCACTGACTGCTCAGGCCTGATGAACATAAGCAGTTCCGGCCTTTGGTTGAAGGCAATGAGACGATTATGTCTCATTTGTCAGAGGACGAGATTGAGGATGCGTTTGATTATCACTACCATATTCGACACGTGGATGAGATTTTTAAGCGGATCGGGTTGGAATAGGTTGGTTATGTATTAGAAATAAATAGTGATTTTTCCAGTTTTTTTAGCAACTGGGTTCACTTTTATATTGCGGAAACGCGCTTCACAAGGGGCTAACGTGTAAGGGCTCTGACCAAAAAGTCAAAACCGGACTTTTCGGTGAGAGTCTTTCTCTGTTATATAGTGGAAACGCGTCCCACAAGGCAAGGGGCGGAGTGTAACGGACTCTGGCAAAAAAGTCAGGCCCGGACTTTTATACCAGAGTCCGTTACACTCCGCCCCTTAACCGCCTTGTTCCACGCTCTACTAGGTTCACTTTTATATTGCGGAAACGCGCGGAAGAAGGCAGGAGGCTCCTGCATAACGGACTTTGACTCAAAAAGTCAGGCCCAGAATTTTTAAGTCAAAGTCCGTTATGCTCCGCCTCCTAAGCGCCTTCTTCCACGCTCTAAAAATCCCCCTCCAGCACATGCTCCGGAGCAGGGATTTATTTGGATTAGGATATTGTGGTTGCCATTCGCATGAAATGGCTGTTAGAGGAATTTGTTCGACTCTTTCTCAGTAGGAGGAGGAAGAATCATCATGCACGGAATGTCAGTCAAAGAGGGGGGAGGACTGGCATCCCTTTTCAGAAAGTAAATCAGGGGAGTATATAGCAAGCAAGTTTGTTCTTTGCTTTGCTATGATTTAAATATACCTGAAAGTTGTGACGAAAGTGTGACCAAAAAAAGTTATATTCGTGAAGTAAGGGTTAATTAAAAGTTAAGAGAGAGTGGAGCAGGGCGGTTAAGGGGCACAATGTAAGGGACTTTGGCTGAAATTCCCGACCTTGGAATTTTAGCCAAAGTCCCTTACATGGCCGCCCCTTGCCCTGCGGAACTCGTTTGGGCTATGAGGCTAGAAAGGGTTAAAGGACTAAAATACTAAAGTATCAAAGTACTATAGAGCTAAAGCATGAAGCCCTAAACTCTAAAAGCTGGATTTTAAGGCCACATCTGCTACAGCATCCCTAACCTTGTACGCTACCGCGCCCAGTCTACCTAGCCGAAACGTGCAAAAAAAGCCGCTCCCGCCATATAAGTCCTAAGACCAAAATCAAAATTCGGGATTTCGGTCTTAGGACCCTTATATTCTGGGAGTAATCCCGCTTTTTTACTTGTTTCATGCGTTAAGTTAGAAGATATTCTTTCTAGGTCACCGTGCCGAAACGAGTTCCGAAAAACTGAGACCGGCCGCGTAAGGGCAATTAGTGACAAATCCAAGAACGGGATTTATCACTAATTGCCCTTACGCTCTGGTCTCAAACCGTTTTTCTCCACTCTCTTTAAAAATAAGTCCCCAAAAACTCACTAACCCGCCGCTTATAATTAGCAGGATTATACCAAAAGCTCTCAGCATGGCTCGCATTTTTCACGATCCACAACTGCTTAGGCGCCTTGGTCGACTCATAGTTTTCGTAAGCCATCTTAACCGGCACATAGGTGTCTTTACCGCCATGGATAAAGAGGATTGGCCGCCGGTTTTTTTTGAGCTGTTCCGTTGAAGAAACGTCATTCAAATAGTATCCCAATCGCTGTTTATTGATCGTACTAACAAGGGGTTCGATTGGATATTCTGGCAGGTGGTACTGGTTGTGCAGCAGGTACACAAGTTCCTCACGGATGCTGGCGTACCCACAGTCGGCGATGATTGCTTTGACTTGAGCGGGCAATTTTTCACCCGACAGCATTTCTACCGTGGCACCACCCATGCTGACACCAAACAGCAGGATCTTTTCGTCATCGCCGTTTTTGCCGATGATCTGCTCGATCCAGTGAATGTAGTCTAATCGATCCAACCAGCCAAAGTTGATGTATTTACCAGCACTATCGCCGTGTGCCCGGTCATCGGGCAACAGGACGTTGAAGCCGAGTTCATAAAACATCTTGCGTAGTTTGCCATCGTTTCGCGATTGCCCTTATAGCCGTGGGAAATGATAACCGTTTTCCCTTGACCAGCCGGGTTTGGAATATAGCTTGCCACCAGTTTATTTTCAGGGTCGTTTTCGTTCAGGTACCAGGTATCATGCGGAATTTGACGGTACCAGTCGACGTAGGCGTAGTAGTCGTCAGCGTATTTTTGCTTGTCTGCAGAGGTTTCAGGGACGTAGTTGACCCGTTTAAACGCAAAGTTGAAGAGCCGGTTGCTCATATAAACAGCCCCGGCAGAAACCGCGGCTAGGGGAAGTGTGAGTGCGAGAAGTCGTTTTTTCATCTTGAGCTCCTTTGAATGTTGGTTTAAGAAAAAAGATTATTAGCTTATTATCCTAAGCATTATAGTAATCTCTAATGATAAAAGTGTGGTCTACCTTATTAAAGTAGACCACACTAGTGTAAAACTCTTACGAATTAAGTCAAGCCTTAGTGAGGTATAAGGCCTTGAGATCAGCGATGTCTTGGGGAGATAACTGAAGCGCCTGGTTCAAAAAGCCGTTCATATTGCCATAGTTATCATGGATGGCGGTCATCGCCGTTTGATAGTAAGCATCCGAGACCCGCCAGAGCGCTTTGATCGAGTCCAACAATTGGCTGGATGCGCCTTCAGCCTTAGCGGAAGCCAGTCTGCGATTGACCAGGTCTGCCGCAACTTGGTTGGTCAACAGGTAGTCTTGTTTAATGGTCGTTTCAGGAACCCCCAGTGCGTTGAGGAGAAAAACGGCGCCCATTCCAGTCCGGTCTTTGCCGGCGGTGCAGTGAAACAGCACAACGTTATCTTCAGTGGCTAGCAGGGTGGTAAAAAATTGCTGGTAGGCGATGTGCGATTGGGTCGTCGTGATCATGTCGTGGTAGGTTTCCAGCATGTGCTGGAAGCCATTTTCCGCCTGCGCCTTCAATTCAGCTTGAATCTGCGCCTGGGTCTTGGAATTTTCTGTTTTGTCGTCGTCAAAAACGGGCAGGTGTTGGTATCGGACCCCAGTGGGCACACGGTCAGGTTCCTTGTTGATCTCAGTCTGAGAGCGAAAATCAACGTCCACGGTAACGCCATAGTTGAGCAGCGTTTGTTGATCCGTATCTGTGATCCGTGCAAGCGACGCCGTTCGGATGACCCGCTGCCATTTAACGGTCCGGCCATCCAGCGTTGGATAGCCGCCGAGTTCGCGAAAGTTGATGCCGCCGCTAATGTCTAATAATCGTTGCTTCGTCGTTTGCATGAAGGGGCCTCCTTGAGATTTCTGCATCCATTGTACATTAAATCATGAAAAAAGTCAGACAGCACGTCCGGTCCACATTGCTTTGAGCACTGTTATGAAAGCGTTATACTGGCGATACAATGACACATAGGAGGCGCGATTATGAAAATTGCAATTATCGGCGGCAACGGAAAAGCCAGTTCCAAAATTTACGAAGAGGACATCAAGCGCGGGCATGAGGCAACCGCAATTGTGCGGAATGCTGAGAAGGCGCAGGCGGTGCTTGGCGAAGATGCAGAATTGCTGGTCAAGGATGGGTTTGCGTTAACCAAGGAAGACCTGACCCGGTTTGACGTCATCGTGGACGCGTTTGGGGTACCGATGGGCTCACCATTGGCCTACCTGCACATGGATCTGGCAGCAAAACTGATTCACGATCTGCGCGATACGGACACGCGGCTGCTGGTCATCGTCGGGGCTGCCAGCCTGAATATGCCGGATGGCAAGCCGCTGATCGATCAATTATTGCAGGCGCCCGGCCACGAGGACTGGATCGGCGTCCCATTGAATCAATCTCACGAATTAGCGATCCTTCAAATGGTCGATAATGTGGACTGGGTCGCCATTTCGCCACAACGGAACTTTACGCCCGGCATCGATACGGGGTATATAATGGGAAGTAACGATGTGATGTTTGACGCCGACGGGAAGTCGGAGCTGACAACGGGAAACATGGCGCTGGCTGTGTTGGACGAACTGGAATCGCCGGAAAATCACCAGGAACGGTTTACGGTCCGTAACGCGGATACAGAATAAGACTATTGATGGCAGGTGGCAATTGTGAGTTTAAGCGGAAATTGGTTATATTTTAAAACAAAACATTCGCGGTTAAAACAACAGGTGGCGGCAGGGCTTCGACATCCGGGTCGCCGGACGGATGAGCTGGCTGCGACAAAGTTTGCGGCGCCGGAACGGGTCAAAACCACGGCAATGCCAAACGGCCGTCTGGTGACGCTGGTCACACAGGAGGCGGCCTCAAAGCACATTATCCTCTTGCACGGGGGTGCTTATACCTTGCGGGCAACAGAGAGTCACCGTGAATGGATGGAGCTCCTGGCAGCTGATACGGGTGCCAATGTGACCGCCATTGATTTTCCACTGACGCCGGAGTATACAGCACACGATACTGTGCCGTTTACCATTAAAGCCTATCAAGAACTCCGCAAACAATTTCCACTGGACGAGTACTTTTTACTGGGTGATTCGGCTGGCGGTGGCTTAGCGTTGGTACTGTTGCAACACTTGCGGGACAACCAGTTGCCGATGCCAAGCGGCACCTTACTCGTTTCACCATGGTCAGATCTCGCCATGACAGCACCGGCGTTTGAAGCCGGTGCGGCGGGTGACCCAGAGTTGCCGCTGGATGCGCTGCGAGAGGTGGCTGAAAGATATGCGGGTAAGCTAGCGTTGACGGACAAAAGGGTGAGTCCAATCAATGGTGATTTAGATCACCTAGGTAAAATTGGTTTGTTTTACGGGACCAGAGAAGTCTTACTGCCGGAGCACCAAGCGCTAGCTGAAAAGTTGGCGGCGACGGATGGTACGGATGTGGACACCCATGAGTTAAAGAATATGATGCATGATTATCTGCTGTGGACAAATTTGCCGGAGAGTCGGCGGACTTTTCGGTATTTGCAGGGGATGATGAGGTAAGAGCGCGGAGGAAGGCGATTAAGGGGCGGCCATGTAAGAGACTCTGCCTTCTGGAGCGCGTTTCGGTACGGTTGCCTAAAAAACAACTTTCATAGCGTTAATCAATTAACTAACAAGGCCGGTAGCGGCAATACCACTGTGATTTACGACAGATAGCTGCATTATTTTGACTTTCTAGGCTACCGTGTGGAAACGAGTTCCACAAACTAAAGACTTGCACAGAAGCGGACTATTTTACAAAATCCAAACCCGGGATTTTATAAAATAGTCCGCTTCTGCTCCAGTCTTTGACCAGTTTGTTCCACTCTCTATCGTTTAATCGTAACCCGCAAATCAGCCGGCTTATCAGTATCAGTAGGATTCAACTCTTCCTTATAATCGAAATTAGCATCTTCAAAATAGTGCCGCATTTCTTTATTAACCGCTTCCAAATCACGGTTGTTATTATCCTGATGGTTGATCAGCAGGGTGTATTCGTTAGCGTCTTCATCTGCGTTTTCAAAGTCGTAGACAAGGGCTACGGTGTTCAGAATTTCTTGAATTAATTGACGTTCTGTCATTGCCATAAAATCTACCTCATTTTCACAAATTAGTTACAACTCTAATGTACGCTTATTTGGGGGGAATGTTAAATAGAGAGTGGAAGAAGGCGGTTAAGGAGTGGAGCCTAGTGGACTTTGACCATTAAAGCCCGGTCTTGGCTTTGATGGTCGAAGTCCACTAGGTGCAACTCCTTGCCTTCTGTAACTCGTTTCGGCAATGTGGCATAGAAAGATAGCCAATAAATAATCTTCTAATCAGTGGTATGAAAAACAGTGAGTTCTGATGTGTTACTGATAGTCCAAAATTAACAGTTAACCACCAAATCCTCACAGTAGCGTAACAAGCATTGCTCTTAATGGGTTGTCAGCAGTCACGTGCGGATTCTCTACAAACCAGCCTTGACTATCTTTAGATATTTAATCGTGGTTACTTCCATCAGCAATATGAGTGAAATGACGGAATATAACGGACACATACCGCAATATAACCCGTGAAAATATTTTTGCTAATAGAAAAATCCACGAAAACAGCTCAAACTGCCCATTAAATCATGGTACACTAGATAGTTAAGAGCGTATCAAGCGAGTGCCTTGCTTTTCCGGCGACAGCATGCTATTTTCTTACTTTAAGTATGTGATTTTGTCTAGTGTTTAAAAACACCAGACCGGCACAAACAACGATTGAATAAGGGGGCTTTGAACGTGCGACCAAGAATTGCTTTACCGGCAGATACGTTAGCTGAGGCGACAAACATTATCAACGAACGTAACGCGGCTTATGCACCACGACCAGCGATTGAAGCGGTGGTTAAATCTGGCGGCGTGCCAGTGATCTTGCCAAGTGTTGACCCAGATGATGTGGTTGACTATATGGATCTGTTTGACGGGGTTTGTTTTTTAGGCGGCTATGATGTTGATCCCACGTTCTTTGGTGAAGAACCCTTTGAAAAATTGGGACCGACGTATCGCAAGCGGGATTTGTTTGAAATTGAATTATTGAAACAGTCTGTTGCGCGCGGCAAGGCCATTTTGGTATTTGCCGCGGGATGCAGCTGGTCAACATTGGCCTTGGCGGCACGCTGTTTCAGGATCTGTCACAGGACCCACACGTGACGTTGAAACACAATCAGCTGGCACCAGGCAACATGCCGTCACACCACATTACTGTGGCACCAGATAGCCGGTTATTTAAGATTGCGGGCGAGCGGCCCTATATCAATTCACGGCACCATCAGGCAATTCGCGATGTGGCGCCGACGTTGAAGGTCACTGCGCGGGCAGATGACCAGGTGATCGAAGCGGTTGAATCAATTGAAAATGACCAGATCTTAGGGGTGCAGTGGCATCCAGAGAATATGTATAAACACCATGCAAGTTCTAAGGCACTGTTTGCAGACCTTGTTGAACGCAGCACAGAAGTGGCGAAACGGACTCGCAAACAACCACAATAACTTTAAAAAGTAACCATCGTTTGATAGTAGAACGATTGGTTACTTTTTTGATTTCACAATATTATTAACTATACCAATTTCTAATGTTTCAGTTATACCATGAACATTAAACGTTTACTGCTAGACCAATCATTAAGAAAGTGCAATTTTTAAGACAAATCAAATGACGGCGGTGGTTATGCTATGATAACATCAGTTTATGAAATCGTTTTCTAAAGTAGGACGCCGTTAACGGCACGTTAAAATTGGAGGCTGGAGTTTTATGTCAATGAAGGAGCCGGAACATTACATTCTCGCCATCGATCAGGGGACCTCAATTACCCGAGCGATGTTATTTGACCATTCAGGGCGCAAGGTGATCGAGAGCCAAAAGACGTTTCCGCAATACTACCCGCATAATGGCTGGGTGGAACAGGACGCTAACGAAATTTGGAACTCGGTCCAGTCGGTGATTGCCAGTGCGCTCATCGATGCTGGGGTGCATCCAGAATTTATTGACGGCATTGGGATCTCCAGTCAACGTGAAACCACGGTCATTTGGGATAAGACCACGGGTCAGCCCATTTACCATGCAATCGGCTGGCTGTCTAAGCAGACGGCAGCCATCGCCAAGAAGATGGTGAGTGATGGGTACGAAGACGTGATCCACGAGAAGACTGGGCTGGTCATTGATTCCTACTTCTCAGCCACGAAGGTGCGCTGGCTGCTGGATAATGTCCCTGGGGCGCAGGAACGCGCTGAAAAGGGTGAGTTGCTGATGGGCACCATTGACAGTTGGCTGACCTGGAAATTATCAGACGGCCAGCTGCACATCACTGACTACACCAACGCTAGTCAAACCATGATGTTTAATATTAATGAGCTCACATGGGACGACGACATTTTAAAGTTGCTGAACATTCCGCGTCAGTTACTGCCGGAAGTTCACAGCTGTTCTGAAGTCTACGGGACGACTAAAAACTACCAATTCTATGGCGTTGAAGTGCCGATTGCTGGGATGGTTGGTGACCAGCAGGCAGCCCTGATCGGTCAGATGGCGTTTAAACCTGGTGAGGTCAAGAATACCTATGGTGACGGGGCCTTCATCGTGATGAACACGGGGGACAAGCCGCAGTTTTCCAACAATAAAATGCTGACGACGATTGCCTACGACCTTGGCGGCAAAATGACCTACGCGCTTGAAGGGTCGGTCTTCGTGGCCGGGACTGCGCTGAACTGGCTGGCTGAGAGCATGAAGATCATTGATAACGTGCCGCAATCTCGACAGGTCGCCATGGCGTCGACGGATGACGATGAAGTCTACGTAGTTCCTGCCTTTAACGGGTTAGGTGCACCGTACTGGGACCAGGATGCTCGCGGTGCCGTGTTCGGTCTCAGTCGTGGAACCAACCGGAGTGATTTTGTGAAGGCCACTCTGCAGTCGATCGCCTATCAGACGCGAGATATCATTGATACCATGCGCCAGGATACGGGGATGCCGGTGGTGGAAGTGCTGGCCGATGGTGGCGCTTCGCGGAATCGT
Source organism: Secundilactobacillus paracollinoides DSM 15502 = JCM 11969 (assembly GCF_001311135.1). Lineage (GTDB taxonomy): Bacteria > Bacillota > Bacilli > Lactobacillales > Lactobacillaceae > Secundilactobacillus > Secundilactobacillus paracollinoides. The sequence continues at coordinate 16,884 of NZ_BBAG01000015.1, forward strand.
TATTTGATGCAGTTTCAGGCGGATATTTTAAACGTGCCGATCGTGCGGTCCAGTGACGAAGAAACCACTGCTTTGGGTGCTGCCTTCTGTGCCGGGTTAGCGACTGGGTACTGGCAAGATCTGGATGACATTCAAAAAATTCACGCGGATGGGCAGACGTTTAAACCGGATATGGCGGATGACCGTCGGAAACGGCTGTACCACGGCTGGAAGGTTGCGGTAGAAGCAACAAGAGCGTTTAAAACCGAAGCATAGCGTGAGCAAATGAAGCTAAAAATAAGGCTAATCGACTGTAGATGTTGATTAGTCTTTTCTTAGCAAAACAGTGAAGTTCTTTTCCTGTTGCTATAAAAGAAAGCGGTTTATACTAATTAACAAGTATAAAAAGATTTAGCACTTATATAGAAATGAGGGATTCGCATGGCAAAAACAGATTTAAAGGCGGCGGTCATTGCTGGCACCGTCGCTGGTATTTTTTCAGGGTTCGTTAAGTTAGGGTGGGAAAACGTCCTGCCGCCGCGAACACCAGCGCGTAACGCAGTCAACCCGCCGCAGCATTTGATGGAGCAGGTTGGTGTTCCAGAAAAAATTCGGAATGCGACCTATACCTATTCTGAACAAAAGATGCCGATTGCCGGGTTCCTGATCCACTTTGGTTTCTCGACATCATTCGCCATTCTCTACAGTGTGGCGGGTCATTACCTCCCGTTCATTAAGGCGGGGAAGGGGTCGTTGTTCGGCCTGAGCATTTGGAGTGCCTTTCATCTCGGTGTTATGCCAGCGATGAAGACTGTGCCGGATGCTAAGGACCAGCCGATTGAAGAACATATTTCCGAAGCGGTTGGTCACGTTGTCTGGATGCACGCCAACGACTTTATCAGTGACAGCATCTACCGCAATTTGACGGCAAAACAGCACAACTAGTTTTTAATCGGGGGGGGTGTTGGGATGTCTGATTGGCAAACCAAGTGGCCTGAACGGCTCAGCTACGGACTCAGCGATGCAGCGGATAACCTTGTTTTTCAGGTAATGACGACTTACTTGCTGTTCTTTTACACCGATGTCTATGGTCTGACGCCGGGAGAAGCAGCTATCCTCTTCGTTGTGGCACGAATCGCGGATGTGATTGAAAGCCCGCTGATCGGTGTCTTGATCGACCATACCCATTCGAGGTGGGGCAAGAGCCGACCGTGGTTTTTATGGCCGGCACTGCCCTATGTGGTTTTTGCGATTTTAACCTTTGTCACGCCAGGGTTTTCACACACTGGAAAACTCGTGTGGGCTTACGTCACCTACCTGGGGTTAGGATTCTTCTACACGGCGGTCAACTTACCGATCACGGCCATTTTACCGACCATGTCGCGAAACGAACGCGAGCTGACCTTTCTCGGTGTGATTCGGCAGTTCTTTGGCAGTTCGGTTCAAATTATTGTGGCCGTCTGCACGCTGCCCCTAGTGGCATTTTTTGGTAAGGGAAATCAGCAACGCGGGTTTCTGCTGACGATTACGTTGTTTGGCGTGATCTCGTTGATCCTGATTTGGAACACGTTCTTTAACGTGCGGGAACGCTATAGCAATCCTAAAATTGCGCACCAGCCGTTTAAAAAAGTGTTGCCGATGATCTTGAAGAACACACCGTGGTTCGTCATATCGGTGGTGATCCTCCTGTTTTGGCTGGTGACCGCTATCAAAAACCAAACGGCAATTTACTATTTCAAATACACGCTGGGAAACGAGAACCTTGTCCCATTAGCGAACAGTTTTACGTTAGCGTCTCTGATTGGTGTTGTCCTGATCATGCATTTGTCCAATATTCGCGGCAATAAGCGTACCATGCTAATGGGAATTGTGACCGCGTTTGTCGGCCAAGTCATCATGTTAGCTGGGGTCTATCTGCCGCAGTTGCAGGTGCTCTTTGCCGGAATCGTTATTAATTCGATCGGTCACGGGATGATCGTCGGCCTGGTATCCATCATGATTTCAGATACGATTCGCTACGGGTCGGCCATGGGCATCCAAGCGGAAGGCATTCTGGCGTCTAGTGATAACTTTGGTGTCAACGTTGGATTGGGCGTCGGTGGGCTCATTACGGCCGGGCTGTTTGAGCTGTCCGGCTACACCGCTGATCACGCGCAGAACGCGGCCACACTGACAATGATCAATGTAAACTATATTTGGATTCCGCTCGTCATTTATGTGGTGATGTTTTTAGTGCTGCTGGGGTATGACGAGAAAAAGATTAGAAATGTGATTCACTAAAAACGCCTTGTGATGGGCGTTTTTTTGTTGCACTTTATTGTAATGAAAACAATTGTATTGACAACTATTTGGGCTGTGATAAACTCGGTGAGTACTTTAGTTGTACTTTAAACTGTTTTTTAAAAGGAGCGTTTAGAATGACACCAGAATTAACCGCAGAAGACTTGTTTGAGAGCTACACCGGCACCCATAGCAGTCCCTATGATGGTCAAATGGTCACCGTTTCCAGTCAAGTCACCTATGTTGGGCCAGATTCATATGGGTTGCCGTCAATTGAAATGGGCAATCCAAGTGACGGGAAACTCTGGGTCATGGCTGTTGTCAGTGACTATGATGCCGTTCATGAGGGGAATCAGGTGACCATTACTGGGAACTCGACTGGGTTTACGCAGGGTGGCGTTGTGCTGAAGCATAGTACGATTGTGGAAGTAGCCTGATTAAATTTCGGCTAGTTAAGTGGTGTAACTTGAATTTTATAAGGGTAATCGATACCCTAATGATGGTTTTGAATAAGGCATCGTTAGGAGCGTGACTCAAGTGAAACGTGAATTTGTACTTGATAACCAGTTAGTGACTCAAGCTGAGCATGTGTTTCAACAGTTAGGAATAAGTTCAAATAACGCCGTTACGCAGTTCTATCAGGCAGTTGTTGAATTTGGTGGTCTGCCGTTTGGATCGAAGACATCAGATGATTCGGATATCGAGTCAAAGATTCGTCAGGATTTGGCCGATATTCCGGCGGTGGATCTGAATCAGTCTGAGGAAGCCCGGCGTGAGTTTTTTGATGAGGATTAGGGTGAGTCGGATTTAGATTTATGTAGAGAAAGGGCGTCTTGGATTTTTTCCAAGGCGCCCCTTTGTATTGTTTTTTTGTTGGTGATTGAGGGTCTTGACTACTGTGCCGAAACGAGTTCCGGAAAACAGAAAGCTGCATGCAAATCAACTCTGGCAAAAATGCCAAGTTCGGTATTTCTGCCAGAGTTGACTTACACTCTGCTTCCTACCGTTTTCCTCCACTCTCTACCTCATTGCTTTCGGCAAATACCCCACTCGCGTCAACAGCTCTTTCGACCGATCCGTTGCCGGCTTAAAGCCGCGGTTGAACAAGTGTCGAAAATACATCAGGTTGTAAAGACCGGCCCAGACCAGATTGAAGGCAACGCTTGCCACGCTCATGGCGTAGCTCACCATGTTGTTGGTTGGCAGGGAATAAATGCCAAACAGCACGCCCATTTCAATGCCGACCATACACAGCAAGTTGTACCAGTCGCCGCGAAAGATCGGGACGATCAAGTTAAACCACAGGACGGTCCAGGAGAAGCCGACTTTAGCAATGCGGACATCGCCGTTTTCATTTTTCACAGTTGCGTAGTTTGGTGGCACCGGTAAGCCATTTGGTCCCTCGTTATTATCGCCGTTTTGAAACGGATTTTGCATGATAGACCTTCTTTCAAATTGGCTCGTTAAAAGTTATTCATCAATGATAAGACAAATTTTGCAAAATGGCTAGTATTCGGCCCGTGTAAATTTAACGACGGCTTCACACCGCGGCGTTTGCGGCATCATGTCGACGGATTGGATGTAGTCCACGTGGTACTTAGTTGTGAGCTGTTTCAGGTCGCGGGCCAGGGTCGATGGGTTGCAGGAAATGTAGACGAACTTCTGTGGCAGTGTGTCAAGAATCGTCCGGATAAGGCCATCATCAAGGCCAGTCCGCGGCGGGTCAACAATGAGGGCGTCAAACGAGAAGCCTTCGTCGATCCATCGTGGAATAACGTCTTCCGCCTTGCCGGTTTCGTAGTGGGCATTGGTAATGCCGTTTAACGCGGCGTTTTCGTTGGCATCCTTCACGGAATCCGCAATGATGTCCATCCCGCGAACTTCGTGGGCGGCGTGGGCAACGGAGAGGCCAATCGTGCCGACGCCAGCGTAGGCGTCGACCACGTTTTCGTTTTCACCAAGGTCAAGCGCTTTGAGGCTTCATCGTACAGTTTCACCGTCTGGTAGGGGTTCAACTGCAAGAACGCGCGGGCAGATAAGTTGAACTGCAGGCCCTTAAGTTCTTCGCGGATCTGATCCTTCCCGGCTAATCGAATGGTGTCATCACCCCAGATAAGTGAGGTTTTTTCTGGATTGATATTTTGCATGATGGAGACCACGTTTGGAAATTTAGCCTGCAGGTTGCTAACCAGTTCGTCGCGTTGCGGGAAGGTCGGCTTGGTCGTGACGAGCACCACCTGCAATTCATTGGTCGCAGCCGCCTCACGCACAACAATTGTTTTAACAAGTCCGGTCTCACGTCGTTCGTCATAGATGGCGACGTTAAGGTCCTGCAATTGCGAAACGACAAAGCGCATGACGGCCATCGTGGCGGGCATCTGAACGGAACAGGTTGCCAGGTCAACCAGGTTGTGGCTGTGCTCTTCATATAGGCCGGCAATGACCTGGCCCTCGGCCGTCTTGCGCACTTGGAACTGCGCCTTATTCCGATAGCTGTAGGGGTCGTCCATCCCAATTGTCGGTTTTAAAATGTAATGGTGGTAGCCATGTGGTTTGAATTTCTCAAGCGACTGCTGCACAACGTCACGTTTAAAGGCGAGTTGTGCCGGATAAGCGAGATGCTCGAGTTCAAAGCCACCGACTTGGCCAGCGTAATCATCTCGTGGGGTCACGCGATCCTTGCTGGGGGTTTTGATCCGGTGAATTTTCGCCGTCAGGAATGTTGCTTGATGCCAATCACTTCTGCGACGACGACCTCTGTGGGAAGGGCACCCTTAATAAAGACCAGCTTGCGTTTGTAGTAGCCGATCCCTTCACCATTGATGCCAAGACGCTTGATAGTCAGCGGGAACCGTTGACCGATTTCAACTTGAACGTCAGCTGACCGCTGTTGTGGTCGCCGATTGTGTGTGTAATGTTTTTGTGGGGTTGTCATTTTTTGTCCATTCTTTGGGTTGAGGTTGTTTCTTATTAAATACTGTCATCTAGTGCATAGAGTATTGTATCAGACTCGGCGAACATTTCAAAACTTGAGAGTGTGGAGCGAGGCGGTTAAGGGGCGGAGCAGAAGGGCGTCTGGGCACAAAAGTCTGGGTCTGACTTTTGTGCCCAGACGCCCTTCTGCAGTAGCCCCTTGCCTCGCGGAGCACGTTTCCGCAATATAAACTAGAAATTCAAGGATCTCCTGTATTAGTAACCAACTTAAGTACGGTCGCTAACTAATACCGACACCACAGCCTGCAATGCCGAACGGCTCCACTACGCTATTCTTGCGATATTAAGTAACAACTCCTCATGATGACCCCATAAAACTCGATAATTAGTCGATAACATTTTCAACTTGGCCTGAAGCATTGCTATTAATAGCCTTACAAGCAGTCGAGGGCGGATTCTCAGCAAACTCGGTTTAACACCTTATTGATACTTAACCAATAGTAAGAAATAAGCGCATAGTCAGTGGAATGGAGCAATTTGGCACGGAGCAGTGGTGTCGATGTCACTTGGTGGGCGCGGGTTTGGGCCACCTAGTGACATGCGAGACGATGAAGATCCATTCGAGTGGCGCACAGCGACAATCGAATTAGCTTCATCGCGAGCCACCACAGCGGAGTGTCAAATCGCGCAATGCAACGGCAGTATCATCCATAATTGGGAAGACTCCCTGTTCGAGTTAAATACAACAATATTGTTGCAACACAGAAAAACACACCCCAGACAACAGGCCTGAGGTGTGTTTTTGTAGTGTAGTTGAGATTAGTTAGTTGTTTACAAGTCTCATTATACGCTATTTGTAAGCGGTTTTACACGTTATTTTTCATAATATTGGTAACTGATGGTATATTCTTGTAATTTACCGGATGGCAACGTAATGTCACCGAACCCGTCGTGGTGAATGGCGTCTGGCAAAGTCTGCGCTTCAGTTGCTAAGGCGTTGTATGGCTTTGATTGGTTAAATGGGTTAGCGGTGAAGACGACCAGTGAGTTTCGGTCTGAGAAGATGTCCACGTGACGGTTAGAAGCACTGTCACTCAACGTTGCGATGGGCTTGTCAGCACTTGGAGTGACTTCATAAGCGTCATCAATTTCGACCTTCCCAGTTTCCTGCTTGATGTCAGCCAGGGCACTTGGGATGTCACGAGACTTGCTGAAATCGTAGCCAGTACCAGCGAGATCAACAAAGTTGCCAGTTGGCACCTTGTCTTTGTCGCTGAGTTCCAGCCGGCGCTTGCCGTTGACTTGGAGCTGCTGGGTGGTCAAATCTTTTTGACCATCGGTGATATTCCAGTAAACGTGGTTTGTTGGGTTAAACAGGGTATCAGCTGTCGAGGCGGCTGAGAAGGTGATGGACACCTTGTTGTCGTCCGTTAACGTAAAGGTGATGCGGGCGTCCAAGTCGCCAGGAAAGTTGTCTTCGTCGCTATCGATGTGACGTGAGAACGTCACGCTGGCGTCATGGTCACGAATGGATTGTTCCGCGTCCCAGATGATTTCTGAGAACCCGTGGAAGCCGCCGTGTAAGGTATTGTCGTTTTCGTTTTGGTCGAAATGAACTTCCTGACCATCAATGGTGGCTGTGGCCTTGCCGATCCGCCCAGCAACCCGACCAATCGACTTGCACAGACTGTATGATGCAGGACTGTCGTAGTGCGCGAGGTCGTCAAAGTGGGCAATCAACGGGGTACCGTTGACCGTAAAGGATTGCCAAGTGGCACCAAGGTCAGGACCTTAATAAAGTTACCGTCTTTGTTTGTAATTGTATATCGTTCAATGTCGTGGCCGTCTTTTTGGCCAAATACTTCGGATGAAATCTGCATGAAAAAATCCTCCTTATATGAAAACGATTAATCACCTACTAGTATACGCTTTTAAATGAAAAACCAAACTGAAAAATGAAAAAACTTTAGTAAAATAACGAGATTTTTAGTGAATTCTAATACCTTAACAAAACCTTTACACATCCTTCACAAAAACAACACAGAAACACAACAAAAAAACGACAATTCTTCTGTACAATAGATTTTGTAATCAAGTAACGCAATGTACAACTTGGAAGGAAGGATCACTATGCTACTTGACAACAATGATAATCATTGATAATCATATGGAAACGATCGCCGTTCAGCTTGTCTCAGTTTCGGACAAGGAACTGACGGCTAAAACCGAATCGAACCAACTGATCACAATTTCAACAGCTGAAACAAACAAGAAGGATCGCTCCTTCTGGCAATCGTTGAAGGATATTGCGCGAGCAAAAATCTGGGTGCCAGTCACTAAGGGCACGCATCAGCTTCTCCAATATGATTGGTTGACCGTTGCACCAGAAATGGCGTAAGGCAAAATAATTGGCTTTGAGGGCGACTCTTGCTACACTGGTATAGGTGTGATAATTGCGTTGAAACAAGGAGGAACCCCAATGTCATTAACGGATACGTACCAGTTAGCAAACGGGACCAAGATTCAGTGATTGGATTTGGTACCTGGCAGTCAGCGGATGGCGATGAAGCCTATCACGCAGTTCTGGATGCCCTGAAAGCTGGGTATCGTCATATCGATACGCCGCAGCGTATGGTAACGAAGACAGTGTTGGCAAGGCCATTAAAGATTCTGGCGTTGACCGTGACGAACTCTTCGTAACGACCAAGCTGTGGAATGCGGATCATGGTTATGATGCAACTAAGAAAGCCCTAGAAACGTCTCTAGCAAAGCTTGGCTTAGATTACGTCAACTTGTACCTGATTCACTGGGCAAACCCAGTTGCTTTCCGGGGTAACTGGGAAGAAATGAACGCCGGCTCTTGGCGGGCAATGGAGGAAGCATACGATGCTGGCAAGACAAAAGCAATCGGTGTCTCAAACTTCCGGCCCAAACATCTGGATGCCCTATTAAAGACTGCTAAGGTAACCCCAATGGTGAACCAACTGTTCATCAATCCGTCCGATCTCGAACCAGAAGTGGTGGCGTACAACGATGCCCATCATATTTTGACTGAAGCTACAGCCCATTTGGGACAGGGAAGCTGGTCAAGAACAAAGGTATTACCGCGATTGCTGAAAAATATGGCAAGTCCGTTCCTCAATTGATCTTGAGATGGCAACTCCAGCATGGTTTCTTACCATTGCCGAAGTCTGTACACACGCAGTACATTCAAGCCAACACCGAAATTTTCGACTTCAATCTAGCACATACCGATATGACTCAGCTAGATGAAGCTTTCAAAGGTGTGGCTGGTTATGCTCAAGATCCAGATACAGCGCGTTTTTAATCTAAACGTTTGCCATCACTAAACAGTGAGTTCTATTTTTAGATTCATTTAAACCATGCACACAACTGAAAAGCCGCGGCAGCCTGTGAGACTGTTGCGGCTTTTTTCTATGGGTTGAGATTGCTTGGTGATTTCGTTGCATTTCGCAATTTGGCAGGCCGTCGTCGTGGCTCGCGACTGAGCTAACTCGATTTCTGCTGCGCAGCTCTCGAGTGGATCTCAGTCGTCTCGCACATCAGTAACCGACCCAAGAACGGTCGCTAACTGATGTCGACACCACGACGGCCTGCCAAATTGCTCCATTCCACTGATTGTGAGCAAGCTTTCACGGCTAGTTTAGCATCTCAGTGGGCGTTAACCCATGTCCGAGGAGAATCCGCCCTCGACCGCTAATAAATTTTCTGACAGCAATGCTTTTTACGGTGTTAGCTCAGAGTTGTGTTTCACTAACTTGTTTCATGATGTTCCTGTGAATGCTTTCCGGTTAATGTTAATTCGATCAGGATTTTAGCGAAGTGGTGCCGGTCGGCATTGCAGGCTGTGGTGTCGGTATTAGTTGGCGACTGTACTTGGGTCGGTTACTAATACGGGAGACGTTGGAGATCCTTGAATTTCTGAAAAGACATTCACTAGCTCTCCAGAGCGACCCCACCTCAGCCTGCAGGGCCGACCGGCGGAACGGAGCGGGAATTGAATGCTATTTTCATCAGAAATCTGTAGAATACATCATGAAATCTTGGCCGACCACCTAAATGCGTTATAATACATGTAACCACTTACAAAAATAGAATAATTGCGTGGCACCACTGAGTTGTCGCGCAGCCTGGAGGGTTTAATCATGACAAGTAAACGACCAGTTGCGCTGGTAACCGGCGCCTCATCAGGGATTGGGTTTTCGATCGCGAAGCATCTGTACCGCCACGGTTTCACGGTCTATGCGGGCGCTCGGCGCGTGTACCAAATGGGTGGCCTTGAAGCGCTCGGCATTCACACCACTTATTTGGACGTCACAGATACCGATAATATTCAGACCGTTGTCAAACAAATTGCGGCGGACGAGGGTCGGCTTGATGTGTTGGTCAATAATGCCGGTTACGGGGTGTTTGGTGCCATCGAAGAGGTACCGCTGGAAAAGGCGCATCAACAGTTTGATGCCAACGTGTTTGGTGTGACTGAAATGAGTAAGGCAGTTCTGCCAATCATGCGTCAGCAGCAGGATGGGCGGATCATCAATATTAGTTCCCTGGACGGCAAGATTGCCAATCCATTGGGTGGCTGGTATGTCGGGTCAAAGTTTGCGATTGAAGGCATCAGTGACGCAATGCGGCTTGAACTGGCAGACTTTGGTATCAAGGTCATCGTGATCGAACCGGGTGACATTAAGTCAGACTGGGCTAAGATTTCAGCCGAACAGTTGGCTGACGTCGCTGGCGATGGCCCTTACCAAGAGTTGTCCGCAGAAGCGGGTGCTTTTTTAAAGACCATCAGCGAGTTTGGGTCTGAGCCGTCAGTGATTGCGCGCAAGGTTACTTTTGCGGCGACTGTGAGACGACCACGTGCCCGCTATGCGGTTGGCGGCGGTGCGCCGGTTGGTGCGTTTGCACGGCGGGTGTTGCCGGACAGTGCCATGGACTTTCTGCTGCGACAAAGCGGCAAGTTGGCATTGAAGTATCAAAACAATAAGACAGACCCTGATAACCCAGATTTCGACGACGCTTCAGAAGTTGACGAGTAAAACGGTTACAGGTATGATTAAGACAAACAACACGAGGGGTGTCCCGTAACGGGGCTGAGATGGCGGTAACGTCTATCCCTTTGAACCTGTAAGGTAATGCTTGCGTAGGAACGTGTTCATCGATGACCGGGTAACCGGAAGTGGGTCGAACAAGAGACGTTCTTGTTCGGCTCTTTTTTGCGCACAACGTTGTTTTAAACCATAATTCACGTGTATTAGACACGTAGCGGAGGTTAGCAACATGAAAATTAGTTTATTGGATGAGATTCGAGAAAAGAACCCAGTGGTGTTAAACATTTCGAACTTTGTGACGGTGCAGGATGTGGCCAACGGCATCAACGCTATTGGGGCGTCACCGATCATGTCCGAAGAGATTGCTGAAACCGACGAGATGGTGGGGATTAGTTCAGCAGTTGCACTGAATCTTGGCGCGTTTTCAAAGCCTCAGGTCGACCATATTTTAGCCATGGGCCAGGCCGCCAATGCGCAACACCGGCCGCTTGTGCTGGATCCAGTTGCTGTTGGTGCAATTAGTTACCGGAAACAAGTAGCCGCTGATTTGATGCGCCAGTTCCAGGTGGACGTGATCCGCGGTAACGCCGGTGAAATTGCGGCGCTGGCGGAAGTTGCATGGGACGCTAAGGGCATCGATGCTGGATCTGGCAATGCTGATTTGGCAGAAATTGCGAAGGCATGCGCTAAGAAACAGCACGCTGTCGTCATTTTAAGTGGCGAAACGGACTACATCACGGATGGTGAGCGCGTGGTTCGCGTGCAAAATGGGACACCACTGTTCCAGCTCCACGTTGGATCTGGTGACATGTTGAGCAGTATCGTGGGCGCCTTTTGTGCCGTAAGTGATGGCGATTACTTTGAAGCAGCGCAGACGGCTTGCCTTGTGTTTGCTGCCACGGGGGAGATCGTTGCCAACCAATTGGGCGAAGAACGTCCCGGCACCTTTGCGGCCCAGCTGATGGATGCGCTCCATCTGGTTTCTGTTGCGGATATTGAAAAAATTGCGAAGTTTGACTGAAAGGCGTGAACAATAGTGAGTGAAGAGGTTAATTCGTTTCCCCAGACCCTAACGATTGCGGGGACTGATTCCGGTGGCGGTGCCGGTGTGATGGCTGATCTGAAGACCATGCAGGAGCGCCACGTGTTTAGCTCGGCGGTCATCGTTGCCGTAACGGCGCAAAATACGCTGGGCGTCCAGGATTTTATGGCGCTGCCAAAGAAAATTATTGATGAACAGTTCGCTTCACTGGCGGATGATTTAGCAATCAAAGCCTGCAAGACGGGCATGTTGGCGGATGCCGAGCATGTGGACATCGTTGTGGATAATCTGAAAAAATATGATTTTGGCCCAGTTGTGGTGGACCCGGTCATGATTGCGAAGGGTGGGGCAGCGCTGCTGGCCGACGACGCGATCTGCTCCCGCTGGCAACGATCGTCACCCCCAACCTGCCTGAAGCCGAGCGCCTGACTGGCTTGAGCATCAAGAGCGATGCCGCCATGCGTGAAGCTGCCCAACAGTTGCAGGCTGCCGGCACTAAAAACATCATTATCAAGGGTGGCCACGGCAACACCGACACGGTTCGCGATTACGTGCTGCTGGAATCTGGCAAGGATTTCTGGCTGTCAGCACCGCGTGTCGATACAGTGCGCACCCACGGGACCGGCGATACGTTATCGAGTGCCATGACCGCTGAAATTGCGAAGGGGAATAGCATTGAAACGGCGATTCGAATTGCTAAGGATTATGTTGAAGCAGCTATTCGTAACACGATTCAAGTTGGTCATGGTCATGGCCCGCTGAACCACTGGGCATATGGGGAGGCGCACGCTAATGATTAGTTTTGAACCATCAATGTTAAAGGCTTACTTCATCTGTGGCACCCAAGACCTGAGACCGGATCAAGATCTGGTCGAGACGGTGCAGACCGCATTGCGAGCAGGCATTACAGCCTATCAGTTTCGGGATAAAGGCGCCGGTTCAACGCTGACACCGGAAACGCGATTAACGGTCGCAAAACGGTTGAAAGACTTGTGTCACTTGGCGTACGTCCCATTTATTGTGGATGATGACGTTGACTGGCGAAACGCGTTCACGCTGATGGCATCCATGTTGGCCAGTCGGATGAAGGTGTGCAGTCGGTCATCGCTGAGATGGGAGACCAGGCGTTCATTGGCCTTTCATGTTCAAACGAGACTGAGATTAAGGCAGCAAATGCCATTGAGGGCATCGCCTATTACGGCAGCGGTCCGGTCTTCCCAACGGGATCAAAGGCGGATGCTGACCCAGTCATTGGGTTAGCAGGATTGCAGCATCTGGTTGAGCTGGCAACGCGGCCAGTGGTCGGCATCGGCGGCATTACGGTTGATCAGTTGCCAGCCGTGATCCAAACGGGTGCGGCAGGGTCGTCAGTTATTTCGATGATTGCGGGCAGTTCGGATATTGGCGGGGTTGTGAAGGCGATGAAAGAGGCCTAGAGCGTGGAAGGAGGCGGTTAAGAGGTGGAGCCTAAGCGACTTCAGGCAGAAATTCACGGTTCTGGAATTTGTGCCTGAAGTCGCTTAGGTGCAACCTCTTGCCTCCTGGAACGCGTTTCGGCACAGAAGCCAAGAAAGCAAAACAATAAAACGCAAAAAAACACGACGAGTAATTTCGACTTCTCGAAATAACCAGTCGTGTTTTTAGTCTCTAAAAGACGCCGCTCCCAAAATTTTTGTAATATTTCAACCCACCAATTTCACCCAGCATTTCCCAAGATGTATCTTTAAGAATTTAATTAAAATAAAATAAGCTTAATGAAACTGTATGACGATCTAAGACAACAAAAATAGCCTCAAATAATGCACGACAAAAACCACAATGTGTTGCTAATCGTGACTTATCATGAAAGCGGTTGGACAATACTGCTTATCAGAATACGCCCTGAATCCCCATTTAACAGGCGTGGTGTCTTACTTATTTTTAGTGATTGTATTTATTAAATGTATAAGTGAATTTAATATTACATAAAAATTACATATGTATTACAAATGTTACGTACAGCGTTCGCTAAATTCAAAAATGTGCTATCTTTAACTCAGTAAATATTTAATGGGGTTCACTGTATTACTCGTTAACTAACGAGTAAGCACCATTTTCGGGGAGATGGCATTTATGAAATTTAGTCGACATAATCAACAGCAACAAACAAAAGTTTTAAACGATAACGCACGGTTCAAATTGTATAAGTCAAAGACAAAGTGGCTGGTCAGCAAACGGGTCTTAGGGGTCATGGTCGCTACGGTTGCGGTTGGTATCGGCCTTAGTTTAGGGATGGCTGGTACGGCATACGCCGACACAACGGTTACTGATGTTCCAATGGATCAGCAAGCGACACCGTCTGAGCCGGCGACTGGATCAACTGATTCAACCAGTGACGTTACATCACAGGAGGCACCAGTTGATCAGCCAGCGCCACAGATTGATGGCACCACAACAACGGATACACCTGCCGAACCAAACTCAGTATCCACTACTAACGAGAATGACACGTTAAAAGGTGATGGTAGTGAAACGAGTACCACGCCGGTTGATGCAACACGGCCAATTACAGCAACGGATTCGCAATCGTCTTCGGAGTACTTTACTCCGGGAGAATCGGCCATTAAAAATGATGGGAAAACGTCAACCAGTAAATCGCCAACGACTACCGCGGATGAAACAGACGGTAGTTTTACGTTAACCCAGGATACTGTTAAAAATAAGGCCGGGAACATCATCTTCAATAACGATGTTGATATGACTCATGATTGGGAGATGAGTGGGTCCTTTAAATTCAGTAAGGACGATGACGCTACAGCGGATGCCACAGATACGAATGCCGATAATGATTCGGACTGGGGTGTTGGATTTAGTGGTTGGCAACTTGGTGATGGGGCAGGAATTGTGATTTCAGGAGCCACCCAGGACCAACTTGGTTTAGGTGGCGATGGCAATGCATTCGGTATCGGTGGTGTTGGCAATTCGATTGCGGCAGTTATTGATACGCATTACAACACACAATCTCAAACTGGAAAAGCTGCCAACGGTGTGAACTACACTGAGGTTGCTGACGAACCCGTTTCCACTGCTAGCGGTCTTGATAACGATCCAGGCACGTTACAAGTGATTGGAAATCGTTGGATTAACAAAAACGGTCACCCGGAAAATGGGGTTGCACTTGATGTGACTGGTACAAATGGCAGTCAAGATACGAGTGCTGGCGGAGCGGCAATCCGAAATGATGGTTTGAATCAAGCTGTTGTTAAATTTGTGACCACCAATGCAGATGGGTCCGTTGTCACTCCAGACGTGGACTCAGAGAAGGCTTATTCACCATCGAGTGCAGTAGGGTCTTCCACCGCAGCTAACGCATCTGGTGAACACTTTGTTGCCACTTGGAAACCAGATTTGACCACGCTTGATCCAACAACGGGAACCGTGAGTGGGACTTTGACGGTGACCTGGTACGGCAATGATAGTGACGCCTACAAAAATGGGTTTACCATTTCCACTAAATACACGGCTTCAACGAATTCTAGTATTGGTTTGATTTCATCCAATGGCAATCAAACTGCAACAACTGTTGCCACGGTTGACAGCTTTACTGGAAATGTGAAGTCTCAGCTTGTCACCATCGACTATCACGTCAACGGCACGGATGCACCCGAACTGCAAACCTCCAACGTCAGCGCGAATATTGGTGATACGCTGGCAGTGAGCCCAGATGGGACGACTGCCAGTGATGTGAACCTGACACTGCCAAAGCTGCAGGGCTACCACGTGTCACAAATCACCTTGAATGGTCAGAAAATTGCGGCTGATCAAGTTATCATGACCGTATCACGGGCAGCTGCGGATAATACACTGTTAGTGACTTACGAACCAAACACGATTAAAACGACTGTAACGGTTCCAACAACGCTTGTTCAAACAAACGGCGATGAGACTAGTGGCACTGTCACAATCTAAGATGTTTCTGGATCCGTTGGGGAAACAGTCACGGTTGAACACATTCCTGGCACATACACAGACGGAAATGGGACAGTTTATACTACAACTGAAACGACTACGCAGGGTCTTGTGAATGCTGACGGATCAATTACAGTTAAGACGCCGGTTGCTTACACCGCGATTCCCGCGAAGGATGCAACCCTCACTTATGTGGACACGACCACAGGAAAAACGGTGGCGACGAAAATTGTGTCTGGGCAAGAGGAAATTTCGAGTGACGTACCATTTGTGACGACTGACGATGGTACCTATACGGCAGATGATGGCACTGTTTATGGCTTGGCAGACGGTCAGGCAATGAACGGTAAAATCACCTTCGTGGATGGCGACGCCGATAACTTGACGGTTAACCTCATCGAACTGACCACTCAAAGCAACGGTACGTTATCCGTCGTACCAGTCATTCAAATTGAAACCAATGGTGACGATAGCACGCTTTCTAAAAACGTCATCAGTAATTCAGACACTGGCAACATTAGTTTTACGGATACGGCTAACAAGACCACTAACACGAATACTTGGCAGAACGATGGTAATTCGTACATGGTTGATATGACGTTGTTGCGAGGGATGACAGTTACGATTACACGAATGCCACAGTCAAAGTCATGGATCAAAATGGTCAGGTCATTGAGACACTCACCGGCGTGGATTTAAATGACATTATTGACTCAACGACTGGAGAATTAAAAACGATTTTTCTCAATGTTCCTCAGGGCAGCCAATTGTCTGGCGCGCAAGTGTTGGGGAAGACAGGCGTTACGACTGATGATACTGTAGTGATGACGGGGGCTGAGAATGGGCTGTCAGATGCCCAAAAGACCGGTACGACAGTTATTATTAGCGTTCCAGGGGAAGAAATCGATTATACTGTTTATCCCACTCATAATGGTGGTAAAAAATTGACTGATCCTGTAAGTGAACATGGGAGAGTTGGAACACCCATTACGATACCTAATATTCCTGGGTATGAGCCTGCCAATAAAGATCAGAAAGTAACGGCTGATGAGGTTTCTATCGTTGAATACACGCCGACTGAACAAAAGGTGACGGTCGTTCCAGTTTTGCAGGATGTGCAAGGTGAAACGGTGATCAAGGTTGATGACGGCACTGATTTAACAGTAAAAGGGAGCACAGACAGTAAGGTTGACGCTCCGAAAATCTCAGGGTATGAACCAACAACTCAAGTTGAAATTCCAGCCGCAAATGGTACGACCACGACCATCGTTTATACGCCAACACAACAAACGGTGACTGTTAACCCAGTTTCAAGTGATGGCACACAAATGGTTATCACAGATGGGACGATCTTAACTGTTTCAGGGGACACTAACACAAATGTTGACGCACCAGTGATCCCGGGATATACCACGGATCAAAAAGTTAAGATTCAATCAACAGATGGCACCCAAACGGTTACCTATACGCCAACTAAACAAACGGTGACAATTGTGCCGATTAGCAGTAAAACCGGCGAACCAATTACAACGGACAAGCCACTGCAAGTAACTGGAACGACAGGCAGTACAATCGATATGTCATTAATTCCAGGATACTCGACAACTGAAACGATTCAGACGCCTACACAAGATGGATCACAGAATGTGACTTACACACCCAATAGTGTGACTGGCACTGTCGAGATTTCAAACACTGATGGCACCAAAATAACAGTTGATGGTGTGACCGGCGATACTGATGAAATCGTTGATGTGACGGTACCTTTGAAAAAAGGGTACACCTCAGATCATGACACTGTTAAAGCGACCGTGGGCCGAGACGGTAAGATTACAACAGATGAAACGGTAACCTATACACCCAACACGGTCACGGGATCTGTGAAAATCCCTAGTAATAAAGGCGACATCATTGTCAACAACGTTACAGGACAGACGGACGAGATGGTTTCTGTTGAAGTGCCAAAGAAGAAAGGGTATACGGTAGATCACAACAAGGTTCAAGCCATTATAAATCCAGATGGCACAATCACCCCAGACGAAACGGTGACCTACACACCTAACTCAGTAACAGGATCTGTGAAAATTCCTAGCAATAAAGGCGACATCATTGTCGACAACGTTACCGGACAGACGGATCAGACGGTTACTGTTGAGGTACCGGATAAGCCGGGCTACACAGTAGATCACAATACGGTGAATGCGACAGTAAAGCCAGATGGCACTATCACCACGGATGAAACGGTGATTTACACACCAAACACAGTAACAGGCAAGGTCAAGATTCCTAGCAATAAAGGCGACATCATTGTCGACAACGTTACCGGACAGACGGATCAGACGGTTACTGTTGAAGTACCGGAGAAGCCGGGATATACGGTAGATCACAATACGGTGAATGCGACAGTAAAGCCAGATGGCACAATCAAAACAGACGAAACAGTAACCTACACCCCAAGCCCAGTAACAGGCACGGTCACAATCCCCAGCAACAAAGGTGACGTCACGGTCGACGGTGTCACAGTTGAGGGTGATCAGTCAGTTGACGTTAAGGTGCCAACGCTACCAGGCTACACGCCTGACCATGACACGATTTCGGCCCATTTGGATACGAAAGGCAACATTACAACGGATGACAAGGTCATCTATACACCAATCGTAACCAACCAACCCGACAATTCAGGCTCTGGTCAAAACACTGGCAGCAATTCCGGTGATACTCAAAACACTGGGACCACTTCAACACCGAAGAACGATGGACAGAACAACCAGCCAAGTATTGTGACACCTGAACAGTCGGATGGTTCTGACAGCACTACTGTGCAGAAACCGACCGATCTCGCATCAATCAGTGAAACGGTAACGCCAATTCATATCGCAAGTCACGGCGCCCACAAGGGGACGACCTGAATACAGCTCAGTCACCTTCGAAACACGAGTTAGCTTCGGCAGCGGTTGATATGGTACCCGCATTAGCGAGCGACACTGGTAACCAGACGGCAACATCTCATACGCAACGTGCCGATGATCAAGCGCTGTAAGCACCATGCAAAATGATATCGCGGGCGCAACGACTCATCAGCAAGCCACACAAAACGAGACGTTGCCGCAAACGGATGAACAAGCGTCAGCCTACTCAATGATGGGTCTGCTTGGCATCCTTATGAGCTTCCTAGGCTTAGGCGTCACGCGTAAGAAACATGACACAAAATAGATAACTAGCTCAATCATTAAGGAGATTACGTAAATTAAACGTAATCTTCTTTTTGTATCAACCTTGTGAATGATAAGTCCTATCTTAACCACCGTTATGACTAAAAGTGATACACTGGCTTCACAAGATAGTTAACGGGGGTAACAACTGGTTAAAGGGGGGCGTTGAGGATGAAAAAACAATTGATAGGATTGCTGGTCGGCTTGGTTTTTGGCGTCGTTGGCTTCACTGGAACGCAAGCTCAAGCGGCTACGCTCTGGGAAACGGGGACCGATCTCATGCCAAGCACGACGTTACTGCACCAATCACCTGACTATTATGCTCAAAATAAGGCAATCCTTACAAAACAGTATAATTTGGTGGGTGACGTAGCTCGTTTTCACCACAACCAAATTCAAGTCTATGTCACGCAGTCCAAGCTACGGCCATTTGTTCAGACAGCAATGACCACTTGGAATCACGCGTTGGGGCAGACAGTCTTCGAATTTGGGACGGCCACGGCACATCAGTTAACAGTGACGACAAAACCAAGTCAGGATTGGGATGGCTTAATTACGGGCAACATAATCTATCTCAACAGCACGCACTTACAGAACGCAACGTATGTGGATGAGGTTGCCAATACAGCAACAACTCGGCGGTTAACGGCAGACTACTTAGCACAAGAGGCCCGCTATAACGCTTCAACAGGGCACACAAGACAGGTCGCCTATGCCAGCGCGACACAGTATTATCAAAAATTGCTTACTGCTGAGAGGGCGGCTGCTCCAACCTATCAAGCGTTTTGGTCAGGCACGATGACCCATGAATTCGGACACGCTTTAGGGTTGATCATACGCCGTACCTCTCGGATAGGATGTACGCGCCTGCAAGTTCAGGCAATGTCAGCAGTCCTGTCGCCGGCAAGTACACGTGGACGGGACCGAAAGACCCTGCGGATACGCAACGCCAATCTAGCAGTTTATCATTCCGGGATGTTCGGCGGGCAGAATTGAGTCAACTCCTAGGGTACTGGTAAGGGGATTCAGGTATCAGTAACCCAACGTATGAGCGGTTTCTTGCTGACTATTTTCACTTACTTTTAAAAAGAAAACAATTGACAAAACTAGCAAAATAGAATAGTATTTGGGCATCAAATTGCATTGATAGACCAAACAAACATCGCAACACGTTGTGACTAATGCGGATAGCAGTTGATACGTTTCGGGTCAATTACGTTCAGAGATCATCGTTGTCTCATCAAGCAGGATGTAACCGATACGGCCGCGTGGTAACGCGTTGTTTAGTCCCTATTCGTTTCAACGAGTAGGGACTTTTTGGCACTAGCCAGTGTGATAAAAAGGGAGACGCTGAGGATGACGTCTAGAGGAAAAATCGGAATAGGACTTTCAGTATTTGGGTTAGCGTTGCTACTGGCTGCTTGTGGGCAGTCAAGCAGCGGCACTGGCATGCAAAAAACAGGGACACAAACGAAACCATTAAAGGTAACGGCGAGTCAAGCCATGGCAACGGCTGACCCAACGAAGGCGACTGATGTCGTGAGTCAGGCTGCCATTGCGCAGGTCTATGAGGGGCTTTACACCACGAACCAGAAGGGCAAAATTATCCCAGGGATTGCCACGAAGGTCGTTAAGCCAACTAACGGCGGTAAGACCTACACGTTTACGCTGCGAAAGAATGCGAAATAGTCAAACGGGACAGCGGTCACGGCGCAGGATTTCGTTTACGCTTTGCGGCGGCAGGCTGATCCTAAGACCAAGTCACAGGAAGTCGGCCACATTGCTGAAATTAAGAACGCCACGGCGATCAACAATGGTAAGTTGCCACTGAAGGACCTTGGTGTGACGGCGCTATCGAAGACAAAGCTGCGGATCACGTTAACGCAAAAAACGCCGTGGTTTAACTCGCGGTTGGCGGCAGAACTGTATCCATTGAACGAGAAATTCACTGAAAAATACGGCAGTAATTATGGCAGCAGTGCAGCAAAAACGCTGAGTGACGGGCCATATGTATTGAAGAATTGGAATGGGACGAGCGACACGTGGACCTATGCCAAAAACAAAGATTACTACGACAAAAAGAGCGTTCGGATCAAGACCGTTGACGTGCAAACGGTCAAGGATGTGACGACCGCCCAAAATTTGTTTGCGTCAAACAGCGTTCAGCAGACGACCCTGACTGGGACACAGGTTCAGGCGGCATCGACAGGTAAGCTGGCCAAGGAGTTGCACATCACCAAGAGTAACCGACTGGCCTACTTGGATTGGAATTCCAAGCATAAGACGCTCAATAACACGAATTTGCGGCTGGCTGTGAGCTACGCCATCAATCGACAGTCGCTGGTGAAGAACGTGCTGAAGGATAAGTCGATTGCAGCCAAAAGTGCGGTTACTGAGGGGAACTTCAGTAATCCATCGACGGGCAAGGACTTTAACGCAGACACCGGCAATCTTTATCCCTACAACGTCAAAAAGGCCAAAGCATACTGGGCCAAGGCGCAACAGCAGTTAGGCAAGAAGAAACTTCATATTCAGTTGATGACGGCTGATGATGACGTCAGCAAGGCCGTTGGGGAGTACATTCAAAGCACCGTTCAGCAAAATTTGAAGGGCATCACAGTGAGTCTAACGACGGTCCCTCTGAACAACGAGATTTCAGCGATGGAAAAGGGCAACTTTGAGTTGGCTTCCATGGGCTGGACGAGCGATTTCAAGGATCCGTTAGACTTCCTAAACAAAGCTTCGATCACAAACGCCATCAACTTTGGCCGGTTCCATAACGCCGAGTATGAAAGTCTGATCAAGACGATCACGGATGACAAGCAGTCGGCTTCGGCGCGGTACACGACCATGCAGGCAGCCGCGAAGATGCTTGCTAAGAACCAAGGCTTCACGCCGTTGTATCAAAGTACCAAGGCAACCTTGATTAGTTCAAAGGTTGCTGGTGTGCAGCCGACATTATTACGTGATACACTGTATCGATACGCTTATTGGAAATAAAAACTAAAAAGTGAGGCTACCGTCATGAGCAAACCATTCATTATTGGAATCCCGGCTGAAGCACGGGAATTCAACTACGCAATCAGAAACAACGTGAACCAACCGGAAGTTGCCGCTATTGTCAAAGCAGGCGGTGTGCCTATCATGATTCCAACGCGCGAACCCAAGTTGATGGCCAGCTACATTGACCTGTTGGATGGCCTGCTGGTGCCAGGCGGCCCTGACGTCGCACCGAGATTTTACGTGGAAGAACCACATCCACGTTTGGGCGATACGGATGCACTCTTGGACGAGAGCGGCATTCAACTTGTTAAATTAGCAGTGGAACACAACATCCCGATCATGGGGATCTGCCGCGGGTTACAAGTCATCAACGTTGCCTTAGGCGGCAGTCTGTATCAGGACATTGAGTCACAGTTTGATACACCTGTTCAACAACATTTTCAAAAGGCGCCCATGGCTCAGGGGACTCAGCACGTTAGCGTTGAAGAGGACTCCCTGTTAGCTGCTGCGTTGAACGGTGCCTCACCGATCTTAGTGAACAGTCATCACCATCAGGCTGTGAAGAAGGTTTCTGGCGCCTTGAAAGTGACTGCGACCGCAAATGACGGCGTGATCGAAGCAGTCGAGACCAAAAACAGCGACTTGATTGCAGCCGTTCAGTGGCATCCTGAAACCATGTTCCAAGTCAACGACCAGCAAATGGCGCTGTTCACCAGCTTCATGAACCGTGTTGCTAAATGGCGTCAAGCCGCGAAGACGGGACAGCACCTGATATGATCGACCTTTCTGAAGATTAATTTTTTTATGCAAACAACCATCAGACATCCCTGTTTTGGGTATCTGATGGTTGTTTTAGGCTTTTGGATAGTGTTTTGAGTCCGTTGCATTGCGCGATTTGGCACTCCGTCGTAGTGGTTCGCGATGAAGCTAATTCGATTTCTGCTGCGCAGCTCTCGAATGGATCTCCATCGTCTCACACATCAGTAACCGACCAGAAAACGGTCGCTAACTGATGTCGACACCACGACTCCGTGCCAAATCGCTCCATTCCACTGACATTGAGCAGTCTGTTTATGTTGGTTAAGCATCGAAATACAGTCAAGGTTAGTTTGAAGAGAATCCGCCCTCGACTGCAAGTCCGCCATTAGTAGCTATGCTTTGTACACAGTGTGAAAATGGATGCGTTAATACTTAAGTGGATGAGACAATGTTGTGAACTCTTAGACATACAGTGACGTAATGGAGAATGTAGGACAGTTGATGCGACAGTATGGCAGGAACATTCAATCAGTATTTTTAACTTCACCCAAGCCAAAGGTCACATCGCCAGCCAACTGCAGTTCCTGCAGCCGTTTGGTGCCCCAATCATACATTGCGTTGACGATGGGCAGCAGCGTTTCACCAAGTGGGGTGAGGGTTACACGTTGATCTTTCACTGGCTTACGGTCGACGAGACCATCAGCGGCTAATTCTTTCAATTTTTCTGAAAGTTCTTTATGTGAAGCCGCTGGCAAGAGACGTTGGATTTCAGAAAAGTAGTAGGCGCCTTCCTTTCCTAAATGGTAGATGATATTGATCTTCCATTTGCCGCTAAACATGGAAAGGGTGAACTCTTTTGGACAGTTGAAAACGCCGTTGATCAGCTTTTCCTGGACTTCGCTACGAACAAGATCAGTCATTTTTCGAACTTCCTTTCATGGGTTACTAAAAAGTGCGTTATTGTAATTTATAGTGAATTGAACGATAATGAAAGCGTTAACAATAAGTCAGGAGGGACATCATAATGAGTAAAGTATATTTATCAGCAAAATTGCCAGAGGTTGCGACTGAAAAATTGTCTGAAAACGGCTTGGACGTCTCGACTTTCGCTGGCGAAGGTCTTATTTCTCATGATGAACTGCTCAAGGCAGTGGCCGACATTGATTTCTTGATCACCCCGTTATCAACCAAGGTGGACAAGGCCATCATCGACGCCGCACCAAAACTCAAATTAATTGCCAACTTCGGTGCTGGATTTAATAATATCGACACCGCCTACGCAAAGGAAAAGGGTATTCCTGTGACCAACACCCCTGCGGTCTCAACGAATGCGGTTGCTGAAGTGACCATTGGTTTAATTTTAGCACTAAGTCACCGAATTGTTGAAGGTGACCAGAAGATGCGTCACGAAGGGTTCCCTGGCTGGGCACCACTGTACTTCTTGGGCCACAAAATTGCCGGCAAAACGCTTGGTATCGTGGGTCTAGGGAATATTGGGAGTGACGTGGCTCGTAAAGCTAACGGACTGGGCATGAACGTTCAGTACTACAAGCCAAACCAGTTGTCTGACCCAGAGGAACGGTCAATGAAGGTGACCTACAAGTCATTTGATGACCTCGTTAAGACCAGTGACTACATTACGATCAACGCCCCTCAAACGCCTGAAAACCACCATCAGTTCAACGCCGATGTCTTCAAGGCGATGAAGAAGACCGCCTCGATCGTCAACGTTGGTCGGGGACCGATCATCGATGAGGCAGCCTTGTTGGATGCTTTAAAGAGTGGTGATATTGCTGGCGCTGCCCTTGATGTTTACGAACACGAACCAGAAGTTGATGACGGCTTCAAGACATTGAAGAACGTTATCCTGACCCCTCACGTTGGGAATGCTACGGTGGAAGCCCGGGACGCAATGGCAACCATTGTTGCGGACAACGTGATTGCTGGCGATAAAGGAAATAAAATTAAGTTTATTGTGAACAAGTAAGTGAAGTTATTAAAAAATTGTCCTTCAATCAGGTAAATCCACAGATTGAGGGACTTTTTTTGTTTTTTACTTGACTTACACCCGGTCTAACTTTATACGATGGGTCTAATCCTCGAGGTGATAATGATGACGACAATAAAGGAAGTTGCAAAATTAACAGGTGTTAGTCCATACGCCATAAGATTTTATGAACGCGAAGGACTCCTTGATGTGCCAAGAACAAAAAGCGGTATTCGAAACTTTGATGATGCAAGTGTTAACGCGGTAATCGCAATTGCGCATTATCGGAATGTTGGGATGTCCTTAGAAGGTATTCGACAGATTTTTGCAAACTATGATGATCACGAACTATCTGTGAAGTTACTTAAAGACACGAAAAAAAGGTTGGACGCCCAAATTTCGGCATTAGAATCAACTCGGGACTATTTAATTAACAAAATTGCACTTCATCAACAAATTGCAGACAAAGAAAGGATTGACAAAAATGGCAAAAGATAAGGTTATCGTCATTACGGGTGCTTCAAGCGGAATTGGTGAAGCCACGGCTAAATTATTAGCCAGTGATGGAAACAAAATGGTGTTAGCTGCTCGACGTGAGGAAAAGTTACAACAACTGGTTAGTGACATTAACGCTAATGGTGGAACAGCTATTTATGTCTTAGCTGATGTATCAAAGTTAGAAGATGTCAAAAATATTGCGCAAGTCGCTGTGGATGAATTTGGTCGGATCGATGTTTGGATGAATAATGCTGGACTCATGCCTTTATCTGAGTTTAGTCATGGAAAAGTAAGCGAATGGGATAGAACGATTGATGTTAACCTAAAGGGAACCTTATATGGTTTTGACGCTGCACTTCCGCAAATGAGAGCTCAAGAATCAGGTCAATTTGTTAATATCGCATCTATTTCAGCACACGTTTCAGGAGTTGCTTCTGGTCCATACGCAGCCAGCAAGTTTGGTGTTTGGGCGGCAAGTGAAGCCCTCCGACAAGAAGAAGTAAAGTCAGACTCTAATATTCGTGTAACTGTAGTTTCGCCAGGTGCCATTGATACTGAGTTGCCACAGCACGTGACAGATCCGGAACAGAGTGATGCCATGAAAGGGTTTTATGGTTCGACAGCTATTCCCGCTGATGAAGTCGCGCGTTCTGTTCAGTTTGCGATTAATACGCCAGAAAATACCTCAATCAATGAAATAGTGCTGCGCCCTACAAAACAGTTTATGTGAGGAAAATATTAATCAGTGAAAAGTTACATTGGCGCATCTTCATGTTATAAATCTTTTTGCTTTTGACACCGACCCCAAAATCAAGTATCATAATAACTTATCGCAACATGCTGAACCCGAATTAAAAAAAGTTTGACGTGTAATAATCGCTGAATTAGCAACATTTATTAGATATTTGAATGAATTGTTCGTGAAAAATGTGCTTGACGTTTTTTAAAATTAAAGTACAATGAGAATCAAGTTAGCGAACTAACAGAGAGTCGGTGAATTGCTGAGAACCGACACCGGAAAAATGGCAGTTTCAAACAAGGTTGCGCAACCGTTATCAGCGACAAAAGGCAGACCGCATATGGCCTGTGAAACTTGGGTGGAACAGCGTTAAGGACGCCCCTTGTACTAGGAAGTAGTACGAGGGACGTCCTTTTTCTGTCCCGTTTTGGATCAGCAGCGAAGAAAAGGAGCACTATATGCAAAAAGATGAGAAAAAGTTATCACGCTCATTACAGAGCCGGCACATTCAAATGATTGCCATTGGCGGAGCATCGGAACCGGTCTATTTCTTGGTTCCGGGAGTGCCATCAAGACATCCGGCCCGTCCATTATTTTGGCGTACCTGATCGTTGGTCTGTTTTGTTTCTTCATGATGCGGGCAATCGGTGAACTGCTGCTGTCTGATACAAGCAAGCACTCGTTTCTTGATTTTGTGAAACAATATCTCGGTGACCGGTTTGAATTTGTGACGGGCTGGATGTACTGGTTTTGCTGGATCAGTCTGGCCATGGCTGACCTGACCGCAACTGGGATCTACATGAAATTCTGGTTCAAGGACTTGCCGCAATGGGCGGCGCCGTTCGTTATTCTTGTGGTGCTGTATGCGACAAACAAGGTCAACGTTAAGCTCTTTGGGGAATTGGAATCGTGGTTCTCGATCATCAAGGTGGCCGCAATCATTATCCTCGTGGTGGTCGGGTTCGCACTGGCCATTATCGGCTTTCACGTTGACGGTCAGGCAGCGTCGTTTAGTAACTTGGTGAGTCACGGCGGCTTCTTCGCCACGGGTGGTTACGGCTTCTTGATGTCATTTCAAATGGTCGTCTTCGCCTTTGTCGGCATTGAAATGGTCGGCCTGACTGCTGGCGAAACGGAC
Source organism: Secundilactobacillus paracollinoides DSM 15502 = JCM 11969 (assembly GCF_001311135.1). Classification (GTDB taxonomy): domain Bacteria; phylum Bacillota; class Bacilli; order Lactobacillales; family Lactobacillaceae; genus Secundilactobacillus; species Secundilactobacillus paracollinoides. The sequence goes on from NZ_BBAG01000015.1 coordinate 43,478, forward strand.
GATCCGAAAGCAAATTTGCCAAAAGCTATTAACAGTCTGCCGATTCGAATCGGGCTCTTCTACGTCGGGTCAATGATTGCTATCATGGCCGTCTATCCATGGAACGACATCACCACGACAACGAGCCCCTTCGTTCAGGTCTTTTCCAGCATTGGGATCACCGGTGCCGCTGGAATTTTAAACTTCGTTGTGCTGACCGCGGCCTTATCCGCCACCAACAGTTGTTTATTCAGTACCAGTCGGACACTGCATGCGTTAAGCAGCGGCGGCAACGCGCCAAAGCGGTTTATGAGTCTGAATAAAAATGGTGTTCCAAACGCATCGCTGAACTTTTCGACAATGGTGATGATGATTATCGTGGTCCTCAACTACATCATGCCGGCCAGTGTGTTCAGCCTCATCTCCGGGGTGTCGACGATCAACTTCGTGCTGGTCTGGATCGTGCTGATCTGGTGCCACATTCGCTACCGACAAGCAAATCCAGCGGGTGCAGAAACGTTTAAAATGCCGGGTTACCCGTTGACAGACTGGGCAAGCCTAATTTTCTTCAGCGCGGTTTTGGTATTCTTGCTGATCAACGCTAGCACGCGCGTCTCGATGCTGATTTCACTTGCTGTGTTTGTTGTGCTGCTTGGGGTTTATCAGGTGGTTTATAAGCCGGCGTTGAAGGAAACGAGGTAGAGCGCGGAGCAAGGCGGGTTAGGGGCGGTGTGTAACGGACTCTGGCAGAAAAGTCCGGGCCTGACTTCTTTGCCAGAGTCCGTTACACGTTAGCCTCGTTCCTTGCGAAACGCGTTTCCACTATGTGAAATAGAAAGACGCTTCTATTTTCCAGAACCGTTTCAGCACACATGCCTAACAATGGACTGGAATCGTTTCTTTTCAAATAAAGATAAAAACGTACTTTAAAAAAGGAAAGAAGAAAGCAGGAAAAAAACATTTTCCTGCTTCTTTTAGTGTTTTGGGAGTAACTTAATCTTGGTCTTTCGACAATGAGTTCAGTGATCTTTCCTGACAACCAATGAGGTTATCAACAACCTGACGAACAACGAGCTGATTATGCTCTGACTCAAAAAAATCACTAGGGGTTTCAAAGGGAAGGCGACCATCCTTGACGATTGCTTGGGAGAATAATTTAATCGCCGTTTGGTAAGACAGACCCAGATTTAGGAGTTCAGTCTCGGTCTGTTCTTTAAGGTCGGCATCCAGCTTAACAGTGAGCAGCGTTTGCTTTTTACCTGCCATGAAATCACCTCACACCTTGATAATATCTGAGATTAGGTGTGTATGCAACAAGTTAACGGACATTTGTGCATAAAAATGATGATTTGTTTAATTGCTTTATTAGTCAACTATTAGATTTTATTAAATTATTTCTGGATTTAGAGCGTCTTTTCAACGTTCACGCACGGGACACCATCTTCTTCATAAACATCGGAAACGAAATGGTAACCCTGTTTTTCGTAAAACTTTTGAGCAGTCAGCTCACTATGAATAAGCGATGTTTCAAACTCTTCATTGCGACCGACTTCTTCCAAGGCTGCAATAATCTGGGCGCCAAGGTGTTGACCACGATAGGCTTTTAACGTCGCAATCCGCCCAGGACGCATGGTCGTTGCATCGATGACCTGGAAACGACCAGTTGCGACAGGTGTTTCGTTATCTGCATAGCAGACAGCATAGACCATGTCCGGCGTGTCGTTGTCGTCGAATTCATCTTCAATTGCTATGTGGCGTTCCTGGACAAAAACGTTCATGCGGACAAAGAGGGCGGCTGCGTGGTTCCATGGTTCTGATCCTGTGTGACAGTTCATAGAGGTGCCTCATTTCTTGTTGAGTTGGTTTTGGGGTTTATTATACGCAGGTTGGTTGGGAATGGGTAGGGGTGATGTGGTTTTTGGTTAAATGAGGGAGGCTTCTATACCCGATGTTATTTCTTAAAGGAGGTGAATTATTTATTTGCGGGGTGGCTTTCTCGTTTATCTAGCGGAAACGCGTTCAGAAGGGCAGAGGCTCCTGTGTAAGCAACTCTGGCACAAATCCCAAGTTCGGGGATTTATGCCAGAGTTACTTACACTCCGCCCTCTAAGCGCCCTTCTTCACGCTCTTCACATTCTCTTCAAACTCTTTTAAGTTGTCTTTAAGCTGCTGTCTATATAGTTATCAGTGTACTCAAGTACAAGAGATACACGAGTACATCTATCACAGTGATAACTTCAACCCTGAAAGGAAATGCCCATGAAAAAAACCTTAGCAGTTATTCCCGCTCTACTGACTGTAGCCACCATTAGTCTGGTGACTTTACGGGCGAGACGACACGCTTAACATCTCATAGATTCAACCCCTAAACACACACAACCCAATAACACACAAGCAACACAATCAGAGGAGAACCAACACACACACTTTTCCCCAAAAAAGTAAATTCAATTTTCCTCTACCCCTTTTAAACCTTGTATAAAAACACCAGCGATCCGCATAGTCGCTGGTGTTTTTGTGTAGAGCGTGACGTAGGCGTTATCGTAATATGGTTTTTCTGGTGACATGAAGGAACCTCCTGAAATATGCTAGCAATTATTCTGATTTTATAAATTATGATAGCATCATCCGTCGTTTACATGCCGTTTGTTGCAAAAAACATGGGGATTCCCTTATCAAAATTTTTAAGTCGGCCGTACTGCGCGTTGTCTTTTAGCCTTGGCGGTTTATATATAACTGGAAAGCGATGGCAGCAAAATCCAGACGCAAATTGAAAGCGGTTTTTATTGGGGAAATGCCTAATTCATTTCAAAAATGCGGTCACTTATAATGAAATTATGTTAATCAGACACCGCGGCGATGGGCTTTTAAATGAAATGTCCTTAACCTAGCTACCAATCGTACATACTAGCGTCATATTTGGGGCAGTCGCTGCGGTGGCGTTACAACACTGTAAATGGGAGGATCTTTACGCATGACAGATGCAGTTCAGGATGAAGCAACGCTTAAAGCAAACCTTGAAGACGCTGCAAACGAGCACGGAGAACCTCACTGGTTTGTGGATCGCCGGTTAGCGGCCTTAGATCAGCTGGCGACACTGCCGTTGCCAACAGCACAGGGGCTGACCATTGATGAGTGGCCGTTGATGCCGCTGGATAAAATCGAGTGGCGGCGCTCCGACCGTGACTTAGCGGCAACCATTAAGCCGGATGACCAGCAAATTCAACTGGTTCAGTTGGGGCAAAAATCGATCATCAATTCATTACCAGATGACCTCGACGACCAGGATGTCGTTTTAACGGATGTTTTCACCGCTTTGCGAGAGCACCCGCAGTTGATCGAGCGCCGATTTATGTCGAAAATGATTCCGAGCACGACCAACCGATTAACCAGCTACCATTTGGCTTATCTGAGTTCCGGCATCTTTCTATACATGCCTAAGGACGTCAAAATCGACCAGCCAATCGACATTGAGCTGATTCAGGACAGCACGCGGCCGCAGCCGTTGGTCAGCCACGTGTTTGTGGTGGCTGAGAGCGGCAGCCAGTGCCAGTTGACGATTCGATTGGCGACGAAAGGGGACACGGCCAATACGGCCAACCTCCTCGTTGAGGTGATGGCGCGGGCGGATAGTCATTTAGACATTACCGCAATCGATGCCTTGGGCGCGAACACGACCAGTTATATTAAGCGCCACGCGGTAGTCAGCCGAGATGCGACGGTCAACTGGCATGTCTGCGAGATTAGCAAAGGAAACACCATTGCGGAAACGACGTCGGATTACGCCGGCAGCGGTGCCCAAAGTGCCATTATCAGCACCGCAGTCACCGACCAGCAGCAACAGGTCGCCATTACCACGGCGGTGACCGACCACGGGAAGCTCGTTGGTGAAGGGACACTATGTGGTGTTCAACTGGGTGATTCAACGTTAGCCAGTCACGGTGACCTACTGCCCGCAACGGCTGATACAGCAACACTAAAGAAGGGGTTAACTGCACCGTTCGCTGAGGCATCGGCAAACGTGCAGCAACAAATTTGCGGCGCTATCGCAGGGCGGCTAAGCTCGAACTAGCAGGCGGGGGGAGACTTCTGTCTTAGGGTCAACTGTCTGGTTGATCTGTGTTGGGTCACAATTTGGTTTAGGATGAAAGGGTTGTCAGATATGAAGAAGAACAGAACGATGCATCGTTTGGTTTTAGGGTTAGTGAGTGTTGCAACGCTGTTAGTTGTTGCGACGGGGTGTGGGAACTCCAGCAGTTCCAAGAAGTCGTCATCAAGCAGTACGAGCACGACCAAAGTTGTTACTGACATGAGCGGCAAGAAGGTCAAGATTCCAAAGAAGGTCACGCGCGTTGCCGATCTTTGGCACGCGAATAACCAAGTGGTCTTACTGTTAGGTGGCCAAAAGAAACTGGTTGCCACCACGCAGATGATTCAACAACAGCCATGGTTTAAGACCGTTTATCCAGGTATTTCAAAGGTCAAAGCGCCATTTGCGGGTCAAGATTTACAAGTCGAAGCGCTGTTAAAGACGAAGCCGCAAGTTGTTATTTCATCTGATCCAGCCAAATCAAACAGGCCCGGAATGCAAAACTGCCAACGGTCAACGCGATGTACCAAAACTTTGCAGGTCTGCGTAAGTCGGTTAATTTAACGGCGGACGTTTTGGGCGGCAAAGCACCTAAGGTTGCCAAAGAATATCAAAAGACACTGACCAACAACATCAACTACGTCAAGTCAAACCTGAAGGGCGTTTCAACCAAGCTAAGGTGTTGCACATTGTCAGCACCGCTAACCTGGACATTGTTGATGGTCAAAACACGATCGTGAACGACTGGATCAAGGATGCCGGTGGGCAAAATGCTTTGAGTCAAAAAGGCAACATGATCACGTTGACCACGGAACAATTAGCAAAGTCAAATCCTGATGTCATCATCGTGGGTCAAGCGACGGATGCGGCTGCTCGCAAGGCATTGGAAAAGAACCCTGTTTTGAGCAAATTGACGGCTGTTAAAGAAGGTCATGTTTACGGGAACCCACAAGGCACCTTCCCATGGGACCGTTACAGTGCTGAAGAAGCCCTTCAAGTGCTCTGGGCAGCCAAGAAATTGCACCCAGCAGACTTTAAGAACTTGAACATGACCACCAAGACGAAGCAGTTCTACAGCAAGTACTACAAGTACAACTTGTCGACTACTCAAGCTAACCAGATTCTTGCCGGGGAAAACCCAACGACTAAGTAATATTGTTGAGGGCGTTGCATTCCGCAATTTGGCACTCAGATTGAGCATACAATTATCTTTGGCTTCACATCAAAATACAGTCAGAACCAGTTTGTAGAGAATCCGCCCTCGACTGCTATGATGCCATTGATAGCAATGCTTAATGTGTTAGTTGCAAGCAATCGTAATTGTAATTACTTTGATAGTTCAATAAAACAACTCTTGCCTTCGTATCTGTGCAAGGGTTGTTTTTGTTTGTCTGATAATTGCCCAGAAAATCTATTTGTGATGCCTTGCGAAGTCACGATCCAATGGCAATTTATCAAAACAATCACCCATTTTCCGAACCTATCTTTAATACTTGATTCGGTAAAACGTAGTAATCTTAAACAAGATATTTAAAAAGGTGGATCAACACATGTACGTCCTTAAAACACAGCGTGACTTAAAGCTGAATGTGGCTCAAATCGCAGCCGTTGCCAGCACGCATGAGACGCGTTTTTTCTTTGAGAATAGTCAGCAAACAACGCAATATTTTGGCTGGCAGCCACTCACTTCAACGACTGGCAGTTTTGACCGGGTTCAGGCGTGGTTTACGCAGCTGACGATTGAAGGGGATACCGAAATGGCAGCGATTCTTGGCGGTTTTCCGTTTGAACAGGAGCCAAGCGATGAGACTGGTGCGCTCTCCAACGGCTTTTTCTTCCTGCCCGCAGTCATGGTTCAGCGCCAAGCTGACGGTCGGTTTTGCATCAGCGTTATTCAGGAGACTGCTGCGACAGCTGAGCAAATGCTTAAAGAGACCCTTCACCAGCTTGATACTGCTGACATTCTTTTGCCAGCACAGTATCACATGAGCACGGAGACGGCGGTGGCCGCGGATGCATGGGCGGCTGGTGTGCAAGAAACGGTAGCTGAAATCAAGCGTGATCGCACATTGAAAAAGGTCGTTTTGGCCCGCCAGTTACGCGTCACCGCAGATCGTCGTTTTGCACCTGAGCGGGTCTGGCTTAATGCGCGACAACAGAATCCGGAAGCCTACCACGTGTTGTTAAAGGTCAACGGTACGGCATTTATCAGCAACACACCGGAACGCCTGATCAAGTTTGACCATGACCAGTTTCAAACGGCAGCGGTTGCTGGCACGGCGCCACGAGGCACAACGAAAGAACAAGATGACCAACTGGCCACACAATTGCAGCGCGATGACAAGAATCAACGCGAGCACCGCTATGTTGTGGACACCATTGCCGCAACACTGCGGACGCAACAGGCAGTTGTCGAGTATGACACGACACCGCAAATTTTAAAGAATAAAAATGTGCAACACTTATACACGCCCATTACCGGAACACTGGCCAGCAACTGGTCACCATTTACCTTACTGGCAGCGCTGCATCCGACGCCCGCATTGGGTGGAGTGCCTCGCAATCAGGCACTGCGCGTGATCGGCCAGGTTGAACACGAGCCACGCGGATTATTTGGCGCGCCAATCGGCTACCTGACGTTTCACCAGACCGGCGAGTTTGTGGTCGGCATTCGCAGCGCCGTGCTGCGTCAGGCTTCTGCCACACTATTTGCGGGGGCAGGCATTGTGAGTGAGTCGGTTGCCGAGACCGAACTTGCGGAAACGCAATTGAAATTTAAACCCATGTTGCAGACACTTTTCGGGGAGGATGAGAAATGACAAACGAGGGGTTAACCACCTACGTGCAGACGATCATCGACGCCATTGCGGCGCAGGGAGTGAAACAGATCGTGATCTCACCGGGGTCGCGGTCAACGCCGGTCGCCTTGCTGTTGATGCACAACGCAGGGCATGATCAGTTTTCACTCTACGTTGACGTGGACGAACGGTCAGCCGGTTTCTTTGCGTTGGGCATGACAAAAACGACGCACGAGCCAACGTTGCTGATCTGCACGTCTGGCACCGCGGCGGCAAACTACTATCCCGCTGTGATCGAAGCCCAGCTGACACATCAGCCGCTCATCGTTTTGACAACGGACCGGCCGGCGGAGCTGACAAATATCGGCGCACCACAGGCCATTGACCAAGACCAGTTATACGGCAACCATGTTAAAACTTTTGTGCAATTACCGTTACCCGCGGCGGATGATACAACGTTGCGGTACGTGTCTTTCAATGTGCAGCGGACAATCATGCAGCACAGGCGACCGCTCGGGGACCGGTTCATTTGAATTTGCCGTTGCGAAAACCACTCATGCCAGATTTAGCCCCAGTTAACGAACCCCACCCTAAGACATTGACAGCACCTGTAACACAGGCCGTTTTAACCGCGGCGGCGTTGTCCCAATTGACGGCGCGGTTATCTGGCAAACGCGTGCTGATTCTGGCTGGCCCAGCGGAAAGCAAAGATGAGTTGGCTGGGGTGTTGGCGTTAGCGCACAAAGGGCGGTGGCCCATCTTAGCCGACCCACTCAGTCAGTTACGGCAAACGGATGACGACCTGCTGATAACGGGGAGTGACATCCTGTTTGATGGGGCAATCACCCTCGGCGACGCCCAACCAGATGTTGTGCTGCGGTTTGGCGCGACCCCCGTTTCGGCAACGGTGATCCAGTGGCTGCAGACGTTTACGGGTCAGGTGATCCTGGTTGATCCCAATCAGGCGCTGGCAGACCACAGTTTATCGACGCAGATTCAACTGACGGTGACACCGGCAATCCTGTGTCAGGCGTTGCTCCCGCAAGTACTGCCGGCCCCGGCGCGGTACTGTCAAATCTGGCAGGCACTTGAAGCTGCTTATCGGCAGTCGGTTAGGGCGATTCAAGCGACAGAGGCCCGTATTCCAGTGATAATGAGCAATAAACTGCAGGACAGCGCTATTTTTGTCAGCAATTCGATGCCGATTCGCGACGTGGACCACTTTTATTTACCAAATAACGGCCATAACCGGATCTATTGCAACCGCGGGGCAAACGGTATTGACGGTGTCGTTTCCAGCGCGCTAGGCATGGCGGCAGTTAGCGGTACGCCGAATAACTATCTGCTGATTGGTGACCTCGCGTTTTTCCACGACATGAACGGGTTGATGATGGCCAAACGGCACGCGCTTAAGGTGACGATCATTGTCGTCAACAATAATGGCGGCGGGATCTTCTCGTTTTTACCGCAAGCCGCAGCCAAGGACTACTTTGAACCACTCTTTGGCACGCCGCAGGATCTTGACGTCGCAACCGTTAGTAAGCTTTACGGTGCGCAATACGAGCGCGCCACGACTGCCGAGGACCTGCAATCTTATTTAAACGAAACACCAACGGGTCTGCGGATCATTGAAGTCCCGTCAGACCGGGAAGAAAATACGCAACAGCACCGTCAATTAAGCGATGCGTTACACAAAGTCATGGAGGACGTTCTTGAAAATTACAACACAAACAAGTCAAATTAACGTTTCTCATAGCGGTAACGGGGCACCGATTTGGGTGCTACTGCACGGATTCATGGGCACTGAAATTGATTTCGAGTGGCTAAAGCCCCGGCTGTCGGGTCCGTGATCTGTCCTGACTTATTAGGCCATGGGGCAACGGTGACACAGCCCGAGACGGCCTTCAGCATGGCCAACCAGGTTGAGGCGCTACACGACATGCTGGGCCAGTTGTACCCGCAAAATGTAACCTACAATGTGGTCGGCTACTCCATGGGTGGGCGGGTCGCCATTGCGTTTGCTGCCCAGTATCCGGACCTGATCGCCCACTTATTTGTTGAGAGCGGCCGGCCAGGACTAGCGTCGGCACAAGAGCGTGCTGACCGACAGGCCCACGATGCGCAATTAGCAACCCAATTGGAAACGACTGGCTTAACCAACTTTGTTGACCGCTGGGAAGCCCTACCGTTGTTTGCAACCCAACGAAACTTACCTGCCGAAACTCAGCAACGGGTGCGGGCAGGGCGGTTAGCGCAAGCACCTCAATTACTGGCGAAAAGTTTGCGCGAGATGGGCACGGGCAGTCAGCCTGATTACTGGTCAAGCCTGGCCACCTTTACCTTTCCAGTGACACTCATTACCGGCCAACAGGATGAAAAATTCACCAAGCTTGCTGATGCCATGATGACGACACTGCCGAATGCGCAACATCGCGTTGTGACCAACGCAGGCCACAATGTTCATTTGGAACAGCCTGAAGCGTTCTTGGATATTCTGACTGGAGGTGACTAGCATGCAGCTTGCTTCGATACGCATGTTGCCAGTCAGTTTGCCGCTAAAACAACCGTTTACGTCAGCGCACGAGCAATTGGCCGACTGTCACGTGACGCTGGTTCAGATCACGACAACTGATGGCCTGATGGCAACTGGTGAACTCGAGGCCTTTGATAACCCTGGCTATAACACGGAAATGCAGGCTTCGGAGGCGCAGGTCATTCGCGGCTTCTTGGTGCCACCGCTTAAGCGGAATCGAGACATCAGCAGCTTAAATCCGGATGACCTCTGGCCTGACGTGAGCGGCCACCGGATGGCGAAAGCGGCCGTGGAAATGACACTCTGGTCATTGGCAGCTCAAGCCGAACATCAGTCACTCGCTGCGTTGTTGGCCGCCGAAGCGAAGACTGAGCAGCGTTCGGAAATTGAAGTGGGTATCAGTCTGGGCATTGCGGATCTTACACAGCAGTTGCAACGTATTGCAGCTGCTCAGGCAGCCGGCTATTCGCGCATTAAGTTGAAGGTTGGCGGCGTGGCAGACATTGCTGTCATCAACCAAATTCGGCGTCAGTTTCCAACGATTCAAATGATCATCGATGGGAACGGCGCCTTTACTGAAAACGACGCGGCCGAATTGCAGCAACTGGACGCACTTCACGTGGACATGCTGGAGCAGCCCTTAGCATCGGGTGACTTTGCGGGCCACGCGCAATTGCAGCGTCAGTTGAAGACACCCATCTGCTTGGACGAAGATATATTAGACCTCAAAGACGCCCAACTAGCCGTTTTGATGGGCAGCTGTCGGGCAATCAATTTAAAACCAGCAAGGGTCGGCGGCTTCACGAAAGCGTTAGCGATACTGGACTATTGTCAGCAGCATCATATTCAGTGCTGGGTCGGCGGCATGGTGGAAAGCGACCTGGGGCGCTATTACAGCCAGTCACTGGCACGGCTGATAACACTCAGTTATCCAGGAGATGTGGGCCCAGCAAGTCAGTTTTTTGAGACTCAGGTCAGTGATCGGGTGGTAAAGTTGACGGATGGTAAGTTGAAGTTACCGGAAGAAGCGCCACGTTTATTGCCGGCTTACCAGAAGCAAATGATGCTGCAAGAGAATTTATTGGGTTGAACATTGTGTGAAGCATTGCTATTGATGGGCTTGGTAGCAGTCGAGGGCGGATTCTCTTCAAACTTGGTTTAATGTGATTTTGATGCTTAACTAGAAGGCAAAGTAGGCTCAATGTAAGTGGAGTCCCAAATTACGGAATGCAACGGACTATTAACTGCTTTACATTCAGCACGATTCTTTCGTAGCCTAAACGAGCGACAGGGTGCAACTCCTTAACCGCCCCTGATTCTGCAGACTACAAAAACGTCCCCCAATCCTCTGATTGGGGGACGTTACATCATATTAGAATTGAATCTAGTTGAAACCTATTTGATTAAGCCCAGAAGGCAGCAGCAATCTTTTGCCCCTGGTCGATTTTTGCCCATTCCTGTTCCTGTGTGAGTTCGTTTCCTGAGTCGCAGGAAGCAAAGCCACATTGGTGTGACAGGTAGAGGCGGTCCTTGCCTAAAATGTCGCTTGCTTGGTTCAGCAACCGATAGACGCGGTCCTCATCATCTAAGGTGTTGGTCTTACTTGAGAGTAAGCCAAGCACAACTTCGACGTTTGGCCGGTCTTGCAGGGCCTTCAGCGCGGTGATATCACCGGCGCGTTCGTCGTCCCATTCCAAGAAGAAACGGTCATAGTGCTGGTCGTGCAGGAATTTCTGCGCGATTGCAGCGTAGCTCCCACTGGCAGCGTGGCGGGATTCATAGTTGCCGCGGCAGTTGTGGGTCCAAACTTTAAGGCCAAGTTCGTGACCGTAGTCGGCAACGGCATTGTTGATGGCAACGAAGTCATCGGCGAGGTCGGCAAGACTACCGTTGCCCTCGGAGAAGAAGCTTTGTTGGTTGTCATCCGCAAATAATTCCCATAAACAGTCGTCAAACTGGATGATCTGACCACCGGCATCCTTGTATTCCGTTAAGAATTCTTTGTAGGCGTTGATTAAGCCAGCTTTGAGCTCATCGGCGGTCTTATAAACTTCATCTGGACCATAGAGGTGGTCGATCAGTGCAAGTTCTGTGAAGGCATGTGCGGCGCCCCAGACAGTTAATTTCACGTCGTTATCGCCGGCTTGGGCCTTCAGGTTCTTGTAGATATCGATGAAGTGGTGGTTTTTACCGGAAAGCGGTGCGGTGATGCGCACGCCAATGTCTTTCCGGGTTTCAAAATCACCGCCATCATGGTCCTCAAAGGTATAGCCGTGGTCGGCAATGTAGCGTTCAACGCCGCCAAAGCCCCAGATGAAGTCGAGGTGCCACATTGACTTCGTGTATTCCCCATCTGTTAGCACGTCCAAACCGTGGGCCTTTTCTTCAGCAATGATGGTTTTCACATCTGCTGATTCAACCGTTTGGTAACCGGGTAGGTCATTGTAAAACGGGTACGAAATGTCGTCGCGTTTTTCGATTTGGGTCTTGTAGTCTAAGAGATCTGTTGGTCGTAATAGAGAACCAACAATTTGGAATCGCGTTTTTGTCATGTGGCAGGGCCTCCGTTAAAGTTTGATTGAGATTAGTTTAACAACAAATGAGAAAAATAGATAATCCTAATTATCTTGGTGATATAATAGGTATTACCTATAATGTCAAAACGGGGGTTACTATGCGCATTCAACAACTAGAATACTTAGAAAAAATTGCCGCTACCGGGTCGATCAACGAAGCGGCTAAACAGTTATTTATCAGTCAACCATCACTGTCACAGGCGATGAAGGAACTGGAAAAAGAATATCAGGTGCAGCTGTTTTACAGGAGTAAAGCAGGCATCACACTGACGGATGCTGGGCGGGAGTTCATGAACTATTCCCGGAGTGTGTTGGATCAGGTCAACCTGTTGAACCAGCATTTTGGTCAGGGGACAGTGCGAAAACGCGTCTTCAGCGTTTCTGCGCAACACTACGCTTTTGTGGTGCATGCGTTTGTGGAGCTGGTGAAGGAGATCGGTGGCGATACCTACCAGTTTACGTTGCGGGAGACCCAGACGGAAAACGTGTTGGATGATATTCAGACGTTGAAGAGCGAACTGGGCGTCATCTACATCAACGCGTTTAATAAAACCGTGATGATGCGTTTGATTGCGGAAAAGGACTTGGAATTCACGCCGCTGTTTGACGTGCAACCCCACGTGTTTGTTGGCCGTGACAATCCGCTGACCGCAAAGTCGCACATTACCTTGGCCGACCTAAAGGATTACCCGTACCTGTCTTATGAGCAGGGCGATACCAACTCGTTTTACTTTTCAGAGGAAATTCAAAGTACACTGCCACATAAAAAACACATTCGAATCAGTGACCGGGCAACAATCTTTAACCTCATGGTCGGGCTTAACGGCTATACCATCAGTTCCGGGATCATCAGCAGTGAATTAAACGATGAGAAGATCGTCGCCATTCCATTGGATGTAGACGACACCATTACGCTGGGGTATTTGCGGCATAAGAAGATGGAGTTGAGCGCGACTGCTCAGCTTTATTTGGAGATGTTGAAGGACCATATTCGTGGGTACGGGTTTGAGATCAAGTGAGGCAGTAATGCAGGTCATCAGGCCGTTGCATTGCGCGATTTGGCACTCCACCGAGAGTGGCTCGCGAATAAGCTAACTCGATTTCCGCTGCGCGGATCTCGAGTGGATCTTATTCGTCTCGCATGTCACTAAATGGCCAAAGAACGGCCATCAAGTGACATCGACACCACGGTTCCGTGCCAAATCGCTCCATTCCACTAACTTAGAGCAACCTATTAACCCGTTGTTAAGGATTGAAATAGCGTCAAAGCTAGTTCCTAGATTATCCGCCCTCGACTGCGTGTATCCCGTTCGTCAGTAACGCTTAAACGTGGGCAATTACCACAGGTTGCCTGCAACATTTGCCACTGTAGTCAGTCAGCGCAGTTGGACTGAACTGTCAGCGTACCTTCAATCGCACAATGGTCGTCATGACTGTTTAACGACGAACTCGAAAATTACCGCAGCAAGCACATTTTCCATGATTGCAAAAGGTTACCACTACACACCGATAAAACGCAGTCGAGGGCGGATAATCGT
>NZ_BBAG01000016.1 GCF_001311135.1 Secundilactobacillus paracollinoides DSM 15502 = JCM 11969
CGGACTTTTAGACCAGCGTCCGTTACACAGTAGCCCCTTAACCGCCTTGCTCCACGCTCAGACCCCGATTGCCATCTCAAACGCCTCAACCCTCTCGCCCGCACTATTTTCCACGTGACTGGTCGACAACGTCGCAAAGCCGATTTTCTCATACATGGCGATGGCGCCAGTATTTTGTTTCTGAACGGTTAAAGAAATCTCTGAATAGCTGGATTCTAGAGCCCCCCAGTCCAATCCCGACAGCATCAGCTCATAGCCGATACCCTGCCGCCAGTACTTCTTCAAGACTGCGACACCGATCTCTCCAGCTGCTTGCTCGTCCGTTGGCATGACCGTCACAACGCCGACCAGCTGTTCACCAGTAGCCGCAACAATCACAACATGGTCCTTGCCCGCGTTGATCTGTTCGATTTCCTTGACCTCTTGCGACACACTCGGCAACGGCGTCGGCACGGTAAACGTGGTCGTCTCTTGACTCAACTGCTGTAGTAACGCTAAGAGTGCTTGCGCATCCGCTGGCTGGACACGTCTATAGTCCAGGTCTTCACTTGTCATTAAGCTGTGCCTCCAACTCATCAACGATTTTTTCAAACCGGTTTCCTTTAGGCATAAACGTGATTCGACGCTGTGCTTCGCCAGCATCGTCCTCGCGGTGAAACGCAATTCGCAAATAGTCGTCTGGTAACTCTGAAGCAACAAACTGTGACCACTCAACGACACTCACACCATCGCCATTGAAGTATTCATCCAAACCAAGCTCGTCACCGCCGCCTTCTTCTAAGCGGTAAACGTCCATATGGTAGAGCGGTATGCGCCCTTCCTGATACTCGCGGATGATGGTAAATGTCGGACTCTTGACGTTTCGTTTGATGCCAAGCCCAAGGGCCAGCCCCTTCGTAAATGTTGTTTTGCCGGCACCTAGATCACCGTCTAACAGGATGATATCCTTCGGTTGCAGAAACGGTGCTAATTGTTGGCCAATTGCCATCGTTTCTTCTGGACTTGTTACAATTCTATCGATCATGATGCGTCTCCCTTAGATTGAAAAGAGCCCCGGACAATCGCTTGCCTTGGACTCTTTTTGATTCTTATTCACAAACGCTTGTGAGCATTATTTAGATTCATTTGCTAATGATTGAATTACGGTAATGATCGCAATTTGGTAAACATCCTGCTCGTTTGCACCACGTGACAGGTCTGAAACTGGCTTGTTCAGGCCTTGCAAAATTGGCCCATAGGCTTCAAAGCCACCTAAACGTTGAGCAATCTTGTACGCAATGTTCCCAGCTTCCAAGTTAGGGAAGATGAACACGTTCGCATGCCCGGCAACCTTCGACCCTGGTGCCTTACGCTCGCCGACTTCTGGCACGAACGCAGCATCGAATTGTAATTCACCATCAATTGGCAGATCCGGTGCCTTTTCCTGAGCTAACTTAGTGGCGTTCGCAACCTTGGTAACGACGTCGTCCTTTGCGGAACCCTTAGTGGAGAAGCTCAACAGCGCAATCTTAGGATCAATGTCGAACAGTTTGGCTAACTTTGCGCTTTCAACGGCGATTTCAGCCAACCCTTCTTCATCAGGTTGATGTTGATGCCACAGTCAGCAAAGACGTAACGTTCTTCATCCTTTTGCATGATGAAGGCCCCGATGATCCGCTTAGTGCCTGGCTTTGTCTTGATGATCTGCAAAGCTGGCCGCACCGTATCACCGGTTGCGTGAACGGCACCAGAAACCATGCCATCTGCTTGATCCAAGTACACGAGCATGGTGCCCCAGTAGTTTGGATCCTTCAGCATTTCAGCAACTTGTTCTGGGGTGTTCTTCCCCTTCCGGCGTTCAACCAACGCATCCTGCAGCTCTTTCTTTTCTGCTTCGGGTGCATCGGCCGGGTTGGTGATCTTGATGCCTGTTAGATCAAAGCCCTTTTCTGAAGCCAGCTTGTTGATCTCGTCTGGGTCACCCAATAAAATGGGCTTCACCAAGCCATCGTGTGACAGCCGACTGGCAGCACCAATGATTCGGATGTCGTTTCCTTCTGGGAAAACGATGACCTTGTTCTTACCACTAATCTTTTGCTTTAAACTATCAAAAAGTTCCACTTTCCAGACCTCCAGATGTTTGAATTTCCGACTAGTCAATCCTCTTATTATGCGGTGTTACGCACGCTGATGGTTGTCGTCATCAACTCAGCGTGTTCTGGCAGTTGCCAATCAATTGGCGTTTCTCCCAGTGCTTCAAGTGCGGTGTTAGTCTTTGAAAACGGCTTTGAGCCAAAGAAACCACGATGAGCAGATAATGGGCTTGGATGTGCTGATTGAATCACGATGTTGGCATCCGTATCGATCAAATTGATCTTGTTTTGGGCTGCCCGTCCCCAGAGGATAAACACCACCGGCGTTGATCGTTCTGACAACTTATGAATGGCAGCGTCCGTTAACTGTTCCCAACCCTTCCCCTTGTGAGAAAAGGCCTGGCCGTTACGAACCGTCAGCACAGAGTTCAACAGTAAGACACCCTGCTTTGCCCATTTTTCCAAATAACCATGGTTCACGGGTTGAATACCGAGATCCGACTGCAGTTCCTTGTAGATATTCTGTAGACTCGGTGGAATGCGAACCCCGGGTAACACAGAGAAACTGAGCCCATGCGCCTGATTCGGTTCATGGTACGGATCCTGACCCAGGATGACCACCTTCACTTGACTGAACGGTGTCCATTCAAAGGCCTCATAAATGTGATACATATCGGGGTGAATCAGCTGCGTTTCATACTCGTGAATTAAAAAGGCATGTAAGTCTTGATAATACGATTTTTCAAACTCAGGCTCTAATTCAGCCCACCAATCATTATGAATAAACGGTTTCATTCCCAACACCTCAACATTTATTCTAGCATATTCATGTGAAAATTAACATTGCAGAAAATTGATTCGTTTCATGTTATTATGTAAGGTGATATTGAACCTTACGAATGGGGGGCTTCCATGCGAACACTGTACGTTAGAAAAGACAGTCTATCAGCTAAGGGAGCTACCGTTGTGCGCGACGAAGATCACCGGTCCATCTACCTCTTGATTGGGCGCTGGGGCCGGCGACCAGACACGCTTTCACTCTACCAGATCAGCGGTACCCTACTGGCTGAACTGCGGCAAACAAACCTCGGTTTACTGCCCCAATTTGACATTTATTACCATAACCAAAAAGTCGGCCGAATCGCAAAACGCTTTGGCTTCTTCAACGAATTCATCTACATTACGAACCTCCGCTGGATCGTAGTGGGTAATTTTTTAACTGGTCACTATAAGATTTACCACGGCACCAAAACAATCATGACGGCCGATGCAGACGATGATCAGATGCACATCACCTGCTCACAAAAATCGTACGAACCGGTCTGCCTGTGCATCGCTGCGACTCTAGATCACTGGGCTAACCGCCGAACAAAATTCAAACTCCCAGGTCAGGCTTGGCATGTCTCGTTTAATGTGCCAAATGATATGCATGGGAATAGGGCTTGGCACTATGCAGATAAGAGTGTGGAAGAAAGCGGTTTGAGGGCGGAGCATAAGTAACTGTCGGTTTGAAAACCCGGGTTTGGTTTTCGAATTGGAAGTTGCTTATGCAGTAGCCCTCAGCTTTCTGGAACACGTTTCGACAGAGTGTGGAGGAAGGGCGCTTAAAGGGTGGAGCCTAAGGGACTTTGAGCGTAAAAGCCTGGGCTTGGCTTTTACGTTCGAAGTCCCTTAGGTGCAACCCTTTGCCCTTCCGGAACACGTTTCGGCGTGGCGGCCTAGAAAGCCGTTGTCGGAACTGGACTGTATAAGAAATGCACCAAAAAACAGCTAATCTCACTTTTATGAGATTAGCTGTTTTTTAAACGCTGTGCAACATTCTGATTAATTTAAAAGTAGAGGATAGCCAAAGCCCTAACAGAAAGGTATTTTAGACTCCTAAGTGCTAATGGCGACGTGCTTGCCCCTTCTCTAGTGGAAACGCGTTCCGCAAGGCAAGGGGCTACTGTGTAACGGACTCTGGCAAAAAAGTCAGACCCGGACTTTTCTGCCAGAGTCCGTTACACTCCGCCCCTTAACCGCCTTGCTCCACGCTCTGCCTTGCTCCACGCTCTAATATCGTTTCATCACCCGATCAATCTGCCGCTGCTGATCTCTGCGCTTCAAGGTCTCACGCTTATCATACTCGTGCTTCCCTTTGGCAACACCGATCAACACCTTCGCCACACCGTTTTTGAGATAAATACGGAGTGGAATCAGGGTGATACCCTTATCAGAGACTGCATCTTGGAGTTTTTTGATCTCTTTTTTATGCAGCAACAGTTTCCGGTTTCTCAATGGGTCGTGGTTAAATCGGTTTCCTTCGGCATACTCGTCAATGTGGACGTTCATTAACCACGCCTCGCCATTGCGAATCTGAGCGAAGCCATCTTGCAATGTAATGCGTCTTGCTCGAATCGATTTGATCTCAGTACCCGTCAGCACCATGCCGGCTTCGTATGTGTCGAGGATGGCATAGTCGTGCCGGGCTTTTTTATTTTGCGCCATCACGTTTTTATCGTTCGGCGTCTTTTTCTTTTTAGCCATCAATCCTCACCTGACTTATCGTTCAGTTTAGTTGTGTTTTCGTGGCTGGTTACGATTATTGTTGCTGTGGTTGCCGCCATTACTGTGG
Organism: Secundilactobacillus paracollinoides DSM 15502 = JCM 11969; assembly: GCF_001311135.1. Taxonomy (GTDB): domain Bacteria; phylum Bacillota; class Bacilli; order Lactobacillales; family Lactobacillaceae; genus Secundilactobacillus; species Secundilactobacillus paracollinoides. Next base: position 4,687 of record NZ_BBAG01000016.1, read on the forward strand.
TTTTGGTTGCCGTTATTGCCACCATTCCCATTGCGGTTACCACCGTGGTTGTTGCCGCCACGAGTGTTGCTCCCACGGTTACCATTACCGTGATTGCGATTATTGTTGTTGCTATTACGGTTATTCCCATGACCGAATGACCCGCCGTTACGACCACCGCGACTGCGTGATTCGCGCTTTGGCAGCAGATCAGAGGTTGGCGCAGCTTCCGGGTTCACAAGGTCAAAGTCGATCTGACTTTGTTCCTTGTCCACGTTGACAACCTTAACACGAACGGGTTGCCCGATCCGGTAAGTCCGCTTCGTTGTCCGACCAACCAAGGCCAGGAACTTCTCGACGTATTCGTAGTAGTCATCCTGCATCCGGCTAATGTGGATCAGCCCTTCAACCGTGTTTGGCAGTTCAATGAACATCCCAAACTTCATGACAGAACTAACCGTGGCATCAAATTCTTCGCCAATGTGGTCTGCCATGTATTCAGCTTTCTTCATAGCATCTGTATCACGTTCAGCATCGATTGCCCGACGTTCCATTTCAGAACTGTGGACACCGACCTCTTCTAGCAAGTTAGCATAGCGTGCCTTGGATTCAGCATTGATGCCGTTCTTTTCGTAGAAGTGGATCAAACGGTGCACCATGGTATCTGGATAACGTCGAATTGGGGATGTGAAATGGGTATAGTACTTCGCAGCCAACCCAAAGTGACCTAGGGATTGGTCGGTATACTTAGCCTGTTTCAAACTCCGCAGCATCATGACTGAAACGACGGCTTCTTCTGGCTTACCGGCAACACCCTTTAAAACGTTCTGCAACATCTTTGGCCGCAAGTGATCTGGATCACCCTTAACGTTGATGCCAAAGGCAGTCAAGAATTCGAAGAAACTCTTGACCCGTTCGCCATCTGGTGTTTCGTGCACCCGGTAAATAAATGGTGCTTTCGCCTTGTTGTAGTGTTCAGCAACGGTTTCGTTGGCAGCCAGCATGAAGGATTCGATCATCCGTTCAGCGACGCCACGAACCCGCAATTTAATGTCAATGGCGTGACCCTTGTCGTCAACGATGATCTCAGCTTCAGTGTCGTCAAAATCAATGGCACCGCGACGCTTCCGAGACTTGTAAAGAATCTTATGCAGTTCAGCCATTTCATCAAACATTGGGGTCAACTCGCCGTATCGGTCACGGGTAGCTTCATCGTGCGCCTCAATGATCTTATTCACGTTGGTGTAAGTCATCCGTGCTTTTGACTTCATCACGCTTGGGTGAATGCGGTGGTTGACCACGTTACCTTCCGGATCAATTTCCATTTCACAGGACATGCAAAGCCGCAGCACGCCCTCGTTTAATGAACAGATCCCGTTTGATAACCGCCGTGGCAACATTGGAATCACCCGGTCGGTTAAGTAGACACTGGTCCCACGCTTATAGGCTTCCTGATCAAGCAGGGTACCCTCTTTAACGTAGTGGGACACATCGGCAATGTGAACCCCAAGGTGGTAATTGCCATTATCCATTTTCCAAACGGTAACGGCATCATCCAAGTCCTTTGAAGATTCGCCATCAATCGTCACCAGGTTCTGGTCGGTGACATCTTCGCGACCCTTCATTTCTTCTTCAGTCACGTGATCTGGAATAGCATCGGCTTCTTCCAAAACATCTTCTGGGAATTCAGATGGAATATCGTGTGCATAAACGATCGACAAAATATCAATGCCGGGATCATCAACACTCCCAATGATTTTTTTAGCAATGCCGACCATCGCTAAGGGGTGTTCTGACGATGGAAATCCCGTGATTTCCGCCGTCACAACTTCACCTGGCGTTGGTTTTAACCCAGTCCCAACAACGTAAAAGCTGTACCGCTTCAACTTTTTGTCGGTTAACCGGACTTGACCATAGTAGCCCTTATCATCATCGGTCTGCATAAATTCACCAACGACTTGAGTGTAGTTATGGGTCGCAATCCCCGTGACTTTTCCTTCAGGACCGCGGTCAGAGCGTGGATCAGCTGGCCGAACGATTTCCATTTCAACTTCATCGCCGTTCAGTGCTGACATCGTGTTATCTGGCGCAATGTAGGCATCTGGCAGATCATCGTCGTAGGCCACGAAACCAAAGCCCTTATCGTTACTATGGAAGATCCCGGTCAAAACGCGGGCCTCGGGTCTAATTGAAATTCTGATTCACCGGTGACAGCAGCCACCTTTTCACGTTCAAGGCGTGCAAGTTCCTGCACGATCAGTTTGAATGCGGCTGAGCCGTGATAGTGCAGTGCGTCTGAAATATCTTCAACGCGAAATTTTTTGGTAGGATTTGCGCGGAGCAGATCCTCGATTTGTTGCTTTAAGTTGTTATCTTCCAAAATTTATTCCTCATTTATTTAATTATAGATTGTCGTTAAGTAGGTATCTAAATCAGCCATGAGTTCATGACGGGCACTGTTGACCGTGATCACATGGCCGGCTTGGTCATAGTAGTGAAAATCAACCTGAGCGTTGGTGAGTGCGTTTTTTAGGTCGTAAGCACAATTAGCGTCGATCAGTTCATCAGCGCCGCCCTGCGCCACAAAAACGGCCTTATGAATGGTTGGTAGCTCATCCGTGACCGTTTGCGCAAACGTATCGATTTGCGCCAGTTGCGTCGTCACATTGGCCTTTAACCAGGCAAGGTTCTCATCGACCTGGGCCTGGCTTAAATCGGTATAGTGATAGGTTGCTGCGGCCAACTTTATAAATTCAGGAATCAAGTTAGACCCGCGGGACCGGACGACTGGTGAACTAAACGATCCGCCGCCAATTAAATTAGGATCAGTTTCGAGCGCCTTCATGGCGAAAATACCGCCCAGCGACAACCCGAACACACTAATTTCCTGGCAACCTTTGTCGCGTAATTGCTGGATGGCCTGTTGGGTGTCCTGCCACCAAGCAGTTGGTGAACCGGCAGTCAAAATATCCTTTGGTTCGCCCGTTGCGTGCCCCGTAAACATTGGGGCTAACACGGTGTACCCTTCTCCTTGTAAGTGCCGGCCTAACATCCGTACATCGTTACTGCTGCTCGCATACGCGTGCAACAAAACAATGGCTTTCGGCCCGTCGTTTTCAAAGAAAAATGGTTTTGGCATTTGAATCATGGTGTTCACACCTCCAATTAACAACTACGCCAAAGGTTCAAGAATTTCACAAAAATCCTCCTGCGAATTCACAGGAGGATCCAATTGCTAGTGTGATGATAAGTAGCTAATGCCAACGCTAAAACGAAGAAAATAACACCCAGCACAACGGTCACCCGTTGCATAAAGGCTTCAAATCCACGTGCTTTTTGTTGTTGAAATAGATCCGGTGAGCCACCACTAAGAGCGGACATCGCGTCATCTTGCTTAGAAGGTTGCATCAACACAGCGATAACGATAAGGACACTATCAATCATCAGTCCTGTTAACAGTAAATTATACAAGAAATTGCCTCCTATATTACTCGTTTCTCCGACAATACCTTTATACAGTTTATCATAAAACGCCGTCAATTACCACCCGTGCGTGCAGAAGATTTAACTCCCGTTCATTTTTAACAGTTCTTGACGTACGCTTTCATTCTGATCTAACGGGCTGTGAACGATCAACAGGTCACCGACCCGGATCAGCGTGTCACCCCGCGGCACAATGTGGCGTTCACCTCGGTGAATCTCAGTCAGCAAGGCTCCCTGTGGCCAAGTGACCTCACGCACCTGCTTGCCGTCTAAGACCGAGTTCGCCATTACGGGAATCTCCATGTGCCCCACTTCATCCGTAAGATGCCGTTGGGCGGGCGTTTGCATCTTCTCCAACATGGCAGCATAGACCGGTGCCCCGTTTAACAGATCGACCGTCACGTAGGCAATAAGGGACACCACCGCCAGCGGCATCAGATGGTGCAACGACCCGACCATTTCTGTAATCAGGAGAATTGCCGTAAATGGTGCTTTACTAATCCCAGCGAAATACCCCGCCATCGCCGCTATGATAAAGATCGGCACATATGCCGGTCTTGTCAGCTGCCACAGCACCATGAGTTTACCAAAAAACGCGCCGAAAACAGCGCCTAACGTTAAGATAGGTAAAAAAATGCCACCTGGCAGACCCGTGCCATACGCAATCATTGAATACGCAAATCGCAACACAAAGAGGCCTAAAAGGATCAGTGCGCTTGGGGTATGCATGCCAAGTGAAACGATCAACCCGTTGCCGCCGCCAAGAACACTTGGTAAATACCAAGCAACCGGCATCAGCAAAAGTAACGCAATGATGCTGTAATACTGATCAGGTAACCAGGTCAGTTTGTGATACCAATCCCCGACCCGCAGCACAACACTCTGATACAACCGACCAAGCAGGCCAAGAACGAGACCAAGAATGAGCAACAGCCCATACTGGCTCAGTGGCAGTGATGCAAAGTAATTAATATGTAGCACCGGTGTTAATCCAAAAACGGCAGTGGAAACAAAGTTGGCCGTCAACGCACTGGCTAACGCCGATAACCAAATGAGTGTGGAAAAATTATGATAGACTTCTTCCAGAATAAATAACGTACTGGCTATCGGCGCGTTAAAGGCTGCTGACAGTCCTGCAGACGCCCCGCTGGCAATCATCAGCCGGCGTTGGCTACCCGTATTATGCGTCACTGCAGCAACGCCCTGCCCCACTGTCGCACCCAACTGAATCGATGGGCCTTCACGACCAAGAAACAGCCCAGACCCAATGGATAAAACGCCACCCACAAATTTTTTCCAAAGGACTGGCCACCAGTGATAGTCCAACTCGCCCATGAGCTGCCCTTCAACTTGGGGAATCCCGGATCCTTTGATCTCAGGTGTTTGTTTGATGAGTCTTCCGACAACTATCGTGAGCACTAAACTGATCAGAATCCAGACGCCAAGCAACCAAACATGCTGGTGTGCTTGACCGAAGAACCATTGCACAAACAACAGACCCTTCATAATCAAGAGTCGAAACAAGCTAATGACGACCCCAACAAACAGACCGATCACCAACCCGCGACCAACCGCCGTCAACCGCGAATAGTCCCGCTCTTTTCCCTTCTTTGCATCCATTACATAACCTCTTTTTCCGTGAAATCCTATGATTTAGTTTAGCATAATCGGTGCCTTGTGAAAAATGAGCTTTTGCAGTTCGACAGCGTGCTGACATCTCACTTCGTTACGCCGTTCGGCCCTGCAGGCATTAGTGGGTCGCTCCGGAGCTATTGAATGTCTTGACAGAAATTCAAGGATCTCCTACGCCTCCCGTGTTCGTAACCGACCCAAGTACGGTCGCTAACTAATACCGATACTACTGCCTGCAATGCCGATCGCGCCGCTACGCTACAATGCACGCGATAGTCTGCATAGATACGAAATCTGTCAAAGTTGTCATGAATCTAGTTAATTAGTCGTTACTGGCAACTGGAACATTATAAGAAGCATTACTGTCTATAAGCTTATTAGCAGTCGAGGACGGATTCTCCGCAAACTTGGGTTAACGCCAGTGCGATGCTTAACCAGTGGAAAAATATAGTTCAACGTTAGTGGAATGCAGCAATTTGGCACGGAGCTGTGGTGTCGACATCAGTTAGCGACCGTATTGTGGTCGGTTACTGATGTGTGAGACGATGAAGATCCATTCGAATGGCGCACCGCGACAGTCGAATTAGCTTCATCGCGAGCCACTTCGGTGCCGTGCCAAATTGCGGAATGTAACGGACAAGACTACTTACTACTTTGTAGGCTACCTAGTGGAAACGCGTTCAGCAAGGCACGGGGCTAACGTGTAACGGACTCTGCAAAAATGCCAAGTTCGGGCATTTCCGCCAGAGTCCGTTACACACCGCCCCTAACCCGCCTTGCTTCACGCTCTAAAAAAACCGCCCAGCACTGTGCTAGACGGTTCAATAAATCGAGATTAATGTCGATTATTATTTAGCTTGGATTGCGTCACGAGCTTGTTCGCTCAAGTTGTAGAAGGACTTGATGCCCTTGTAATCTGCAACTGAACCGAGTTGGTCTTCGATCCGCATTAATTGGTTGTACTTAGCGATACGTTCGCCACGGCTCATTGAACCAGTCTTGATTTGGCCGGCGTTCAAAGCGACAACCAAGTCAGCGATAGTCGTATCTTCAGTTTCACCAGAACGGTGTGAGATGATAGCAGTGTAACCTGCTTCCTTGGCCATTTCAACGGCTTCAACCGTTTCAGTCAAGGTCCCGATTTGGTTCAACTTGATCAAGATAGCATTGGCAACGCCCATCTTGATACCCTTTGACAAGTAGTCAGTGTTGGTAACGAACAAGTCATCACCGACGATCTGAACCTTCTTGCCAAGCGTTCAGTAGCCATCTGCCAGTCTTCCCATTCGTTTTCGTCTAATGGGTCTTCGATTGACACAACTGGGTACTTGTCGACGATGCCTTCAAGCAAGCTAACGAATTCGTCAGCAGTGTATGACTTGCCATCACCAACTAAGTCGTAGGTCTTAGTTTCAGTGTTGTAGAATTCTGATGCGGCACAGTCAAAGGCAATAGCGATGTCCTTGCCTGGCTTGTAACCAGCCTTCTTGATCGCTTCAACTAAGATTTCGAATGGTTCTTCGTTGTTCTTCAAGTCAGGAGCGAAACCACCTTCGTCACCAACAGCAGTTGAGTAACCGCGGTCGTTTAAGATCGACTTCAAGGCGTGGAAAGTTTCAGCACCCATCCGGATAGCTTCCTTAACAGAAGGTGCACCGACAGGCATAATCATGAATTCTTGGAAGTCAACCTTGTTGTTGGCATGCTTCCCACCATTGATAACGTTCATCATAGGGGTTGGCAATACGTGGCCGTTAAAGCCGCCAAGGTAGTTGTATAAAGGAACTTCCAATTCATCAGCAGCAGCACGGGCAGCAGCTAATGAAACACCCAAAATAGCGTTGGCGCCCAACTTACCCTTGTTAGGGGTACCGTCTAAGGCAATCATAGCTTTGTCGATAGCCACTTGGTCAGTGACGTCGTAGCCAACGATTTCCTTAGCGATGATGTTGTTAACGTTGTCAACAGCTTTAGTAACACCCTTGCCGCCAAAACGATCCTTGTCGCCGTCACGTAATTCAACAGCTTCGTGTTCACCAGTTGAGGCACCTGAAGGAACGATACCGCGACCAACTGCACCGGCCTCAGTGTAGACTTCGACTTCAACAGTTGGGTTACCACGTGAGTCTAAGACTTCACGTCCGTAAATATCAGAAATAATTGACATTGTATTCTCTCCTTATGAAAGTTTAACCTAGCGGGAAACAATTTTCCCCGTGTCTATTTTATAAGTTTACTCTTGAACTTGCAATTACTATTTCACTTATTTTTGGTAGTGCACCAATTGCAAATAAGTTTCAGCGTTCAAACTGGCGCCACCAGCTAACACACCGTCAATATTTGGCTTCGCCATAATTGAATCGATGTTTTCAGGATTCACACTGCCGCCGTATAACACCCGCATCTCATTGGCCACATCATCGCTGTATAAATCAGCAACGGTCTGGCGAATAAGGTAGCAGCCCTCTTCAACTTGTTCAGCCGATGCAGACTTGCCGCTGCCGATTGCCCAACTAGGTTCATAGGCAATGATCAACTGGCGTGCCTGCTCTTCTGTGATGCCCTTTAAGGCGCCTGTCACCTGACTAACGACCAGTGGATCTTTTCGCCAGCCTCCAAACGGCCCATCGTTTCGTCACAGCACAAGATCGGTGTCATCTGGTTACGATATACGGCGTGCACCTTCCGATTGATGGTATCATCCGTTTCGTTAAAGTAGGCGCGTCGTTCTGAATGGCCCACGATAACGTACGTGATCTTCATGGCAGCTAGTGCCTGGGGACTCGTTTCGCCCGTAAAGGCACCAGCATCTTCCCAGTAACAGTCCTCGCTGCAATCCGCAGTTTTTGCCCAGGATTGTTGGCTAACATTGTCGACAACAGCAGCGCTGGCGCCGCAATCGCCGTTTCAACGTCGGCTGGATCCGTCACCTGTTCTGAGACCGCCTGCATGAAGGCCTTGGCCTCATCAATCGTCTTGTTCATTTTCCAGTTACCCGCAATTAGTGGTATTCGCACAGTCGAACGCTCCTTTTTCAAATCAATTTCACATGACCTATTCTAGCGAAATGAAACCGGTTTTACTAGTAAACACCATTTTCAAATCTTGTCACGCTGATGAAACTGATAGTAAAGAAGCCAGGACACACTGGTCCCAGCTTCAAAAAAGATTTACTTGTCGCTAATGGCTGCGATACCTGGTAATGTCTTACCTTCGAGGTATTCGAGGGAAGCACCACCACCGGTTGAGATGTGGGTCAATTGATCGCCAACACCTAATTGTTGAACGGCAGCAGTTGAGTCACCACCACCAACGATGGTCGTCGCGTTGCTCAAAGTACCAAGGAACTTACCAATTTCAAGGGTTCCTTCGGCGTAGTTAGGCATTTCGAACACACCCATTGGACCGTTCCAAACGACTAACTTAGCGTCCTTCAAGACATCCTTGAATTCAGCAACAGACTTTGGTCCGATATCTAAGGCCATGTACATCAGGAATGTCACCTTCGACAGTCTTGTGGTCAGCATCGTTGTCAAACTTAGCAGCAACTACGGAATCAACAGGCAATACCAGCTTGTCGCCAGCCTTGTCCATGATTTCCTTGGCCAAGTCGATCTTGTCAGTTTCAACGAGTGAGTTCCCGATCTTCATACCCTTTGCAGCGTAGAAGGTGTAGGTCATCCCACCACCGATGATGACTTTATCGGCTTTGTCCAACAGGTTGTCAATGACACCGATCTTATCAGAAACCTTGGCACCACCTAAGATGGCAACAAATGGGTGTTCTGGGTTTGAAACGGCACCACCGATAAACTTGATTTCCTTTTCCATCAAGAAACCGGCAGCGGTTTGTGGCATGTTTGAAGCAATCCCAACGTTTGAAGCATGTGACCGGTGAGCAGTCCCGAAGCATCGTTAACAAAGACGTCACCAAGTGATGCCCAGTACTTGCCTAATTCAGGATCGTTACCTGATTCGCGCTTCACGTTTTCGCCATCTTTAACATCTTCGTAACGGGTGTTTTCCATGACAAGAACGTCACCGTTGTTCATCTTATCGATGGCGGTTTCAAGTTGTTCGCCTTCAGTTACAGGAACGAAGGTCACCGGCTTGTTCAACAAGTTAGAAAGACGTTCAGCAACTGGACGCATTGACAAGGCAGACTTGTCTTCTTCCTTCTTGATCCGGCCTAAGTGAGAAAGCAGGATGGCCTTGCCACCATGTTCGATCACGTATTTGATTGTTGGTAATGCAGCCACGATCCGGTTGTCGTTACCAATAACGCCGTCCTTGATCGGGACGTTAAAGTCGACACGCATGAGGACTTTTTTACCATCTAAGTCTAAATCAGAAACAGTTAATTTAGCCAATTCTAAATCCCTCCTGGTTACGAGTAGTGTTACGTCTCAAAACGATAACACTTAGTTTTTAGCCTTCATTACAAAAAATGGATAAAAGGCGGAAGAAGTATCCTCCCTCCGCCTTTTATTTGGTTCAATTATTAACGTTTAAGGTTAATCTTAAAGTGAAGCGAAGTGCAACAATGTCCGTACCATGTTGCAAGTGAAGCCCCATTCGTTGTCGTACCAAGCAACAGTCTTAACTAATTGTGTGTCGCCATTAGTAGTAACTTCAGTTTGGGTAGGATCGAATACTGAACCATGAGGGTCATCAATGATATCAGTTGAAACGATTTCGTCATCGTTGTAACCGAATGCTTCGTTGTTTTCAGTGTGCTTCTTGATAGCAGCATTGATTTCGTCAGCTGAGACCTTCTTGTCAAGAACTGAAACTAATTCAGTTAATGAACCATCAACAACAGCAACCCGTTGTGCATGGCCTTGTAACTTACCGTTCAATTCTGGGATAACTAAGCCGATAGCCTTAGCGGCACCAGTTGAGTGAGGAATAGTGTTGATGCTTGCAGTACGGTTGTTACGCATCTTCTTGCCGCGAGGGCCATCAAGAATTTGTTGAGTAGCAGTGAAGGCGTGGATGGTAGTCATAGTACCGGCCTTGATGCCAAATTCTTCATTCAAGAAGTAAGCCATAGGCGCTAAACAGTTAGTGGTACATGAACCGGCAGAAACGATCTTGTCGCTAGCTTGTAAGGTATCCAAGTTAACACCAGGAACAACAGTCCGGACATCACCAGCTGGAGCTGAAACAAGGACACGCTTTACGCCAGCGTCCAAATGAGCTTGTGACTTTTCTTCTGAAGTGTAAAAACCAGTACATTCAAGAACGAAGTCAACGCCGTCGTTCTTAACCCAAGGAATGTTTTGTGCCTTTGGTTCTGCATATACAGGGATTTCCTTACCGTCAACGACGATACCCTTTTCAGTAGCTGAAACTTCACCAGGGAAACGACCATGGGTTGAATCATACTTCAAAAGGTAAGCTAACATTGAAGGGGTAGTTAAATCGTTGATAGCAGCGACTTCAATGTCGTCAGAATGTAGTTCATGGATCCGCTTGAACGCTAAACGACCAATGCGTCCGAAACCATTAATACCAATTTTTACAGTCATACTGTGATTTCCTCCTTTAGGAAATAAAAAAATATATTTTAAGCAGTAATACCAGATAACATAGTATCACTTCTTTAAAATCGTGTCAGCAGTTCCCTCGTCAGTGACCAAAAAAGTTGGTGCTGGCGGGAGTTTGAAATAGGCCTCAATAGCGGCTGCCTTGGTGTGACCACCGGCAACTGCCACCACCAGATCCATTCTCTCAAGATCTGACATGGAAAGCCCGAGTTTGGGTACCTGGTACACAATTTGACCACTCTGGTCAAAAAAGTCACCAAACGCTTCACCAACGGCGTGTCGCTCCTGTAACGTTGCAATCACGTCAGCTGGCATTTGGCGCCGTTTTGCCATCGCCATCGCATCGCCCACACAGTGGAGCGCCACGTTCGCCTGATCAATGGTTGCTAACGTTTTAGCAATCATTGGTTCGGACCGCAGCGTTGCGTACGTGGATCCTGATGCCAGTTCTGGCAAGTACAGTGCCTGAAACGTACTATCCGTTCGTGCAGCCATTTTGGCACAAATGGTATTCGCCTGAATATCAGGCGACTCTCCCATGCCGCCGCGAGCCGGAACAAACGTTAACTGGCGTTGTTCCGAAAGCTCCTGCGTTAACGTTGACGCCACGGCCGCCATCGTCGTACCGCCCATGACAGCGACGATACTTGGTCCCAGTGGCATGTGGTGCTGCATTAACGTATTGGTAAGCTGTCCCATAGCTGTTTTGATCTCCGGCTGATCATTAGAATCCCCACTCACGATCCGGCAGCCCTCCAACCAAGTCGGGTCTGAAGTGCTTTTTCCTTCTTATGAATGCCAGTGAGATTTTGAATCAGCGGCAGCAACTGGTCAGCGGCACGCTCACCATCGGGCGTTAACACAACACCCTTAGATTGCATGGCCACCAATTGACTGCTCTCCAACGCCTCGAGGTCAGTCCGAACATTCCGTTCGGAGACACCCAGTTTTTCAGCGAGGAGCCGGCGACCAACCGGCTGCATCAAATGAATGGTTCGTAACAACGAGTAACGGTCGATTAGTTCCTGGGTCATTTTTGGTACGACCGCATTAACCCATCTCCACTCGATGTTCATCTTCTAACCAACTCTCTTATGTTGCTGGGACAGCAATTGTCCCAGCGATGCTTATTGTGACCCATTAAGGTCAAAAAACAATGGGTTCTCACCCACAAGTGCATTATAACAGGCACCCTGTCTCATTGCAATCGGTATGCCGGTAAAATATTGGTAAAGTTGTTTGACACGCAATTTTCAGAATATTTAGGTTTTACCCTTGTATTTTTATCCAATTTCAGTTATAGTAATTTAGTGTTCGAAAGGACATGAACGTGTTGCGCCCGTAGTGTAATGGATCGCACGTAAGATTCCGGTTCTTGAAATGGGGGTTCGATTCCTCCGGGCGCATAAGAGAACAAAGCGGTGCAAGGAAGCTAACCAGCTGGTTAGCTTCCTATTTTTTGCGTTGGGTTTCGCCAGTTGCCTCCCTCGTCAAAGGCAGATTTACAGTCTCAAGCTTATTTATTATTCAATTTACTAGCAGTCTTCCAGTTGAATATTCCCTTAGGTTTTAATTAGGTTGAGTCGTCAAGTTAATATAATCACAAATGGAAGTAATAAAAAAAGAAGTCTGTGAGCGGCAGGCTTTCTTTCAGAAAAGTGTGTTATAGCAATGCAATCAACATATAAAACATAAATTGATTATCCTTACGATGTGGTAATAATAACTGATTTTAAACGTTAAGTCAAGAGATTGCTATTGTTTTCACTAATTATTTTTTAATTTATCTGCCCACCTTGTCGATCTCGACAGTTATCCAATGAATTTCACTTATTTGTCTGATTAGCTGGCGAGCTCACACAGTAGCCTGACCAAAACTGGTCAGGCCACTAAGTAATCCAATGCCCGTCTCGCCTCGTTTTATGGTATTCTAGATGCAGCTGGTTTCATTCTGCTAACTAACGGTCACAAAAGTGAGGCCTTTTTGTTTGACCTTTTTTGACCATTGGGTTAAACTACAAATCAGTTAGCAAGATTAAACTAACAATACAGCGAAATAAGGAGGCTGCAAAGCTATGAACTTAGTCCCAACAGTTATTGAGCAGTCCAGCCGTGGCGAACGTGCTTACGACATCTACTCTCGCCTATTAAAGGACAGAATTATCATGCTCTCCGGTGCAATTGAAGACGACATGGCCAACGCCATCATCGCCCAACTTTTGTTCTTGGACGCGCAAGATTCAACGAAAGATATTTACCTTTACATTAACTCTCCTGGTGGTGTGGTTACCTCTGGGATGGCCATTTACGATACGATGAACTTCATCCAATCTGATGTTCAAACGATCGTTATGGGCATGGCTGCTTCAATGGCCAGTGTCTTGGCATCTTCAGGTACCAAGGGCAAGCGGTTTGCTTTGCCTCACTCACAAGTCTTGATTCACCAACCATCTGGTGGTGCTCAAGGCCAACAAACTGAAATTGAAATTGCAGCTACTGAAATCTTGAAGACTCGTAAATTGATCAACAAGATCTTAGCTGACAACTCCGGTCAACCAATTGAACGAATCAACGCTGACACTGAACGTGACCACTACTTATCCGCACAAGAATCTGTGGATTATGGTCTGATCGATGCCATCATGACCAGCTCAAAAGACCGTAAGTAAACGCACCTTTGCGAATCAGACATTTGTCTGGTTCGTTTTTTTGTGCGATTTTTAATCTGAATTCAAAAAAAGATGATCCAGCGCCTTGCTGGGTCATCTTTTTACTGGTTAATAATTTCTAAGGTTGCTGGCTTGTATCAGCTGGTGCAGCGCGGATGCGATTCCCTATTATGGTAACGCCGTCCTTCTCCACGTTCTAGATAGCTTCCGCCCCGCGCAAATTATCCGCATACTCATTGATTTTACGTAACCGATGATTGATACCAGATTTCGAAATGGCACCGCTTGGAATCATTGTGCTGAGTTCCTTAAGGCTGACTTCCTTGTTGGCTAACCGAACCTCTGCCACTTCGCGTAACTTCGGTGGCAACTGACCGAGACCAACCATCTCATCAATAAACTTGATGTTTTCAATCTGCTTACTTGACGCATTTGCGACCTTATCAAGGTTGGCGTTCTCGCAGTTGACTAACCGGTTGACCGAGTTACGCATGTCACGCATGATCCGAACGTCTTCGAACTTCAGCATGGCGCTTGTGGCCCCAATCAGGGACAGAAAGTCTGCGATACGCTCCCCCTCTTTTAGATAGGTGATAAACCCACCGCGACGAGCTGTTGTGCGCGCGTTTAGATCGTACTTGTTGATCATGTTCGCAATCATCTCGTTGTGCCCCTCATACAGAGAGTATATCTCGAGATGGTACCGGGACGTTTCGGGATTGTTAACCGACCCGCCTGCGAGAAAGGCCCCTCGTAAATAGGAGCGAACCTGGCCGTCGTTTTCAAATAAACTGGCTGGGACTTCTTCAATCAATTGGCCATCCTTAAAGATGCCAAGATCTTTCAGCACCATTTCAGAGCCGGCATTGACCCGCACGATGTACAGATTGTTTTTCTTTAGTTTCATTTTCCGCCGAACCAGCAGTTCGCTTTCCAGATCATAAAACTGTTTTAATAGCTGGTAAATGCGCCGCGCAATAGCGGGATTTTCCGTTTGAATATTTAAAACAAAATGGTGGTTGGCAAGTGACATTGCGCCGTTCATCCGAATCAGCGCAATCAGCTCAGCCTTCGCATTCTCCCGGTGGACTTCTAACGTTGTCAATTCTTTTTTGACATCACTGGCATATGACAATGGCGTTACCTCCCCTCGGCATTTCGTGAATCAACCTGCCCCAATAAATTCATGAGTTCGTTAACGACCAATTCGCCGTTATGAAAGGCCCCGTTGTCCCGCAACTCCAAAAAGTCGGCGGAAACGACTCGGCACCCCTGTTCACGTAACCCTTTAAAATCGTGATTGACCTGGCGCGACATTTCGTTCCAGCGCTGGTAATCAATATACTCATCGGGCACTTTTTGCGTGTTGACCAGCACCGTGTTGATGACGTTCTGCTGCAAATGGTCGTTGAGTACCCGGACGTGATCCGCATCCGTAAACTTCTCAGTTTCACCCTTTTGCGTCATGATGTTGCAGATATAAATGACCTCTGCAGGTGTCCGCCGAAGGGCATCCCCCACGTTACCGATCATTAAGTTCGGCAAAATACTGGTGAATAGGCTCCCAGGGCCAAGGACGATCTGGTCGGCCGTCATGATGGCATCGATAACCTCTTGAACAGCTTCCGGCTCCTCACCGTCCTTATTACTGGGCGTGACCCAGACGTGTTTGATCAGTTTATGGGCGGCCGTTATTTCAGACTCTCCCGTCAGCGTAGTCCCGTCAGAAAACTCTGCGTTGAGTTCAAGCGGCTCGTTGGCGGCTGGATAAATATGGCCGTCGACCTTCATGATTGCGGATAATTCCTGGACCGCACCAAAGATACCGCTGCGCATTTCTGACAAAGCTGCAATGATCAGGTTACCGATGGCATGACCCGCAAAGAATTGGTCCTTGCTATCAAACCGATATTGGAACAGATCTAGTTCCAATTTTGGTAACCCCGATAGTGCCACGATGACGTTTCGAATATCGCCAGGCGGCACCACGTTTACGTAGTTGCGAATAATTCCGGATGAGCCGCCATCATCCGCGACAGTGACGACCGCGGTAATGTCGACATCCTGGTCCTTAAGGTTGCGTAAGATGACGGGCAAGCCTGTCCCACCACCCATAACAACGATCTTGGGCCGACGACGTTCCTCATTTCTCATTTAGTGTGAGTCCTTTCGTTTTTCAATATCACGGTGGGTCACATGAACGGGATATTGTTCCCCGAGATCATTGCCCAGTCGTTCTGCTAACGCCACAGAACGGTGCTGACCACCTGTACAGCCGATGGCAACAGTTAAATTCGTTTTACCTTCACGTTTGTATCCGGGAAGGGTGGTCTGCAACAGTCCTAAAAATTGCTGATAGAACTGCTCAGTCTCTGGTTGTTCCATGACGTAATCGTAGACCGGTTTATCCTTCCCTGTTTGCGGCCGCAATTCTGGCAGGTAGTACGGGTTTGGCAGGAACCGGACGTCCATCACAATATCGGCATCGATCGGCAATCCGTATTTAAAGCCAAACGACATGAGTTCAATATGAAAGGTCTCCGTGTCTCCCGTCTCAAAACTATGGAAAATCTCTTCCCGTAAATTACGCGGCGTCAACTTGGATGTATTTAACACAAGCTGCGCAGCCTGCTTTAATGGCGCCAGCAGTTTCCGCTCCGCCTTGATACCATCGACCACCCGACCATTGCGGGCCAGCGGATGGGAGCGCCGGGTCTCCTTGTAGCGCGAAACCAGGGTCTCGTCGTCAGCTTCAAGGAAAACGACCTGGCCTAAATCAGATAGCGTCAGGTCGGCAATATCCTTCGTCATTTGCATGATTTCATCGTAAAAGGCCCGTGACCGCAGATCGATCACTACTGCAACTTTTTTGATGTTACCGGATTCTTGAACGAGTTCCCAGAACTTCGTCATTAACGACGGCGGCATGTTATCGATACAAAAGTACCCTAAATCTTCAAAAGCTTGCATGGCGACGGTTTTGCCGGCACCGCTCATCCCTGAAATAATGACGAGTTGAATTTTTTCATTATCAGTCATGGCATTCTCCCATCATTTGTCTGTCTACACTAAGACTTACAGTGTAACATACCTGGTGTGTCATTTACAATGGGGGGCCGGGTGTGCGAAGAGTGTGGAGCAAGGCGTTTTGAGGGCTACTGCGTAAGCAAAAGTGAGTTCTATTGTGGCCTGACTTTTTAACCAGAGTCGCTTATTAAACACCTATCTCCCCTACACAACACGGTCACCGTAAATACCAGGAAGCATACAACTAAAAAAACTAGCAAATTCAAGAAAACGATTTTTGACCGAGCCTTAATCTGAAATCAAAAAAGAATCCCTACGATATTAAGAGACTAATATCATAGAGATTCTTTTTCTAGTCAACACTGCGGAAGCGAGTTCCTGGTAGTGAGACCTAATTCATTTAACTGAAATTATCGCCGTGCAAAAGCTAATACAACAGCGTTGATCCCAAAAATAACCAGGTAGAACGCAATCATCCAGGTCAACGAGAACGCCGCCACAATTGGATTTACCAACAGCAAGATTCCGACGAGCAACGATAGGATATCCAAAAGCATGGACACCCAGTAATAGCCGGTACCAAACTGGCGTAGATGACCGATCACCAACAACCGTTCAATCGAATCTAGATGAACCAGAACGTAAACAGATAGCCAATGGTCATAATGCCGCTGGTTGGCTTGATGATAAATAATAGTCCGATCAGAAGGTCAATAATACCAATGACCAGTGCAAAGATTGCGACGTTACCAACTAACTCTCGCAACTTCGAAAAACCTGAGATCGTGGTTAACCCACTAATAATGGCAACAAAGCCAAAGACAACGGCCAATGCCGTAATGCCAATATTTGGTTCGAATACTAGGACCAGGGCCGCCAGAATGAATAAGATACCCGTAATTAATTCATGCCAGTCAAAACCCCATTTAGGACGCATACTAAACATGACACTCACCTCGTTTTCTTCCCTATTCTAAATCCATCATACCGATTTAAAAGCGCTAACACAAGCGATGTTGCAAGCATTGCGATGAATTTTTAATAAACCAACAATCAGTTAGAATCTGGTGATTTAAGTGTGGCCTCGATCAGGTCTCTCAGGCGACGCAACGTTGTGTTAGGCTGTTGTTCAAGGCCAATCAGATAAAAGTGCCGGTGATATTTCGCCCCAATTTCTGCAGATGGCACCCCAGCTGGCACTAACGCTTTAGCAAATATCGTTTCCCCGATCCCCGCCTGCAACAGCCCCATAATACTCTGGTTGGTATCAACTACCAGTGTATGGGTCGGTGTAATGCCCTGTTCACGCAGATAAGCATCCGTATAGTGCCGAACTCCGGAACCCGCCTCACGCAACAACCACAAATCTGTCGTGGGGTCGCCCGCCAACACCAGTTGATCGCCAGGCAACTCGGTCTGACGAACAGCATCTGCGAGCATGGGCTTTTCAATCAAACCATAAGCGAGTTCATGGGAAACAATCCCGTTTAGAACGGCCTCTGAATTCATCGTTCGCACCTCAAATTGATATTCACTATGCGGTAAAAGTTGCTGCATCAGCATCGGCATCACGGTCACGGCCGTCGTTTGTGAAAACCCGATCGGTGCTGGCATCTGAGGATGTTCACTCAGTTGTTTGATTGCCATGAAAGTCTGTTGCCACTCTTCATCGAGCCGCTTATAGGCAGGTAAAGCTGATCCGCAGCTGGTGTGGGTTGAACCTGTCGCCGCCCATTACGGACAAATAGCGTCATGTCTAAGGTCTGTTCCAATCGATTGATCTGCACCGAAACGCTGGGCTGAGAAATAAATAACTGTTTTGCGGCCACGGAAAAATTTCGCGTCTCATACACGGTCATAAATGTTTGCACGTCTCGCTCCATACACGCTCGCCTTTCTATTAAAGTTCTTAATAGTTTATATTATAAATCAGTATTTCATTAATCACAACAATCCCGGTATACTAACGAAGTGTCTTAGAGAGAACTTACTATTGAGGGAGAGATTGATATGAAGCCTGTACGTGCCGTACTACCGGGTTTTGGATTAAGTTTTTTAATTGCAACTATTAGTCAGTGGGTCAACGCTGACCTCATTAAGGGGATTGGTGC
Organism: Secundilactobacillus paracollinoides DSM 15502 = JCM 11969; assembly: GCF_001311135.1. Lineage (GTDB taxonomy): Bacteria > Bacillota > Bacilli > Lactobacillales > Lactobacillaceae > Secundilactobacillus > Secundilactobacillus paracollinoides. The sequence continues at coordinate 23,137 of NZ_BBAG01000016.1, forward strand.
GCCAACCGTGGCGTTGCTGATTGGTGTCCTGCTTGGCAACACAGTTATTCGTCAGCCGATGTGGTACAGTGGAACTGCCTGGTCGGAAAAACGCCTTTTAGAATATTCCGTGATGCTGCTGGGTGCCACCATTACATTTCAAACGATTCAGCAATTAAAATTAGGCGGGATCGCGTTTATTTTATTACAGATGACGATTACGATCGGCTTCGCACTCATTTTGGGTAAACGACTCCATTTTTCTGAAGGGATGACCCTAATGATGGCAGGTGGCAACGCCGTTTGCGGCTCATCAGCCATTGCTGCTATTGCCCCAACCATCGAGGCCAAAGACGATGATAAACGACTCGCCATCACCCTTGTTAATCTCATGGGGACTGTGCTAATGCTCACCCTGCCCCTTATCAGCCTGTTAGCCTTTCACCACAGTAATTTTCTCCGTGGCGCCCTAATTGGTGGTACCGTGCAATCCGTTGGTCAAGTGATTGCCAGCGCCACAATGGTCAATCAGGAAACAACGACCTTTGCAACACTGTTTAAGATTTTGCGAATCATCATGTTGATCGCCGTTGTTCTGATTTTCAGTCAAATTCACCGGCATCACCAGCCCGCTGACCAACAGTCGGTCAGTATGGTGGATAGCGCAAAACGGGCATTACCCTGGTACGTGGTCGGTTTTATCGTCCTCTGTGCGCTTAATTCTTGGTTGACGTTTGCGCCAATCATCTCAAGTGGTGCCCATTCGTTGAGCAGTTGGTGCGAAATCACCGCACTAGCAGCGATTGGGTTGCGATTGAATTTTGCGGCATTTATCAAGGCTGGACGGAAACTCGCCTACTTTGGTGGCGGCGTTTTGATTGTTCAGGTTGTGAGTGCGGTTGTTTTGATTTCTGTTCTCTTGTAATAAAAAAGTCTGAGACGATAACGAGGTGCGTTATTGCTCAGACTTTTTGTTTTTTATTTTGCGTTATACAACAAGCATGCAGTGCGCTAGACAGATGGGGACCCCCACCTTAGCAAACTCTGGCGGTGATTCCACAGCTTAGACTCAGCTTTTATGCTTCAGAGAGTTTCTGGCAACTGCTTTCTTGGCCACTCTGCTGAAACGCGTTCAGCAGGGCAAGGGGCTACTGTGTAACGGACTCTGAGCCAAAAGTCAAAACCAGACTTTTAGCTCAGAGTCCGTTACACTCCGCCCCTTAAGCGCCCTGCTTCACGCTCTTTGCCCTTTCCTTATCCCTTTCCAAAATCGGTCCAAGATACTGCCCCGTATAACTTCCCGGAGCTGCTGCAATCTCTTCTGGGGTTCCCGTTGCGACCACTTGGCCGCCACCATCGCCGCCCTCTGGTCCAAGGTCGATCAGGTGATCAGCCGTCTTGATGACGTCGAGGTTATGTTCGATGATCAACACCGTGTTCCCGTTATCGACTAAGCGATGCAAGACATCCAACAAGCGTTTGATATCATCCACGTGCAGACCAGTGGTTGGTTCATCTAGAATGTAGAAGTTTTGGCCATTGGCCTTCTTCTGCAATTCAGACGCCAGCTTCATCCGTTGCGCTTCACCACCAGACAACGTTGTCGCTGATTGACCGAGTGACACATAGCCTAACCCAACATCATGAATCGTCTGCAACTTCCGAGTGATCTTTGGGATTGCACTAAAGAACTCCAATGCTTGATCCACTGTCATATCAAGGACTTCGGCAATGTTCTTACCCTTATATTCCACTTCTAGGGTTTCAGAATTATAGCGTTTACCATGACAAACTTCACACGGCACGTACACGTCAGGCAAGAAGTTCATTTCGATTTTCAAGATACCATCGCCATGACAGGCTTCACAACGGCCACCCTTGATGTTAAAACTGAACCGGCCTTGCTGATAGCCACGTAGCTTGGCCTCGCTCGTTTGCGCAAACAGTCCGCGAATGTCGTTAAACACACCCGTGTAAGTGGCTGGGTTACTGCGTGGTGTCCGACCAATTGGACTTTGGTCAATGTTAATCACTTTTTCAATATTCTTGATCCCAGAAACCGACTTATACTTCCCCGGTTTCTCGGAGTTACGATTGATTTTTTGTGCCAGCACCCGTTTTAGAATGGTGTTCACCAGCGTTGACTTACCAGAGCCTGAAACCCCGGTGACCACCACAAATTCACCCAGTGGAAAATCAACGTCAATGTCTTTGAGGTTATTTTCCGCTGCGCCCTTGATCGTGATCTTCTTACCGTTGCCTTTGCCCCGGGTCTCCGGAACCGGAATAAATTTCTTTCCGGATAAATATTGACCAGTAAGTGATTTCTTAGTTCGAATCACCTGTTTAGGCGTGCCAGCAGCCATCACTTCACCACCGTGCTCACCGGCGCCAGGGCCAATGTCGATCAGATAATCGGCGGCTTCATGGTGTCTTCATCATGTTCAACGACAATTAGGGTATTGCCAAGGTCACGCATCTTCTTCAATGAAGCAATCAATCGGTCATTATCACGTTGATGTAACCCAATCGACGGTTCATCCAGAATGTAGAGCACCCCAGAAAGGTTTGACCCGATTTGAGTGGCCAACCGAATTCGTTGCGCCTCACCACCAGACAGCGTTCGCGCTGCCCGACTCAACGTCAAATAATCCAACCCAACGTTTTCCAAGAAGGTTAACCGGTCACGAATTTCTTTCAAGATCGGTTGTGCGATGGTCTGATCCTGATCACTAAACTGCAGTTGGTCAAAGAATGGCAGTTCTTCTCCAATGGCAAAGTCAGAAACTTCACCAATGTGCTTGCCGCCAATTTTAACCGCCAGCGCCTTCCGGTTTAACCGGTAGCCGTGACACGTTTGACAGGTTAACTCACGGAAATATTGCTGCATCTGTCCTTGAGTGAAGTCGGTTCCATTGTGGTAACGACGGTCGACGTTGTTAATGACACCTTCAAACGGGGTATCGGTCTCCCGAACACCACCGAAATCACTGTTCAATTCAAAATGCATGACCTTTGATGAGCCGTATAACACAAAGTGCTGGTCATCCTTGGACAAGTCCTTCCATGGCGTATCCATGTCGATATCAGCTTGGGCACACGCCTGAGCTAACATATCAGGATAATACTTAGAGCTGGATGGGTTCCAAGGCGCAACGGCCCCTTCACTCAACGTCTTCGTATCGTCTGGAATAATCAGGTCAGGATCGATTTCAAGTTTCATCCCCAGCCCATCACAGTCTGGGCAGGCACCAAATGGCGCGTTAAACGAGAACAGGCGCGGTTCCAATTCACCAACAGTAAAGCCGCAAATTGGACAAGCGTAGTGTTCTGAAAATAAAATGGGCTCGCCATCGATTAAATCAGCGACAGCGTATCCGCCGCTTAATCGTAATGCTGCTTCAAAGGAATCGAAAAGTCGTGACCGAATACCGTCCTTAACAACGATCCGGTCAACCACGATATCAATTGAATGCATCTGATTCTTATTCAGGTCAAGCTCCTCATCAACATCATGGACTTCACCATCGATTCGAACGCGTACAAACCCTTCACGCTTGATCTTATCGAAGACTTTCTTGTGCTGACCCTTCTTTTCACGCACGATGGGTGACAGAATCTGCAACTTTGTCCGTTCAGGCAACGAGAGAACTTTATCGACCATCTGTTCCACTGTCTGACTCGTAATTTCGGTCCCGTCGTTTGGACAAATTGGGGTCCCGACCCGAGCCCACAGCAACCGCAAATAGTCATTGATTTCAGTCACCGTTCCCACGGTTGACCGGGGGTTCTTTGACGTTGTTTTTTGGTCAATAGAAATCGCCGGTGACAACCCGTCGATCGAGTCAACATCAGGCTTATCCATTTGACCCAAGAATTGCCGCGCATAGGCAGACAATGATTGGACATACCGGCGCTGTCCCTCGGCATACAACGTATCAAAGGCCAAGGAACTCTTGCCTGACCCTGATAGTCCCGTCACAACGACTAGTTTGTTTTTGGGAATTTTAACATCAATGTTTTTCAAATTGTGCGCTCGGGCACCATGAATCTCAATATAATCGTTTGCCAAATGGCGAATCCTCCTCCGGCATCAATAGTCACCTGAATGTCTCACTAAGCATCCATTTCTGCTTTTAATTCTAGTACGGTATCACGCAATGTTGCTGCGTGTTCGAAGTCCAACTTCTTGGCTGCCGACCGCATTTCATCTTCTAGTCGGGCAATCATTGCCTTTTGGTCCTTGCTGCTCATCGCATCAAAGTCACTTTCAACAAAGTCGTCCTTTTCACCGCTGTGTTCATCCGTCTTCGTCACACTGATCAAATCACGAATTTCCTTCTTGATCGTCTGTGGTGTGATCCCATGTTCTTCATTATATTTCTGTTGAATTTCACGCCGACGGGCCGTTTCATCCATCGCTTTTTGCATGGAATCGGTAATCGCGTCTGCATACATAATAACGGACCCATGCACGTTACGGGCAGCGCGACCCATAGTTTGGATCAGTGACCGTTCGTTACGCAGGAAACCTTCCTTATCTGCATCAAGAATGGCGACAAGTGACACTTCGGGCACATCGATTCCTTCACGTAACAGGTTGATCCCCACCAAAACGTCATACTTACCTAACCGAAGATCACGCAAGATTTGCGTCCGTTCAAGTGTCTTGATATCACTGTGCAGATACGCGACCTTGATACCGAGATCTTTCAGGTAATCGGTCAGATCTTCAGCCATCTTCTTGGTCAGTGTTGTCACAAATGTCCGCTCGTTAGCATCGATCCGCTTATTGATCTCACCAACCAGATCATCCATCTGACCCATAATTGGCCGGACTTCAACCGTTGGATCGAGTAAGCCAGTTGGCCGAATGATCTGTTCAACAACATCCTTCGTCTGATCCATTTCGTAATCACCAGGAGTCGCGGACATATAGATCACTTGGTTGACGTGCTTCTCGAATTCATTTAATTTTAACGGTCGGTTATCCAATGCGCTTGGCAACCGGAAACCATAATCGACCAGCTGTTGTTTCCGTGACCGGTCACCCTTATACATCCCACGGACCTGCGGCATCGTCACGTGTGATTCGTCCACGATCAGCAAAAAGTCCTTTGGGAAGAAGTCGAGCAGCGTAAACGGCGGCTCACCAGGTTTACGACCATCCATAAAGCGCGAATAGTTTTCAATGCCGTTGGTGTACCCCATTTCCCGCAGCATTTCAATGTCGTAGGTCGTCCGTTGCTTGAGACGTTGCGCCTCCAGTAACTTACCATCGCCTTCCAGAACACCCAACCGGTCATCCAGTTCGTCTGAAATGCCTTGAATGGCGTGGTCCATAATATCATCATTCGTCATAAAGTGGGTCGCGGGGAAAATGGCCACGTGGTCGCGGTCACCAATGATCTCTCCCGTAAGCATCCACTTCTCGAATCCGATCAATTTCGTCACCGAAGAATTCGACCCGCAGCGCACGTTCATCCCGTGATGCTGGGAAGATTTCAACAACGTCACCATGGACACGGAACCGGCCCCGTTGAAAATCAATATCGTTCCGTTCAAATTGAATGTCAACCAGCTTACGCATCAGATCATTACGTTCAATTTCTTGACCCACACGCAATGAAACGGTGTGGTTCTTGTACTCGCTTGGATCCCCTAACCCAAAGATCGAAGACACAGAAGCCACCACGATCACATCATTACGCTCCAGCAAGGAACTCGTGGCTGAATGTCGCAACTTATCGATCTCATCGTTGACTGAAGAATCCTTTTCAATGTAGGTATCACTTGAGGGCACGTAGGCTTCCGGTTGGTAATAATCATAGTAACTCACGAAATACTCCACCGCGTTGTTCGGTAAGAATTCCTTAAATTCGCCGTAAAGTTGACCCACCAACGTTTTGTTGTGTGACAGGATCAGGGTCGGCTTATTGACATTTTTGATCACGTTTGAGATCGTAAAAGTCTTCCCAGTCCCAGTGGCACCTAAAAGGATCTGAGCCTTTTTGCCGGCTTCAACGCCCTTGGTCAATTCATCAATGGCGTGCGGCTGATCACCAGTTGGCTGGTATTCTGATACCAGGTCGAACTTCGATCTTCTTGACGTTCAATCATATCCTAAATCCCCCTTTTTTAAACACTCAAAAGTAGGAAAGCAACTGCCTTCCTACGCAATGCTTGTCTATTCTAACATACCGAACATAGTTTCGCCACCAATGACGTTTACGATAATTGACGTTGATAAATGACAACGTCAACACTACTGCCGGCCAGCGGTGCTTGGTCTCAGAAACAGCTTCAAACTTTAAAGCCTCGTAAAATTTCTGATCAGTCACATCTCGTTTTGGCAAGATCAGCTGGACCGTTTGAGTTGCCAGCTGACGTAGCGTTTTTAAGACTTGTGCCAGTAACGTTGTCTTTTGTGCATCGCTCACTGTCTGAGGGTCGGTGAGATATTGGCCTATCCAAACAATTTTGGGTCCCGGGTAATCGATCATCAAATCTAAACTGGCCACCAGCTTATCGTGGTCAAAGAAGCCCAGATAGTATTTTTGATTCGCCTTCGCCTGAGTCGCCACGCTATCCAAATCAGCAACTGCTTCCTGGTGGGTCAAATGATGGTCCATAAACAAACTAAAGAACGCTTGATTTGCTTTTTGCAACGCGTAGATCTGCGCGTCGTTTTCGTGGGTCAATTCCCGAACCTGGTAGACCACCTGTTGATTCAATGTTTCTGCTAACTGAGCTGCCATTAGAACGCCTCATTTCGTTTTATCTTTCTTACATATTATAGTGCCTGTCGCTTGGGCGAGCAAATGGTCTGGCTAGTTACTCATGACTGTCAACTAGCACATCGGAAGAAGCCTTGCTGTCGACCCTCTGATAAGCAGTCGAGGGCGGATTCTCTTCGACCTTGATCTAAAGACAATGTGATGCTTAACTTATCTGAAAAGCAGCTCAACATTAGTGGAATACAACAAACTATCACCTAATAATGGAAAAAACCAGTCAAAAAAAGCCCACAGTATCCACTGTAGGCTTCTTTAAAATTCTTCATATTAAGCTTTAACGCCAGTGTCATTCAAGGATTCAATGTACTTGAAAACTTGTTGGCCGGCAACACCGCCATCACCAACTGCAGTGGTGATCTGACGAAGGTCCTTAGCGCGAACATCGCCAATGGCGAAAACGCCAGGTACCTTGGTTTCCATTTGACCGTTCGTTTCGATCCAGCCGTCTTCGTTGGTCACGCCTAAGCTGGCAATTTCTTCCGTCTTAGGTAAGATGCAACATAGATGAAGACGCCGCTAGCATCGATAACAGTCTCTTCGTTCGTTTGGTTGTTGACCACTTTAACGCCGGTTACTTTTTGGTCATCACCCAAAACCTCGGTCACATTGCTGTTCCAAACGAAGTTCATCTTGTCGTTAGCAAATGCCCGGTCCTGAATGATTTTTTGTGCGCGTAATTGGTCACGACGGTGAATGACGGTCACCTTTGAAGCCAACTGAGTCAGATAAAGACCCTCTTCAATAGCGGAATCACCGCCACCGACGACGATAACTTCGCGGTTCTTAAAGAACGCACCGTCGCAGACTGCGCAGTAAGACACACCTCGGCCACCATATTCTTCTTCGCCGGGAACACCCAACTTACGGTATTCAGAACCCGTTGCTAAGACAACCGCCTTTGCTTCGTAAGTTTCAGTATCGGTGGTGACGATCTTAACCGCGCCTGATCTTCGATACCCTGAACATTGCCGTAAGCATATTCAGCACCAAACTGAGTGGCGCCGTCGTACATGTCCTTGGCTAAGTCTGGGCCGAGAACTGATGAAAACCCAGGGTAGTTTTCGATGGCCGCCGTGTTGTTCATTTGGCCACCATAAATGCCGCGGTCAAGTAGGAGTACTGAAAGGTTTGCCCGTGACGCGTATAACGCACTGGCCATGCCACCAGGTCCCGCACCAATAACGATTACATCATATTGTTTTGCCATCTGTTTTCCTTCTCTCTTAGCCAGTTATTCTGACAGTTAAATACGGTGATTAACTTACTATAAATCAGTAAAGATGTCTAGTAGTTTGTTTCTATCCCTAAAATTCGGAGCGGCCTTCCCGTTGCATTAGGTCGGAAATGGCTTGCCGAATTTCCTTACCTTCATAAAGCACTTGGTAAATGGCTTCAGTGATCGGCATATCAACGCCGCGTTGTTTAGCGAGTTCATAGGCTGCCTTTGTGGTAGCAACGCCTTCGATCACCATGCCCATGTTGTTGATGACTTCATTCAGAGATTTGCCCTGACCGAGCTGGTCACCAGCACGCCAGTTTCTAGAATTTGAGCTGGTCCCGGTCACAATGATGTCACCGACACCTGCCAACCCCATAAAGGTTTGCGGGTTAGCACCAAACGAGCCGCCTAACCGAGAAACTTCAGCCAAACCCCGGGTCATCAAAGCCGCCTTGGCATTATCGCCATAACCGAGGCCACGTAACGCACCAGTACCCAGAGCAATAATGTTCTTCAGCGCGGCAGCAATCTCCACCCCGATAACATCACTATTCGTGTAGACCCGGAAGTAGTGGTTCATAAACAGGTTCTGCACATGTTTAGCAGCATCCAGGTCAGTGCTGGCCGCCGTAATCAACGTAATATCGCGTTTAGCAACGTCCTCAGCGTGGCTTGGCCCAGAAAGGACTGTAATTGAACTGCGATTTTCAGCCGGAATCTCTTCCGCCAAAATTTCTGAAACGCGCTTGTAAGTCTTTTGCTCGATTCCCTTGCTGGCGTGAATCAAGGCTGGTTTTGCGTGAGTCTCAGCCAAAATCGTTTTGACTTGGCTGGCCACATCACGCACCGCCTTGGTTGGCACAACAAACAGGATCGTGGTTGCATCAGTCAGTGCTTCCTTTAGATCCACATAAGCAATTAAGGTTTCTGAATAGGTAAAGTCCTTGATGTAGTGGGTGTTTGTGTGCTTGGTGTTCAATTCTTCGACTTGCTTAGAATTGTAGGACCAAAGCGACACCTGGTTGCCGTTCTCATCGAGTAAGTTTGCTAAAATACTGCCCCAGGAACCCGCACCTAAAACTGCAATTTTTTCAGACATAGTAATTACTCCTTATTTTTTGCCACTTGGGCTTTTTTGCGAAATGGATCACCATCAAGATACATGGGAATTTGGTTCCCCAAACGTCGCCGGTAGATCACAATGATGATTGCACCAATAAACAAAATGACTGATAACAACTGGGATACCCGGATGTCAGCGAACAGCATCAAGCTATCTGTCCGCATGCCTTCAATAAAGAAGCGGCCAAACGAATACCACATGACGTAGCCCAAGAAGATCTCACCCTGCTTGAACCACCCTTTTTGATGTCTCAGGGACATCAGGAAAATAAACCCTAAAATATCCCAAGTTGATTCGAATAAAAACGTTGGCTGGCGATACGCCCCGTTAATGAACATTTGGGCAATCAGCCAGTGTGGTAAGTGCAACCCTTGCAGGAAGCTCAGACTGGTCACTTGACCAAAGGCTTCCTGATTCATGAAGTTGCCCCAGCGGCCGATTCCCTGTGCCATAATGACGGTCGGTGCCGCAACGTCTAGCATGAGCCAGACCGGGATGAACCGTGATCGGCAGAAGAAGTAGACCACGAGGCCCGCCCCGATCAGTGACCCATAAACGGCGATCCCGCCGTCCCAGACCGCAATGATCTGGTTTAAATGCTGCGAGTAGTAGGACCATTCAAACCCAACGTAGTACAGCCGGGCTGCGATGATGGCTGCGGGCAACGCCCACAGGATCATGTCATAAATATCGTCGGGGTCGATCCCGCGACGCTTACCTTCTCGCACAGCCAGGGTGACTGCAATCACAACTGCACTCGCAATAAAAATGCCGTACCAGTGAACCTGGATCGGCCCCAAATGAAAGGCAATTGGATTTAATGCGGCTAACATTCCTCTCAAGGTGCCACCCCTCACTTATTATTTTTTGAATTTTGTTTGATAAGCCGGTTAAGGTTATCATCAAAGACCTTCGTTGCATCGTACCCCATGGAGCGCGCTCTAAAGTTCATGGAGGCCGCTTCAATGATGATGGCTATATTTCGCCCAGTCTTAACTGGGATCGAAATCTTCGGCACGATCACATCAAAGATCTTTTGCGTTTCATCACCGTTACCCAGCCGATCAAATTTCTTGTCGGGCGACCAGGATTCTAGGTGCACAATGAGATCAATATCGGTCTCACTTCGAACGGCACCGGCCCCAAACAGGTTCATGACATCGATGATGCCGATCCCCCGAATTTCCAGCAGATGCGCTAAGATTGCGGGGGCTTGCCCCACTAACGTCTGCTCATCTTGTTGGTAGACTTCTACCCGATCATCCGCAATTAGGCGGTGACCACGTTTAACGAGTTCCAACGCGGTTTCACTCTTACCAACGCCAGAGTCACCGGTAATCAGGACCCCAACACCGTAGATGTCAACCAGCACGCCATGAAGCGACTGGCGTTCAGCCAATTTGCCTTCAAGATAGTTGGTCATGTTACTGAGGACTCGTGACGTTGTCATCTTTGTCCCTAAAACTGGAATTTTAGATTCTTGCGCCGCCTGAAGCAACTCCTCCGGCGGTTCAAGTTGTGTTGAGATCACAAGCGCCGGTGTCTCTGGTTGACACATCTGACGCATGACCTGCAATAGATCATCACTTGTCATGCCCTTCGCAAAGGACGTTTCGGTAATTCCGAGTAACTGGACCCGTTTGGCTGGATAATAGTTAAAGTACCCCGTCAGTTCCAAGCCGGGCCGTGAAATGTCGCTGGTCGTTATCTTGCGGTCGGCTAGCAAATCTTCGCCGTACAGCACGTCTAGTCGAATATTATCAACTAAGTCAGCAACCGTCACGCTATCTGCCATTTGAATCCCTCCTTGTCACACTATTAAAGTTTAGTGTATCACTTTTCGCCCCTCTAATGATAGCTCTTACATCAATCCCGTGACCGGCCACCAATGAAGCTTGAAATAATCGCATTACAAAGCGACATCAGTACGGCAATCAGCATGGACATGCCAAAGGAAGAAAAGCGAAAGTTATTGCCCACAAAAAAGGCGGTCAACTGTAGGAGAAATCCATTAATGACAATACTAAACAAGCCTAAGGTCACAACGTTTATCGGCAACGACAACAGGATCAAAAAGGGCTTGACTGCCGCGTTGAGAATGGCGAGCACCACACTGGCAAGCAGCGCGATCCAAATACTGGCCACGTAAAAACTACTGTGGAAAAAACCAGCGAGCGCGATGAACAACACCGCGTTCACTAATATGCGACCCCAAAATTTCATCTACTTCACTCATCTTTCATCAGAATCATCTTCGGAAACATCATGCAGTGTCTTACGCGGTTGTTTCCCAGAACCGCCGCCAAACCCACCAAATCCGCTGAACGGATTGTGGGGTTGATTGGAATCATGATGACTCGTATCCCGTGGGATCACCGTCATTAAAAGCAGATAAACCAGCAGCCCAAATAAAATGTGTCCCGGGTAAATCGTCAAAATCACGAAAACGACTCGTAGGATAGTCGCACTAAAACCAAAGTACTCGGCAATGCCGCCAAGGACTCCGCTAATGATTTTATTGGACGACCGTGTTAAACGTCGATGTTGACTCATTTGTCCACCTCATTTCTTAAACGAGTTCTATGAGAACTTTCTGTTACCAGAATAGAGAAATAAAGGGCTGAAAGCAAGCCCCCAGCCCTGAACTATCGTTTAATTTTTTGTTACAGGTTGTGCTCATATACCGCTTCGTTGCACCGTTCGGCCCTGCAGGCTGAAGTGGGTCGCTCCGGGGAGCTAGTGAATGTCTTGGCAGAAATTCAAGGATCTCCTACATCTCCCGTGTTCGTAATCGGCCAAAAGACGGCCGCTAACAACCACAGACAACCACAGAGCCTGCAATGCCGAACGGCTCCACTACGCTGCAAGGCAAAATATAGTCACTATTTACGAAAAGTTAGAAAAGTGCTATGAACCGCACAAGATAAATGCTACAGGCTAACTTGGCAATCGGTCGAAATATTACTGTCATAAAGTTTAGCAGCGATTGTTGGCGAAATCAGCACATACTCTGTTTAAAGTGATTGGGCCACTTAGCCGGTCGATAGATTTTCTCGTGCACGCAACCGGTCGTCTAATGTTGAGAAGACCTATACAATAAACATTCAATTGACTATCGAAAAGTATTCCTACCCACGCTAATCCTCTGAATTATTCATCAGCTTTAGTTCAACGATCTGACCAGTCTTCAAGTAAACGATCAACTCGCCAACGTTGATCATGTAATCCGCAATGCGCAATAGATCGGCGGCAACGGCACTGTACTTCATGACGGCAAGGATCACGTTGCTGTCCGCCTGAGCTTGGGTGTATACCTCATGTAAAATATGGTCGTTGATCGTTGCCAGGTGGTTATTGATAGTCACAAGGTCGCGCGCCGCCTGGTCGTCCTTGTTGACATACGCTTGAATGGCCTGCTTCACGATTTCAGTGGTCTGCTCCCCCATCGAGGCCAGGAGACTCTCAACCTCTGGTGCGCGGTGCTGCCCCTTAACATAAATCGTTGCGTGAGCGATGTTGCGGGCATGGTCGCCAGCCCGTTCTAAATCAGACACCGCCTTTAAAATGGTGACCACCTCGCGTAAATCGGTTGTGACTGGCTGGTACAGGGCAATCATTTCAAAGGACTTGGCCTCCAATTCAATCTCACGGTCATTGATCTGGTGGTCTTCGTCAATGATCTGCTGGGCCGCCTCCCGGTCATGGTTGATAAACGCTGCCACTGCCTTTTGAACCGTGTGGCTGACCAGGACCCCCATTTCGGTAAACCCGTTATCAAGTTCATCTAATTCATCATCGAAAAGTCGTCGCATCACGTGCCTCCTCCGCTAGCCGAATCGGCCGCTAATGTAGTCTTCGGTTGCTTTCTTCGCGGGGTTCATAAAGATCCGCTTGGTGTCATCAGCTTCCACAACCTCCCCGTCCATAAAGAAAACGGTCCGGTCAGCAATCCGGGATGCCTGCTGAAGGTTATGGGTCACCGTGATGATCGTATAGTTGGTTCTTAATTTTAGCAAAGTCGCTTCAATTTGACTACTTGAAATTGGGTCGAGTGCACTGGTCGGCTCGTCTAATAAAATAATTTCAGGCGACACCGCCAGAACACGTGCGATGCAGACCCGCTGCTGCTGACCGCCCGATAAGGATAACGCACTCTCATGCAGGTGGTCTTTCACTTCGTCCCAAACTGCGGCTTCACGCAGACTCGTTTCAACGATTTCGTCCAGTTTTTCTTTCGCCACCTTACCCGCGATTTTCACGCCAAACGCGACATTATCATAAATTGAAAAGGGAAATGGGTTGGGCTGTTGAAACACCATGCCAATTTCTTTTCGAAGGTTGACCATATCCGTTTGTGGGGCATAGATGTCCTGCCCTTTAAAAGTGACTTTACCGGTGATCGTCACGTTAGGAATCAGGTCGTTCATCCGATTTAACGTGCGCAAGTAAGTTGACTTACTAGAACCAGAGGGACCGATCAATGCGGTAATGCCCTTCGCTGGAAAATCTAATGTGATGCCCTTTAGTGCTTCGTTATTACCATAATAAACGTGCAGATCCTGCGTTGAAATTAATGCCGTCATCGTAACGCCTCCTATCCAAAATCACCGGCAACGTAATTGTTCGTCAGCTGTACCTTCGGCGAGGTAAAAATAGTTGATGTTTCATCGTACTCCAGGACCCGACCGAGATTAAAAAAAGCCGTGTAGTCACTGATGCGGGCTGCCTGTTGCATGTTATGGGTCACAATAATAATGGTGTACTGTTTTTTCAACTGCAGCAGCGTGTTCTCCAACTGACTTGTGGAAACGGGATCTAGCGCGCTGGCGGGTTCATCTAGCAGCAGGATATCAGGTTTAATGGCAATGGCCCGTGCAATGCACAGTCGCTGCTGCTGACCACCGGAAAGTGCCAGCGCACTTTGATTGAGTTTATCCTTGACTTCATCCCAAATGGCGGCTTGTTTCAAGCTTGTTTCAACAATTTCATCCAGCTGGTGTTTATCGGTGATACCTCGCCGGCGCAGGGCAAACACAATGTTGTCATAGATCGATTTTGCAAACGGGTTCGGGCGTTGAAACACCATCCCGATTCGCCGCCACATTTCATACACGTCAATGTCCGGCTGATTCACGTCAACACCGCGGTACATGATCTGCCCCGTTACTTTCGCCACGTTATCGTTCATCCGATTTAGTGAGCGCAGATAGGTCGACTTTCCAGAGCCGCTTGGCCCAATTAGCGCGGTGATCTTGTGTTCTAAAAACTGCAGGTCACCTTCATACAGTGCCTCATTTTCACCGTAGAACACATGCATATTTTTCGTTTCCAGCACGACTGGAGACTCGGACGTTGCCTCAGGGGCGACGATATTGCGATCAAGCCAGGCCGTATTGTCGTTATGTTGATGCTGACTCGTTGGATTAATAAACATTTAAATGCCCCAATTTCAAGAATAAAGGGTGACTGTCACCCTAATCAGCCGCAGTCAATTTTTTAAAGAGCCGCCGGCCAATGTAGCGTGCCGAAAGGTTAAAGAGTAGGACCGCAATTACTAAGACTGCGGAAGCCCCTGACGAAACGGCCTTTGCATCTGGCATGATCCCCTCGGAATTAATTTTCCAAATGTGGACAGCCAAGGTTTCTGCCGGGCGCATCGGATTCAAGGGACTGCTGATATCAAACGGATTCCAGTTTGCAAAGTCTAACGCGGGTGCGCTCTGTCCCGCCGTAAAAATCAGAGCATCTGCTTCACCAAAAATCCGGCCAGCACTGAGAATGACACCGGTCAAAATCGTTGGCAATGCCGCGGGTAAAATAATATGAAGCACAGTTTCCCAGCGTGACAGCCTAATGCTAGGCCACCCTCGCGCTGCGTCTCTGGCACAGCAGCCAGCGCCTCTTCAATACTGCGCGTCAGCAGGGGTAAGTTAAAGAACGTTAGCGCGAAGGCCCCAGATAGGATGGAGAATCCAAAACCAAACCGGACAACGAAGATCAAGAAACCAAACAACCCGACAACAATTGACGGAAGTGAGCTTAAGATCTCGATCGCCGTTCGAATTAAACTTGTCATCGCATTTTTTGGGGCGTATTCATTTAAGTAGATACCGGCACCCAGAGCGATGGGAAATGAAATTAGTAACGTTAGAATCAACAAATAAAACGAGTTAAAGAGTTGAATCCCGATCCCACCACCAGCTGTAAACGCCTTTTGACGGGGTCGTGAGAAAGTGCCAGGAAATGTGCGGTAATCCGGTAATGATGATGTACCCCAGTAACGCGGCCAAAATTAAAACGATGGTGCCGGCAATCCCGTAGAGGACACCAGTCGCAATCTTATTTGCTGTTTTCGGCTTCATTTTCGCAGCGCTCCCTTCCGACCAATCAAACGAACAATCAAGTTAAAGATCAACGACATCACCAGCAGGACCAGCGCAAGCGACCACAACGCGTTGTTCGCTAACGATCCCATGACGGTGTTGCCGATTCCCGTCGTTAAGACCGACGTTAACGTTGAAGACGGCGACACTAAACTACTTGGCATCAAAGCGGCGTTCCCGATCACCATTTGAACAGCTAACGCTTCGCCAAACGCTCGCGCCATCCCAAAAACGATTGCTGTGAGAAGACCAGGCGTTGCGGCGCGTAAAATGACCTTATATATCGTTTGCCAACGCGTGGCGCCTAATGCCAGCGCGGCTTCACGGTAGTATCGCGGCACCGCCTTCAGCGCGTCAACACTCATGGATGTGACCGTCGGGAGGATCATGACGAACAACACAAAGGTCCCGGAGAGAATCCCAAACCCGCTTCCGCCAAAGATTGTCCGAATGACTGGCACCACGACAGTTAAGCCGATAAACCCGTAAACGACGGATGGGATTCCAACCAGCAGCTCAGTAACTGGCTGCAGAATGCGTGCCCCGCGTTTTGGCGAGATCTCCGTCATGAAAATAGCGGTGCCGATTGCAAACGGGGTTGCCAGCAATGCAGATAGGAAAGTGACGATAAACGACCCCGTAATCATCGGCAACGCGCCAACTTCAGGACGACCCTTGCTATCGGTGATCGTTGGATTCCAATTTTTATCCGTTAGAAACTGCCACAGACTCACGTGGTTATCAAAAAACGTCGCTAGCCCCTTTGACGCCACGAAAATGATGATGGCAAATACGGTGATCGTGATCAGCGCTAACGCGGAAAAGCTGACGGTCTTCCCGATTCGCTCTAACCAGGCGGCCTTGGATCGTTTTCGCAGTTGTTCGCCTAACTGTTTATTCATGACTTCCCTCGACTTTCTGAATCTGGCCATTGACTGACCGGGTCACCTGCATCTGATCCATACTGATATAGCCTAACTGCCGTACCAGCGTGTGTTGCACATGTGTGGATCGGACGTAGGCAATAAATCTCTGTGTTAACTGATTGGGGTGCTTTTGCGTATACATATGTTCATAGGACCAAATCGGCCATTTATTCGTCTCAACGTTTGCATCCGTTGGCGCGACGTGGTTAAGCGTGACGGCTTGCACCGTATTATTCACGTAGGAGAACCCAACGTAACTAATGGCCCCCGGTGTGGTTGCCACAATTTGCCGGACCATCCCAGATGAATCCTGTTCCTGAGCTGGTTTACTTTGTCGGCCATTGAGCGCCCATTTTTCAAATGTTGCCCGGGTACCGCTCCCCTGCGCCCGATTAATGATCACAATTTTTTGATTGCGGCCGCCAACCTCACGCCAGTTCGTCACTTTTCCGGTAAAAATCGCGATCAGTTGCCTGGTGGTGAGGTTGGTGATGCCGTTTTGTCGATTCACAATGGGCGTAATGCCGACAACGGCGACCCGATGATCAACGAGATTAGCGGCCCGAATGCCCTTTTGCTCCTCGGCGTAAACATCCGAATTGCCGATTTCCACTGCACCTTCCTGGACCTGACTCAATCCCGTCCCGGAACCGCCACCCTGCACGTTAATGAAGCTGCCAAGTCGACTGCCGCTATAGTCTTCGCCGGCTGCTTCAACGAGCGGCTGCAACGCCGTAGACCCCACTGCCGTAATCGACATGTCCGCCTGACTCACTTGACGATGCTGATACCCAACAATTCCAAGTACGATCACAATGACCACCAGTAAACTTGCTAGCCAACGTTTTTTCATCTCCGCAACCTCCCGTGCTTCCCTGCAATTCGCCAAGCACGCTTTTTAAACGCAATTCTTAGTGACCATGTTGAAACGAGTTTCGGAAAACTGGCCGATTCCCGTCACCCTCTCTTATTCAGGTTTAAGTATATCGGTCGATTGTAAATGTCTACTACATATCTATGTAAAGGTTGTGTAAAGATTTTTGAAAATGAGTGAGCAAACTATTGCTGTAAACGCTGATGTAATAGTATTTTCCCTATTTTTGAATTTTATTTTGAGTGTTAACACTTCATCCGTTTAAAACAACTCTCGTTAGTTTTCGGACCATCAAATAGCATCTGCCATGAAGTCGGTTAAGACTTCATGACAGATGCCACCTCATTTTCTAGGTTGACCATGTGACTCAAACTTATTCCAGACGTTTACTCGTCCAATTGCAGTCGTTGAAAGATCACATCAAACGTGCTCCCAACACCGCGTTGACTCTGGACATTAATTGTCCCCTTCATCGCTGAAACCAATTCCGCGACAATGGCCAGTCCGAGTCCCGTCCCGCTGACAACCTGTTTGGTTCGTGAATTGTCAGCACGATAGAAGCGCTGAAAAATCCGGGATTGGTCGTCTTGGCTGATGCCGATTCCGGTGTCAGCCACATGCAGAGTCCAACTTGTTGCCGTTTGCTCAAAACGAACGGTGACCTGGCCCCCTTCACGATTGTACTTGATTGCATTTGACAGCAGATTTTTTAGGACTTCGATACACTTACTCTGATCCGTCACGACCTGAACGTCATCAGCAACTTGATTGATCAGGGTCACGTGCTTCATCTCTGCCAATTGTTGCAACACTTTAAACTGGTCATCGATCATGGCGCCCAAGTGCACCCTCGTGAGGTCGTGTTGGGTCACCGACTGAGACTCAATGCGTGACAGCGACAAAATATCCTGAACCAGTTCCGATAGCTGCTGACTCTCTTGTTGAATGATCTTCAAAAATTGATCAAGAATTGCTGGATCGTCCTTTGCCCCGTCCAGCAAAGTTTCAGCAAAGCCGTTAATCGCCGTGACCGGCGTCTTTAATTCATGCGAGGCATTCGTTAAGAAGTCCATTTGCATCTGCTCAACGGTAAAAATCTCAGTAATATCATAGAGCAGCACCAGAATCTGGAAAAAGTCCTCACTCGTGGATGTATACACCACCGTCGCCTCAACCTTTTTTTCGGTGGGCATCCCCGGTAGCGTAATCACTTGCCGCCGAGTCTCCTTATCCTCAAAGACTTTGTTGATCAGTGCCACCAGTTCGTACTGCTGAATATCTTGGGCAAACGGGTGCCGGTGCGGACTGATCGGCACCTGCAACAACTCAGCCATCGCCGCGTTCGCTAATTCAACTTTTCGGTAGTTGTCGATCACCATCACCCCAATGCAGGTAGGACAGCAACAGTTTCAACTCTTCTCCCTGTTGGGCCTTTTCCCGCAACAATTGTTGTTGATGTGTCTGCAGCTGGTTAATCGTCATCGTCAAGTCATAATAAGGATCCGTCTTCTTCAATAGAATGTGCGCTGGTTCTTCATTTTGCAACATCCCCTGGACTTTACGCGTCATGGCCGCAATTTTTTGTTCGCGCACCCGTAACACTCTGACGGCAGCCAGCATCTCCACAATTGCAATCACCAAATTAACGGTCAAAATTTGACCCCACTGCGTCAGTGACAACGTCTCGTGCAACACCATGCCAATGATCAGCCAGCTAATGACAAGGTCGCTCGCGAGAAAAATCGCATAGGCTGAAAGTCCCCGTCTAATCATGAAGCGGGGCCTCAAGCCGATAACCGAAGCCCCGAACCGTCTTTAAGTAAATTGGGTGCTTAGGGTCCGGTTCCAACTTATCGCGCAGATGAGACATATGCACGTCCACCATTCGCGTTTGACCGGCATAGTCAAACCCCCAAACGCCCTCCAGCAACTGGTCGCGTTTTAAAACTTGATGCGGGCGTTTCGCTAAGTACAAGAGCAACTCGTACTCCTTGGGTGTCAACTGTACCGCTCGCCGCGGCGTCTCACCGTTACTTTGGCCGTATCGATCACAATGTCGCCAATCTGAATCATTTGAGAGGTCAAACTTGTGGCGAAGTCTTCTGGGACGTTCTGGTAGCGCCGTAACGCTGCCTTAAGTCTGGCAATGACTTCTCTGGGACTAAAGGCTTTGTAATGTAATCATCCGCGCCGATCTCTAATCCAAATACTTTATCAAATTCATCCGTTTTAGCCGTAATCATAATAATTGGGGTCGCAATTCGTTCCTGGCGTAATTTGCGCGTCACTTCCACGCCATCCATGCCCGGTAACATGAGATCGAGCAAGATGGCATCGAACGTTTGACTCGTCGCAAGTGCCAGCGCATCGTTGCCGTTCATCGCGGTCTCGACATCGTAGTTCGCCTGGGTCAGGTTATAACTCAGTAACGTTACGATTGCTGGTTCATCATCAACAACTAAAATCTTTTGCATAGGGCCCTCCTAGGCGAAAATCCTAACAACAGAGCGGCAACGTTAATGGTGCAGTTGTATTTTAATGGGTCGCGTCACGAAAAACAACGATTCCGATTTCATGGGGTGATCCCGCAAAGATGGCCGTTTCCGTGACCTTCAAATCTCCCTGAGGCGTTTGCAGCCGCAGGTGACAGTATGTTGAATTCAGTAACAGTGCTTCGTAAAATTCAGTTTCAGAGTTGACCGGTTCGTGGTTACATTCCACAATGATGTCGCCGGTATTGATTGCCATCTTGGCAGCTGGTGTTTCAGGCTTGATACCTAGCACTCGCACACCGCGGTCGACCTTTGAAAACCAGAAGGACTGGTGACGGTCATGCCAGCGTGTCCACACAAGCAAAATTAAGTAAAACAGATACAACCCAACGACAGCTGGCAAAAAGACGGCCGAATAAAAGAATGACCCAATCAATAGCAGTCCCCCGAGCGCGCTAATGATCAGTTCCCACTTTGCAAACAGTTTCAGTGCGGCACGTTGCATCTGTTTAAAGATCGTCATTCGAAGCCCGATCAATAGTGGTAAGAAGATAAACGTCACCGATTGGTGGTTGATGTTTAAAACCGGCCAGAACGCAAGATGACTGGTAAACCAATCGCCTGGCACCATGACGAGCATCGGCACCACTAATAATTCATTGAAACGGTATCCCGCAATCAACTTACCTCGCCGTTGCGAATAGATTCGCGGTGCTTCAAAGCGACCGCCGATTCGGTGCACCCACAGACCGCCAATGAAGAGCGTCACCACCATGACCGCTAATAGCCCGATCATGGTCGTTTCACTTGGATGAATGCCGGTAGTTTGCAACCAAGTGTCAACACCGGTCACTTGTTTAACCGGGTCCACTACCTGATAACACAGCACCGAAATTGTGAGTACTGTGATTGGAATCCCCGTTGCTGGACCGATGATAACGGCCAGCAGACTCAAAATCATGTACCCAATAGCCCAGCCGATTGGAATCGTAATCCCCAACAGCACTGAAATGACCGACGCTAAAACACCGTAGCTCAGACTTAGTAACACAAAGTGACGCACTTCAAATTTATCCTGATACACAGCGCTCCCAAAGAACCGACGCTCAGCAGTTAACCGCCGATCAGCCGTAAACCACTCCCGAATCAACCCAAGCCACCAAACTGGTTGCGCAACCAACGTCAAGACTAGCAAAATTATCCTCATCACTGCCACCTACAATTTATATAATTTATATCACTGCCTATACCATACCTTATTATGATACCAGTTAATGCGGGTTGATGATAGAGGGAGCGCTTTAGGAACTTTATTGAATTTGAAGAAACGGTTGTTGACACAAAAAGAACTATCCGTGTGTTGGAAACTTACGGATAGTTCTTTTTGTGATGGTTTGTTCAGCATGGCTGTCAGCTATCGGGTAAGCGACTCTGGCTAAAATGCCTAGTTTGTGGTTCTTGTTATCAGCGTGCTACTTGCGACGTGCTTTGCTTCTATCTAGTGGAAACGCGTTCAGCAGGGCAAGGGGCTACTGCGTAGGCCAACTCTGGCAAAAAATCCAGGGTCGTGGTTCTTGTTATAAGAGTGCTACTTGCGACGTGCTTTGCTTTTATCTAGTGGAAACGCGTTCAGCAAGGCTGAGGGCGGAGCATAAGCCAACTCTGGCAAAAATCCAGGACCGGGATTTTCTGCCAGAGTTGGCTTATGCTCCGCCCTCAAAACGCCTTGCTTCACGCTCTATCTCGGATTCTCCCCCTCCAACCGATACTGCAAGTAAGCATTAATAAATGGATCCAAATCCCCATCCATCACTGCCTGCCCATTGCCTGTTTCGTAGTTGGTTCGGTGATCCTTGACCATCGTATACGGGTGGAAGACATAGGAACGAATCTGTGAGCCCCAGCCAATGTCCATTTGGTCGCCTTCCAGCGCCGCCTTTTCCTTAGCTTTCTTTTCCTCTTCACGTTCGTACAACTTAGCCCGCAACATGCCCAACGCGGTTTGCCGGTTTTGCAACTGTGACCGCTGGGCCTGACTGGCGACAACGATACCGGTTGGGATATGTGTGATTCGAACAGCTGATGACGTTTTGTTAACGTGTTGGCCACCGGCACCACTTGCCCGGTAAACGTCAACTTTCAGGTCTGCTGGATTAATGTCAATGTTGACCGAATCATCAAGTTCCGGCAAGACATCGACTGACGCAAACGAGGTGTGACGCCGACCAACTGAATCAAATGGTGAGATCCGGACTAATCGATGAACGCCCTTCTCCGACCGTAAATACCCATAGGCATTGTGCCCTGAGATCAGGAGTGTCACACTGTTAATTCCGGCAACGTCGCCGGCCTGGTAGTCCAACGTTTCAACCTTAAACCCATGCTGTTCAGCCCATCGTGTATACATCCGCAAAAGCATGGATCCCCAGTCCTGCGATTCAGTGCCGCCTGCGCCTGGATGAATTTCCAAAATGGCGTTGTTATGGTCATAGGAACCATTCAACAGGAGGCCAAGCCGATACTGTTGCTGGTCGTGTTGGAGTTTTTTAAAACTCTCATCCAGTTCTGCCTTCATATCAGGATCCGGTGTGGGTTCATCTTCCAATAATTCAATGGCAACCTGAATGTTTTCCAATTGATCTGTCAAATCGTGATAAGCATCTACCTTACCCTTAAGCTGATTATTTTCATCAATCAGCTTTTGGGCAGCCGCCTGGTTGTCCCAAAATCCAGGTTCTGCCATTTTTGATTCATTGATCGAGATACTCTCGTTGAGGGCATCTAAGTCAAAGCGACCTCCCAAAGCCGGCAATCTCGTCTGCCATGGCTTTTAAGTCGCGTTTAATATCGCTGATTTCCATGTAAATCACTCCAGTTATCAATAAAAGAGGTTGGCGGCCATTACAACCTGTCCAACCCCTTCTTGGTTTAATTTTAAATTACTCACGCGTAATGTTTTGTCGAATTTCTGACTTCATGAACAGCCGTGTGGCATCGTAATCGATGTCGGCAATCATTTCCTCAAACATCCGGTACCCATCTTGTTGGTATTCAACTAAGGGGTTCAATTGACCATAACCACGAAGCCCAATTGAAGTCCGCAGTTGATCCATGATGTCAATGTGGTCCGTCCAATGGGCATCGACCACTCGTAAGATCACCACTTTTTCGAATTCCAGCATTTGGGCTGGGTCGTAAAGTTGTTCCTTCTTTTCATCATAGACACCTTCTGCCAACCCCATCAAGAACTTCTTAATTTCGTCAGCAGTCTTATCCTTCAGGTCATCCAGTTTGATCTTATCTGGACTCACCAAAGCGGAAATAGCAAAGTCGAGGATCGTACTCAAGTCCCAATCCTTGTCTTCCCCCTGTGTGTGCAGGTTAACGACCCGGTCGATAGTCCGTTCAAACATTGGCATGATGACCCACTTCAAAGAGTCAGTCTCGTCAATGACTTGTTGCCGTTGGCCGTAAATGACTTCACGTTGTGCCCGCATCACGTCATCGTATTGCAGCACGTTCTTCCGGGAATCATAGTTGTTCCCTTCAACCGCTTCTGCGCTGATTCAACTTGACGACTGATCATCCGGCTCTTGATGACGGCATCTTCACCTTCAACGTTCATGTGTTCCAAGAAGGATTTGACCCGGTCAGTTCCGAACCGCCGCATCAGATCATCTTCAAGCGACAGGTAGAACTGGGTCAAACCAGGATCCCCTTGACGACCAGAACGGCCACGAAGTTGGTTATCGATCCGCCGTGATTCGTGTCGTTCAGTCCCAAGGACAACGAGTCCGCCCAATTCACGAACGCCCGGTCCAAGCTTAATATCAGTCCCACGACCAGCCATGTTGGTAGCAATGGTAACGGCGCCGCGTTGGCCGGCATTCATGATGATGTCGGCTTCCTTTGCATGGTTCTTCGCGTTCAAAACAACGTGGTCAATGCCTGCCTGATCCAGTTGATCAGAAAGGTATTCGGACGTTTCAACGGCAACCGTCCCAATTAAGATCGGTTGACCCTTTTCATTTAGCTCACGAATCCGATCGACAACGGCATCGAACTTCGACTTCAGGGTTGGGTACAACACATCTGGTTCATCGATCCGAACAACCGGTTTGTTGGTTGGCACCGAAATAACTTCCATGTTGTAGATTTCCCGGAATTCTTCAATTTCAGTCCGAGCAGTACCAGTCATGCCGGCAAGTTTTTGATACATCCGGAACATGTTTTGGTACGTGATGTTGGCCATGGTCTTGGACTCTTCTTGAATGTCCACGCCTTCCTTGCTTCAATGGCTTGGTGCAAGCCATCAGAATAACGCCGACCTTCCATAACACGACCGGTAAATAAATCAACGATCTTAACTTCACCATCGTCAACCACGTAATCCTTATCGCGCAGCATGATAAAGTTGGCCCGCAGCGCTTGGTCCATATGGTGAGTCAGGGCTGTGTTGTCAGTATCATAAAGGTTGTTTAAGTTGAAATATTTTTCAGCTTTAGCAATACCCTGTTCAGTTAACGACACACTCTTAGATTCCAAGTCGATCTTGAAATCATCGTCTTCGTGCAGCGTCTTTGCAAACCGGTCAGTCCGAATATAGAGCTGTGAAGTGCCTTCAGATTGGCCAGAAATGATCAACGGTGTCCGCGCTTCGTCAATGAGGATGGAGTCAACTTCATCGACAATGGCAAAGTTCAGTGGCCGTTGCACCATGTCGTCCTTGTAAACGACCATGTTATCACGCAGGTAGTCAAACCCAATTTCTGAGTTTGTTGAATACGTAATATCGGCGTTGTAGGCTTCCCGCTTTTCTTCTGGTGACATTTCGGCCAGGTTCAACCCAACGGTCAGACCAAGCATGAATAGAGTTCGCCCATTTCAGTGGCATCACGTGAAGACAGATATTCGTTAACCGTAACAACGTGAACCCCTTTGCCGGAAATGGCATTCAGGTACACGGGCATGGTAGCGGTCAAGGTTTTTCCTTCACCAGTCTTCATTTCGGCAATGTTACCTTCATGAAGCACGATCCCACCCATGACCTGAACGTGGAATGGATAGAGGCCTAAGACCCGCTTAGCCCCTTCACGGGCAACGGCGAAAGCTTCTGGTAGTAACTCATCCAACGTTTCGCCATCTTGGTAGCGTTGTTGGAATTCAGGGGTTTTTGCTTGTAGATCTTCGTCAGAAAGTGCCGCGTATTCTTCGGCATGACTGTTCACTTGATCAGCCCACTTGCTGATTCGCCGGAGTTCGCGCTTATCACTTTCGACCCATTTTCTTAAAACGTTTGGCATATTAAGTTCCTTCCAAAATTAATCTCGTTTTTAACTTATGTTGTGCTAGTTTTTGAGTTTTATTGCATACTAGCAATAAGTTTAACATTTATAATGACAATTGAAAACTCATCTGGATTAGTTTGTAAGATAATTTTAATCACAATAGATGGAAGAAAGCGCTTAGCTCCCCATAAAGAAGAGAAATACCAGCCATGCGTGATTCAGGTATATCGTACTACGCAAAAAAACACCCAGAACATCAGTCCTGAGTGCCTTTCGTTCACTGTTATTCATTGTCGGCTTCAATCAAGCCGTAGCGCCCATCATTACGACGGTACACAATGTTGACGCCATCGGTTTCAGCGTCTTCATAGATAAAGAAGTCGTGCCCCAGCATGTCCATTTGAAGGATAGCTTCCTCGTTATCCATTGGTTTCAAAGAGACCCGCTTTGTCCGAACAACCTCTAACTTGGATTCTTCATCCGTTGTTTCAGCAGCGGCTGCTTCACTCGGTGTAAATTCAAAGTTCTTAAAGCCTTTTTCACGAGATTTGCGGTTCACCTTGGTCTTGTACTTGCGAATCTGACGCTCAAGTTTGTCGGTGACCAAACCGATACTAGCATACAGATCTGGTGAAGTTTCTTCGGCTCTCAACGTTAAATAAGGTAGCGGAATCGTAACTTCCACCTTTGAATCCTTATTTTGATAAACCTTTAAATTAACGTGAGCAGTCGAATCAACGCTTTGCTCAAAGTACTTTTCAAGCTTACTGATCCGTTTTTGAACGTAGTCGCGAATGGATTGGGTAACCTCGATGTTTTCTCCACGAATATTGAATGTGAGCATAGAACTTCTCTCCCTTCCACACAAACAAAAGCTAATTTAAGCAAGTATGTTAACTCAGCTTAATGTTGTTTTGTTATATTTATTATAAATGAAAACGCTACAATTAACAATGAATTGCATAAAAATTTATCCGTGAGCAAGTGTCAACCCATGCACTTCAGCCGCCCCTGCTTCGGCTAACAAATGTGCTGCAAACCTTATCGTAGTGCCAGTTGTGTAGATGTCATCCACCAGTAAAATACGCTGATTGACGCACTTGTTTTTTTGCTCAATATTTAATTTAAACGGTTGTGGTGTCCGTAATCGCTCTTGGCGGGACTTACTCGATTGCGGTTGTTGCTTTTAACTAGTCGCCGTGGTGAGCAGTTCGGCAACCTGCACGTCCTCAAGAAACCCAGCCACCTGATTAAACCCGCGCGACGCTAACGTGGTCGGGTGAATCGGAATGGGCACAACCAGATCAGGAGTTGCGCGTCTAATGGCCGTTTTAAACGCCTCTTGAAAAACATGCCTGAGCCTGTAATCGCCGCGAAATTTATATTGCAGCATAAAATCCTGCAGCGCATCATTGTAAGTAAATAAGGCTTGATTGACAAAGGGTGAACTGGCTGGCCACCGCAAACAATCGCCACAAACATCGGTGTCTCCCTGTTGGCGGCCGCACTTAGGACACCGGTTCACTAGATCAATGACCGAAAATCGGCGCCAACACCGCTGACAAGTTGCCGGGACCTTTAGCGGACGAAACGACAGCAGCGTTGTCAAACTGATTGGTGCAGTCAGCGGCGTCCCGCATAGTAAACAAGCGCTCATTTAAGTCCCCTCCTGTGTCGTCAGTCGTTTCGCCTTTCGATTCACGAATTCGATCTGCTGCTGCGCACGACGAATCGTGCCCGTTTTGGCCGTGACAAAAAATTGAACTAGGCCTTCTGGTGCCTGGGCACTTCGCCCCACCCGACCCGCAATTTGAACAAGGGCCGCTGTTGAAAACACCCGATCATCCGCCCCCAGAACAAACACGTCAATGTCGGGAAAAGTAACCCCACGCTCCAAAATTGTCGTAGTCAATAAAAAGTCAATCTGACCATCGCGCATTTGCTGCACCTTTACGTGTCGTTCAGGGTCTGCCGAATAGACTGTGACCGCCTTTTCATTTGCAAATTGGGCTTCAATGGCTGCCGCAATCGGGGCAAGATCAGCAATGTGCGGCACGAAGAATAGAAAGCGCCTGTGCGCAACAAACGCCGCCTTTAGTTGGCGCACAACAACGGTTGGCAATTGATGCTGCGCTAATTTCTTACGCCATTGGCCTACCGGCAGATAGCTCACTTGCAGCTCATGTCGTTTCACCTGCCGCAGCAGTTGTCGATTGGTGTTGCGGTGAGATAAAGCGCCGCGCCGGCCGTTTTTTTGGCCTGCTGAACAGCAAAATGCAATCCCGGGTCTGCCGCATACGGAAAGGCGTCCACCTCGTCGATCACTAAAACATCAAAAGCATGGTAGAATCGAAGCAGTTGGTGGGTGGTACAAATCGTCAGTTGGCAGTAGCGATAATCGTCTGGCATATCTCCATAAAGCACCACTTGGTCCGTGGTTGAAAAGGCCTGTTTTAGTCGCGGTGCGAGTTCCAAACAAACATCGACACGCGGTGACGCAATGGCCACTCGCAGACCGTTAGCAATCGCCCAGGCGATCCCTTCAAAGAGCATTTCAGTCTTGCCAGCACCAGTAACCGACCACATCAGGTGATCTTCTCTGGACTTAAAATACTGGCGGATCTGGCTGCTGCACCCAGCTTGTAATGGCGTTAACTGACCGGTCCAAGTCAACGGTGCGGTCATTTCTGGAAACGATTCGGCTCGGGCAAAGAACACAGGTTGTCAGTCGACCGCATCCGTCCTAGCTGGATACAGTTACCACAGTAACAGCTGCCGTCCGGCAATTGCGTTTCACGACGATCAATGGGCTGCCCACAGCGCTGACATTGGGCGTGCTTGTCGGTCAGTAAAATTGCTGGCCGCCGTTCCAGCGTTGGCAACTGAGCTAGTGATTCTGGTAAGTCAGATTCAGGCATCTGCCGACCATAGAGTTGATTGAGTTCTTGAATAAGCATGACGACCTCCCTTATTACCCTTAACTACGATAGAAAAGAAGGATTTGATTGAATGAATTCAGATTATTTAACAATTAAGCACTCCGGACAAAACGAGATTGAAATCAAAAAGTCTCGGTTTGTTTGTACGGTTGGCCGCGTGACTTCTAAAGAAGAGGCAGACGCCTTCATCCAAGATGTGCGTGAGGCTAATCCTAAGGCGACGCACAATTGTTTTGCTTACATGACTGGTCAAAATGATGACCTCCAGCGAGAAAGTGACGACGGCGAACCCTCTGGAACAGCTGGCATCCCCATCCTTGAAGTGTTAAAAACGATGCACCTTCACGATGTTTGTGCCGTTGTGACCCGTTACTTCGGCGGTATCAAACTCGGTGCTGGTGGCCTCATCCGGGCTTACAGTAACGCAACTTCAAGGGCCATCGAACAAGTCGGCCTCGTTAAAAAGGTGCTGCAAAAAGATCTGACGATGACCGTGTCATACGCCGATTTTGATAAGCTCAGTTATTTTCTCACCCAGCAATCAATTCCCGTTGTGGATACGTCTTATGCGACAGATGTCACCGTTAAGATTGCGGTGGATCTTGACGCTATTGATGCCGTTCAGACTGAAATCACGAATCGCCTTGCTGGCAACGTGCGTATTATCGCAGGGGACGAGCATTATAACGAGGTTGACGTGCGACTTATGAGCAATAGCGACCGTTAGTATTAATGAACCGAATGACCTTTTTCGTTTTTTAGGTTTCACGAGCTTACAAACTTATGTAGAATTAAATCTAAACTGATACTAGATTGGAAGTCTTATCCGTGGATGCGATCCTACTCCTTATTGTCCTGGTCTTTATCGTCAGCCTCCGCCCAAACCTGCGCGGCCCCTCACCTGACTATCTCAACCGAACAACCACCGCGAGTATTAATGGTCTCTTTTTGATGCTTGTCTTATTCAGCCATCTTGTCACCTACATGCCGCCGATGCAGCATTGGTCAACACTCACGAATCTTTGGATGGCCCACTAAGGGTGAGCTGATTGTCACCACGTTCCTATTCTTTTCAGGATACGGCGTGATGGTTCAACTTCAAAAACGTGGTCCTGCCTATCTTGAGACATTTCCTGTTAAACGGATTTTATTTACCTGGCTAAAATTTGCTGTGGCAGTCACAATTTATCTTGTCTTGTCGGTTGCGATGGCGATTCCCTTTCCGCCTGGCAGAATCGTCCTCGCCTATCTGGGGTTGGCAACGATTGGCAACAGTAGCTGGTACATCTTTGCAATTCTGCTCATGTATGCGCTGACCTACGTGGCATTTAAACTTGCACCTGGTCAGCCAAATCGGGCGATCATACTGCTGTTCATCGGCACAAGCTGCTACTTAGTCATTGCGGTTAAACAGCTGCCGCCCTGGTATGCTGAAACGATTTTTAGCTATTTAGGCGGCGTGTTGTTTGCACGATACCATGAGCCCATTGAAAAACGATTAACATCCTCTTGGGGGCATTACTGGCTCCTGTTTTTATGGACGTTTAGTCTCTTTTGCGGGTTCTATATCTTATGTGCAATAACGCCCTATCGTTGGCTATTTTTTATTAGTTATCAATTTGCAGCCATCTGTTTTCCGCTATTATTCGTTTTCCTTGCAATGAAAACAACCATTCGAGCGCCGTTCTATCGCTACGTTGGCGGCACAGCAATGTTCTCGATTTACATGTTGCAGCGGTTGCCAATGATTCTCGGCCGTCACACCGTCCTTGCTCATCAACCGGTACGCTACTTCTGCTTTGTTTTAGTGAGCACGTTGTTCCTTGGCTGGGTGTTTGACCAGTTGGTTGGCCGTTTTTTGCAGCGACTTGTGGGCAAGCGCGCTTCAGTTTCGGTTAAATAACGGCTCAATTAGAGGATAGAAAAGGATGCCAAATCATTATCCGGTTGGATTTTGATTTGGCATCCTTTTTTTGGTTTTTCTTATATGATCCTAAAAGACTCAGACGTCTTATCTTTCTTGGCCACCTTGTCAAAACCGGTTTGCAGGGCACGGGGTGGACGTTTAACGGACTTTGGCAAACAATTCAGGTCAGGGATTTTCTGCCCCTCGACCCAGACTATTTTTTTATGCTGTCGTTCTCGGCCACTGTGCCGAAACGAGTTCCGCACGGGGCTAACGTGTAACGGACTCTGGCAAAAAAATCCAGACCCGGGATTTTCTGCCAGAGTCCGTTACACACCGCCCCTAACCCGCCTTGCTCCACTCTCTAATGCGAGTTCTTCGACGTCGTATTCTTAACCATCTTATTGATCCAATTCAACAACGGCTGGCGATTCTTTCCCACCAGACCGATTGCTTCAACGAAGAGTTCCAGACCAACTAAACTTGCAATCGTTAGGAAGATAGCGCCCCACAACGGGGAAATTGGATATAGTAATGAGATGAAGGCAAAAATCAAAGCGATGCCGTAGATGACCATCACCGTTTGCCGATGGGTCAATCCCAGCTGCATCAGTCGATGATGCAAATGGTGCTTATCCGCGTGTGAGATCGGCTGGCGATTCAACATCCGGCGCAGAATCGCGTACACGGTATCCGTAATTGGCACACCCAAAATGATCACTGGGATGATGACCGAAATAAACGTCACGTTTTTCAGACCATACAGTGAAAAGACTGAGATCATAAACCCGATAAACAGGGAGCCTGTATCTCCTAAATAAATTCGCGCCGGGAAAAAGTTGTACGGGAGAAAGCCAACCATCGCAAAAACTAGCGCAAAAATACTGATGCTGACGAACGTATTAGCGACATTTAAGAAAAAGAACCCCGTGATCCCCATCGTTGACAGTGCGATGATGCCCACACCATCAGCCAGCCCATCCAGGCCGTCGATCAAGTTAACCGCATTGGTAATCGCTAAGATCCAGATCCACGTCACAGGTAAGCTCAGCCATCCAAGGGAAATGCTCCCGATAAATGGCAGCGTGATATGAATCATTTTTACCCCAGCAACAAAGTAAACTTCCAAAGCTGCAAGCGAAATTCCCAATACTTTTTGGCGAGGCTTCAATTCAAAAATGTCATCAATAATGCCCGTCAGGATGATGATACATTCTCCACCAAAGACGCCCCAAAGTTGTTTGGTGGGAATCTGTTGGCGTAATAAGAACACCGTTGCAAACGTGTACGCCAGGAAGATGGCTAAGCCCCCCATAGTTGGCATGGGTACTTTATTGACTCGGCGAGCGTTGGGATTATCCACCGCCCCGACCCGAAATGCCAGCTTGCGGATGAACGGCGTCAAAATTGCCGCAAAGATCATCGTTGCAATTAAACTGACAATAATTTCGAACTTCATAGCGTCTTCCTTTCTGTGAAATACTGTCTCCTATTATACAAATCGCTTTCAGTAAAGACAATCTTCCGAGAGATAAAACTAAATAATATTAATTAATTTTTGAGCAAAGATGTTGACGTGATAACCTTTTTCACAATTGAAATCGCTATCTTCAACAACTGTTTATGACTATCTCCTTGACTTTTTAACGAAAACTTATTATAATTGGCTTGTGAAGTGAAAGTGCTTTGCAAGTTTGTGAAAAGTGTTTTATATATTTTTGAAAGGAGTGTTTTTCCATGGCAAGCAATCAACAAAGTGCCAATACAACGGAGGCTGAGCATGAACCAGCACCGATCTTACAACAAATGGCAATTTTTTCCTGCGTTCTGTTTGTGTCATCATTAATTTCACCATTATTCCCAAAGTCATTTCCAGTGCCAACACCGGTTATTGGTTTGATTCTCATGTACGTTTTATTGGCATCACACGCGATTAAGCTTTACCAAGTTGAAAAGATGGCTGATTTCTTAATTAGTTTAATCGCCTTCTTATTCGTCCCATCTGGGGTGCAAATGGCTAATTCCCTTAACGTCTTCACCGACGACGGTGCTTTGACTGGGGTTATGTTGATCGTTGTTATTATTTTAGCAACCATCATCTTGTTAGTCGTTATCGCTTACACTACTGCATGCTTCATGTGGATCAGCCGTAAGGTCTTCCACAAGAGTACTGACGTTCAGTAGGTTTCGATAGCTCTCAATATAGAAAGGATTGAGTTAAATGACTTGGGTTAACTTTTTCGGTAATGCCTTAGACCCGAAAGTCGGTGGGATTGCCTTCTTCGGTATCTTCCTATCGCTCGTTGTCTTCTTAATTGGGCAATGGTTGTTCAAAATTAGTAATGGTTTCTTCTTATTCCAGCCTTTATTCGTTGGTATGGTTCTTGGTATTTTTGTTCTCTGGCTGTTGTCAAAATGGTTCGGTGTTTCACTGCCAACATTCTACATGGCCGCATACAAGCCCGGTGGTGACATCTTATTCTGGTTCTTGAACCCTGCCACTATCGCGTTTGCCATTCCGCTATATCGTCGGAACGATGTCTTCAAAAAGTTCTGGCTTGAAATTGTGCTATCATTAATCGTCGGGATGGTTATTTCATTGATCGTCATCTACTTCGTTGCCAAGCTGCTGGCCTGAACAACACGATGATCTCATCAATGTTGCCACAAGCTGCTACCACTGCCGTCGCAATGCCGATTTCCGCCGCTGTTGGTGGGAACTCAGCCGTTACCGCAATGGCATGTATCTTAAACGCCGTCTTGATCTACGCCTTAGCTGACTTCTTGATCAAGATCTTCCGTTTGAACAGCGACCCCGTTGGAGCAGGTTTAGGTTTAGGGACTGCCGGCCATACCGTTGGTTCTGCCAAAGCCGTTCAATTAGGTTCTGTCCAAGGTGCCATGGCTTCTATCGCGGTTGTTGTTATTTCAATCGTTGTTGATATCGTGGTTCCACCATTTGCATCAATGATGCACTTGTTCTAAAATCGCATTTATTTGAACGAAACATTAGCCTCGGACTTCGGTTCGGGGCTTTTTTGTGGCCTTTTATCCCGCGCTATCTATCGAGATCAACGGTACCAATGCAAACTTAACGCCACCATAAAATCTGCTAACATTGCCTCCCCGCATAACCCAACCGGTCGCTTGGTGACTGTTTGGGTTGGGTGGGTTAAATAGCGCTGACATGCCGCTACGTTCCATCGTTTGGCCCTGCAGGCTGAAGTGGGTCGCTCTGGGGAGCTATTGAATGTCTTGGCAGAAATTCAAGGATCTCCTAGGTCTCCCAACATTGCCCCCCACCTGAAGACGTCACACAACATCACTTTTTCATCCGGCGATGCGTCAAGTCCCCCAAGCCGATACAGTAGCTTTAAGTGCGCTAAGGCCCCCACTCCTCAAACAACG
>NZ_BBAG01000017.1 GCF_001311135.1 Secundilactobacillus paracollinoides DSM 15502 = JCM 11969
AGTGTCCCAATGGCTGGGAGATGCCAACGTTGGCCATCTCCCAGGCCATGGACCTGCCAAACGATGGTAAGAGCGGCATGGGGGAGATTGTTTGCCCAACGTGTGGGGTAAAATTTAAGGCGTTTGGCGCCGAAGACTTTGCGTTCAACTCCACCGGTGCCTGTCCGACCTGTGATGGGACGGGGCAGGCTAAGACGCTGGCAACCGACCGCTTGATTCCTGACCCAACGTTAACGATTCGAAATGGTGCGGTGGCGTCGTGGCGGTTACCGGGACGCAATTTCATGCAAATTGTCGCCTCGTACGCTGGCGTGGACATTGACACACCGTTTCAGGATCTTCCAAAGGACCAGCAGGACTTCGTGTGGCACGGGCCGCGGCAGAAATACGCCATCAACATTCCAAGTAAGACAGGCAAGATCTTCCACATGGACAATGCCGTTTTTGAAAATGCCTTTAATGCCGTGGAAGACAGTATGGCGACAACGACCAACGAACGTGCAATCAAACGGCTAAACAGATTTTATGAGTTCGGCGAGTGCCCGACCTGTCATGGGTCACGGTTCAAGCCGGAGCTCTTGACGCAGCTTTTGAATGGTAAAACCATTGCGGAAGTAAGTGAAATGACGTTGAGCGAACTTGAAGCCTTTATCCCGACCATTTTTGAGTGGTTGCCGGACGACATGGATGACTTAGCGCACGATATTGTCAGTGAACTGACACAGATCATGACGCCGCTGATGGATCTGGGGCTGGGCTACCTGACGCTTGCGCGGGCCGGGGCATCGTTATCAACCGGTGAGTTGCAGCGAATTCAGTTGAGCCGCACGTTGCGGACGAAGACGACCGGTGTGCTCTACGTCCTTGATGAGCCATCGATTGGACTGCATCCGGCCAATATTAAAGGGTTGATCACCGTGATGCGAGACTTAGTTAATCAGGGTAACTCAGTCCTGGTTGTCGATCATAAAACGGCCATCATTGAGGCTGCTGATGAGATTTTAGAGATCGGTCCCGGCGTCGGTCAGGCGGGTGGGCAATTGATCAATCAGGCACACCAGCCGAAATTGCGGCTAAACCGCACTCACTGATTGGTCCATTTCTCAATGGCAGCGCCAACGATATTGTCCGTGCGACCGCTCAAAATAGCGAAAATCCGGCGAAGAAACAGTTTGGATTAACGGTGACCCAGCGATTCAACTTAACTAACGTGACGGTTAACTTCCCGGTTAATCAGCTGTCAGTTGTGAGCGGCTTTTCAGGCGCTGGTAAGTCGACCTTAGTTTTTGACGCACTTATTCCTGCGCTGACGGCCACGAAAAAACAACCGGCTCCGGCTTTTGTGCGCGACGTCAAAAAAGGCGGCTTGCGGTCAGTCGTTGCCATTGATGCGTCGCCAGTCGGCAAGAACGTGCGCTCAACCGTCGCCACTTACACCAACATTTTGGATAATTTGCGGACCCTATACGCTGCGCAACCGGAAGCACAAAAACGCTCCTACACGGCCAGCAACTTTTCCTATAACGTGACCGCGGGTGCTTGTCCAACCTGTGGCGGGACCGGCCAGATAAATTTAGACATCCAGTTCTTGCCGGATATACAGGAAGTTTGTCCCACCTGTGGCGGCAAACGGTATAATCCGGAAGTGCTGGAAATCAAGTGGCACGGGTATTCCATTGCTGATCTCTTGGCATTGTCAGTGGACGATGCGACGAGTGTGCTAAAGGATCAACCCGCAATCGCAAAAACGCTGAAGACGCTGCAGGACATGGGACTCGGCTACCTTCATTTAGGCGAAAGCACGCCGTCGTTGTCTGGTGGCGAAGCGCAACGTCTGAAGCTAACATCACACATGGGAAGCACGCAAAAAAGCACGTTGTTCGTCTTTGATGAACCTTCAACTGGTCTGCATCCATTGGACGTGCAAGTGCTGTTGCAGGTCTTCCAGCAGCTCATTGATCAGGGCGGCACCGTCCTCGTCATTGAGCACGATTTAGACATCGTTGCCAACGCCGACTATATTTTGGATATGGGTCATGGCGGTGGTAGTGAGGGCGGCCACATTGTGACGACTGGCACACCACGGCAGGTTGCTGCGAGTGGTTTAGGCCACACGAGTAAGTATCTCAAGGCCCACCTTGAACATTTTTCAAACAAGGCCACGTCCTCGACTGATGACAAATAACTTAGCATATTTCTAGCATTGGCTGGGAGGGGCATGCTATCCTTTAGGTACACTCCTAGTTAGTGAGTTGGGCAGAAGAGGTCATTTATGTGTCTCCTTTCAACCACCCCAACGCGTTTGTTGATGTTGCAAACGCGATGGGGTGGTTTGTTTGTGTGGCTGGAAACTCAGTTCAATCGACAACACGGATTAAACAGGTTACAGCCTCTGAAAATTCCGAATCTCTTTGTTGATTTGGAGAGTGGTGATAACCTAAATCGCCAGCGGTCAATCTTCAAATACGTCAAAAATCATTATTATTTTTAAAAACATCATAAAAAACTAGTCAAGACGTTCATTCATCTTAACTAGTTTTTAATATATTGACTCGACTTAAAAATGGGACACTGTCAAAAACATTTTCAAAAAAATCACTTTTTTTTGTGCCAAATAGCCGTCAGATAACGAGTATAAATCAATTGCAGCGTTTGGGTGTGCGGGTATGGTAGGACTTTATTCGACACGATAGTAATATCGATAACAGTGCAGCAGAATTTGGCTCGATCAAACCAATAGCAAGTACTGAAAACTGACTAGTCATCCTCATGCAGCTCGTCCAAAGCCTCATGCTGCTTCGTATCAATAATGTGCGTATACAACCCCGTTGCCGTGGTCGAACTTTGCCCCAGTTGAGTCGCCACTAAATGTTCATTCTTAGTGGCCAGATAAAGTTTCGATGCCAGCGTGTGCCGCAGCTTATGTGGTGTGATCCGCACGTGGTTAAAGGCGTACGAATACTTTGATACCAGCAGTTCAACCGTCGCTGTTGTGATTCGGTGCGGTGCTTCCTTGCCCTTGGTCAGGAATAGTGCAGTGATGCTGGATGTCGTTTGGTAGCGTTCGGATCTGATTTCTAGATAAGGGGTCACATAGGGCAACACCCAGCTTGCGACCGGCACTGTATCCCACTTACCGCCCTTGCGCCGCACGGAGACGGTCGCTTGTTTGACACTGAGGTCCTTTAAATTCGCATTGGCGAGTTCTGACACGCGAATGCCGGTTCCCAGCATCAGTGCGTTAATGGCGACGTCGCGCTCACGGTCACGCTGGAAATAGCGCATCTTCCTGGCATCGTCCTTAATGCTGTCAGCATAGTCATCGCGAATAAAGTTCAGGTAATCCATGTCAGTCTTACCCAGCATCAGCTGACTTTTAATACTGTTGGCGCGGGCCGCGTAGGTTTCACTGTCACGTACCAGCGAGATCTTCTTCATCACATTGCGGTAGAAGTAGGGTTCGCCGTCCTGATTTTCAGTCTCTTCCGTTAGAAAACGAAACAGGGCAGACAGCGCGTTTAATGAGCGATTGACCGTCCGGTGTGAAATGGCGCCTTGCGGGTTGTTGGCCGTTTGCTTGCCACGATTAAGTAGGTAGGACTTATAGAGTTCCATATCCTGTTTTTTCATGTGCTCCAGGTCGGCTAGCGCGATTTGAGCGGGGGATTGTGCGCTGGAAACGCCAGTGTCGACCAACCATTCGAAAAACCGGTGAAATTCATTCAAATATTGGTAGAGTGTTGCAGCCGAAAGAGGGACGGTTGACTTGGTCAAATAGTAATCGCGAATAAAATCCGGCATTTGGGAAACGAGTTCTTCATTGTGTTTTACGTAGTCAGCTTGGCGCATGGGTAACCACCTTAGATTTAAATTTTGGGTTTTGAGTTGGCTGGTGGGACTGGTTGAGAGGTGGATCATGATAGTTAAACTTAATAAAATATCAGTTTTATTAAGTTTAGTATACCACGAATACTGGCTGGAATCAGCTGCCTTTCTGATTCACTGGATTCTTGATGATGAATCTGGTTAATATCAGTGTTAAATTCCGTGTAAAAGCTGATATAACGGTGTTTTTGACTATATTATGGTGCAAAATACGTTGCATTTTTGGTCTAAATCTTGCATCAGATCAAAAAAGATCAAAAAAAGATCAAAAAAAAGTCCAAAATCACGTAACCAACATCGTTAACGCTAGCATGTCGTAATGAATCATCAACGGAATTTCTAACACATCGTAAATTTGAGTCATCAGCACACATCAGCAAGTCTAATCTGGAGCAAATCAGACATTATTTCTTTGATCACACTGCATCTGTAGTTTTATTAGGTCTATAAACGCTGGTATATCAGCCTTTAGCAAGAATCAGTTTACTCAGACGCATTCTGACGCACAGTTCAGTTCTAAGACGGATAACTGACCACGAAACTTTCTTAGAACGCGCCATTTATTTTGGCGTTAAACCGTTGGTCGATCATGATGTACTAAACATCGCAAAAAGCTTATTTTATTAGACTAGCCATGACTCAACATGCCAATTTAGCAAATCAAACTGCAAACTAGTTCTGCAACATTAAGTCTTGAGTCAAACTAGAGATTACGGCAACAATTACAAGATAACATGCGTGAAGAACGTTTAGTAGAACTTTAGTTGAATTCATGAGCCACGTAGGTCATTTAGAGTTGCTAGCGAATAATCATCAGGTAAATGAATTGAGTCGACACCTAAACAACTAATCACGCTAACACAAAACAGAAACTAGTTTTACGACAAAGAGAAACAGGGAAGTCGTCAAAATTAGGCTTCCCCCAAAAATTTATCTCTACTTTACATAATATATATTATTCAAAGTAGTGGTTCAAAAGAGAGAAGTCGCTTTAATTCAGTTTCCCGTCACGCACACTTATCGATTTCACTATGCATGACGCAATACCAGTTAACGTCTCGTCACAGACTTCAGCTTGATTTCCAAAATAAAAAAGCTCAAGCAATTGCTCAAGCCTTAAATCAATCTAGTTACTCGTATCTGAATCAATCTTTTGAAACTTGTTGTTCGCAAAGATGCTCCAGCTGCGCCGACGATGCCGACCAGCCCAACGATGATAATTAATATAATGCCAAGGACACTAAACTTCTGAACGGCCATGTAGATCCATGATGCATCATAAAAATGGCTAAAATATCGACTAATGTGAGCACGATTTTTTCCGTTGAGTTGTTCTCCGTTGAGTTGTTCTTTGATAAAAAGATACAGATGCCATACACACCTAAATAACTGATCATGTTGATCCAGATCATATACGTCACGTGCTGCTGAAAGACTGCTGACAACACCGTTGTGATGCACAGACAAATGGCTGTGACCCACGATGAAATCACTGCTTGTTTTCGCAAAAAAACCAGCTCCTTAGTTCTTTATTCAGTCTCTATTTTCCGTTAAATCACGTGAATTTGCAAACGATATTACACTTCAAATCACCTTGAAGTGGTCAAAAACACTGTCGTCATACGGCTTAACTCATCCCAAACAAAAAGAGATTGTTTTCCGCGCAATCTCTCAGTAGCTTAATGTCGCTTAAGCCTGACACTTTAGTTGTATTGAAAACGTGTGAACATCGACTAAACTTAATAAAACTACGCCTGCCAATTATCCTTGATAAACGCTTCGCGGCCGCCCATTTCCTCAATTATGAATCACCGCGATCTTGAAATTGACCCATGGCATCAGTCGGGTCCGTTTGTCGCCAGTAGATATCCACTAGCTGGTCATAGGAAATAACGTCAGGATCAAACGTGATCTCAACGGCTTCCGTGTGACCAGTTGTATGACTCGCAACCTGCTCATAGGTCGGATTGGCAACGTGACCTCCGGTGTACCCAGAAACCACTTTTTCAATGCCAGGCTGTTCATCAAACGGCCGGACCATGCACCAGAAACAACCGCCAGCAAAAATTGCCGTTTCACTCATGGCTTATTCCCCCTTGTCAAACAGTGCCTTGTACTGACTGTAACCAGCGGCATCTAGTTCTTCAACTGGGATAAACTTAAGCGCGGCTGAGTTGATGCAGTAACGCAAGCCACCCGCTTCTTGAGGCCCATCTTCAAATACGTGGCCAAGGTGAGAGCCTGCTTGTTGCGACTGAACTTCATTACGAATCATGCCATGCGAGGTATCTAACTGGCTGTCCAATGCTTGTTCGTCAATTGGATGGGTGAATGATGGCCACCCACAACCGGCGTCATACTTATCAGTAGAGCTGAATAAGGCTTGGCCACTCACAACATCCACGTAGATCCCCTGTTGATAGAAATCATCATATTGGCCGCTAAATGGGCGTTCGGTTGCAGCGTTTTGGGTTACTTCGTAGGCTTCAGGTGTTAACCGTTGTTTTAAATCGTCTTGAGATTCTGTCATGTGATCACTCCTCAATACACTAGTATTCGGTTGCCCACAAAATAGATTGTGTACAGCTAGATTGAGTATAGCATCATTTGGCGGTTAAACAAGTATTCTGCCCAGAACCCCAACGCTTATCTCATCTGA
Source organism: Secundilactobacillus paracollinoides DSM 15502 = JCM 11969 (assembly GCF_001311135.1). Taxonomy (GTDB): domain Bacteria; phylum Bacillota; class Bacilli; order Lactobacillales; family Lactobacillaceae; genus Secundilactobacillus; species Secundilactobacillus paracollinoides. The sequence goes on from NZ_BBAG01000017.1 coordinate 6,545, forward strand.
CGTTGACCAACACCATGTTAATGCCACAACCATCGTGTCTGGGCAATCACCCGAGCAACCTGTTCAGCCGTAGCGGTCAAATTGGCCGCGCCGTCATTGAGTGCTTCAGTAAGGGTCGTGACGCCCTGTTCGATCGGAAAAATAGCGTCAATCCCCTTGGAAAATAGGACATCAGTGCCTGACCCAACATTACCAGTCAACACGATTACGGGCGCGTGAGGTGCCACCGCCTTCGTTGTCTGGGCGACCCCCAGCGGCGTTTTTCCGTATTGGGTTTGAAAATCAACTTGCCCTTCACCTGTAAACACGAGATCAGCATCCTGAGCGCGTTCTCGCAGGCCAGCAAACCGTATAACAAGGTCGATTCCTGCTGAAGATGCCCTCTTAAGAAGCGATCAAGCCTGCACCAAGGCCACCGGCAGCGCCGGCACCTGGAATTTCGCCAACCTTCACACCAAGATCCATCTCGATTATTTGCGCGAAATGGGCCAAATTCCGGTCTAACTGTTTAACCATTTCTGAAGTGGCGCCCTTTTGTGGGCCAAAAACAGCAGCTGCCCCATTTTCGCCGATCAGTGGGTTAGTCACGTCAGAAGCAACCAGAAATGAAACATCCTGAATGCGGTGATCTAAACCCGTTATATCGATGTGTGTTAACTGGCCAAGCTGCCCACCGCCGACCTGTAATTCGGTGCCAGTCTCGTCTAGAAGATGGACACCAAGCGCTTGGGCCATTCCAGCACCCCCGTCGACCGTCGCACTGCCGCCGATGCCAATAATAATGCGCTTAACGCCCTGATCCATCGCCGCTAAGATCAACTCACCAGTGCCATAAGTTGTCGTTACAGATGGATTTCGCTCGCTGACAGGTACAGCTTCCAACCCACTAGCGGCTGCCATTTCGATCACGGCTGTTTCATGATCACCCAGAAGACCAAAACTGGTAGCAATTGGCTTACCGAGCGGACCGGTGACATATTTTTGGAGCATCGTTCCACCCGTCGCATCGACCAGCGCTTGAACCGTCCCTTCACCACCATCGGCCATTGGGACCTTAACACGATCACTTTCCGGAAAGACCCGTTTGACACCGGTCTCGATCGCATCAGCTGCTTGCTTTGCGGTCATGCCGCCCTTAAACGAATCCGGTGCAATCACAATTTTCATGCCCAGTACCCTCCTCATGACACCGAACTAAAAACAGCATCACCGGGAGGGTAATGCTGCTTCAATCGTCACTGATGACTAGTTTTCAAAAGCACCTTGTAATGGTGGTACGACTTGCTTTTTACGTGACACAACGCCAGGTAAGTTTGCACGGTCATCCTTCAAAGTCGTGTTAAAGGCCTTTTCAACAGTGGCCTTTGGTTCGCCATAGACGAATAATTCAGAGTTGCTGTCTAACACGTTGGTAGCTAAGACCAAGAATAAATCGTAGCCTTCCTTAGCAGCTTCGTCAGCCATAGCCTTCTTCAAGCCGTCTTCACGGGCTAAGACTTCGTTCAAGTCGACCGTGTTGATTTGGTCGATTCGAACACTCTTGCCGCCCATGGTAAATGACTTCGCATCGTTAGCAACCAATTCAGCATCTGTTTTTGACGCCAAGTTAGTCCCAGCCTTTAGCATTTCAATACCGTAAGTCTCGTAATCGATGTCAGCAATTTCAGCAAGGGCCTTGATGGCAGCACGGTCCTTGTCAGTTGTGGTTGGTGACTTTAATAACAGCGTATCTGAGATGATTGCTGATAACATCAAACCAGCTAACTGTGCAGGAATCTCAACCTTGTTTTCATCAAACAATTCAGTGATCAACGTGCTGACACAGCCAACCGGTTCTGCCCGGTAATAAAGTGGTGCAGCGGTGTTAAACCCGTTGATCCGGTGATGATCAACGACATGCGTAACAGTCACGTCAGCAATGTCGCTGACACTTTGTTGGGGTTCGTTGTGATCAACCAGCATAACGGAATCAACTTCGTTCGCAGCGGTCTTGATGATCCGTGGGGTTGGTTCGTTAAAGTAGTTCAACACAAAGTTGGTTTCCATGTTAGGTTCGCCCAAGGCAACGGCTTCAACGTCGTACCCTAACTTTGATTGTAAGTATGCATAAGCTTTTGCGGCCACGATGGCGTCCGTATCAGGACTTTGGTGACCAAAAACAAGTTCTTTTGCCATTTGTATATCTCTCCTCAGCATTAAAAATATTTTTTTAAGTGAAGCGTTCAACAGCTCAACCGATCGTCTCAACAACGACGGTGTTCCAAGCTGTCTATGTAATTCCACGCAACGTTAATTATACCAAAAAAATGTGGCGGGAACCATCTTCAACATAAAATCCGGGTAAAATATAAAATCCTCTCAAGAATGCCGCTTCATTGCACTGTTCAGCCAACATAAAAATCCACCCTCAATTAAGAGAATGGATTTCATGAACTATCGCATGCAGCTATTCTTTATTTTCAGCCTGGATCTCCTGTAACCGTGACAGGTAATCCTTGGTCTTCAAATATTGATCAAACTGTGCTAAGAAGTGGCCGATACGTGGGATCTTATCCTTGCCACTCCGGAAGACAAACGCTAATTCAAAGCGAATGTTTGGTTCGAATCGTGCCGTCCAGGTGTTTGGAAAATCACCCTGACCAACGTAGAAGGAGTTCGGCAGTGCCGTGTAAGCACCAGTTTGCTTCGAGAACCGGAGTAACTGCAACGGTGTGGTAAATTGGGCCACACTAGTTGGCATGTCGACCATGGCGTTCTTAAACGATTCGCGCATCATGTGGTTTAGGTAGTAGTTATTTGGATACGTTGCCCATGGCTTGCTTGGCAGATCAGCGAACTTGATCCGCTTCTTCTTGCTCAAACTTTCGTCGTGGTGAATGAATAACAGGTCATCGCTGATGATCCGCTTAGATTCGTACGGCTTCCAGTTCTTGATGGATTCATCAGGCAGGTACATGATGGCGAGATCGATCTGGTTGTTTTCTAAACGGTCCCAGATCTCTTTTCTAGTCAGCATGTGGAAGCTGATCTTCACATCAGGATTTTCCCGGTAAGATTGAATGGCAAAGTCCTCAAAGACACTGTCTTCAACAGAGGCTAAGATGCCAATCTTGATATCCCCCTGAGTGGCACTGGTGGATTGTTGAATCTCATCAGCGGCGTCGTTTAAGATATCATAAATCTTATGGGTGGCGTCCAACATGGTGTAGCCGGCATCGGTTAACCGCAGTTTCTTACCAACTGAGTAGAATAAGCGGGCACCTACTGTCCGTTCCAATTTTTTAATTTGTTGGGTCAAGGCAGGCTGCGTAATGCCTAGGATCTGTGCAGCTTGTGTATAGTTCATTGTTTCTGATAATTGTAAAAAGTATGTCAAAGTCTTCGAACTGAAGATGCTTTCTTGCTTGCTTTTCATATTAGGGAAAGCCTCCTAAGGTATTTGTTATAGCTATAATAACCATACTTTGCAAAATACGCAATTAATGTAATCTAAAAATAACCAATACCTAATAAAAATTAAGATAATGTTAAGGAAGTCGGCTTAAGTCTCAGGATTTCCGGTGTGCCTTCCTTTTCAATATCGATCACGAAGGACCCGTTGGAATAGCGGGTGCTGAGTGGATGCTCCGCCGGCAAGATATCGTGCATACGCCGGTGGTCGGTGATTACTTCAATGGCTTGGTCATCTTGCAGTTTTAAGAAATCAACAACTTCGTGCGGATTATTCTTAAGCGCATGCAGCACCATGACACCCTTCCGCGCCCGACTCGTCACTGGCAATTCGCTTGCCTTCATCTTCTTGAAGGCCCCACGTTGGGTAATCAGACTGACCACGTCATCATCGGTGATCAGCTGCATGTCAGTCACACAATCGTCTTCACCAAGATTCATTGACTTAACACCCGTTGTCCGGGCACCGTTGACTGGAATCTCAGCAATATCAAACCGCAGTGCCAGACCAAGTTTTGACATTAAAAGGACCGTCGTTTGTTCCGGCTTAGCCATGAAGGTGACATCAACCACGTGGGCATCATCGGCCTTTAACTTTTCGTAAACCATTGCCCGGCTCTTATAGGTCCGGCTTGGTTGGAGCGCTGATAATTCTGTTCGCTTGATATAGCCTTCATCGGTCGCAATTAAGAACTCACCTGGCGCTTTTAAATCAGAAAACGCGTAGGTCGCAATGATCTGTTCATCATCAGATAACCCAATCGTTTGGGAAATGTGTTCGCCAGTATCCTTCCACCGGGCATCACTAATTTCGTAGACTGGCCGGTAGATCAAGTTCCCCTTATTGGTAAACATGTATAGATGATCCAGCGTACTGAGTTTATCCATAAAGATCGGGTAGTCGTCTTCCTTTAACCCATTATCATCAGGATCAGAGGCGCTGTACGACCGCACACCAGAGCGTTTCAGGTAACCGTCACGACTGACCATGACCACAACATCTTCGTCAGAAACAACGACTTCCGTGGAAATCTTCAACGGTGTAATTTCGTCTTGGATCTCTGTCCGGCGATCGTTACGGTACGTCTTATTGATGCTGCGCAATTCGCCACGCAGGACCTTGTTGAGCTCCTTGGGCTCATCAAGGATCTTATGGTATTCCTTGATACTGTCAGCCAGCTCAGCAGCTTCCTTTTCCAAGGCCGTAACATCAGTGTTCGTCAACCGATAAAGTTGCAGGGCAACGATAGCGTCGGCTTGTTCTTCTGAGAAGTCATAGGCTTTGACTAAGTTGTCGCGGGCATCCTTACGGTTTTTGCTGGCACGGATGGTCTTGATCACTTGGTCGAGAATCGACAGTGCCTTGATCAGCCCTTCAACGATGTGTTGACGTTTTTGGGCCTTGTCCAATTCAAACTTAGTTCGGCGGGTGATGACGTCCTGTTGATGCTCTAAATAAGCGACTAGGATCGTTTTTAACCCCACGTGTTCAGGACGGCGATGGTTGATCGCCACCATGTTGAAGTTGTAGGTCACCTGCAGATCTGTGTTCTTAAACAGATAGTTCAAGATACCTTGGGCATCAGCTTCCCGTTTCAGCTCAATCGCAATCGATAAGCCTTCCCGGTCAGATTCATCACGCACTTCAGAGATACCATCTACTTTTTTAAGCATACGCAACTCATCAATGCGTTTGACCAGCACTGCTTTGTTGACCTCATAGGGGATCTCGCTAACGCGGATAAATTGTTTGTTGCCACGAATGTCTTCAATGGCTGTCTTAGAGCGCACAACGATCCGGCCCCGGCCAGTCTTGTAAGCTTTTTTAATGCCATCTAACCCTTGAATGATCCCACCGGTTGGAAAATCAGGCCCCTTCACAAACTGCATGAGCTGATCTAAATCGGCCTTGGGATGGTCCATGAGGTAAATTAACGCATCGATGACTTCGCCTAAGTTGTGCGGCGGAATATCCGTTGCGTACCCGGCTGAGATCCCAGTGGCACCATTGACCAGCAAATTAGGAAACTTCGCTGGTAACACGGTTGGCTCATACTCGGTATCATCAAAGTTGAGCACCATATCAACGGTATCTTTATCAATGTCCCGAAGCATTTCACCCGCAATTTTACTGAGCCGCGCTTCCGTGTACCGCATTGCGGCAGGTGGATCACCGTCCATTGACCCATTGTTCCCGTGCATTTCAATCAGTGTTCACGGACCTTCCAGTCCTGACTCATACGGTTGAGCGCTTCATAGATCGAGCTATCGCCATGGGGGTGAAAATTACCCATGACGTTCCCAACAGACTTTGCTGATTTACGAAACGGCTTATCGTATGTGTTGCCATCCTTGTTCATCGCGAAAAGGATTCGGCGCTGAACGGGTTTGAGACCGTCACGAATATCTGGCAGTGCCCGTTCCTGGATGATTGATTTTGAATAACGACCAAAACGATCGCTCATGACTTCTTCCAAAGTCAGTTCTTGAATATGATCAGCCACCATCTTATCCCCTTTCGTTATTAGTCGGCGTTTGCGGCGTCAGCGTGCGCTGATTTTGCCACGTTGTTATCTAGAATACTCCCGTCTTCTTCGAGGGTGAAGGCCACGTTGTCTTCGATCCACTTTCGACGTGGTTCGACCTTGTCACCCATTAACGTGGTGACACGCCGTTCAGCGAGTGACGCGTCATCGATTCGAACGCGCACCAGTGTCCGAGCCTCGGGATCCATGGTCGTTTCCCAAAGCTGTTCCGCGTCCATTTCACCAAGTCCCTTGAACCGCTGTAACTTGTAGTTTTTGCCAAGTGTCTTAGTCTTCTTGGCCAATTCATCGTCAGTCCAAGCATAACTGATACTGGTCTTCTTACCGCTACCGGCTTGAATCATGTACAACGGCGGCAGGGCGATATAGACCCGCCCCGCGTCGATCATCGGTCGCATGTACTTGTAAAAGAACGTCAACAGCAGTGTTTGAATATGCGCACCATCATCATCGGCATCGGTCATGATAATGATTTTGTCGTAGTTCGCATCCTTGATATTGAACTCATAGCCGACACCAGCACCGATCGTATAGATCATGGTGTTCAACTCTTCGTTTTTCATCACGTCTTCCAGCTTAGCCTTTTCGGTGTTCAGCACCTTCCCACGCAACGGCAGGATGGCCTGGAATTTCCGGTTACGGCCCTGCTTCGCAGACCCGCCGGCAGAATCCCCTTCGACTAAGAACAATTCGTTCTTTTCGGCATTCTTAGATTGGGCCGGCGTCAGTTTTCCTGACAATAACCGTTCCTTACGCTTATGCTTCTTGCCGTTCCGACTTTCATCCCGCGCTTTTCGCGCAGCTTCACGCGCTGTCCGGGCCCGCAATGATTTGTGGATCAGCATTTGCGCAAACTCACCGTTTTCCATGAGGTAGTAGCCAAGCTGTTCGCTCAGGACACTATCCACGATGGTCCGGGCTTCAGGTGTCCCCAATTTTTCCTTGGTCTGGCCTTCAAATTGAAGGATCTCTTCAGGCACCCGCAGTGAAATGACAGCTGACAGCCCTTCACGGACATCGGATCCTTCCAGATTCTTATCTTTTTCCTTCAAAAGGCCCACTTTTTTAGCATACTCGTTGAAGGCCTTAGTCCAGGCACTGCGCATCCCTGATTCATGGGTCCCGCCATCCTTGGTGCGGACGTTGTTGACGAAGGACAACAGATTTTCAGTGTACCCATCGTTGTACTGGGCTGCCACTTCAACTTCAACGCCGTCCTTTTTACCGTCAAAGTACATGACGTCGCCAAGGGTCTCCTTGTCTTCGTTCAAATAGCTGACGAATTCTTTGATACCGTCTTCAAAATGGTAAATTTCTTCGTGTTCCTGATCCTGGCGCTTATCCGTCAAAGTGATCTTAACGCCCTTCAGCAAAAAGGCAGACTCGCGTAAGCGTTCAGCCAATGTGTTGAAGTTGTAAACCGTCGTGGTAAAAATACTTGAATCTGGTTTGAAGTGCAGCCGAGTCCCCGTTGGCTTGCGGGTATTCCCTTTTTTGACCAACGTGGTGACCGGGTGGCCGCCATCTTTAAATTTTTGTTCGTACATCACGCCATCACGGACAATGTTGACTGTCAGTTCAGATGACAGCGCATTAACAACGCTGGCACCGACACCGTGCAGGCCACCAGAGGTCTTATAACCCCCCTGACCAAATTTCCCGCCGGCATGTAGCACAGTTAGAATCACTTCCGGTGTGGGTTTGCCCGAAGCATGCATCCCCACGGGCATCCCCCGACCATGATCTTGGACGGTAATACTGTTGTCCGCTTCAATGACGACATCGATCTCGTCCCCATAGCCGGCAAGCGCTTCGTCCACCGCGTTATCCACGATTTCATATACCAAATGATGCAGCCCGCGGCCGTCAGTTGATCCGATATACATCCCGGGTCGTTTTCGAACGGCTTCTAGGCCCTCTAAGACCTGAATGGATGAATCATCGTAAGTTGGCTTCTTGTTCGCCACTAAAAAGACTCCTTTCAATCAGCCTACTCGCTGATGAGACACAATTTTAATGTGAATTGTTTATAAATTCTCGTTAACTTGTTTAAAACATGATAAAATATGGGCCAGTGCAGTGTAACGAATCCACATTGGAGGAAATTAAGTTGAAACTCGTTTTATTACTCATCCTGGCCTATCTGCTAGGCGCAATTCCAAACGGGGTTTGGATCGGCAAACTCTTTTTCCACACCGACATTCGCAAAGCAGGTTCAGGCAATATTGGCACCACCAACACCTATCGGGTCCTGGATCCGGTTGCCGGAACCACCGTCATGGTGCTGGACATCGCCAAAGGTACCGTGGCCACGTTATTACCCATGTGGTTTCATATTACCACGGTTAACCCCCTATTATTTGGGCTAATGGCAATTCTTGGGCACACCTTTTCGATCTTTGACGGGTTCAAGGGTGGCAAAGCTGTGGCCACCAGTGCCGGCATGTTACTCGCTTACAATCCCGTCTTCTTCATCATTGCCTGCTTGTTATTCATCAGCTTTATCTATTTAACCAGTATGGTGAGCCTCGCGTCAATGATTTCTTTTTCAATCATCACAATTTTAAGCATCTTGTTCCATGATGTGTACCTGTCAATTATCGCAATTGTGCTGACGATCTTCGTGTTCTACAGACATCGCACCAACATTAAACGAATCCGTGAAGGCACTGAAAACATGGTACCGTTTGGCCTGGGATTCAGGCACCGCAACCAAAAGTCTTCAAAATAAAGCTTTCTCTTAAAGGACCATCACTCAATATAGACGCAATTAAAAGCAGCTGAGGTTTTTTCTCGGGTGCTTTTTTGCTTACAATCTCTTATTATACCCGAAAAATCGCCGAATAGAACTTACGTTTGATTAAAAGATGATGATAGTTCCGTGCAAACCGACCCTTTCCAACATTAGGTAATGGTCACGCTGTTCGTATCTAATTATGAACTCAGTAGTGTGTTGCAGCCGATCGGCATGGCAGCTGCGGCGTCGGGACTAGTTAGCAAGCGTCCTTGGATCGGTGACTAATACGCGATGTAAGAGATCCCTGAATTTCTAGTGGAAATTGTTGCAACAAGTTCCGCGGCCCAACGAAGCGACCCATCAGCATTATTACCCTTACTCATCAATGGATATTCACTATTAAACCCACTAAAAAAACGACTGATAGTCAACTTATCAATCGCTTCTCACTGGTTTTAAAAGAATCTAATTTGATAGTCTGCGGTAAATTCGGCGTTTGGTTGAATTGTCTGGATGCCCATTTTCTGGCGGAAATCGCCAGTTGCATTGACACTGTCCGCAATCCCCCACCATGGTTCGATAGCGACAAACGGTGCCCGCTTTGGATAGGGTGACCAAATCCCGACGTACGGCGCGTTTTCAACCGTCAGCGCTACCCCGTGGTCATTGACCGTGCTGCTAAGCATCACGGTCGTTTCAACGTGGTCCAAATCAAGGATCAGGGCATCCTGATTAAAGAGGTCATGGTCCAGTTTCAGTGGTGTCGTCAAGTTCAGCGTCTTTTCATGATCCGCGTCGTTATAGGGACCAACCAACGGGATTTGGGCGTACGACCGCCGTGGTGCAACTGTGATGGCATAGTCTTCAAAACCGCCCTCATACGGGTTCAATGGCACATTAAAGCCTGGGTGTCCGCCAATTGAAAATGGCATGGCCCGGTCGTCAAGATTAAGCACGTGGTAACTGACATCCATCGTGTGCCCCGTCAAGGTAAAGGTCACTTGCAGGTCAAATTCAAACGGATATCTTGTTTTCATCTCATCGTCCGTTAGCAACTGAAAGACTGCGTGGCCGTCATCGTGCTCCAGAACCTTAAAGGTGTAGTCGCGCGCGAACCCGTGCTGGTCCATATGATAGGTTTCCCCATCCAAGGTGTACTGATTGTCTTGCAAGCGCCCCACGATTGGAAATAGGATCGGCGCGTGTCGACCCCAGTACATCGGGTCAGCTTGCCAGATGTATTCGATTTTTTCAGCAGCATCGTTCACACTGGTCAACTCAGCGCCTTTTTCGTTGATTTTAACGGTTAAATCATTGCTGTGTAAGCTAATCATGAACATTCCTCCGAACAACTGATTTAATAATTAGTATAGACCTTTCCACCGTGAAAGTCATTTTAAACTTGACTACGAAATCTTAGCGGGAGGGTTCCTTGTGCGACACTTCTAGTTTATCACAGAAACGGCTTGATAAGCCCGATTAACCGCTTATTGACACCGTTAACGACCTGAACCTAATAGCGACATGTAAATCATTGCACTTGCTCACGAACCTGACTAGAATGAAGATAAGCATGGTTTTCAGTCCCGCGCTAGCCACACTGAACACATTAAATAGCATTTATCACAAATGAGGCGATACAAAATGACAACAACTCAAATTCAAAATTTACCAACGGAAATGAAAGCCTGGCAGGTCACGACGCCAGGTCCCATTGATGGCGCCGAATCACCACTGGCCTTTGTCACCAAACCAGTACCAACACCTGAACGCGGTGAAGTCCTGGTTAAAGTGTTGGCTTGTGGTGTTTGTCACACCGACCTGCACGTGACAGAGGGCGACTTGCCGGTTCACCATGAACACGTCACACCCGGCCATGAAATTGTTGGCGAGGTGGTGGCCACTGGGCCCGAAACTAGTCGCTTTCAACTGGGTGATCGCATTGGTATCCCATGGTTGCGCTGGACCTGCGGCGTGTGTGAATTCTGCCGTTCAGGCCGTGAGAACCTCTGCCCTAACTCCCTGTACACGGGGTGGGATCACGATGGCGGCTACGCTGAATACGTCACTGCGCCCGAAGGATTTTCCTACCGGATCCCCGACCAGTTTGATAATATCACTGCCGCGCCACTGCTTTGCGCTGGCATCATCGGCTACCGCGCCTATCACCGTGCCAACTTACCAGCCGGTGGCCGCCTTGGCCTGTATGGATTTGGCGGGTCGGCCCACATTACCGCCCAGATTGCGCTTGATCAGGCATGGAAGTCCACGTGCTGACCCGTGGGACGGATGCCCGCAAATTTGCGCTGGAATTAGGCGCCAAATCTGCTCAGGGTCCCTATGACCTGCCACCAGTCAAACTCGATTCATCGATTATTTTTGCGCCGGTTGGCGACATCGTCCCGAAAGCGTTGGAAGGACTTGCTCCAGGCGGGACGTTAGCGCTAGCCGGGATTCATCTGACCGACATTCCAAGTCTCAACTACCAGGATCACATTTTCATGAAAGAATCTCACCAGCGTTGAGAGTAACACGCGGCGTGATGGCGAGGAATTCTTAACCTTAGCGGACCGCTTAAACATTCACCCAGAAACGACCCCGTACGCTTTTGACAAAGCGGATGAAGCGTTGCGGTACGTGAAGAAAGGCGATATTCGTGGCGCCTGTGTGCTGAAGATCAGTGACTGAGCATCACATTAGACCGACGACGTTTATCGTTGCAACTCAGTACCTAGCTAAAAACGTGTTATTTGGGCGACTAGCGGGTTGTCCACGTTCTTGAACCCATGCAAATAAAACGAAAAGACCGTCACAGGCCCCATTTTCGGGTCTGTGACGGTCTTTTGAGTTCTGATGCAACACGCGTTAAAGAATGTAACGGGAAAGGTCCTTATCCTTCACGATGTTGCCGATCTTGTCATTCACATAATTTTCTGTAATGGTAATGTCACCCATCTGCATGTCAGGTCCTTCATATAGGAGGTCTTCCAGCAGTTTCTCCAACACGGTGTGCAAACGACGGGCACCAATGTTTTGGTTTTCATGGTTCAACTCAGCGGACAGTTCAGCGATCCGTTCAATGGCTTCCATGGTGAACGTGACCTTGATATTATCCGTCCCAATCAATGCTGTGTACTGCTTGATCAGTGAGTTCGTTGGTTCTGTCAAAATGCGGACAAAGTCGTCCTTGTCCAGATCATCCAATTCAACCCGAATCGGGAACCGCCCTTGTAATTCAGCAATCAGGTCGCTCGGCTTTGATTCAGCGAAGGCCCCGGCAGCGATAAACAGGATGTGGTCGGTGCTCAGCAGGCCGTACTTCGTCTGGACCTGAGTCCCTTCAACGATCGGTAAAATGTCACGTTGCACCCCTTCACGAGAAACTTCGCCACTGTTTTGATTGTTCTTGGACGCGATCTTATCGATTTCATCAATGAAGATGATTCCTGTATTCTCAGCGCGTTTGATGGCGTCATGGTTGATGTCGCCTTCGTTGACCAATTTCTCGGATTCTTCTTGAATCAACACTTCTCGGGCTTCAGAAACAGGCATATTCCGCTTCACACGACGCTTTGGCATCATTTGACCAAGCGTATCGCTCAGGTCAATGCCCATCTGGTTCATCATAGGATTATTGCCAGCAGCGGCTTGTTGCGGATCATCCATTTCAATTTCAACTTCACGGTTTTCCAGCAGGCCCTTTGCCAGTTGGTCCGAAACGGACATACGTTCATTCTTGATGTCGTCCGTAACCTCTTCTTTAGGCTGTTCGGGGGCAGATGGCATGTTGCCTGTTGCAGTTGTGAGAACATGTTCATCATGGCCGACATGTCGTTTTGTTGTTTTTGCTTCGGCTTCTTACCGGGAACGATCAGTTTCGTTAGCCGGTTGTTAGCGCGTCTTGCAGCTCAGCACGAACGTTTTCGAACTGGCTGTCCTTCTCCATCTTAACGGCCACATCAGCGAGACTGCGGACCATGGATTCAACGTCGCCACCAACGTACCCAACTTCGGTAAACTTCGTGGCTTCGACCTTCACAAAGGGCGCTTTAACGATCTTTGCCAGCCGGCGTGCCAACTCGGTCTTCCCAACCCCGGTCGGGCCGATCATCAACATGTTTTTAGGGGTGATTTCGTCCTGCATGGCTACCGGTAACTGCATACGGCGGTATCGGTTGCGCAGCGCGATTGAAATGGATTTTTTCGCATCACTTTGCCCGACAACATAGTCGTCAAGCAGTGACACGATTTCTTTTGGTGTTTTTGTAATCGGATCCATTCAAATTACAGCTTTCTTTTTGGGATTAATTTAGAATTCTTCGACTTTAATGTTTTCGTTCGTGAAAATATCGATTTCACTGGCGATACCAAGTGCGGTCTTGGCAATCTCGCCCGCACTCATATCGGTTGCGTGCCGGTGCATCGCCAACGCAGCAGCCTGCGCAAAGTTACCGCCGGACCCAATGGCGAGGATGCCATCGTCTGGCGCGATTACTTCACCGGTCCCAGAAACGAGTAACATGTTATCCTTATCCATCACGATCAGCATGGCTTCAAGCTTTTGAAGACCCTGGTCAGAGCGCCACTGTTGGGCCAATTCAACGGCTGCCCGTTGCAGGTCGCCATCAAATTCTTTTAATTTAGCTTCAAATTTTTCTTCCAGAGTAATGGCATCAGCCACCCCGCCCGCGAAACCGACAGCGACTTTACCGTCGTAAATTTTACGGATCTTTTGGGCTTGGCCCTTCATAATCACCTTTTCACCCATGGTCACCTGACCATCACCAGCCATTGCGCTGTGGCCGTTGTGTTGTACTGCTACGATTGATGTCATCTAAAATCCCAACTTTCTTTTTTAGTCGTGTGTTGCCCGCGGGAAATACTTACGATAATCTCGCTGCAGGTGCGCTTTTGTCACGTGCGTATAGATCTGGGTCGTGGATAAACTACTGTGTCCCAGCAGTTCCTGCACCGTCCGCAGATCAGCGCCGTGATTCAACAGGTGGGTGGCAAACGTGTGCCGCAACATGTGCGGATGAATGTCCCCTGTCAGCGTACTGCGATCGATCACTTGGTTCAAAACGTATTCGACACCCGTGGCCGTGATCGGCCGCCCGTAGTGATTAATAAAAAGGGTGTCGTGCGTTTGATGGTACTTGGCCATCAGCGGTGCCCGACAGTCGCTCAGATACGTCTGTAAGGCGTGCTTAGCGTAATTGCCAAACGGCACGTAACGCTCCTTATTTCCCTTCCCATGAATCAACATGAGCTGGGTACTATCGTCAACGTCGTCGAGTCGCAACCCGCAACATTCGCTGACCCGGATCCCCGTGGCGTACAGGACTTCCAGAATTGCGGAGTCCCGCAGCGCTAGGGTCGCGTCCGGATTTGCTGCAGCCGCTTGGAACAGCGCCGTCATTTCCTTTTCGTAAAAGAACCGAGCAATGGCGCCGGCCGTTTTTTCAGCGTGACATAGGCAAACGGATTTTGCGTGATCTGATGTTCACGAACCATAAACTCGTAAAATGACCGCAGGCTGGAAATCTTTCGCGCAATCGTTGTGCGTGCCTTGTGTTCATCATACAGCTGGCTCAGATAGACCTGAACATCAAGTTTGCTGACGCTTAACAGATCAGTTGCCCCGCCAGTCTCTGACAGGAAGTGGCGAAACGCGTCAATGTCTTCACGATAGGCTTTAACAGTCTCATCGGAGTACTGACGTTCACTGGTGAGGTACGTGATAAAGGTTGCCTCTAAATCTGACACATAACCACCTCCGTTGACAAACAATTTAACAGACTTTAACAGACGTTCAATCATTTGGTCAAAATTGGTCAAAGATTTTTAGGAAAACTTAATCTTTTGTCAGCATTAGTTCTGCATAAGACTGGGTCTGACCGGCCAAACTAACGCGAAACCAGCCTATGACGGTCATGATTTCGGTTACAATAACTATTATATAACAGATTCAATAAGATATTAACCACTTAAGTCCATGGCCGACTGACTTTGGTATACTGAATGAAACACAAGTGAGGAAGATGATGACATGGATTTAAACAGCCACCAAGAATGGTTAGCCGACTTTTACCACCAACGCGGATGGGACACCTATTCACCGCAGATCGGGATTAATTTTATGACTGAGGAAGTGGGCGAATTATCCCGTGCTGTGCGGACGATGGAAATTGGCAGGGACCATCCTGGTGAACGCAAGGCTAGCGATGCGAAAATGATGGCTAATCTGCGCGAAGAGATGGCGGATGTGTTGGATCAGGTGCTGTTTTGTGCTAGTAAGTATGGGGTTCGTGCGGATGAGCTGCTTCGTGGGAGTGAGGAGAAGTTGACGAAGCGGTTTGAGGGTCGGGATTGATGGATCCTGGCTGATTTTTTTGATAGAGAAATACTATTTTAGAATAGTCGTATTTGAGACAGTAAAAAGAAGACTTTGCTAGTGATTTTTTCGTTCTGGCTTGGTCTTCTTTTTTGTTTTTTGGTTTATTTGGGGTTAACTTTGGTTGGGTTGGTGCTGAGAAGCTTTGAGGAGTGAATTTAGTTTACGTATAGGCCCTTGGTAGTTAGGATTTCTACTGTCCTCGAGACCAAACGTGCTCCGCACTCTCTACTTCTGTACCTCTTCCTCATAATCCCCATTAGGACAAACAACCTGCAAGCCGCCCTTAACCTTCTTTTCAACCAGGTAATGGCCATCCTTTGGACAGTCACGGCCGACTGGTTTATCCCAGGTCGCGAAGTCACAGTCTGGGTATCTTGAACAGCCGTAGAAGATTCGGTTTTTCTTTGACTTGCGTTCAATCACTTGACCCTGCTTACACTTTGGGCAGATCACGCCGATCTCCTTGACGATCGGCTTTGTATTCCGGCAGTCTGGGAAGCGTGAACAGGCGTAGAACTTGCCGTAACGGCCCATCTTAATGACCATTGGTGCCCCACAGATATCACAGTCAAAGCCGGCTGGTTCATCCTTGATCTGAATCTTTTCGATGGTGTCCTGAGCGTGGTCGACTTCCTTTGAAAATGGCTTATAGAAGTCATCCACAACCTTGACCCAGTTTTGATGGCCCTCTTCGATACCATCCAGTTCCTTTTCCAAGCCAGCGGTGAACCCAACGTTCACGATGTCTGGGAAGTAGTCCTGAATGATCGAATTGACGATATCACCCAGTTCAGTCGGTTCAAACCGGCGACCCGTGAGTTTCACATAGTACCGGCGCTGAATCGTATCCAGCGTTGGTGCATAAGTCGATGGCCGACCAACGCCATTTTCTTCAAGCGCCTTGATCAGGTTGGCTTCAGAATAACGTGCCGGCGGCTGGGTAAAGTGTTGCGCTGGGTCGGTCTTGCTCAAGGTCACCGTGTCGCCTTCGTTGAGGTCGGGCAACAGGTTATCCTTTTCCTTACCATCCTTATACAGCTTCAAGAACCCGTCGAACTTCATTTTTGAGCCGTTAGCCTTAAACGTGACGCCGTTTTGTTCCAGTGTAACCGCCATGGTGTCCATGACAGCGGGTGTCATCTGGCTGGACATGAATCGGTTCCAGACCAGTGAATACAGCTTGAACTGGTCGTTGGTCAAATATTCCTTGAGATCCGCCGGTGTCCGGTAAACAGAGGTTGGCCGGATGGCTTCATGGGCATCCTGAGCCCCTTCTGGCAGCTTGCCTTTGATCGTCTTAGTAGCGGCGTATTCGGCACCGTACTTTTCGTGAATGAACGATGACGCTTCATGCTTGGCAATGTTTGAGATCCGAGTCGAGTCGGTCCGCATATAGGTAATGAGCCCCTGTGAGCCTTCCTTGCCGATGTTGATTCCTTCATACAATTGCTGAGCGGCCATCATGGTCTTTCGCGTCCGGAAGTTCAACTTCCGGTTAGCTTCCTGTTGCATGGCACTCGTTGTGAATGGCGGTTGCGGTGACCGCTTCCGTTCCTTACGAGTGACTTTGGTGATATCAAAATCGCCGTCACGATCGATGTCGGCGAGGACCTTTTGCACCGCCTCGTTGTTTGGCAGATCCTGCTTCTTGACGTTACGACCATAGAAGCTAGCGGCAAACTTAGACCGTTTGTGTTTAAATTCAGTATCGATGGTCCAGTACTCTTCAGGTTCGAAGTTCTTGATCTCGGTTTCACGATCAATGATCAGCTTAAGCGCAATGGACTGCACCCGACCGGCACTGAGCCCCTTCTTCACTTTCTTCCATAAAAGCGGTGAGATCGAGTAGCCCACTAACCGGTCTAAGATCCGCCGAGCCTGTTGGGCATCGACCAGATCCATGTCGATCGAACGTGGGGTCTTAAAGGCGTCCTTAACAGCATCTTTTGTAATTTCATTAAAGACGACCCGGTTTTTATCTTTCGGATCTAAATCAAGAATGTGGGACAAGTGCCAAGCAATGGATTCACCTTCACGGTCCGGGTCAGCTGCGAGATAAACTTGTTTAGCTTTCTTGGCTTCGGAACGTAATTCCTTGATGACATCACCCTTCCCACGGATGGAAATATAGTGGGGATCGTAGTCGTGATCAACGTCGACGCCCATCTTACTCTTTGGTAAGTCGCGCACGTGACCCAGGCTAGCCATCACCTTGTATGTCCGACCGAGATATTTCTCGATGGTTTTTGCTTTGGCAGGCGATTCCACAATCACAAGTTTCTTTTGCGGCTTCTTACGCTTTGCCCGTTTTTTGGTTGATGTTGGCATCCAATTACTCCTTTAACAAATTTTTTGAAAATACAATGTTATGGTTTTTATTCATCAAATCTTTCACATCATATTTCATAAAAAATGGATTGTCAACCAAAGAACTACTATATTATAGTGCGTAAATGTGTCGGTGACCGTTGAAATCGGCTCTTAATTGCAGGTGATATTACAAAAATTCTTCAAGGATGTGTTGCGGTGTTAGCACGGGTTTAGCGCCCGCTAGGATCAGTTCGTTGCACCCTGCTGAAAGGGGGGTCATCGATCCGTCCGGGAACCGCTAAAACATTTCGATTATTTTGAATGGCAAGGTTGGCAGTGATTAAACTGCCACTATGTTGTTTGGCCTGAACGACCAACACCGTTTCCGTCAATCCTGCGATGATGCGGTTGCGCTCCACAAAATGGTGCGGCTTGCCCACGTCACCGATCGGATACTCGATTAAGACCAGTTCGTGAGCGGCCATGTACGCTTGTAACTTACGATTTTGGGCAGGATACGTGAGGTTCAGCCCCGTACCAATAACGCCAATCGTATGCCCACCGGCATGAATGGCCAATCGGTGACTGAGCGCGTCAACGCCCTTTGCTAAGCCGGAAACGATCACGTGGTTTTGCTGAATCGGTTGCGGTAAAAGCCGTTTCATCGCCGTTTGGGCATATTGATTCGGTTCCCTGGCGCCCACAACGCCGAGTAGTTTGCCCGCCGTTAATAAGGCAAGATTACCTTGATAAAAGAGCACGTTCGGTGGCAAATAACTTTCCTTGAGTTGGGCAGGATAGTGCTTGTCCAAAATCGTCAGCCAGTTGGCTTCATTTAAGTGGCGCGTCAACACGTCACTGAGTTGCTGACTGGTAAAACTGGTATAAAATTGCTTGGCTTTTGTTGGATTGAGGTTTGCAATGCGGGCCATGTCTTCAGGCAATAGTCGTTTAACACCGGTCGGATGTGCCTGAAGCCACTGGTAGATCAATGTTTCGCCCTTAATGCCAATGCCCTTCGCTAATCTGAGACGCAGTAATAATCGTCGTTTATCCATGGGTTGTCACTCCTTTGTTTGTTCCTAGAAGTAACTACGCAGGATAATCGCAAAATGGTTAAAAAAAGTCTGAAACTGGCGCAAACGTTTTTCGGTGAATGGGTGTTGGGCCTAACTGGGCAAGACCAGCCAGGTGCGCTTTCGTACCGTACCCTGCATTATGGCTAAATTCATAACCGGGGTAACGCTGGTCATAGCTCTGCATCACGTGGTCACGGAAAACTTTGGCCACGATGCTGGCAGCCCCAATACTGATACTCTTGGCATCACCCTTAATGAGCTTGAGTTGTGGAATATCAGTGTCGATGCTCATGGCATCAATGAGTAATTGCTGCGGTTTGACGGTTAAATGATTGACCGCTTCAAGCATTGCGGCCCGTGTTGCTTGATAGATATTCAGGTCATCGATCTGCTGAGCTGAAGCCCACCCGATGCCGACACTGACTGCTTCGTTTAAGATCTGCGGGTACAGTTCCTCGCGCTTATGGTCACTGAGTTGTTTGGAATCATTCACACCCAATACGTCAAAATCTGCAGGTAACACAATGGCACAACTGATGACCGGCCCAGCCAACGGTCCGCGGCCAACTTCATCAATACCGGCGATCACTGTGCGCCCTTTATCCCGAGCTTGGTTTTCATAAAAAAAACGCTTCTCAAAAGCGTTTTTGCGTCGGCTAACTTGGCGAGCCGTTTATGAGTTTGGGCGATCAGCTGTTGAACGCCCTTGCGCGAATCTGCAGCTGCTTCGACAAACAACGGATCCGTTTCAGAAGTAACGGCCATAAATCCTTTTTTATAGTCGGCAATGGAACGTCTATCAGTCATTCCTATCGCCGTCCATTCTGTCTAAGGTATACCGTCCCAACTTAGCCTTTCTGGTATCTTGGATCAGTCGTTCGCTTGCCCGGTCATAGTCATCCTTCATCCCAATTTTCTTGGTGATGGCCAATAGGAGATCAACGTCAGATAAGTCGAGATCTGCATCGGAAAGTTTGTACCGTTCAGGCAGCGCTTCGGGGTAAGTTTCACGGAAAAAGTGCAACGCAAACAAGGCCACGTCATCACTCGCAAACCGCTTATCCTTGATGGCACCGGTCAGAGCAAGCTTCTGCCCCGTTTCTTCATCTTCAAACTTTGGCCATAAAATCCCTGGCGTATCCAGCAAGGACAGTTTTGAAGAGGACCGCAGCCACTGCTGACCCTTTGTCACACCAGGCGTATCGCCGACCTGGGCGACCCGTTTGTTAACAAGGCGGTTCAGCAATGTGGATTTCCCGACGTTCGGAATGCCCACAGTAATCGCGCGAATTGGCCGCTCTTTCAGCCCCTTTTGCTGTTCGGCAGCGAGTTTATCCCCCAAAATAGATTGGGCAATTTTTGTCACTGTTTTGGTTGTGATATTAGCCTTTGAATCCACCGCAATGGCTGGCAGTCCCATTGCCTTGAAATGCGCGATCCAATTTTTGGTCTGAGCGGGATCAGCCAGATCACTCTTGGTCAGGATCATCAAATGCGGTTTGTCTTTGATCAGCCGTTCGATCTCTGGATTTCGTGAGGCGTCCGGAATGCGGGCATCAACGAGTTCAAACACAATGTCGACCACGTGTAGATTTTCTTCCAGTTGACGGATGGCCTTGGCCATGTGGCCAGGAAACCACTGAATTGTTGCCATTGTTACTCTCTCCTCACTATTCCGCTGCCTGGTACATCGTCCAAGCCTCATCAAAAATGGTCATGGACGGTAAGTAAGGCGCGTTTTCTTCAAGATATTTTGAAATGCTGTCAAAGTGCGTATCCTGTTTTGGAAACGCCTGGTCTAAGAACGCATTGTTCGCAAACTCAGCCACGGATCCGTGGTCTTCTGGGTTGCGCAGTGTCATGAGATATTGGTAAAAACTTCTTCGCATCAGATCACCCCTTTGTTCTGTTGATGCTGGTTACTTTTTAGGAATTAAGACTTTAAATTCAAACTTGCCGGCACCGCTCATGTCGATCTTCGTTGCCCGGTACTGCACACCCTTTGTTCGAAAGGCATTCAAGTTCAGCGTAATTGTTTTTTGTTTGGTATCTAAAACGACCCATTTTGGCAAGTTATAGGATTTCTTAATGTAACTCATCACTGCCTTAACCGGCACGCTGAGCTGGCCAACCGCAAGTTTCTTTGCTTTCAGCTGAACGTTACCGTTCTTCAGCAACTTCGGCGTCAATGATAACCCAAAGTGCACCGTGATGCCTAATACCTTGGTCTGGCCGGTAACCACTGCATCGTTTTTTACGTGAAACTTATAGTTCATTTGTGAGTCATTCTTATCCTGGAATCGGTCCAGATAATAGTCTGACATCGCGTTTAATTGCTTCTTGTTAAGGCTCACATTGAAACTAGCGGCACTTTTAGCCGTAGTTGCAGTTGGCTGTTTAACGGATGATGCCCCCGTGAACTGGGTCAAAAGGAAGATAAATCCAATAACGATAATGAGCACCAGCCTAAAAAGCCCCACTTCCACGGATTTCTTGGTTGTTTTTGTTTTGTTTGTGCTGAACGTTGCACCGTATCACCCCACTATTTTGATTGCCACGATTCGTACTTGCCCATCACGCCAGCCAAGGTCTTTGCCATGTACCGATAACCCCGATGATTGGGGTGAAAATGATCTTCGTCAGATAGGTAGTCATTCTTTTCTTTGCTGGTCTGGTTCTGTAACAGACTCTCGACTGACGAGGCCGACACGTATTTACTGTTCGACTTCGTCACTTCTTGTTTTAACTTGGCCTTTGATGCAGCTGATTGGTACTGGCCATAAGTCAGTTGTTTACTGATGCTGACAAAGTGAACATTATCACTTTGTTGTGCCACTGATTTGTTTACAACGTTCCACTGCGCCACCGCATTGGTGATCATCGTGGCATTTGTGAAGTAAACATAGACCGGATTGTATATACCAAACATATAAATGGTTGCATTTGGATTCACGGCACGAATGTCTTTGATCAGGCGTTGAACTTTCTTTCGGTAGGTTTTCTTCACTGGTGTCAGCTTGCTATCTAACTGCTTATTGCTAGATACAAAGATGCTTTTTTCAAGACTCTGCAGTAAGTCATTACCACCCACCGTCAACGTGATCACGTTCGCCTTTTTCAGCGAAGCCCGTTCTTTTTGATTCGTCCGAACGCGTTTATCGATCTGGTCAGACCGTAGCCCGCCAATGCCATAATTGCTTGAACTTAGTTTCACATAGTATGCCTTCTGCAAATCGTTTTTCAAATCCGGTAAATACCCTTTATGGTCGTTGGCGTACCCGATTCCCTGAGTGAGGGAGTCCCCAATTGCGACCAGCTTGACCTGTTTAGTCGCTGGTGTTTTATCCTGCTCAGTTGTGGTCGTCTTGTGCTGCTGAAACAGCCAATAACCGCCAACACCAAGAATGATGATCACGACCACAGCCACAACCCATTTTACTAATCGACGCATTAAAACCAACACTCCTTATTTTTTCACACTTACGGCGCGCATTCGCCGTATTATCTGAAGTCATTTGGCGTTAATGGTACCGAGATTCGCTGAGAATGCCAAGTTGACAAATCCCAATATAAGAAAAAATCAAGAATTCACTTCTGAATTCTCGACTTTATCACACTTTTGTCCATTTGGCTATCTTAATCATAGGAGTAGATCAACGCAAACGCGCCCGGTCCACCATGGGTAGCAATGATTGGCACCGTTTCACGGACCAGAATGTCCACGTTCGGAAACAGTGGTTGGAGCTTGTCCGTCAGACGTTTAACTTCCCCCATCGCGTTTACGTGGGAGATACCGATCGCATTGATCTTCAACCCCTTCATCTGTTCAACGACCTGGTCGAAGTAGCGGTCGATCGGTTTGGCGCCGCGGCCCTTTGTCCGAATGTCCAAATTACCGTCACCGACCTGCAGGACGATCTTAATGTTAAGGAGTGACGAAATTGCGCCAGTGACCCGGCTGATTCGGCCACCCTTCACCAGATTGCTTAAGGTCATGACACCCATAAACAACTTGGTGTGGTTGCGCACCTTGTCGATCACGGCCAGAACGTCTTCTTTGCTGCCGCCCTGCTGTGCCAGCTTCGCCGCTGCGATGACCTGAAGCGCAAGCGCCCGGTCGGTGGTGCCACTGTCAATAACGGTCACGTCAGTCTTACTGATGGTTGCTGCCTGTTCAGCTGTGTGCACTGTGCCGCTGATACCTTCCAGCATGTCCAAACAGACCACAGAACTGCCGTCTGCGCCCAGTTCGTCAAAGACCTTAATAAAGTCCCCCAGCGGTGTTGACTGGTCTTAGGGAACGTTTTTGAGCTTTCCATCTTATTAATAAATTCTTCGTTCGTAATCGTATGTCGTTCGACATAAACGACATCATCGATCATGACCGTCAATGGCACGATCGTAATGTGGTATTTTTCGACTTCTTCGTCCGTCAGTCCCGCCGAAGAGTCCGTTACTATCTTTACACTTGCCATAATTGGTTATAACCACGCTTTCTTCCCAAAAGGTTGTCATTTCATGCTACAATGTCACGAGTAGCACGAAAACTATTCGCTAATAGTATAGCAGATTTAGCGGGTGTTTTCATAATTTTATTACGGGTGTTTGGTGACCCACCAGCATTTATGGGAGGTCTTTTCTTGCTTCAATCAAACCAGAAACAAAAACGATCAGCGGCGCCGCAGTTTTCACGACGCTATCAAATCATTAATGAAGTTTTAAACTCGGTCACGCACGGCATCGGCGTCGGCCTCAGTATTGCCGGTCTGGTGCTCCTGATCATCAGAGCAGTTCACCTTGGCGGCGCAATGCGCATTACAGCGTATACCGTCTACGGTGCAATTCTGGTGCTGTTTTACCTTGCCTCGACCATGTTCCACAGCCTCTACTTCACTAAGGCGAGCCACGTGTTCCAAATTTTCGACCACTGTGCCATTTATTTACTCATTGCGGGCACTTATACCCCTTACTGCCTAGTCGTCATTAGAGGCACGCTAGGATGGGTTATATTCGGTGTCACTTGGGTCACTGCGGTTCTGGGTATCATCTACAAGAGTCTTTGGCTAGGAAAATTTCAAAAACTGTCCACGATCCTATACGTGGTCATGGGCTGGTTCTGTGTCCTGGGCTTCAAACCACTCTATAACGGCCTGGGGCACGGCTTTCTCTTGTTAGTATTAGGCGGCGTAGCTTCACGGCGGGCGCAGTCCTTTACAGTTTCAAAAATATAAAATTCGGCCACGTTATTTGGCATTTGTTTGTGTTGCTTGGGACGATTTTGATGTTTTTTCGGTGTATTTGTATGCGTAGAGAGTGGAGGAAGGCGTTTAAGGGGCAGAATGTAACGGACTCTGGCAGAAAATCCCGATCCTGGATTTTTTGTCAGAGTCCGTTACATGGCCGCCCCTTGCCTTCCGGAACTCGTTTCGGCACGGTGGCCTAGAAAGCCAACTACTAAAAGCTCTTAAATCAATCTTAAAACGAATCTTCAACGATTAAAATCAGCAAAAAATCCTCAAAATTCAGGCTCAAAAAAGGCCGCGCAATCACCCAGACTGCGCGGCCTTTTATTTTACCGTCGTTTAAACGCTTCAAAATAATGCACATAAGGACTTTTCTCATCCACAACCCCAGCTTCGCTAGAAACCAACTCAAACTGTGAATAGTCAATGTCCGGCATGTAGGTATCGACCTTAAACTCATGGTCGATCCGCGTCCGCAATAACTCGTCGACGTAAGGCAAGAGACTTGCAAACACCTTGGCACCGCCACTAATATAGATAGTTTCATCTGGGTGGTGGTCCTCATAAGTCAGCAGGTCGTCGACACTATGCAACACGAGAACGCCCTCCGGATAGGTCTTGTGACGATTGGTCGTCAACACGATATTTTTCCGGTGCGGCAGCGGCTTGCCATAGGACGCAAAAGTGCGGCTGCCAGACACCAGTGTGTTGCCGGTAGTTGTGCGTTTAAAGAAGCGCATATCAGAAGACAAGTGCCAGGGTAAGTTGCCCTTATACCCGATGCCATGGTTGTTGTCTTCGGCCCAAATAAAAATCATTTGCAACCTCCTAAACGGCAACCGGCGCCTTTATGGCTGGCGCTGGATGGTAGTCGGTCACGTGAATGTCCTTCATGTCGTAATCAAAGATCGACGACTTGTCTGGGTTCAACTCAAGTTGTGGTTGAATGTCAGATGGTTTGCGCCTGAGCTGTTCTTTGACTTGATCAATGTGGTTTAAGTAAATATGAGCGTCGCCAAGCGTGTGGACAAAATCGCCAGGTGCCAGACCAACTTCTTTAGCAATCAAGTTTGTCAGTAAGGCGTAACTTGCGATATTAAACGGCACACCAAGAAAAATGTCCGCACTTCGTTGGTAAAGTTGGCAGCTGAGTTTGCCATCAGCCACGTAAAATTGAAACATCGTGTGACACGGTGGTAGCGCCATACTTGGCACATCTTCAGGATTCCACGCGGAAACGATCATGCGCCGTGAATCCGGGTGCGTCCGCAACGTCTCGATCACATCACTAATTTGGTCGATCGTATCGTCCTGCCGTGTCTTCCACGCCCGCCACTGTGAGCCGTAGACGTCGCCAAGGTTGCCATACTGTTCAGCAAAGGCATCGTCGTTGACGATTCGGTCACAAAACGCCGTCATTTGTTCCTTATACTGCGCATTAAAATCAGCATCTACCAGTGAACGGCGCCCAAAGTCAGTCATGTCTGGTCCGGTATAGTCATTTGATTCAATAAAGTTCTTAAAGGCCCACTCGTCCCAGATGTGGTTCTTGTGTTTCAGCAAATACTGAATGTTGGTGTCCCCATGTAAAAACCAGAGGAGTTCACTTTTAATCAAACCAAACGGCACTTTCTTGGTCGTCAGCAACGGAAACCCCTTGCTGAGGTCAAACCGCATTTGGTAACCAAAGGTACTGATAGTTCCCGTTCCCGTTCGGTCAGATTTCCGGTTGCCGTTCTCTAAAACAAATCGTTGTAAGTCTAAATAAGCGTCTTCTAACATTACTGCCAGCTTCCTCTCTACTCCAATATCAATTCTAGCTACTCCGCGTACTGACTCAAATAGTCCCAGCGGGCCATTTTATCGTCCAACGCTTGATCCGTTTCCTCAAAGTCAGATTGTAATGACGCTAATTTATCATAGTTGTCACCATTTTGCGTCATTTGAGACTCCAAATCAGCCTTTTTTGTCTCAAGGGCGTCAATTTCATCTTCAATTGTTGCCCATTCTTGTTGTTCCTTGTAAGTCAGCTTGGTTTTTTCTTTTTTAACAGGTGCTGCTGGCGCGTCAACATCTGACTTGACTGCCTTAGCCTTTTTACTCGTGGTCGACTCAGTCTTAGCTGCTGTTTGCTGGGCCAAATAGTCCGTAAACAGCCCACTATACGATTCGATTTTGGCATTCCCGTCAAAGAATAGCAGCTTATCCGTCACTTTATCCAAGAAATACCGGTCATGGGAAACGGTGATCACCGTGCCATTGAAGTGCTTAACATAGTCTTCCAGCACCGTTAACGTCCCAATATCCAAATCGTTCGTCGGTTCGTCCAAGAATAAAACGTTCGGCTGTTCCATCAAGAGTTTCAGCAGATAGAGTCGCCGTTTTTCACCACCAGAGAGTTTCCGAATCAGTGTGCCGTGCATGAATCGCGGAAAAAGGAACTGCTCCAATAGTTCGGAGACGGAAATTTTATTGCCGGATTTATCGGTTACATTTTGACCAACTTCACTCAAATAGTTGATGATCCGCTTGTCGTCTGGAATTGGCTCAGTCTGTTGGGTATAGTAAGCCATTTTGACCGTTTCGCCAATGATGAGCGTACCGGAATCTAACGGTAGCCGATCCGCCATGACATTTAGGAGCGACGACTTACCAGCCCCGTTTTCACCGGAAATTCCAATGCGGTCACCTGCTTGAACCAGCAGACTAAAATCATTCAGAATGTGGTGATCGCCCAAGGTCAAGTTGGCATGCTGAAGTTCAATCACCTGCTTGCCAAGCCGAGTCTGCCCAAGGTCAATGGAGACATCGTGTTCAACCGGTGTGGTGCCAAGGTTGGCTTCAAGGTCGTTAAATCGGTTGATCCGTGCCTGTTGCTTTGTGGAACGCGCATGAGCGCCAGCTTTCATCCAAGCGAGTTCCTGCTTGTATAACTGCTGCTGTTTATGGTCTTGTGACGCCTCTAATTCGACTCGCTCTGCCTTTTGACCAACGAAATCCTGGTAATTACCGTCGTAGCTGAAAAGTCGGCCAAACGACAACTCCCAGATATGGTTGGCAACCTGATCCAGAAAGTACCGGTCATGAGTAACGACGAGTAAGGCGCCCTTGTAATTGGCTAAGTAATTCTGTAACCAATCAATGGAATCGAAATCCAAATGGTTGGTCGGTTCATCCAGCAGTAAGAGATCCGGTGACTGGATCAGCACCTGGGCCAACCCGACCCGTTTTTGCTGGCCACCGGACATGGTGCCAATTTTTTGTGTCAGATCCGTAATGTGCAGTTGCGTCAAAATCGTTTTGACATCACTTTCAGCTGTCCAGGCATCAGCTTCGTTCATTTGTGCTTCAGCTGCCATGTACTTTTTTTGCAGATCCTCATTTTCCGGATCATTACTGTAGGCTGCGAGGGTGTCTTCGTAGTACCGGATCACCTGAAACACCTTCTGTGAGCCGGAGAAGACAGCATCCATCACCGTTTGGTCAGGATTTAACTCAGGCGTTTGGGTCAGGTAGGCAATACTGTAATCATTTGGCGTAATGATGTCGCATGGTACTGCGCCAAACCGGCCAGGGTGTTGAGCAGCGATGTTTTACCACTCCCGTTCGTCCCAATCAGACCAATTCGGTCGTGTTCATTAATAATAAAACTAATTTGATCAAACAACGTTTTTTCGCCGTAAGTTCGCGTTAAGTTTTCAGCTCGTAATGTCTGCATGATGTCACGCTTTCTAAATATAGTTATGAATTTGCTAATTGGAGTGCCGCGCCTGTGAGTTTTTCGGCGTCATTCGGCAGTTCACCTGTAGCGACGCGGTACTCTAACGTGTTCAATAATTTACCAAGGATGGGACCCGGCTTAATACCGGCTGCCATCAGGGATTGCCCAGAGACAGCCAGTTCCTTTTTGGACTTAATGGCAAGTCCGCGATACCTGGCGACCAGATCAGTAGCGTCAACGTCGGTCGCACCCATGAGCGTCGCAATCTGGGTTGCGATGGGAATGAGCGCTTCACCTGTTTGGTAGAGCACCCAGTCATCCAGCTTTTCGGCTTGAATCGCCAGTACCATGTCCGTTGCGATCCGGACATCATCGATCAAATGGTTGGCGCTCTTCCAGTGTTTGAGAAACTGGTCGATCTGACGCCCCTGCAACCCAAGCTGCGTGCAGATCAGCGTCCAAACGGCCGTTTCATTGCCAACTGAACCCGTCAAGCGCGTGGTGAGCGCTTGTAAAGCCGGTAATTGCGTTTTAAAATCTGGACAATACTGGTAAAGGCCAGTATCTAAAAATAATTGGAACCCCTTTGCAGGCCAGTTACCCTGCAGCATCTTCACGAATTCAACGTGAATCCGTTCCACCGCAATTTTCTCTAAGAGTGGCCCATGGTGGGTAATGCCTTGAATCGTGGCCGGATCGACATCAAAATCAAGCTGGCTCGCGAATCGGACAGCCCGCATCATACGCAGCGCATCTTCATTAAACCGTTCATCTGCGTTGCCCACGGCACGAATGCGTTTGGTCTTTAAATCATCGAGACCATTAAAGTAGTCCACAATGGTTCCGTTGCTCCGGAGTGCTAAGGCGTTGATCGTGAAATCACGCCGTTTGAGATCCTCCTGCAACGACCGCACAAAGGTCACTGAATCCGGACGGCGATAATCCTGATAGCCGGATTCTGTTCGAAACGTCGTTGTTTCATAGCCCGTTCCGTGATCCAGGATCATCACCGTCCCGTGTTCGATGCCAGTGTCGACCGTGCGCTTAAAAAGCTGTTTGACCTCCTGCGGGTACGCACTTGTCGCAATATCCACATCATGAATCGGCAGCCCCAGCAAAGTGTCGCGTACCGACCCGCCCACAAAATAGGCTTCGTAGCCCGCCGCATCAATGGTATCGATAATCGGCTGGGCTGTGATAAATTCTTCTGGTAATGTCTCAATTCTCATGTCTGATCTACCCTTTCAAAGTCTTCACTATAGTACCATATTTTGCCGGTCGGCCTAAACCTGGAATTGTGATTTTCCAATAACCCAACTCTGAAATTTTGGTGATACAGCTGGCATGGCGCGACTCTAGTCGTTGAGTATGCTATGATGGAAAAGGACTTTCACCATTATTAAGGGGGCGTGCATTATGGTCAATAAACCAGAAGAACGCATTCGACCGCTGGATTTATTAATGATCGCGATTGGATGCGCCGGGTACGCGTTTGCCTTGGTTTACATCAACATTGCCAACCACTTGGCGGATGGCGGAATCAGCGGGATCACGTTGATTTTGCGGGCGTTGTTTAAGATCAACCCCGCCTACTCAACCATCGTCATCAACATTCCACTTATTATCATTGGCTATCGGTTTCTTGGTCGGCGGGCCATTGTTTATACATTATACGGAACAGTAATGCTGTCGCTGTTCCTGTGGATCTGGCAACGGGTGCCATTCGTCCTGCCGCTGCACCACGATTTATTCTTGGCCGGAATGGCAGCCGGTCTGACAGGCGGTGCTGGCAGCGGCTTACTCTACCGTTACGGCGGCACCACCGGCGGCACTGACATTGTCGCACGAATCCTTGAACGGTTCCGTGGCATTCCAATGGGTCAAACCCTGCTGTGGTTAGACGTCATCGTTTTGTGTGCGTCGCTCATTTACATTGACATTCGCCACATGGCGTACACGATTCTGTGTTCCTACGTCTTTTCAAGAATCGTTAATTTCATCCTAAGTGGGACCTATTCGGCCAAAGGCGTGCTAATTGTCAGCAACGCAACTCAGGAAATTACTGATGAAGTCATGACCTCGCTTGGTCGCGGTGTCAGTATCCTGCATGGTGAAGGCGGTTATTCACATAAGGACCGTCCCGTGCTCTACATCGTAGTGAGTCCAGGCGAACTGCATGACCTGCAAATGATCGTTAGCGATTTGGATCAAAACGCGTTTATGACGATTTTTGATGTCAGTGAGGCCATTGGTGAAGGGTTCACCTATCAGCGGCCCAAGCGAACCTGGTTTAAACACTCCTAGTGGGTGTTTTTTATTTTAAGTTTTAATAGGTTAAAGTAACTATTTATTCTATTTTTCTATTTAAAAAAAGAACTGCGCCAGTTACACGTAGTTCCTTCTTGTGATTTAGTAGGTATCATCCTGTAATTCTTCCAGCATCAAGGCCATTTCAGAATCATCGGGCACCACCTTCAGATAAGCCTGCAACAGCTTAACTGTTTCCTCACGCTGGCCGGCTTCCCTGAAGAAGTAGACGGCCGGCTTCAAAAAGTCCGCCTGATCCATGAAGTACGGCTCGGCCGCTTGGTAGAACTTCAGTGCCTGATCGTAATTTTCCAATTGGGCGTATGACGTCGCCAGATTCCAGTAGATCTGCGGGTCAAGGTTATCTTCTTGCACGTAGTTTGTTAAGAAGTCAACCGTATCCTGGTAGCGCTCCTGCTTTACGTATAAGTTCGATAATTTAATCACAATATCCAGATCTTCCGCGTCTAGCGCGTTACCTTTTTTCAGATACTGTTCAGTCAGCTGCTCATCGCTCACACGAGCCGCAATATCGGCCGCGTTAAGACCATAGTTTTTCATTATACTGGTCAACACCCAGCCCTTCTTGTAACGTCGTTAGCGCCTCATCTAATCGATTTTCGTCAACCAGCGCTTGCCCCAGCGGAATATACAAACTGGTGTATTGTGGGTCACTGTCTTTCAATTCACTCAGCAGTTGAATGGCCATCTTATCATCCTTCAGCTGCAAGTATGTGAATCCGGTTTCAAACTTAACATCTGGTGTCATGTCTCCCGAATGAACTTGTTTTAAATACCCGATTGCTTGTTCAAACCGTCCGGCATTGGCGTAAGCTACCCCGATCCGTTCAACCAAATTGACTGAGCTGAACTCTGGGACCCCCTGCTTGATCAAATCAAGATAGAGCGGGATCGCCTTAGTAAATTCACGCATCGTAAAGTACAGCTCTGCCAACGCAAAAATAATCGCCGGTTCCTCAGGTGCTAACGCTTGCGCCTGCAAGAGTTTTTGCTCACTGACTTCAAATAATTCTTGTGTCTGATACAAGTCAGCTGCGACCATCAGCGACCGCACATAGGCCTCGGAGTCTTCGCTGACCTGGTTAAGGTAATCCAATGCTTCATCGTTTTTGTCCTCATCGATCGCAATATCGGCTAAATTGACCCGAATATCGTCTTCTTCTGGGTACCGTTCCAATAATTTTTCATAGATCCGCCGAGATTGATTCAAAAATCCGAGCGTATAAAGTTCTTCTGCTAAATTATAAAGTGTGTCATCGTCATCGTGGCGTAACGCGCTGGCATAAGCCTTCTTAAATTTATCTAACTGACCACGATCCAGTTGATCTAACGCTTCTTCTGAGTAGCTCATGGGCCGCCTCCATTATTGAATTCCATAACTACTAACATAGCATAAGATGGGCAGGTTGGGCAAATTTTGAACGCTTTGGGTGGTGGGTTTTTGTTGTTTTTTTTTTTAAGTTAAAGTAACTTTTTATTATTTTCCTTGTTTTGTTGAGCCATTATTAATTTATTGGGCATAGGGCTTTTTCAACGAAGCTACGCATATGGTACTTTTTTCAGTTATTTCAGCGTCTACCTAGCACCATATTCGGGAATGCTATCTTTAAATAAAGAAGACCTGACGTACATTCTGCTCCCCCTTGTGCTCCACCTTAGGGGCGCCCTTCTTCCGCACCATGTCGTTGATTCTTACACCAAAAAAAGCCCCGTTTTACATTCCGCTCCCCTCTCCTCAAGCCTAATCAGGCTACGCGGGGCAAGGAGGCTGCGCGTAAGGATCCATGACACAAAGCCAAAGACCAGGCTTTATGTCATGGATGCCTTACGCTCCGCTCCTTAACCGCCCCGTTCCGCACCATACAAAAAGGCCAACCCAATTTCTCAGGTTGGCCCACTGTTTAATAAAATGAATTATTTAACAGCATCCTTCAAAGCTTTACCAGGCTTGAATGCTGGTACTTTGCTTGCAGGAATTTGGATTTCATCGCCCGTTTGTGGGTTGCGACCCTTACGAGCTGCCCGTTCGCGAACTTCGAAGTTACCAAAGCCGATTAATTGTACCTTCTCGCCCTTAGCCAAAGTTGCTTGAACTGAATCAAATACTGCATCAACTGCAGCAGTTGCGTCCTTCTTAGTTAAACCGGTTGCTGCTGCAACATCGTTAACAAGTTGTGCTTTGTTTGCCATGAATGATTCACCTCCTCGGATGAATTATGATGAGTACAAATTTATCTCATCTAGTTGATCTCAGAATTTGAAATCAGCTATTGAAATAATAACGGCTCTCCGTATCATTTCTGTTTCTAAGATAGCACAGAAAGCCTTTCACAGCAAGGTTTTTTAACGTTTTTTAGTGAATTTCATCGACTTTTATTTAGTTTTGTAATATTTGAATAAAATTTAGCTAAAAAATGGCGAAAAACGCGACATAACGGCGTCTTTCGTCATTTTCACTTGACAACAGATTCTACTTCCTGTGTCGTTCAATTAAATGAATTGGTGTCCCACTAAAGTCAAAATGTTCGCGAATTTGGTTTTCCAGATAACGTTCATACGAAAAATGCATGAGTTCTGGATCATTCACAAAAATCACAAAGGTCGGTGGTGCCACCGCAACCTGCGTTGCATAGAAGATCCGCAACCGTTTTCCGTTATCGGTTGGCGTTGGATTCATTGCAACGGCATCCATCAACACGTCATTGAGTGTTGAAGACTGGACCCGCTTGTTGTGGTTCACGGAGACCTTCTTGATCAGTTCTGGCAGCTCATGCAACCGCTGATGCGTCTTAGCGGAAACAAACAGCATTGGCGCGTACGCTAGATACTGGAATTCTTCACGCACATGGATCTCAAAGTCATGCAGACTCTGGTTGTTCTTCTTGATGGCATCCCACTTGTTGACCAGAATAATGATGCCGCGGCCAGCTTCGTGCGCATAACCGGCAACCTTTTTATCCTGTTCGCGAATGCCTTCTTCAGCATTAAGCACAAACAACACAACATCAGAATTATCGATAGCCTTCATCGCACGCATGACACTGTAACGCTCAGTATTTTCGTACACCTTACCGCGTTTTCGAATACCAGCCGTGTCAACCATGGTAAATTCATCACCATTGTCGGTCACAAACTTTGTGTCAATGGCATCCCGAGTCGTCCCAGCAATATCTGAAACGATTACCCGGTCTTCCCCCAGCAAGGCATTGACCAAGGAGGACTTCCCAACGTTTGGTCGGCCAATCAGACTGAACCGAGTACTGGTATCCTCAACATCGCCTGTTTCGTCAGGAAAGGCTTTCACAACGGCATCAAGCAGGTCGCCAAGTCCCAATCCGTGAGCTCCAGAAATGGGGTACGGATCACCGAACCCGAGTGAATAAAAGTCGTAAATATCTTGTCGCTGTTCTGGATTATCAGCTTTATTGACCGCTAGAATGACGGGTTTATTGGCCCGATACAAAATCTGAGCAACCTTTTCGTCAGAGTCAGTCACGCCTTCACGTGCACTGACCACAAAGACGATCACATCTGCTTCATCAATGGCCACTTCGGCTTGTTCAGTGATCTGTTTTAAAAATGGTTCGTCACCGACATCGATCCCACCAGTGTCGATCATACTGAACGTGTTGCTGAGCCACTCGCCGTGTGCGTAGATCCGGTCCCGGGTGACCCCAGGCGTGTCTTCAACAATGGAGATCCGGTCACCAGCAATTCGGTTGAAGATCGTGGACTTCCCCACGTTTGGCCGGCCAACGATGGCAACAGTTGGCATACTCATTGTAATCCCTTCTTTCAAACATAAAATCGTTTCCAAAAACAAAACAGGTTAGGGCGAATCACCTTCGTCCCAACCTGTTATGTTGTCCCTTAGAATAAACTAGGACTAGTCGTTATCTGAATCTTGTGCTTTCTTTAATTGGTCACCGATCAGGTCACCTAAAGTAAAGCCAGCGTCATCATCGTCAGTTGAAACAACATTTTGACGATTGTTGTTACTGTTGTTGTTGTTGTTTTGACGACGAGGAGCTGATTGCTTCTTTTCTAGCTCGCTAGATGCTGGCTTTTCCTTCAAAGCTTTGATGGATAAGGCCAAACGATGTGCTTCTGGATGTACTTCCAGAACCTTGACTTGAACCTTTTCGCCAGTTGATAACACATCATTAGGGGTAGCAATGTGTTCATGGGCGATTTGTGAAATGTGAACTAACCCTTCAACACCAGGGAAGACTTCCACAAAGGCACCAAAGCTGGTCATACGCTTAACGGTTCCTTCAAGCACTGCGCCTTCAGGAGCTTTTTCTTCGATACCGTCCCAAGGTTCTGGTAGGGTTTGCTTGATTGAAAGTGAGATCCGGTCACGGTCTGGGTCGACTGAAAGGACCTTAACCTTAACTTCTTGGCCAGTCTTCAAGACATCTGAAGGCTTGTCAACACGTTCGTAAGCAATTTCAGAAACGTGAACCAACCCATCAACGCCGCCTAAGTCAACAAAGGCACCGAAGTTAGTCAAACGGGCAACAGTCCCGGTAACAGTGTCACCAGCCTGGATGTTAGCCAATACTTCTTCACGCTTAGCAGCCTTTTCTTCTTCAACGATTGCACGGTGAGAAAGAATCAGACGGTTTTCGATTGGTTCGATTTCGATAATCTTAAAGGTCAATGTTTGACCCTTAAACTGGTTAAGATCTTCAACGAAGTGATCACTGATCATTGAAGCTGGAACGAAGCCACGAACACCAGCGTCAACAACTAAGCCACCCTTAACCACTTGGGTAACAGGGGCGTCAATTGTTTCACCAGCTTCGAACTTCTTTTGGATGTCATCCCATACTTTACGGGCTTCCAAACGACGAACTGAAAGTAAGTAGCTGCCGCCTTCCTTATCGTTACCGATGCGGGAAATGACAACTAAGTCTAACTTATCCCCAACTTTAACGACGTCATTAATATCAGCAACTGGTTTTGTTGAGAGTTCCTTTTGTGGAACGACCCCTTCAATACCGGTACCTTCGATACCAACGATTGCTTGCTTATCATCATCAATGGCTAAGATTTCACCCTTGACCACATCACCGACGTTAACGGTTTCGATGCTGTTTAAAGCATTTAATAAATCGTTGTTCTCATTTGCATTGTTTTCACTCATACGAACTTTTCCTCCTTGCGACAACTCTAATGTCAATTTTAACCGAAAATGGTCAATAATACCAGTAGGTTGACGCGATTAATTCGATTTCTCTGTATTTTGGTCAATTATAGCACTGATCTTATCAACAACATCATCAATTGACAATGACGTTGTATCAAGTTTAACGGCATCCGCAGCCTGTGTCAGCGGCGAGATTGCCCGCGTGGAATCTTTGTGGTCCCGCACTTCAATTTCGTGGCGTAACACATCGATCGGGGTACGGATCCCCTTTTCTGCATTATCCTTAAACCGGCGTTGGGCGCGTTCTTCAACACTGGCAACTAAAAAGATCTTCACCTGGGCATCCGGTAAGACCGTCGTCCCAATGTCGCGTCCATCCATGACAATGCCGCCCGCATCCGCAATTTCACGTTGCCGATTCGTCAGGTCTGCCCGAACGGTACCCTGAGCTGCGTCGTGGAAACGTTGTTGGTCACGTCCTCCTGACGAATGGCGGCGGTCACGTCATTGCCGTCAAGGAAGACTAATTGTTCGGGATCTCCCGGCTTAAACGTAATGGCCGTGTGCTTCAGCATCTCAGCCAATGCCTCCGGGTCATCCAGTGCGACCCCCTGTTGCATTGCCTTTAACGTCACGGTGCGGTACATGGCCCCAGTATCACAATAAATGTATTGAAACCGGTTGGCGATTTTTTTAGCAACCGTACTCTTACCAGCGGAGGCCGGCCCGTCGATCGCAACTTGTATCCCTTTACTACCCATTATCTATTCTCACCTACATAAAAAATTTATTTAACACGCAATTTTTGGCCTGGCGTCAAAGTGGAATTTGCCGACAGACCATTTAGTTCCTCTAACTTTTGAACGGAGATTCCGTTATTGACAGCTACCCGATACATCCCCTGACCAGAGCCAACAGTGGCGTATGACTTGCCGCTGGTGCTCTTTGTTGAAGAAGCCGTACTGGAACTGGTCGTGGCGCTAGCCGTGCTTGAGGACGCCGCATAGCTGGTCGTGGATGACGAGGCTGCTTGCTCGGTACTACCCGTATCAGCAGCCGTGGTGGAATACGTCTTCTTCGAACTGGCTTTCGCCTTAGAAGAAGCCTTTTTCGAAGCGGTCTTAGTCTTGTCACTAGACGCCTTCTTAGAAGAAGCGTGACTCGACTTGGTTGATTTTTGGCTTGTCAGACTCGTTTCAGTATCTGAAGAAGCCGGTTTGTTCATCGCACTCTGTCGTGCTAAACCGTAGATCAATGATCCCACGGCGATGATGATAATAATGGCAACGAGAATGATCGTGATCAAACGGTTGTTATTGTTTTGACGGTGTCGCTTAGTTCGCGAGAGGTTCCCTGAATCATCCCGGTCATCCGCAAAGGATTGATCCCAAGGCTTAGATTCAGATTTATTTTCGGTTGAATGTTCATCGTTATTTTGACCCATTAAATTCCCTCCTCAGAAAGGTTCTTACAAATTGTACCATACCCCTAAATCATTTTGGTTATTTTTTCCGTAAAAATAGCTGATTCAAAACAGTCTGCCAGTCGGGTAATCCCGACCTTACCGGTGATTGTTCTGTTGTCTCCAGACCAAGGTCAGCAATCGTCGTTGGGGTGTCGCTCACGCAACAGGCTTCTGGCTGCGTCATGTGAGCCTGCCCAAAGTAACCGGTAATGAACCGTCGTTTACAATTATCCGTCCGCACATACCGCACCATTTGCTGCAGCGCACCGTTGCGTTGCGCCAGGCGCTTGGTAAACAGCTCCCGAACCTGTGCTTCCGTCATCCCGTGTTGCTTATAGAACCACACAAGGTTCGCTTTCGGATCCGTATCATATTCCGGTAATTTTGCCTGTTGAAAATAGAAGTGGATCTCATCATCAGATGGAATCCCCACCTGACTCAAAAAGTCTGCGATCTGCTCATCACCTGGCTGATACAGTAACACAGCGATGGCCTGCTGACCATCCCGGCCAGCGCGACCGACTTCCTGCCAGTAATTTTCAATATCCACCGGTAAATGGTAGTGGATCACGAACCGAACATCGTTTTTGTCGATGCCCATCCCAAAGGCACTCGTTGCACAAACCACCTGGATCTGATTGGCCATGAACTGCTGCTGGATCTTAAAGCGGCTCTCATCCGCCAGGTCAGCGTGGTACGCCGCCGCCCGACAAGCCGTTTGGTCATTGATCAGCGTTGCCATCTCATTGGCTAGTTTCTTGCTGGAAAAATAAACGACACCAGGCTTCGCTAACTGACTCACCAGCGCAACCAAGCGTTGCTGTTTTTCAGAAGTGTCAGCAACGGTTTCCACCTGCAAATAGATGTTCGGCCGGTCAATGGGTTGCGTGATCTCACTCGCTGCCGGCAACCGCATCCGTCGTTTAATATCTTCACGCACTCGCGGTGTGGCCGTCGCCGTCAGCATCAGCGTTAAGGGTGCGCCCAACTGTTCACGGGTCCGCCCCAGTAACAGGTATTCCGGTCGAAAATCGGGTCCCCACGTCGAAATGCAGTGCGCCTCATCAACCACAAACAAACCGATTTTCAGCTGACTCAAGCGCGCCATGACCTTCTCTTGCGTCAGCATTTCCGGTGACACAAACAGGTACCGATAATTGTCTAAATGTGCCAGGGTCCACACCTTTTCACTATAGGGCATCATTGATGTCAGCGCCGTCACCCGTTTTTCGCCGTGGTAGTTCATCGTGGCAACCTGATCTTGCATCAGTGCAATGAGCGGCGACACCACGACGACTAGCTGCTGTGTCACCCGACCGTAAAGCTCGTAGATCAGGGATTTTCCCGCGCCGGTCGGCATGATCGATAACACGTGCTGGCCAGCTGCGAGCGCCGTTAACGTTTCTAACTGCCCCGGCCGAAAACTATCGAAGCCGTATTGCTCATTTAATTGCTGGTAAAACGTGGCTTCAGTGATCATGTCTGTTTACTCCTTAAAATGGCGTACAGCCGAAACTGCCAAAATTCTATCGCATCGTCGCGGACGGTTTCGTACTGCCAGTCATCGATTGGACCATTCAGCCGGGTGCGAAAAACGTCCTGTATCTCAGTCGGTAACAGCTGGTCGTAAGGAATCGCTGTCACCGGTAAAAAGATTGCCGCTTCAAGCAAGTGTTCGCGCACCGTACTGGGTTTTAACCGCCGCCGTTGACTGATCTGGTCAAACGACTGACCCTGCTGAAACGCGTTCAGCGTTGCCAGCGCACTGTCGCTGACTGGTGACTGCTGCAGCCCCGCCAGTAACGGCCGTAAAACGTGGTTAGGCGCTTGCATCAATTGTTTTGCGAATTGACAAATCGCGTCTGTCTCCATGAGTTGCGCCTCCGCCACGGTCATTGTTCCCGCTTCAGTCAATTGTCGCAAAGTATACCTGGGAGTGTCATGGCCCATCAGCAATTGGCCAAATAAATCGGCAACGGTGGTCGGTTGGGTTTGTAAAAATAACGTCAGCGCTTCTGGCAGCGTTGTGGTAACGTCGGCCTTATGCGCACTAAACCACTGCTTCACAACCCGCTGATTTCGGTAGTCTGCGCGCAATGGATAATACTGTCGGTTATGGTAACTATACTCAGAAACCACCTGCACCGCGAGTAAAAGGCGTTGCCAAAACTGAGGGATATCAACACTCAGCCGAATATCGAGTGCCTGAGGCTGATAGTGTACCGATTGGTCAGCCGTCTGCTGGGCGATTCCAGCCGGTGTTAATGCTGCCTGGAGGTCGTTGACCGTGATCAACCCCTGATCAGCCGTATCCGCCACCGCTGTTTCCATCTCTTCACGCGTCAGATGTTTTTGGTAGCCAAGCCAATTCAACAGGTCGTATCGCATGCCCCAGTATAGCGTTGAAACCGAGCGTTTGCCGATCAGCAGATTTTCAATGACCCTGATACGGCGGGGGCTAGTTGGGGATAGGTACTGGATGAGTTGGGTTGCGTTCATGGGTGACTCCTTTCTGGATGTATTTTTTGGTTTATAGGTAACTACGTGAATTGTTGTGTTTTTATTTATGTAATTTTTAGGTGAGATTAGTTGTTAATTGTTCTGTAACGGCTTCATCGTTATATAGATTAGCTGTGTTGTTTGTTTGAAGAGGTGTTTTACCTCTATAATTTTTCGGTTTGTGGGTCTCTTTCCTCTAGCCGAAACGCGTTTCGGAAAACTGAGGGCTCCTGCCTAAGCAACGCTGGCAAAAATGCCAAAACCAGGCATTTCTGTTGTCTTTCTTGGCGACTGTGCCGAAACGCGTTTCGGAAAACAACGACCGGCCACCTAAGCACCAAGGACAAAAAAGTC
This sequence comes from Secundilactobacillus paracollinoides DSM 15502 = JCM 11969, assembly GCF_001311135.1. Classification (GTDB taxonomy): domain Bacteria; phylum Bacillota; class Bacilli; order Lactobacillales; family Lactobacillaceae; genus Secundilactobacillus; species Secundilactobacillus paracollinoides. Next base: position 45,826 of record NZ_BBAG01000017.1, read on the forward strand.
AGACCCGGACTTTTCTGTCCTTGGTGCTTAGGTTCTGGTCGTTCCCGTTTTCCTTCACGCTCTATATTTTCTCACCCCACAAAAAAACTGTCTAGCCCTCTAGACAGTTTTCAAGATATCTTTAATGAACGCGCCCTTATTCAGAGATCAACGTCGAATGCTGGCTCAAGAAATGCTTCATCCGGTCGACCACTATTGCGAAGACCAGGCCGACGATCACACCCTTGATCAGATTAAATGGGACAACCCCATACAATACCAGCTTTGCAAGTGGCATCGTGATCTTCATCCCCAGAACGGAGATGTAGAGCGGTGTCAAAATGAAGTAGTTCAACAAGCCCATCACGATGCTTAAACTGATCGTACTTGCGACAATGCTTAAGATCAACCGGGTCCAGAGTTTCTTACCCTGAGTGTGCTTTAAGGCAGCCGCAATCGGTAACAGTAAACTCATTGATGAGATGAATGAGGCCACGATCCCAATCAAGTTAGCCACGTCCACCCCGGTCAGTAACCAGTACAGCAGACTCTTAATTGCGGCAATCAAAATCCCACCAGCCGGGCCAAACATGATCATCCCAAGTAAGATTGGAATATCAGAAAAGTCGACTTTCAGGTACGACACGAATGGCAGTATCGGGAATGAAATAAACATCAGTAAAAATGAAATTCCCGCAAATAATGACATAATAACGACCTGGCGAATACTAAACGTTGCACTGTGTTCCATCACAAATTCCTCCTGGATGGTCACCTTCACAATTCAAGGACCCGCAGCAACAAATAAAAAAACGAACCACACTTCTCAGGGAGAAGAACGATTCGGTTTCACATTTAAATTCATGCGAGCCCAATCTTCTATATACCAGACTTTAACTGTCGGTTTCGGAATTTCACCGAATCAACTACCATAACGGTAGGTCGCGGACTTTAACCACCGGTCGGGAATTACACCCTGCCCTGAAGATGAACCAAGTTTATTTAATTCTTAAGCTCAGTATAAGTGCTGATTGTCACAAATGCAAGGATTTTATCGTTTCTGGCGCTTGGCAATCAGTTTCTTGAGTTCCTTAACCTCTTCCGGCGTCAAATGCCGGTAGTCGCCGGGCTGCAATCCCTGCAGGTCCAAAAAGGCGTACGTTTCACGCTTCAGTTTCATCACGGAGTGGCCAACTGCCTGAAACATTTTCTTAACCTGGTGGTTTTGGCCTTCGTGAATCGTCAGCGCAACGATGGCCGTCTTTTTCTTGTCGTCACTGGACATGAGCTTGGACTTGGCGGGGGCGGTCATCCGACCGTCGATCTTAACACCCTTGCGGAGCTGTTTAAGTTCATCGTTGGTTGGAATGCCCTGCACCTTAGCGACGTATTTCTTATCCACTTCATACTTCGGGTGGGTCAGCTCATTTGCGAGTGTCCCATCGTTTGTCAGCAGCAAGAGCCCCGTCGTATCATAATCAAGCCGGCCAACTGGATAGACCCGTTCGGAGATCTTACTGTCCAGCAGATCGATCACCGTTTTACGCTTCTTATCATCGTGCACGGTCGAGACCACCTGACGTGGCTTATACAGCAGCAGGTACACCGGCATTTCAATTTCAACGGGTTCGCCATCCACTTCGATGTGGTCGTGCTTGGCAACCTTCGTCCAAGTTCCTTGACCACTTCACCATTGACCTTCACTCGGCCACTGGTGATCAGCGTCTCAGAGCCTCGCCGCGACGCCACGCCGGCGTGCGCTAATACCTTTTGTAATCTATCCATTGGTTTCATTATCCTCCACGTTAAACTGATCGTTGAATTGTTTCATAAACAGATTGTCTTCAGCCGGCTTATCGTCTTGCGCCTCTGGTAACGGCGGCATGTCCGATAACTGTTTTAAACCAAAGTAGTCCAAGAAATACTGCGTTGTGCCGTATAACTTAGGCCGCCCAGGACCCTTTTTGCGACCATTTTCAGTGACGAGCTGCCGTAATAATAACTTATTTAATGTGCCAGAACTCTGCACCCCGCGCACTTCATCGATCTCGATTCTGGTGATCGGCTGCTGGTACGCGATAATGGCCAGCACTTCCAGTGATGCCTGCGTAAGGCCCGTTGAGTTCGGGGCTTCAAAATAGGTGCTCACGATCGGTGCCAGCTCACCCTTGGTGCCAAACCGCACCGTGTCGTTATTTTCAAGGATGACCAGTGCGCTATCGGGATCGTCTGTGTATTTTTGGTTGAGTTTACCCAGCAGCTGATTCACCGCTGGAACCATTAACCCAGTCAGACCGGCCAATTCCTTAACAGTTAAACCTTCGTCGCCGCTGACGAACAGCAGTCCTTCAATTTCTTCTAATTTTGTCATTTTGCATCACCCAGCTTTGCTTTTTTAACGGTAATTGGGAGCACCCGACTGGGCTGGTCGAGGGTCACCTCATGTTGTTTCGTCATTTCTAATAGGGCCAAAAAAGTGGTCACCACTTCATCCCGATTCGGTTTCGGGTCAAAGAATTGTTTAAACGAGATTGCCACCTTCGTCTTCTGCAGACGAAACCGGATCTTTGACATCTGCGCTTTGACCGTGTACCGCTCGCCGTCGATCATTCTCAGTGGCATGGCCGGCTCGCGCTGTTTATCCATCAGATCAATCAGGGCTTGCTGCACCTGGTCAAACGTGATGCCGGGTTTTAATTTACCCAGTCGAACATTGGCCGGCACATCGGCTTCGGGACGCGTGTAAAACCGCTGTTGGTCGTGCTGGCGTTGTTTAAACCATTTTGTGGCTTCTTTATATCGCTGATAAGTCACCAACTGTTCGACCAGGGCGGCCTGCATCTCTTCCAAAGAGGCTCATCGTCTTCAGCATCGTCCTCTGCCTGTTGTGGCAGTAATAACTTCGCCTTCATTTTCATCAGGGTTGCGGCCATCACAAAATAGTCGCCCGCCACGTCAAGCTGATGGTCTTCCATCTGGCGCAGGGCCGTCATGTACTGGTCGGTGATCTCGACGATCGGAATATCGTAAATGTCAATTGACGCCGATTTGATCAGGTGCAGCAACAGATCCAACGGGCCCTCAAAATTTTGAATGTGAATGACCGGTTGATTATCCATGTGTCTGCTCCCATTCTGCGATGTACTTGGTGGTGTTCAAGGTGCCCATGATTCTGGAATCCGGATACATATCTGATAATTCATCGAGGATCCCGTTGATCTGGCCCGTGTTTCTGTTTGAAGGCGTCAATGCGATCAATCTCACGATCACAAAGTCGTCCCGTTCTTCAATGCCTAAAATGCCAGAGAAATCCTGATTTGCATCGCGCCACAGTAACAGTTGACGGTGCTCGCCTTCTTGATACCACTGCAGTTCAGCCTGCAACCGATCAATTTGTTTGAGTGTGGGCACAAAGGACAGGAGTCCCATGGCGACTTTTTCATAATCACTGCGGTATTTGAGTAACATGCTGTTTCCTCCTGTCTTGTTTGCCTAGGCGCGTGGATGCGCCTTCTTATACACTTCAGTCAACCGTTTCCTGGTAATGTGCGTGTAGATTTGAGTCGTCGAAATATCCGAGTGTCCCAGCAGTTCCTGAACGATCCGCAGATCAGCGCCGTTTTCAAGGATATGCGTCGCAAATGAATGCCGCAGGGTATGCGGTGTCACATGTTTGCGGATACCCGCCAGACTGACGTACTGCTGAATCTTTTGCCAAATGCTCTGGCGGCTCAACCCGTTGCCGTGCGCATTTAAAAAAACGTAGGGCGACTGGCGTTGTTTCAGCAATACCGGTCGACTCTTTTCCAAATAGGTGTCCAACCACTGAATCGCCACGTCGCCGATGGGAATGATCCGTTCCTTATTGCCCTTACCCAATGTTTGAATCAACCCCATGTCCAGATGGAGATCCGCTAATTTCAAATGCACCAGTTCGCTGACCCGCAGGCCAGTGGCGTACATCACTTCCAAAATTGCCCGGTCCCGAATGCCGTACTTATTACTGGTATCCGGTGCGGCCAATAAGGCATCGACCTCTTCGACTGTGAGCACTTGCGGTAAGTGCTGCCCCTGTTTTGGCGCTTTGATCTCCGCCATCGGGTCGGCCGGCAACTGGTCATTTTGCACGAGATATTGAAAGAAGCGTCGGAGCGTCGATACTGCCCGGGTCACGGTGCGTCGTGATTTCCCCGCTTCCCTTAAGGTATTCAGGTAATTGAGGATCGTCAGTTGCTCGACCTGGCTTAGCGTTAAGTGCTGGTCGTTCAGGTAAGCGGAAAACGACTTCAGATCCTGGTGATAACTGCTGATCGTGTTCGCAGTCAGCCCCCGTTCAATTTGAAGATAGTGCAGATAATCCGCAATAACGTCATCCATGTTGCATCAGTCCTTGTTAGTCGTTGTCAGTGGTGTCCTCAGTCTTTTCAAGCCACAGGTAGCCGTCATGTTGAATCGCTAACCGGGCCTTCATCAAATGACCGACAGCCGCTTAAATTGACCCTTGCTGATGCCAAAGTACGCCTTGATATCGTCTGGGTCGCTCTTATCCGTAAACGCAATTTTACCTTCCGGTGCATGTTGCAACGTTGCCAGGACCATCTTTGAATCATCATCGATCGCTTCGTATGCGCGCGGCCGCAATGATAGTTTTAAGGTCCCATCAGGATAGGTGCCGATCACTCGGGCATCCAACTGTTGGCCCAATCGCGGTTCTTGGTCCCGCTCAGGCGGGTTAATGAAGCCTAAATTATAGTCGTCGGTCATCACCATTGTCCCGGCTAACTTCAACCGGTACGCAGTGGCGTGCACATCCTTGTTATTCAGGCCTTTTTTAGCAGGTTGGGCAATGGCACGATACAGATTTTCGTCTGCCAGATCGCCCCACATGCGGCCCTTTTTGTCCGTCTTAATGGCCATAAACAGCCGGTCACCCTTTTGTGGCCACAGTGATGGCATTTCAGGGAGGTCATCGAGGGAAACAACGATGTCCTTATTGGGCAGGCCAATGTTCACAAACACGCCTAACCCGTGCTGGCCCTTTACCACTTCACCGAAACCGTAGTGGTCGACCTGAATCTTTGGCGCGTCCCGCGTGATCTGCAGCTTATGGTTTTCATTTTCGTAGGCGTAGCCCTTAAAGTGACTGCCGATCTTCAATGGTTTATTGATTTCGCGCTTATCCAGCCGAAACGCCCGCCCGTCGATCGACACAAAATACTGCTTATCATTTTCATCAGTGACCTCGCCGCCAATTATGCGTCCAAGCAAACTGCTTAATTCATTCTCCATGTTGGTATCTCCGTTCATTTCATAAGTACTTCCATTCTACACAAGTTTACCCCAAAAGGCGACGCATTTTCACTGGGTAACCGTTACCAATGAAGAAAAATCAGGTTTTAACTGAGTGATTGTGCTTTTTTAATAACTTATTGTAGCGCGCTCCGTTACGCCGGTCGGCCCTGCAGGCTGTAGTGGGTCGCTCTGGGGAGCTAGTGAATGTCTTGGCAGAAATTCAAGGATCTCCTCCGTCTCCCGTGTTTGTAGGCGATGAAAGAACCTTCGCCAACAAACACCGACACTACTGCCTGCAATGCCGACCGGCTCCACTACGCTGATATTGTGGAAATCGTCTACTCTGACTGCCATTTCATAGTGACACTACGAGATGTGTTAATCGTGCGTTGCACGAACCTAAAAGATGTAACAAGTTTAGCTATCAGTGGAATTGGTCGCAGTCAAGGGCGGATTCTCCGCAGACTTGGTTTAACTCTATTTTTGCTGCTAAGGTAATTGTAAAAAGCGGCCCAAAAGTCAGTGGAATGGAGCGATTTGGCACGGAGTTGTGGTGTCGATATCACTTGGTGGGCGCGGGTTTCGGCCACCTAGTGATATGCGAGACGCATGAGATCCACTCAAGAGCCGCGCAGCGGAAATTGAGTTAGCTCATTCGCGAGCCACCACAGCGGAGTGCCAAATCGCGCAATGCAACGGAATTCCCCAGCCACCCCTTATTCAGCTTCATAGCACAATAAAGGAGCAAGCCCACAATGGACTTGCTCCTTTATTGTTTAAGATTAAAGATCTTAAAGTGCGTTTGAGGCACCGTGGTAAACGACACCGCGACGTGAGTCAACAGTGATCAATTCGCCATCAGAGATCTTGTCAGTAGCTGATTCAGCACCAACGATAACTGGGATCCCCATTGAGATACCAACTACAGCTGCGTGTGAAGTCAAACCGCCGTTTTCAACGATGATTGCGCTGGCCTTTTCGATAGCTGGCAAGTAGTCCTTGTCAGTGTTCTTAGTAACCAAAACGCTGCCTTCAGTAGTCTTGCTGTTAGCTTCGTCAGCTGACGTTGCAACAACGGCCTTACCAATAACAGTGTCATCGCCGACACCTTGGCCGCGAACCAACTTTGAACCGATCAATTGAACCTTCATCAGGTTAGTTGTACCGCGTTCGCCAACGGGAACACCGGCAGTGATCAAGATCAAGTCGCCTTCCTTAGCTAAGCCAGTTTCAACGGCTTTAGCAGCAGCCAAGTCAAACATTTCATCAGTGTTAGCTGGCTTTTCAGCAACGATTGGGTAAACACCAAAGTTAACCATCAAACCGCGACGAGTCCGGTCATCAAAAGTGATGGCCAAGATGTCTGCGTCTGGACGGTACTTGCTGATCATCCGTGCAGTGTAACCTGATTCAGTTGCAGCAACGATGGTCTTAACGCCCAAGGTCTTAGCAACACGGGCAACTGAAGCACCAATGGATTCAGTAACGTCGCCGTTCTGGAAGTCCATGTTGTCAGTCCCGAAGTCCTTCAATGCGTTTTCAGCTTTGATGTCGATCCGGTTCATCGTAGCAACGGATTCTACTGGGTATTCACCGTTAGCTGATTCACCAGAAAGCATGGTTGCGTCAGTACCGTCAAAGACAGCGTTAGCAACGTCAGAAGCTTCGGCACGAGTAGGACGTGGGTTTTCTTGCATTGAGTCCAACATTTGAGTAGCAGTGATTACTGGCTTACCCAAGATGTTGCATTTGCGGATCAAGCTCTTTTGTACCAAAGGCACGTTTTCAGCTGGGATTTCAACACCCATGTCACCACGAGCGACCATCACCCCATCAGAAACCTTGATGATATCGTCAAAGTTGTCGATACCTTCTTGTGATTCGATCTTAGGGAAGATTTGGACGTGTTCCATGTGCTTTTCTTCCAAGAGTTCGCGAATATCCATAACATCTTGTGGCTTACGAACAAATGAAGCAGCGATGAAGTTGATTTCGTGATCCAACCCAAAACGAATGTCATCGGCATCCTTTTCAGTGATCCCAGGCAAGTTGATTGAAACGCCAGGTGCGTTAACACCCTTACGTGAACCAAGCACACCATCGTTTTGAACAGTCACAACTAATTCCTTAGCGGCGTCGTCCTTCTTGTCAACAACAGTGTCTAACAGACCATCATCGAATAAGACGTGGCCGCCTTCGTTAACATCGTCAAAA
>NZ_BBAG01000018.1 GCF_001311135.1 Secundilactobacillus paracollinoides DSM 15502 = JCM 11969
AAACGCTTTCTTCCGCTCTCTGAACTTTGATTTTATTTTTTGCTATAGGTGCAATTTACTTGGTCTTTCTATTAGCCTTGAGACTAAACGAGCTCCCGGAAAGCAAGGAGTTGCACCTAAGGGACTATGCCCAGTAAAGCCAGGCCCGGGCTTTACTGGACATAGTCCCTTAGGCTCCACTCCTTAAACGCTTTCTTCCGCTCTCTATGCAAAGGTCCCAATCTTTGTTATAATGACAAGTGAATTTTTATTAATCATACCCGATACTTTAGGAGAAAGTAGGGTTTTAACTATGGCGCGCGAAGCTAGAGGACCTAAGGAAGGCGACTTCGTTACGATCAAAAGCTATAAGCACGACGGAAGTTTGCATCGAACTTGGCGCGATACAATGGTACTTAAAACAAGTGAAAATGCCCTCATCGGTTGCAATGACCACACGTTAGTCATTGAAGACGATGGGCGGCGGTGGGTGACTCGTGAGCCGGCAATCGTTTATTTTCATAAACACTATTGGTTTAATGTGGTAGCGATGATCCGAGATAATGGTATTTCCTATTACTGTAACCTCGCTTCACCATACGTTCTGGATAAGGAAGCATTAAAGTATATTGATTATGACTTAGACGTTAAGGTCTTTCCTGACGGCGAAAAACGGTTGCTTGACGTTGACGAGTACGAAGTGTTCAGCCGTCGCTGGCATTACTCCAAAGAGATCGATCAGATTTTAAAGGCGAACGTGCTCATTTTGGTTGATTGGATCAACAACCGAAAAGGACCATTCTCCAAAGAATACGTCGATCTCTGGTATTCACGCTATCTCGAACTTTCCCGGCGGAGCTAATGGGTTGCTTTCGAGGTCAATTTAAAATGAACCCGGCAGGATCATCGCTGTGGTTCATTTTTTTGAATCAAAGCCCCGCTAGACAACACAACGACAAATTGTGCTGGAATCTATTAGAGACGCTGGTACGTGGGGCGTAATCACGTTATAATAAACATATTTTCAACACGAAACGAGGGAGGGGCCTATGTTTGATCAGTATCGCAGGTCCAAATTATTATTTTGGTCGTTAGAGATCCTTATTGCGGCAACGTTGATTTGGGTCTGCACGAAAATTGATTTTCTTTTTTCACCCATCGCAACATTCTTCAATACGATCTTCATGCCGATCCTATTAGCTGGGGTGCTGTTTTACCTGCTAAATCCGGTAGTTAAGCTGATTCAAAAGGTGAAGATCGGCAAGTGGCATATTAGCCGAACATGGGCAGTTGCCCTCATTTTTATTTTGTTTGCGGCGATTCTAGCTGGTGGCATTGTTTGGTTGATTCCACGACTGATTCAACAAGTTAGCACACTGGTCAATAACGTGCCGAACATCGTCAAAATTATTCAGACGGGGTTAGCTGACATTAACGATAAGCTGAGCAGCTATACTTGGCTGAAAAATGTTGACTTCAGTAAATATGGTGACCAGATTGAAAAGAACCTGGCCAGCTATGCGCAAAAATTTATGACTGGGCTGACCTCCAGCGTTGGGACGGTCGTCGGGATGGCAACGAGTGTGACAGTTGTAGCGGTCACCGTTCCAGTGATGCTGTTTTACATGTTGAAGGATGGGCATAAACTTGTTCCAAGTATTAAAAAGTTTTTGCCGGATCGTCACGCGGATCAAATCATCGACTTGCTGAACAAAATGAGTCATACGCTGTCACGCTATATCGGCGGGCAAATGATCGAGATCTTATTCGTTGGGACGTTTACCTCGATCGGGTTTAGCCTCGTTGGTGAAAAGTATGCGCTGTTGCTCGGTATTTTTGCCGGCATGTGCAATATTATTCCTTACGTGGGGCCTTACATTGGGGTCTTACCAGCAGTGATCGTTGCTATCGAAAGCGGCTTGACGCAGGTCATTCTCGTTCTCGTTGTCACGGTCATCGTGCAACAGGTGGATGGAAACTTCATCTATCCAAATGTCATTGGTCGGACGCTGAACATTCATCCGTTGACCATTATTATCATTTTGCTGGTGGCGGGTAACATCGCCGGGCTGTTCGGTATGATCCTTGGTGTGCCGCTGTATGCGGTGGTCAAAACGGTGGTTGAGTTCATCTACAACATTTTCCACCTGCAACGCGAGCAAAAGGAAAAGACGCCGGCTGATTCGGCCAAATAGCCGCCGTTTCTTAAAGGATTCCTAAGGACAGCAAACTTTCCCTGGTCAGATATTGGGTTGCATCGCAATTTATGATATTATAGTCGAGTTAGGACTCAGGGAAACAACACATTAATAGCGACTACACAGATAAGCGGGAGATTTTATGAAAAAAGTTATTACTTACGGCACTTTTGATTTATTACACAAGGGCCACGTTAGATTATTGAAGCGGGCGGCTGCGTTAGGTGACCACTTAACGGTCTGCCTTTCCTCTGATGAATTCAACGCCATTAAGGGCAAGCGCGCATACACCTCATACGAAGACCGAAAGTATATTCTGGAAGCCATTCGTTACGTGGATGAAGTGATTCCAGAAAAGAACTGGGATCAAAAAATCAAGGATGTTCAGGACAACGATATTGATTTGTTTGTGATGGGCGATGACTGGAAGGGTAAGTTCGACTTTTTGAAGGACTACTGTGAAGTGATCTACCTGCCTCGGACAGAGGGTATCTCCACCACGAAGATCAAGCAGGACCTTGGCTTGACCACTGGTGCGGACTGGAAAGAAAATAAGTAGAATGTGACGACAATATCCCCGGTTGCGACTAGGGATATTTTATTGTAAAAGCGAGGGTAATCATGAAGCAGGCAATCTTTTTAGTAACGTCATTAGCGGGTATTAAAAAATTGACGTTTAAACAAAAAATCACGATGCTGCGCAACGACGATATCCAAATCACTGTGGTGTTGGGTATGGTGCAGTTTGACGAGTATGAGGCCGCAAAACAGCTCATCCAAACGATGGTGGGTGCTGGCCGGGTGATTGTGATGTCACTGGCAGAATTAGTGCGCGATAAGCCGGGCATTGCGGTCGCTGAAAAGGATCAGTTTACGGCAGACTACCGCGACCTTGACGTGAAACGATTCAGTGCAGGAGACAACACTGATGATGTGATTCTCCGCTACGTGGCAGAGGGCGATATTGTGGCCGAGGAAGTGGTCGACGCTGATGGCCGGCTGATCACCGCGACTAAGATCAGTCAAAATCAACCGGTGGCAGCGGCCGTTTATGAAGACGACAAGCAGATCGGGCTGCTGCACTATACGGACGGTAAGCACGACGAAAGTCTGTTGCTGAACGGTGCCGGTGAGCTGGTCTATCGTTTCATTCGCCACGACCACCACGTGACCTATGATTATGAAATGCAGCGGACCTCGAAAATGGCCTTTACCAATCTGATCTCTGAAACCGACGAAAAAACGGATCAGGTCAGTTACCGGCTCAGCGAAGAGCGGCCATACTATGAGGTTGTTGATCACGTGGACTTTCACCGGTTCAACTCGATCTTTGAATTCTATGCGGAATTTATCAGTACGGAATTTGCGGACGTGCCAGCCAGTCTGTTCATCGATCTCAACGACAACCCGCATTTCGCTGCCTATCTGCAACAACTATTGATCTTTAATTACTAAGGAGTCGTTCTCGTGCGTGCAATATTATCAGGATTACATCAAAAAAAACAACAGCAGGAACTGGAATTCGAACTGATCGATGTGCCAGGATCCTTCGATAATTTACGGGTAACCTTCTTGGAAACGACCAGTCTGGCGTCCGTCACGTTGCCAGTGACACGCATCATCGACAACAATCTGGTTCGCGTACAGATCGATCCCGCAAAATTGCAGTTCAATGCCTTCGACCAGTCAGAATTCACCTGGCAGCTTTTCTTGGCCTTCGATGCCAACGAAGAACAGGTGATCCTGCAGGTCGAAAGTGAATACTTAAGCGACCGTCACCAGTTATCGCTGACGAGTCAGTTCCAATTTAATGCCGACTCTGAGGCATGGCCACATTAAACATCCACATTCGTCAAGCCGAGGATGAATTCACGGTCAACGCAGTGAACTTGGTGGATAATACCCTGCAGATCACCGGTTATAACAAAATTAACAACCAGAAGATCACGGATCAAAAGATCATCTTGAAGTCGCGTAATTCGGATGCTAAGTTGGCTTACCCAACCAAAAAGGGCACCCTGCGTGGGCTGTTTCGCGTTGCGATTCCGCTGACTGATCTGCCGCAGGATTCCATTGAGGACCTGTCGATTTCATATAAGATGGGATCCCAGCCCATTACTCAGCGGTTGATCTTAGCGCGGTCATTGGAAGGCCAAACTGTTCAAGCTGTGTTACCTGGCAACCGGCTGGTCCTTATCGAAAAGCGGTTTAATAACGGGATCGTCATCAAGGAGTTCCCAGCACCAAGCCTTGGCGAAAAAATTGCGGCCGTCCCTGGCAAGACCCACGCTGTTGTGGACCTTGGTCGGACGGTGCAGGATAAGGTGAATTTGCGGCGGATGCGGTTCCTGTTTAAGTCAGGCCACCGGCCATACGACCAGACGACCATCGTGTTTGAATCATTTGGCGGCCGTCAAGTCAGTGACAGTCCGTACGCCATTTACCGCTTGTTCAAGGAACTCTATCCCGGCTTTAACTTTGTTTGGTCGATCGATCGGTCATTGAAGAAGTTCTGCAAGGAAAACAACATTCCGTTCGTTGTCCGCCGAACTTCGAAGTGGGTCCGAACGTTGGAAAAGGCCACTTACTGGATCAGTAACGCACGGTTCCCATCCTGGGTCAAGAAACCTAATTATGTGACGTACATTCAGACCTGGCACGGGACACCGTTGAAAAAACTGGGGCTGGACATCGAAAACGTTTCGATGCCGGGGACGACCACGGCCAAGTACCACGCTAACTTTGTGAAGGAAGCCAACCGCTGGGATGCACTGGTTTCACCAAACGACTACTCAACACGCATCTTCCGGTCAGCCTTTGGGTTCAATAACCAGATTCTTAAGGTTGGGTATCCTCGTAACGATGAATTACTGAACTCTTCTGCTGATGATATTCAACGTCTGAAGGAAGAGATGGGCATCCCGCTGGATAAGAAGGTCGTGCTTTACGCCCCAACTTACCGGGACAACCAGTTTGCTGAAAAGGGAAAGTACACCTTTGAACTGCCGTTTAGTCTGGACGACTTTAAGAAACAGTTTGGCGAGGATACGGTCCTGATCTTGCGGATGCACTATTTGATTGCGAACGCGCTGGATATTAGTGATTACACCGACTTTGTGTACGATTTTTCGAGTCACCCAAACATTTCAGACCTGTACTTGGTTTCCGATATGCTGATCACCGACTACTCCTCGGTTTTCTTCGACTATGCCTACCTCAAACGGCCGATCTTGTTCTACCCGTACGACTACCATCTGTACAAGGATGAACTGCGCGGATTCTACCTCGATTACGAAAAGGACCTGCCTGGGGACATTGCCAATAATGAATCAGAACTATTAGCTGGCATTAAAAAAGATTTGCAGCAACCCGATATGAGTCATGACGCAAGGTTTATGAAGTTCTATAAGCGCTTCTGTGCCATTGATGACGGGTTAAGTTCATTGAAGATCGTTAACTATGTTGTGCATCAGATTGAAAAGAACGGTTAATATCCTTGTTCCCTAGTGGTAGCGATTATCGTTTCGTTCCAATAGTCTGCATAGGTTACGGTTTCCACTACTGCGGAGTGCCAAATTGCAGAATGCAGCGGATTTCAACGCAATCAAAAAAAGGCTGGGAATAACTTCCCAGTCTTTCTTGCTGTTTACCCAAAGGCAATTGGCTAATGGGCGTCATTAAGTTATACTACTAGATGGACGAATTTAAAAAAATGAACGCACAACCAACTGAAAACTTGAAAGGAACAACACTATGACAACATTATCCAACGACGTTGCGACCCGGCGGACCTTCGCCATTATTTCTCACCCTGATGCCGGGAAAACAACGATTACGGAACAACTGTTGCTGTTTGGCGGAATCGTGCGTCAGGCGGGGACAGTTAAAGCCCGTAAAAGTGGCAACTTTGCCAAGTCAGACTGGATGGAGATCGAACAAAAACGTGGGATCTCCGTTACCAGTTCAGTGATGCAGTTTGATTACGAAGGCAAACGCATCAATATCTTGGATACACCAGGACACGAAGATTTCTCTGAAGATACGTACCGGACATTGATGGCAGTGGACTCTGCTGTCATGGTCATTGACTCCGCAAAGGGGATCGAACCGCAAACTAAGAAACTGTTCCAAATTTGTAAGATGCGGGGAATCCCGATCTTTACCTTCATGAATAAGCTGGACCGTGATGGCCGCGACCCACTTGATCTGATTGCCGAATTGGAAGACGTTCTGGGAATCGAAGGGTATCCAATGAACTGGCCAATTGGTATGGGGAAAGAATTAAAGGGCCTGTACGACCGTTACCACAACCGAGTGGCTATGTTCCGTCCAGATTCCGAGGAGACCGCTACGTGCCATTAGACGACAATGGCGACATTCCTGCTGACAACCCGCTCCATGATGACTCGTGGTACGAAGATGCCCGGGACAACATGGAACTGATCGAAGACGCTGGTAATTCGTTTGACATGGACAAGATTGCAAAGGGGGACCAAACCCCCGTGTTCTTTGGGTCAGCGCTGGCTAATTTTGGGGTCAAGACATTCCTTGAGACTTACCTGCAATTTGCACCGCAGCCTGAAGAACATAAAACAACGGATGGTGAAGAAATCGATCCAACGGATGATAACTTCTCTGGGTTTGTTTTTAAGATTCAGGCCAACATGGATCCGAAGCACCGGGATCGGATCGCCTTTGTCCGAATTTGTTCTGGCCGGTTCAATCACGGCATGGACGTTACGTTAGGTCGGACTGGGAAAACGATGCGACTCTCAAATGTGACCCAGTTTATGGCTGATACGCGTGAAAACGTCGATACTGCTGTGGCCGGGGATATCATCGGGTTGTACGATACTGGGAATTACCAAATTGGCGATACGATCTATACCGGTAAGAAGAAACTGCAGTTTGAAAAATTACCGCAGTTTACGCCAGAATTATTTGTGCGGGTCACAGCTAAAAACGTCATGAAGCAAAAGTCCTTCCACAAAGGGATTAACCAGCTGGTACAGGAAGGTGCCATTCAGCTCTATACCTCGTATACCACTGGGGATTACATCCTTGGGGCGGTTGGTCAACTGCAGTTTGAAGTCTTCCAGTTCCGGATGAAAAACGAGTATAACTCGGACGTCATTATGGAACCGATGGGCCACAAGACTGCTCGGTGGATCGATCCGGAACAGTTGGATGAACGGATGTCTTCCAGCCGAAACCTGCTGGTCAAGGATCTGGCCGGTGAGCCGTTGTTCCTGTTTGAAAACGACTTTGCGGAACGCTGGTTTAAGGATAAGTATCCAGATGTGACGCTGACGGCAAAATTATAGACAACAGATAACCACTTGGGCCATCAATTGGACGGCTAGGTGGTTTTTTTTGACAACTTAGTTAGTTTATATTGACAATGACTAACTAAATAAGTACACTGGTTTTTGTTAGTTAGCGGGATCTTGACACTAACTTAGACTGAACGTGACAGCTGGAAGACGGCTTGACAGCCCTAAGACACTCCGGTATATTGGGCCACGGTACAAATAATCGAAATGAGGCAAGTGGGTAATGGCATTCTTGGAATTACACGACATTCATAAGTCGTACTATCTTGGAAAAGAAGAATTCCCGGTGTTAAAGGGGATCGACCTAGACTTTGAACTAGGTGAGTTTGTATCAATTTTAGGGGAATCTGGTGGTGGGAAGTCTACCTTGATGAACATTATCGGTGGCTTGGACCGGAACTTTGACGGCTCGGTCACGATTCAGGGCCAGACACTCGACCACACAAAAGAAAAACAAATGGATAATTACCGGCGCGGCACGATTGGGTACATTTACCAGTCGTACAACCTAATCAGCATTTAAGCGTGCTGGACAACGTTTTAGTCTCTTTGGACATGACTGACTTAAACAGCAGCCAACGTAAACAACGGGCCGTTGAATTGCTGAATAAGGTGGGTCTGAGTGATCAGATCAAAAAACATCCTAACCAGCTTTCCGGTGGGCAAAAACAACGAGTTGCGATTGCCCGGGCGTTGGCTTCCGACCCAAAAATAATTATTGCTGATGAACCAACGGGGGCGCTGGATTCAAAGAACACCGCTGAAGTTTTGAGCCTGTTGACTGAGATTGCTCAGGAGGGCAAGCTGGTCATTGCGGTGACCCACTCTCAGGATGTGGCCAACCATGGGACGCGAATCGTTCACCTTGCTGACGGTCAGATCGATGGTGATGACCGCTTGAAGGATGCGTACCCACTTGGTGAAGACAAGCATTTGATGCATCCTAAGGTCTTGTCGAGTACGGCCAGCTATCGCAACGCGTTCAAGCACTTTAGTTTTAACTTCTGGCGAAACTCATTGATTATGCTTGGGACAGCAATCGGGTTATTTGCCGTTCTGCTGTTTAGCGGGTTAGGTAACGGGATCAATGCGTTTATCCAAAATCAGATCAATTCGATGGTCAACCCCAACTCGGTCACGGTGATGAAAAACCCGACTGGCAAAAAATTGAGTACCAGCCAGTTCGAATCAGAAATGGGGAACTTCCAGAGCGACCCCACGAAGATGATGATCGATTCGTCACTTATGACCAAGCTGGATAACTTAAAGCACGTTGACAAGGTTGAACCGGGTTATCAAATGAGCAACTATTCGTTAAACTACGGTAAACAATCAAAGACGGGTTCTGGTTTCCAAACTTGGACCAAGGCCTATACCAGCAACACGATCAAGTCAGGTCACGCGCCAAAGAACAACCAGATTGTTCTAGATAAGACTCAGGCCGTTGCCTTTATGGGGCAAAAGAATTACAAGAAGATCCTGGGTAAAACGGTGACGCTAAACTTAACTTGGGTCAACGACCAAAAGCAGCCGGTTCAGGTGAAGGCAAAGCTTAAAGTTGTCGGGATTGCAAATGGCGGCCAGGCTGGGGCTATTACGGGTACCAACTACAGCACCATGCACAAGTTGCTGAAGGACGCCAAGCTTTCACAAAGCCAAACTTTGTCTCCGTTAACGCCAGCAGCATGAACGACGTTAAGACGGTTGCTAATGAGGTTAAGGACATTAAGGGCAGCAACGGCAAGTATGCGTTTGGCGCGATTACCGTTGGTGACATCCTTGATACGGTGAACCAGTATGTTAAGATCGCCTCGATTGTCTTATCATCGATTGCCGGTATTTCACTGATCGTTTCAGCACTGATGATCATCGTGACGATGTACATGTCAGTTTCTGAACGGACTAAGGAAATCGGGATTTTCCGAGCACTTGGTGAACGACGGAAGGATATTCGACGGCTATTTACAGCTGAATCCCTGATCATTGGGGTATTCTCAGCCGTTCTGGCGCTGGTTTTAGCTTACCTGGGCAGTATTGGGCTCAATCACGTGCTGTATGGCATCGTGAAGTTTAATATGGTCCAGCTGACATTGGGCAATGTGATCACGACGTTTGTGATTGCCATCGTGATCTCGTTTATTGCGGCCCTCATGCCAGCAAGACGGGCATCACGATTGAATCCGATCGATGCGTTGTCAGCTGATTAAGTTTAACTAAAAAAGGCGCGGACGTGATTTGTTCGGGCCTTTTTTAGTGGTATCGGGTGGGTTAGCCGACTGCGTTATATCAGGTTGACTGTTACCGCCACTTCTAGAAATAAAAACAGCATCCCCAAATTGGAGGTGCTGTTTTTTAATTTATTATTTTTTAGTTTGCGCCCGTTTCTGAAACAGGTGCAGGTTTTCGTTTAAAATGAATCTGTGGTCGCCCAATCAAGACGCCAAATGGTGGGACCTTGTAGCAGAACCATGAAATTAAGAAGGCACCGCCGGCCACAAAAGCATACCCGATCGGCAGGCAGAGGACCAGCAACCAAGCTGGCATGTGGATGTGATTCATGATCAGCGTTAAGAAGGTCAAGGGAATCATTTGAACAAGGTAGATCCCGAAGGAAACCTTCGCACCATTATGAATCCAACGGTCGACCCAGGGCCACAGACCGTGTTGACGCGCATAGGCGTAGCGCCGTCCAACCCAGAAGACGAAGATGATCATCACCGTGTCATACACCAACATGTAGGTTGGTGAACCGACATTGTTGCCGCCATTGAGAGTTTTAGGATGTGGATATTGCACCAGTATAGCGCAACGGTTCCAAGTGCCAGAACGGCGGTGAAGAACCCAATGGCTTTTGCATGATCGCCAATGAACTTATCCACTTCTTTATAGTGAATGGAAACAAATGCCCCAAACAGGAAGTAGAATTGGTAAACCAGAACGTTTTCGCCATAGTTTTTAAACAGGAACCACCAGTGACTGGTATCAACGTGTGGCAGCCAGTACTTGATGCCGATCATCAAAAAAATCTGAATAATGAAACTGACGACCATGATGCCAGCGTGGGAATTTGGCATTTTTTTGAACAGCATCACAAGCAGTGGGAACAGGACGTACAACTGAAGGGTGACCAAAATGTAGTACATGTAGAACTGATCCCCATGAATGATGGCGTCCCAGGCAAGGTAGGGAATGCCGGAACTGGAAAAACGTTTCTTCCAGAATGTGACCCAGTGAGGCTCACGGTTATAGTAGTTCAGCGTGAGCACTAGTCCAGACATGAACATGAATCCCATTCGGGTAAAATGCAGGATGAGGTGGGTTGCCTCAAGAAAAGTTTGACTGTTTGACGTGTTGACAATGTGCGCCATGTAGACAGTCGTTGTGTGGTTCAGTAACACCCCAAAAATAAAGATGACCCGCATCAGGTCAACTTCGTAAAGATAGGGCCGCTTGGTTTTGGTAGCCAAGCCATCACCTCCTAAATTAATGTCCCTAAACACAGGGTTATTTCTTTTTCCTATCAAGGTATGAGTGCAATAGTCTATGATGTGACTGGTAGCTTAAGGGAAGCTTAAAAGAGTGTGAAGCAAGGCGGTTAGCTTCTGCAGGAGCCCTCTGCCTTGCTGAACACGCTTCGGCAATGTAACAGCGATGCACATCGCCAAAAAACAACTCTAGCAGAGATACCTGGCATTTTTACCACAGCCAGCGCACAAAGACATTCACTAAAAAGCTGGCATAGCGCCCTAAATAAAAAGCACTTCCTAGAAACTAACAATCAGTCTAGAAAATGTTACCACAAAATCGCCTCACAATGATACACAATAGCAAAATTGAATCAACACCGACAATGTGAAAGGATTTGACTATCACCATAGCAGCATAAAAAACGCCACCCAGAGCGGGTGACGTTTTTAATCGATCATTAAAGTTTAAAGGCGATTATTTAACAGTTTCTTTGGCGACCTTTGCCTGGGCAGCTTGAGCCAGAATATTCAAGTAGTTGAATGGCCGGTCAAAGTTTGGTTGGAACAGCATGTCGACCATCGCAAGGTCATCAATGGTGTTCTTGTTTTGGATGCAAACGGACAACAAGTTTGCTGATTGTGAGATGTCGTACTTACTCATTAAAGCACCGCCAAGAATTTCTTTGGTGTCTGGGTTAAAGACGAGAGACATCAAGACGGGCAGGGTAGTCGCATGAATTCAGGCCGGTAGTTGTCTTCAACAATGACCTGTTCAGCGTTGATTCCCTGAGCTTTAGCTGCATCGTAGGTAAGACCGGTTGAACAAATTGATGTCCCATAGAGGGCTAAACCAGATGAAGATTGGGTCCCCATGTAACGGGTGGTTGGTTTTACGAGGTTCTTACCCACTAAGATACCTTGACGAACGGCGTTGGTTGCCAATGGAATGTAGGCATTTTTGCCCGTTGGGTTATAGTGAACTGCTGCACTATCACCGGCAGCAAAATGTCTGGGTCAGAAGATTGCATGTAGTCGTTGGTGATGATGGCACCGTTATCTGCCATGTCAACTTTACCCTTGAGCAGGTCGGTATTTGGCTTGAACCCGATGCATAAAATGGCAAGGTCAGCTTCAATTGTTTCTTTGTCGGTCGTAATCGTGACACCAGTGGCGGTCGTGTCGAATGAGGCTACTTTTTGACTAAGTGCCAACTTAACACCGTGGTCAACGTAGTCCTGTTCGATCTTATCAGTGAAGGCTTGGTCATAATACTTAGGCATCACCCGGTCTTGAGCGTCAATGAGCGTGACATCGTGACCCTTCAATGAGTAGGCTTCAGCTAATTCAGCGCCAATATAGCCGGCACCGATAACTGCGATGCGCTTTGAAGAGGCTGCTTTTTCAAACAGGGCTTGAGCATGTGCCCAGTTTTTGCAGAGCAAGACTTTATCAGAATCAATTCCCAGAATAGGCGGGATAACGGGCCATGAACCAGTCGTCATAACAAGCTTGTCGTAGGCTTCTGTGGTAGTTTCGTGCGTGTCCAAATCTTCCACAGTGATCGTGTGTGCTTGATTATCGATGTTTGTGACATCGTGACGCATCTTAATGGTGGCACCAAGTTTTGATAACGCATCTGGACTTGAGTAGAACAGGCCCTGAGGATCCTTGACTTGGCCCCCGAGATAAAGTGCGATCCCGCAAGACAAGAATGAGATGACATCGTTTCGTTCATAGACGGTGACCTGAGCATCCGGGTTTTCCGCCAAAATTTGTTGGGTCGCAAAGGTCCCATCATGGTACAACCAATAACAACGACTTTCATATTCAACTGCCTCCTATGTGCATCTTGCACAAATAAAATTGTTCACAATCATATTTTACACAATTAAAATTAATTGTCAACGTTTTCACAAGTAAATTGTCATTGTTCTTTCAGTTGTTATTTTCATGAGAGGGGTATAATGTTAGGCAAACGAGCAAAGGGAGATTTTGAAATGAAAGAATCAGCTTGTACGTCAGTGTTAGTCGGAAAGGCAGCTTCAATCGACGGATCCGTCATGATTGCCAGAAACGATGACACGTTTTTACCATTAACACCACAGCGTTTTGAAATGATGCCGGCAGTTAAGGGCCGGCATGAGACGCTTGTGTCAAACCAAAACGGGTTTACTGCGCCACTTCCAGAAGCCGGGATGCGTTACCAGCAGACGCCTAATGCGGATGTTGATAAGGAGGGAATTTACGCCGAAAGCGGCTTTAATGAACGAAACGTGGCGATGAGTGCTACCGAAAGTGTTTACGGCAATCCGAAGACGCTCGCCTATGACCCTTGGATCGAAAACGGCCTTGCTGAGGATAGTTTACAGACCATGGTCTTACCCTTTATCACCAGTGCCCGTAACGGGGTCGAATACCTCGGTAATTTGATCAAACAATACGGATCACCTGAAGGTAATGGTGTTTTGTTTGCAGATAACAATGAAGCTTGGTACATGGAAATCGTAACTGGCCACCAGTGGGTTGCCCAACGGATTCCGGATGATGCGTACGTCATCACCGCCAACCAGGTTGCCATTCAAACTGTTGACTTTGATGATCCTGATAACTTTATGTGGGCTGAAGGGATTCAAAAATTTGTGAGTGACCATGGCTTGAACCCAGATCTTTCCGGCTGGAATTTCCGTCATATTTTTGGGACGAGCAATGAAAAAGACCGTCACTATAACACGCCGCGGGTATGGTTTGGTCAACGGTACCTCAATCTAGAACACAAGCAGGAACCAACATCATCAGAGTTGCCGTTTATCTGTCATGCGTCACGTAAAATTAGCGTGGAAGATGTGGAATATATTTTGAGTTCCCACTATAACGAAACCGACTACGATCCATTGGGTCGCGGACCAGAAGATTTGAAAACAAAATTCCGGCCAATTTCAATGAACCGGACGCAGAATTCACACGTGCTCCAATTACGGAACAATGTGCCCGCGGAACAATCGGCCATCATGTGGTTGTGCTTCGGGGTGCCAGCTTTTAGTCCTTACGTGCCATTCTTTGCGAACGCAACGGATACGGATCCATCATACTCAACTACACCGCTTCATGCCGATGCGGACAGTGCCTACTGGATGTACCGTAAGTTATCAGTGTTAGTTGAATCGCACTATGCAGAATTCATCCAATCGGATACGGACTTCTTAACTGCGGTTAAGCAGGCATTTCAGACGCATATCGCAGAAACGGACGCAGCGGCAGCAAACTTGTCGGGAGATGCGTTAACTGATTACCTGACAAAACAAAACTACGCAGTGGTCGCTGAGATGAAGGCAAAGACCACTCAGTTTATGAATGAGTTGTTTGAAGAGGGGTTGGGGCTTTCGAAGTTGACGTTTAATATGGATGTCAATTTGTAGAGTGTGAAGCAAGGCGGTTAAGGGGCGGTGTGTAATGGACTCTGACCGAAAAGTCCGGACCTGACTTTTTGGTCAGAGTCCATTACACGTTAGTCCCGTGCCTTGCTGAACACGTTTCGGCAATGTGAAATTAGAACACGTCGCCAGGCCAACTTCTTACAGAAATTCGCAAAACCGGGTCTGACTTTTTGGTCATCATCCGTTACACGTTAGCCCCGTCTTGTTGAAGACGTTTCGTCAATGTGAAATAGAAAGTCAGAAACAAGAACCACTCGATATCAGCAAAACGGTATTTTTGCCAAAGTTAGCTTATGCAGGAGTACCTTGCTGAACACATTTCGACAACGTACAAAAAAATAAAACCAAAAAAGCCTGATGAAGCCAATCCCTTCATCAGGTTTTTTAGCATCTGCCTTGACATCCTAAAATCTTCACACAAAATTCATAGAAAAATATTATTTAAATCATAAGATATTAATTAAAATCTATTGTCTATCGCCAACAATTTCGATAAACTATAAGAGAAGACTAGGACAACTTTCAGCTCCTAAATCCAGCTGTTGATCCGATTCCCCGCAGCAAATTCAAGAAAGGACTGCTCGCGATGACAATTCATAATGCAGAACTGACGCACGCACAATTAGCTAAAAAACTCGAAACGGACCTGTCGCAGGGACTCACGACCGCTCAGGTGACCGAACGGCAACATGAAGGGCGCAACGTTTTACAGGAGGAGAAGCCACCGACCGTTTTTCAAAAGGTCTGGCGGCATCTGTCCGACGTTGCCTCCCTGGTACTGTTGTTTGCCGTTTTGCTGTCGACGTATTTAGCGCTGACAGCTGACGGTGGATGGACGAAAACTATCGTGATCGGCAGTATCTTGATCATTAACGTCGCCATCGGAATGTATCAGGAACACAGTGCTGAAAAATCGTTGGCGGCGTTAAAAAAATTGAATGTACACGAGGTGACTGTGATCCGTGATGGGGACTCTCAGGTGGTGGACGCGGCTGATTTGGTTCCGGGTGACATTGTGTTGCTGACTGGCGGTAATCAGATTCCAGCGGATGGGCGATTGATTGCTGCGACTGATCTGAGAATCGACGAAGCCATCTTAACGGGCGAAAGCGAACCCGTTAAGAAAACGGCTGAGGCAGTGCCAGAAGCTGAGGAACTCGGTGACCGGATCAATGAAGTGTTTTCGGGAACCGGGGTCGCACAGGGGACTGGAACAATGGTCGTGACCGCAACGGGGATGGCCACTGAGCTTGGGGCTATTGCTGGGATGTTAAACCGTACGAAGGCGCGGATGACACCGTTGCAGAAACGGTTAAATCAGTTATCAGCGCGACTGACGGCGGTGGCGCTAGTGGGTGGTGTGATCATCTTTGCGCTTGGTATCTTCTACCAGGGCGAGCCGCTGACGGATGCGCTCATGATTGGCGTATCGTTGGCCGTTGCAGCCGTGCCAGAAACGCTGCCAATCATTGTCACCATTAGTTTGTCACACGGTGTGAACGTCATGGCGAAACAACATGCCATCATGAGGCGAGTTGATGCGGTAGAAACGATTGGTGGCGTGAACGTCATTGCTTCAGATAAAACCGGCACCTTGACGCAAAATAAAATGACCGTCACGCGGTTTTGGCCGGCTGGGGCAAATGCCTCAGTGAGTGTGGCAAAGATGCACGTGAATGATGAATCACTCAAACTCATGCGTTTAATGGGATTAGCAACCAATGCCACACGCCAGACCGTCAACGGCGAACTGGTCGAGGTGGGGGATTCAACTGAGTTAGCAATTGTTCGCTGGCTGGCAAAATTTGATCATAGTCGCTCCGAATTAGAACGAGACTATCCGCGGTTGGCGGAAGACCCGTTTAATTCGACCAAAAAGACAATGGCGACGTTGCATGACACCCCGGACGGCCGTTACCTTTTGATCGTCAAAGGCGCAGTTGACCATTTGCCATTACAACAGACGGCAGCAGAGCAACGCGAGATGATGCGGGTTCATGATACGTTTGCGCACGAAGCACTGCGGGTGTTAGCAGTCGGTTACCGCTACTTCGAGGAACGCCCAACGGCGCCGATTGAAAACTTGCAGACCGACCTGACATTTGCGGGGCTGATCGGCATGATCGATCCGCCGCGCGAGACGGCTATTGCGGCCGTTCAGCAAGCTGCCGATGCAGGTATCAGAACGGTCATGATCACTGGTGACCACTTAGAAACGGCGAAGGCAATTGCCACTCAAATCGGTATTTTGCACGTGACGGATGATGTCATCACTGGTGCTGACCTTCGGCAATTGACGGATACTGAACTGACGGCAAGAATTGACCGCATCAGCTTTATGCGCGGGTGTCGCCAGAGGACAAGATTCGCATCGTGACTGCTTGGCAAAACAAGGGGGCAACGGTGGCAATGACTGGCGATGGGGTCAACGATGCCCCGGCTTTAAAGGCAGCTGATGTCGGTATCGCGATGGGCATTACGGGAACCGAAGTCTCCAAGAATGCGAGTGACATGATTTTAACGGATGATAATTTTGAAACGATCGTCGCTGCCGTCTCGACGGGGCGGGCGGTTTATCAAAACATTCTTAAAGCCGTTGAATTCCTGATTGGTGTGAACTTCGCGCAGATTTTCCTGATGATCTTCGCGGTAACCGTTGGCTGGGGTGCGCCGCTGATTGCCGAACAATTGCTGATCATTAACGTGTTAGCGGATGGGATTCCAGCTTCTATCTGAGTCGAGAACCAGCTGAGCCGTCTAATATGAAACAATCGCCAATTGGCAGGTCAGTCAGTATATTTGCGGACGGACTTGGACAGCGTGTCGCCCTGAGAGCAACCACGTTTGTCCTGTTGACGCTCGGCATTTATGCGCTTGGCCGGTTTGGGTTATCAGCTAATGATCCGTTAATGGGCACGACAATGCTGTTCATGATTTTAGCCATCGGGTCAATGATTGATATTTACCCAATCAAGCGGCGGTCGCCACTGACATGGGCAAGTATTAAGGCAAATCGTGAGATCAATATTGGTGTCTGTTTAGCCGCTGTAATTGTGTTTGCAATTGCGTTGGTACCTGGTCTGCAACACGTGTTTGAACTCACTGCAATGCCGGTATTGAACTGGATGATCGTGCTTGTAGCGGTGTTTGTGCCTAGTGTGATCTTGGAAATCAATAAGCGCGTTCAGCGTAAGCGTCGGCCTGAGGAAATTCAGGTGGAAGATGTAGTGGATTGATGGGATGAAAAAAGCAACCTCGGAGTGTCGGGGTTGCTTTTTTCGTGATTGCTTTTTCTGTTATATGTTTGAGAGGCTTTTCAAGGTATTGGGAAAGCGTCTGGTTTGAGGTGTTTTTCTCACGATTAGTTCTTGCGGCTGGTTTTCTATGTTATATTGCCGAAACGTGTTCAGCAAGGCTGAGGGCTACTGCGTAAGCAACTCTGGTCAAAAAAGTCAGACCCGGACTTTTCTGACCAGAGTTACTTACGCTCCGCCCTCAAACCGCCTTGCTTCACACTCTACACCATTTGCACATTCATCAACCTCACATACTGGGCTTGAATCACTTCCTTATGATCCAACTCATACCATGGAATCTTAGCATCATCAACAAGTTTACCCGTCACCATGACCAAGGTGCCGTCTGGAATGTGACCCATGATTTGCCCGTTTGGTGCATTGAAAATGTTGACTGAATGGTCGGCTATAAAGTCGATCTGGCCAGATTTATTCATTGGGTCAAATTTTGGTTGCTCCAACGCTGTTTCACTTTCTAAGGCTGATGCTGCGGGCCGGTCGGTGACGACGATCTTATCGTTAATGATCCACTGCGGCCCGCCGAGGTTGTACCAAGTTTGGCCATCAGATAGAGTTACCTTGATAAAGGCCCGCCAAACGGAATGGTCCGGGAAGTCGTACGGTTGAATTTGGCCATTTGGGGCATCGTAAACGACCGTTGTTTGATTGAGTTCCAGATAGTAATTGATGCGTTGAACAGACTGCCACGTATTTCGTCGTAACATGACAATGATCATTTGCGGTTCAGTCGTAAAGTGGCCATTGAGCGGGCGACTGGCCTTGATCAAATGATAGTCCTCAATATCAGGCTGTTTAAGCGCAAATGGGGCGTTAATTTGGCCAGTAATGACGTGGGGTGTTTGGAGCAGTTGGCCAGTGTCATAGTCGACTGGGTATAGCACAACTGGGTGTCCCAATTTCTGCATAAACTGCAGGGTCATGATGTGGTAGGGACTCGTATAGCTGGTTAGAAACCCCTTGATATTAATTAAAATCTTATCTTCAAAGTTTTTAAATTGGAGGTGGATCGGATCGCCGATGTGACCGTTCAACCATTCCGGATCAGCTAATGAACGGCCATCTTCGCCGAGATATAATACAACGAGCACAGCATCCGTGGTAGTGCTTGGCACACTAGCCTGAGCGGGTTGCTGATGCTGGGGTTCTGAGACGGTTTGATCTGGTTCGGGCTTCGGTGTTACCGTAATCTTTTTTGATTCACCACGGGGTGCAATGTGGCTGGCCTGATGCTGGCTTCGAGGCGCGGCAGCATGCCGCGGCGTGGGCGCATTTTGCCCAGATAACCAGTGCCATAATCGATCTAAAATTGCCATGCAACCCCTCCTCCGTGCTTTACTAATAGTATACCGCATACGTTGAGGGAATTTGTAGGTAAAAGGGAAATTTAGGAAAGAGCGCGGAGCAAGGCGGTTAGAAGGCGGAGTGTAAGTAACTCTGGTCAGAAAAGTCCGGGTCTGACTTTTTTGACCAGAGTTGCTTACACAGGAGCCTTCTGCCTTGCGGAGCGCGTTTCAGCAAGGTTGCCAAGAAAGAACCAACCAACATAAATCAAAACCACCAACCCCAAAAAGAGGTGCATTGTAAAACCCGCACCCAATAACCAAAATACAATTTGCGCCAAAATTCTCAAAAAGGGTCAGTGAAAGCAAGCCACCTAACAAGAGCTTACCCAAACTGAGCTTAGTTTCTCAGTCACAACCAACACCCTCAAACTCAGCAAACCAAAAAAAGTCTCGCAACAACACACCGTTGTCGCGAGACTTTCAAACATCACTATTTTGTTTCAGGTTTCTCTTCGGTACTTGCAGTGGCGGTATCGCCAGCTTCAGCACCTAACGTAATCTTGTCATGGTTCAATGTTGCAATCAGGTTCTTGATATCACTGTGGTCGAGGTAGTAGTCCGCAATGCGGTCTTCGATCTGTTCTTGAATCACTCGACGTAATGGTCGAGCACCCATGGCCGGATCGTAACCTAAGTCAACTAACTTATTCTCAACGGGTTCAGTAACGTGAACGTGGAGGCCTTGAACAGCCAACATACTGTTAACGTCATCGATCATCAGGTCAACGATCTTCATTAAGTTTTCCTTAGTGAGGGCGTTGAATTCAACGATGTCGTCGAACCGGTTCAAGAATTCTGGCTTGAAGTAGTTGGTTAATTTGTCCAAAACAGAGTGGGTCTTACCACTTGCTTCGGCACCAAAACCAACACTGGCTTCAACATCACCAGTTCCTGCATTTGAGGTCATAATGATGATGGTATCCTTAAACGATACAGTGCGACCCTGTGAATCAGTCAAGCGCCCATCGTCCAAGATCTGAAGGAACATGTGCATCACGTCTGGGTGTGCTTTTTCGACTTCGTCCAGCAAAATGATACTGTATGGATTCCGACGAACCTGTTCCGTCAGTTGACCAGCTTCTTCATAGCCAACGTAGCCAGGAGGCGAACCAATCAATTTAGACACTGAATGCGGCTCCATGTACTCAGACATGTCAAACCGGATCATGGCGTCCTTTGACCCAAAGAGTTCACGCGCCAGTTGTTTTGCAAGTTCCGTTTTCCCAACACCGGTTGGGCCAACGAATAGGAATGACCCGATTGGCCGACCAGTGCCGTTTAAACCGATTCGGTTACGACGGATTGCCCGCGTCACTTTATCAACGGCCTCATCTTGGCCGATCACGTGCTTCTTCAGTGATGGGCCAAGGTCTTGCAACTGCGTCTGTTCCTTGTTTGCTAACTCGCCAACAGGGATACCAGTCTTTTCCTCAACGATCTTTTGCATGTCTTCTTCAGTGACTTCAGGTGTTTCGTCAGGGGAGGCAGAGGCACTATCCTTTGTCTTTTCTAACTTATTCACCTGATCACGGTAGTAGGCTGCTTTTTCGTAATCTTCCTGCTTCAACGCCGCTTGTTTTTGGCCTTCCGCAGTATCGATCTTTTCTTGGATCGTCTTAGGGTCGGCAACGTTGATCGTCAGGTTCTTCTTTGAGCCTGATTCATCGAGTAAGTCGATTGCCTTGTCTGGTAAGAACCGGTCTTGAATGTAACGATCGGACAACTTGACGGCGGCTTCAATGGCACCATCAGAGTACTTAACGTGGTGATAGTCTTCGTACTTCTTTTGAATCCCTTTGAGGATCTCAATGGCTTCTTCAAGTGATGGTTCGTTGACCGTTACGGGTTGGAGCCGTCTTGCCAGCGCCTGATCCTTTTCGATGTCACGGTATTCATTGAGGGTAGTGGCCCCAACAAGTTGGAACTCACCACGGGCAAGGGCTGGTTTCAAAACGTTACCAGCATCCATGCCGCCTTCAGCGTTACCGGCACCCACAATTTCGTGGATTTCATCAATAAACAGGATCACGTTTGGATCTTGTTGCACTTCTTGCATCAACTGTTGCATCCGTTGTTCAAACTGACCACGAATACCAGTCCCTTGAACAAGTGAAACAACGTCTAACCGAATAATCTTCTTATTTAATAGTTTTTGGGGAACGTCACCAGCGACGATCTTGAGTGCCAGTCCTTCGACCACGGCCGTTTTACCGACCCCGGCTTCACCAATCAGAACAGGGTTGTTCTTGGTGCGTCGGTTGAGGATCTCAGTGACCCGAGCAATTTCTTTATCACGCCCAATAACGGGGTCAATTTTGCCCTGACTTGCCAGTTCAGTAAGGTCTAACCCATATTGGCCTAATAGACCACCTTGTTGGTTATTACGACCTTGGCCGTTACCACCGGTTGGGCCTTGCGGCTGAGTAGGTGGCACTTGCTGTTGAAACCCTTGCTGACCGTTGTTTGGGGTACCACCGTCCTGCATTGCGCGGAAGATGTCGTCTAAGTTACCGAACCCAAATGGATCTTGTGCCATTTGCGTACCTCCGTTTCCGGAATTTGGATTTTTTGGCTGCTGATCTTTCAGGAGCTGATAACAGTTCTGACAGAGATCAACTTGCTGCCGTTGGCCATTAACGTTTAAGTACAAATGAATTGTGGCTTCGCGTTGATGGCAATTTTGACAGAGCATATATTGACTCCCTTCTATATAAAGTAGTCAAGCCAATTGGCCAAACAATGCGAGATTGTTTGACCAATACTGACCATTGATTTAATTATACCCTAACTTGACCTTGAAGCAAGCAGTTTGCTTCAAAAATTAGCACTCTTTGATTCCAGTGCTAATCACACTGTAAGTTGTATAACATTTAGGCTTTAGATGCAAGTCATGTGCTTTAACGCGACTGATAATAGATGGTGACGGTTTTTGTTAGCGACGATTGCCACCAGATTGAACCATTACGTCAGGTCCATACCGACCTTGTCGCGAAATGATGAAAGGTGTCCGCTCACTAAAATTATTTTGTCCAAAATTGTCATGCTGACCAAAATAGGGGGTTCAAAGATAATCGGGTTTCATCTATAATAGACAGGTTGTTTTAAACGGCGTAACATGGTGACATGGGTTTCAGAAAAGGGGGGATATCGCCAGTGGACAAGGACTACACGAAGATGATGGAACAGCTGAAAGACGGCGAATTAGACGAGTTTGTTGTGAAACCGGATGAGTTTATGAGCTTCTATCCCGCCTACATGAATTTCGAGTTTCGTAAGCGGGTCATTGGTAAGGCTGACAAACTTGGGATTCTCACTTATCACTATGATCATGACCAAACTTCATAAAAACAACAATGTAAGCGGTCACTATTTGCTTACATTCGCTTGTATTTTAGTGAATAAATTGATATTCTTAGGATAAAGGCAAGTTTTCCCATCAATTCGAAGAAGCGGGGTTCCTTGAACTTGGTGGCAACAGCGCCCTAAAAGAAAAAATATTGTGCTCGTAAAAGGAGATCGATAACTATGGAAAAACGCAACTTTCACATTACCGCAGAAACAGGGATTCATGCTCGTCCAGCAACTTTATTAGTTCAAGCTGCCAGCAAGTATAACGCTGACATTACCCTTGAATACGAGGGCAAGTCCGTTAACTTGAAGTCAATCATGGGTGTGATGTCTCTCGGTGTTGGTGCCAACACTGACGTCACCATCGCTGCTGACGGCGACGACGAAAAGGACGCCATGAAAGACGTTGCTAAGACCATGAAAGAGGAAGGCCTGGACTAATGCCAAGTCGGTACTTAACGGAATCGCCGCCAGCGATGGTGTTGCGATTGCCGAGTCATATCGGCTGGTAGATCCGGACCTGTCTTTTGATAAGGTCAAGATCTCTGATGTTAATGCCCAGGCAACCAGGTTATCCGCTGCGCTTGTTGCGTCTAAACGTGAATTGGCGCAGATCAAAGAACATGCTATTCAAACAATGGGTGAGGATGAAGCCGCCGTTTTCGACGCGCACCTCGCCATTCTGTCCGATCCAGAAATGATTCGGCAGATTGTTAAACAAATCCGTGACCAGCGGGTGAGTGCCGAGGAGGCGCTGACCGTTGTCACGGATTCGTACGTTAAACTGTTTGAAAACATGCAGGATAACCCGTATATGCGTGAGCGGTCTGGCGATATTCGGGACGTGACAAAGCGGGTATTAGCGCATTTGCTGGGTGTTGAATTGCCGAATCCGGCGCTGATCGACCATGAAGTGATCGTGGTCGCTCATGATCTGACCCCAAGTGATACGGCTCAATTAGATCGCCGATTTGTGAAGGGGTTCATTACCGATATCGGTGGGCGAACCTCTCACTCCGCAATTATGTCGCGAACGCTTGAAATTCCAGCGGTTGTTGGTACCAAAGAAGCAACGTCACTGATTGAAGATGGCCAGCCACTTATTTTGGATGGCATTCACGGCCAGGCGATTTTGCAGCCAACAAGCACTGAACGTCAGGAATACCACGATATGGCAATCGATTATCAAACACAGCGGATCGAGTGGCAGAAACTGCAAGACAAGCCAAGTGTGACGAAGGATGGTGTCCACCACGTTCTAGCTGCCAACATTGGGACACCAGAGGACCTGACTGCCGTAAAGACAAATGGGGCTGAGGGTGTCGGCTTATTTCGCAGCGAGTTTCTGTACATGAATGCCAATAATTGGCCAACCGAAGATGACCAGTTTGAAGCCTATAGGACCGTTGTTCAAGGCATGGCGGGCAAACCCGTTGTCGTGCGCACCATGGATATTGGTGGTGACAAGGGGTTGCCTTATTTGGACATGCCAAAAGAAATGAATCCGTTTATGGGCTACCGGGCGATTCGGATCAGCCTAAGTAAGACGGCAATCTTTAGAACCCAATTACGGGCGCTGTTGCGGGCATCGGCCTATGGTGATCTTGGTATCATGTTTCCGATGATCGCAACACTTGATGAGTTTCGCTCGGCAAAGCGGATCACCAAGGAGGAACATCAGAAGTTGCTGGATGACGACGTTCCGGTAGGCGACCCGCAGTTGGGCATAATGGTTGAGGTGCCGGCTGCCGCTATTTTGGCCGATCAGTTTGCTAAGGAAGTCGATTTTATGAGTATCGGCACGAACGACCTGATCGGGTATTCAATGGCTGCTGACCGCACGAATGAACGCGTTTCTTACCTTTATCAACCCTACAACCCAGCGATTTTACGTTTGATCAAACACGTGATCGATGCCTGTCATCAGGAGGGCAAAATTGCGGCCATGTGCGGCGAAATGGCGGGTGACCAGTTGGCAGTCCCAATTTTGGTCGGCATGGGCTTAGACGAGTTCTCAATGAGTGCAACAAGCATTCTAAAAACACGGGCGTTGTTTCGCCGGTTAGATTCGGCTAAGATGGCTGTTTTAGCCGATAAGGCGATTCATGCTGGCACCAATGAAGAAGTGATTAAATTGGTGGATGAATTCGTGTTTTAGAGCGTGTAGGAAAACGGGAGGAAGCGGAGGGCCTTTCGAATGTTAGGTGATAGTCCGTTGCATTCCGCAATTTGGCACTCCGTGTAGTGGCTCGCGACTGAGCTAACTCGATTTCTGCTGCGCAGCTCTCGAGTGGATCTCAATCGTCTCGCACATCAGTAACCGACCGAAGAACGGTCGCTAACTGA
Organism: Secundilactobacillus paracollinoides DSM 15502 = JCM 11969; assembly: GCF_001311135.1. Lineage (GTDB taxonomy): Bacteria > Bacillota > Bacilli > Lactobacillales > Lactobacillaceae > Secundilactobacillus > Secundilactobacillus paracollinoides. The sequence continues at coordinate 24,766 of NZ_BBAG01000018.1, forward strand.
TGTCGACACCACAGCTCCGTGCCAAATTGCTGCATTCTACTCACGTTGAGCTTATTTTTACTACTAGTTAAGCATCACATTGGTGTTAAACCAAGTTTGAAGAGAATCCGCCCTCGACTGCTAGTAAGGCAATTAACAGCAATGCTTCTCATGATGTGTCTGTCACCAGTAACGATTAATATAGAGGTTTCGTGATACCACTTTTGAAGACTTATTAACTGTGATGACCACTGTCAGCATTGCAGGGTAGTGGAGCCATCCGGCATTGCAGGCTCTGTGGTTGTCGGTGGTCGTTAGCGGCCGTCCTTAAGCCGGTTACGAACACGGGAGACATAGGAGATCTTTGAATTTCTAGTGTATATTGCGGAAACGTGTTCCGCAGGCCTGCTCCACACTCTTACTTCAGCCTGCAGGGCCGAACGGTGGAACGAAGCGACATTAAGTGCTACTTTGAATCACCCAACAATGGAGAGTACCCATTGCGGAGCGCGCTTCCACTATGGAAAATAGATAGAATTTTTCAGTTTTCCGAATTACGTTTCAGCACAGCTGACAAGAAAAATTATGTGAATAAAAAACTAACATCCTAAAAACACAAAAGCACCAGCCCAAAATCCAGGATAGGAATTTGGGCTGGTGCTTTTGTGATGCATAGGGTGTGCACGGGTTCGTGATGCAGACGAAATAAACAACGCTGTGGCTTGACACCAGCTCGTCAGTCACGTAAGATACTTGTAAAATCATATTATATGGGATATAGTATGTATTCACCAGGTCCTAACGGCGAGATCAGCCAATGGCATTGACTTCAAAAAAGACTAGTAACAGGTGGTTAATTGAAGTTGACAGGACTCGTTCAACTCGGTAGGATAGGGTAACTTTTCAATTCAAGACAATTGGTTATTTGATTGGCGGTTGCGTTACGGCGCAAAATGCTATATAGTTAATTACTGAAGTAACTAACCTGTCAATTTGTTAAATTGTTAAATTTACATGCCAATTTACGAAGTTATCGGCCGTTTGGCTTGGACTAACGCTAAAGAGGGCGTATGATTAATTGTGATAACATGGGCGTTTGAAGTCCATTATTAGACTGTAGAAGCGGTACAGATTTAATAAGTTCTGTCCGTTATGTTGAACTAATTTTGTTGGGGGGATCAGCGTGAACATTGGACTATTTACGGATACCTACTTCCCTCAGGTAAGTGGTGTTGCCACATCCATTAAAATTTTAAAACACGAACTTGAAAAACAAGGGCATAGAGTCTACATTTTCACGACGACTGACCCGCATATTGAGCGCGACGTATATGAACGCAATATTTTCCGGTTCCCAAGTGTGCCGTTTGTGTCGTTTACTGACCGGCGCATCGCGTTTCGTGGGCTGTTTCATGCCTATCAAATTGCGAAAGAACTGGATTTAGACATTATTCATACGCAAACCGAGTTCTCAATGGGGTGGATCGGCAAATTTGTGGCGCGGAACCTTAAGATTCCGTGTCTGCATACCTACCATACAATGTATGAGGATTACCTGCACTATGTGGCTAACGGTAAAATTTTAAAGCCGGTGCACGTTAAACAAATGACGCTTGCGTTTTGTGCCCATTTAGATGGCGTGGTTGCGCCAAGTGATCGTGTGATCGATACGCTAACCGGGTATGGTGTTAAGACACCGATTCGTGTCATTCCAACTGGCATTGTCTTGGATCAGTATGCGCAGCCAAGTGCGCTAAATGTTCGTGAAACTTACAACATTTCACCAGATGCACCGCTGATTTTATCACTCAGCCGGCTTGCGTTTGAAAAAAATATTAAAGAAGTTATCGATGGGATGCCAAAGGTGATCGACGAATTGCCGAACGCCAAGATGTTGATCGTTGGTGATGGTCCAGCCCGGGAAACACTCGAACAACAGGTTAAGAATCTGAAACTAGACGACCACGTTATTTTTACCGGTGAGATCAATAACGACAAGGTTGCCGCATTTTACCAAGCTGCCGACCTCTTTGTCTCAGCTTCTGAATCAGAATCTCAGGGACTGACCTACATTGAGTCGTTGGCAGCTGGCACCAAGATCGTTGTCAAACACAGCCCATATACTGATGACCTGTTGGCGGGCGATACGCTTGGCAGTACCTTTGCCAGCTTTGATGAGATGGTTGCCGATATGGTGCATTTTCTTAAGGATCCTGTTATTAAGGACCAAGAAACGCTTAAGAAAACGTTGCACGATTCGTCGTCAGATGCGTTTGGCGAACAGGTCGTTGCGTTTTATCAGGACTGTCAACTCGCTTACGAGCAAGTTCATGAAGACTCAGCTGGAATCAGTAACTAAGTGTAGAAGACTGGAAAAGGCAGAAATTCGGGACGAGTTTTTGCCTTTTTGCGTGTTTTATTTTGAGTGATACTATCAGTTGGGGTGCTAGGCTAGCGGTTGGGGTTACAACGACTGCGGATTATGATGAGGAGTGCCAAATGTTAAAGATAACCATGTTTTCAACAGCGGATAAAGTTGCCGGTCAGGGCGTTGGCAGTGTCTACGTCGAACTGTTGCGATTGCTGCGAACACAGGCAAATGATGAATTGAAGATTCAGGTCAACACCTACGGACGGGCTGATATTAGTCATTATCACACCATCAATCCGCAGTATTATTTATCGACCTTTATGCCGAATCGCGGCCGCAAGATCGGGTTCGTTCATTTTTTGCCTGAAACACTTGAGGGGAGTCTTAAACTTCCTCGACTGTTTAAGGGGATTTTTTACCGGTATGTCATTGCGTTTTATAAACGGATGGATCAGCTGGTCGTGGTGAACCCCAGTTTTAAGGAAAAATTGATGGCGTATGGGATTCCAGAGGCAAAAATCACTTATATTCCTAACTTTGTCAGCAGCAGTACCTTCTATCCAGTGACGGATAAGAAGCGGACTGAGTTGCGGGAACAGTATCATTTTCCCGATAAGTTTACCGTTCTAGGGTCTGGTCAAGTCCAGGTTCGAAAAGGGGTCCCAGACTTTATCGAATTGGCAAAACGCAATCCCGATATGCAGTTCATTTGGACGGGAGGCTTTTCCTTTGGCCGGATCACAGACGGTTATGCGGAACTGAAGAAAGTGGTTGATGATCCGCCGGCTAACCTGAGCTTTCCAGGAATCGTCGACCGCAACAAGTTAGTGGACTACTATAATATGGCCGATGTTTTTCTGTTACCGTCCTATAACGAGCTCTTTCCCATGTCAGTTTTGGAGTCGTTCAGTACCCATACCCCAGTCCTGGTGCGTAACCTTGACCTGTATGATGCCATCTTAAAAGGTGACTATCTTGGCGCTGATGACGTTGACGAAATGGATCGAGATCTCCATGAACTGCGCGATGATCCGGCGGCTCTACAGGCGTTGCAGGATAAGGCAAAGGACGCTGCTGATTACTATTCCGAAGATCGACTCGTTAAGATCTGGGTCAAGTTCTATCAGGATCAAGCACATCTACGTAAAAGAGGATAGAAACTATGTCGAGACGTAATAAACTGGTACTGGTCCTGATGCTGATCTTAGGACTTGGCGTTTTTGGGTATTCCCTGTGCGACATCAAGATCAGTATTTTGATTCATGACTTTACCACCATTAATCTTTGGTGGCTGGCAGTAGCCATCGGCTGTATGTGTGTGTACTTCGGCCTTGAAGGACTGATCGTTAAGCTGCTGGTTGAGAAACGATTAGGAAAATATTCGTACAAGAGCGCGCTGCGGATCCCGTTGATCGAGCAGTTGTTTAACGGCATTACACCGTTTTCTTCCGGTGGGCAGCCGGCCCAGTTAGTGGCGATGCTGCAATCGGGTGTTGATGGTGGTCGGGCAAGCTCCATCCTGCTGATGAAGTTCGTTGTCTTTCAGGCGATGATTGTCATCAACTTCCTGATTGCCTTGATCATCGGCTTTCATTACATGGTCGCTAAAATGAGCTACCTAGCACTCTTTGTAGTGTTAGGCTTCATTATCCATTTTTCAGTCATTGTCGGCTTACTGCTGATCATGTTTTGGCCGCGATTTACTAAAAAATTAATTAAGGTCGTGACCTGGCCGCTCAAGTTCTTTATGAAACCGGAACGGGTCTCGAAAATGGCCGCGAACCTGGATAATAAAGTGGACTTGTTTTACGACGAAAGTGTGCGACTACTCAGTGAGCGTAAGTTGCTGATCGAAGTGGTTATCGTGACGTTCTTTCAACTCCTGTTCTATTACCTTGTCCCATACTTTATCATGCTGGCACTTGGCTATTCACACGTCAACGCCGTTATGGTCACATGCCTGCATATTCTGATCATCATGGTGATCTCCATCTTCCAATTCCGGGTGGTGAAGGCGGGGCGGAATATAGTTTTGAAGTTTTATTTAGAAGCTACATTACCAACTCCAGCAAATTAGTGTTGGCCATGCTGTTGTGGCGGATCCTGACGTACTATTTTGGAATCTTTGCCGGTATCGGCGCTCTGGGTGTGAAACCGGACCCGTTGAAACCGCATGACCGCCAGAAGATCGAAAATGAAGAAGCAAAAGAAAAGGGAGCAAAAACACCAAAGTAAGCTTGGCCGATGGCTGGGCTTTTTTTTAGAGGGTGAAGGAAAACGGGTGAGACCAGAACGTAAGGCACGGGCGTGATAAATCCCGGTCCTGGATTTGTCACACCTGCGCCTTACGTGGCCGGTCTCAGTTTTCCGAAACCCGTTTCGGCACGGTTGCCAAAAAAATACTGCTTAGTCGGTTTGGAATGAGTCAAAAAAGTGGCACAAAAGCCACACCTAAACCAACGGCAACTCAACACCGACGTGCCTCGTAACCCTTGACAGATCAAACGTTAACACCAACCAACAAACCGGCACTCAGCCTGACACTCAAGCTTGATTCAACGCCTTGTTTCATGGTACACTTTTTAGGCAAACATACGTTTTTAAACGGTAAGGAAATGGGGGACGATCACACCATGTTTCAGTATTTAGAGGGCCGGATCACCGACGTTCAACCCGCGTACATCGTGGTTGACGTGCACGGCGTTGGCTACCTCGTTCGAGCCGCCAATCCCTATCAGTACGAGGTTGGTGATCAACTTGTGCGCGTGTACGTGCACCAGACGATCAGTGATACCGCCCAAGTATTATATGGATTTGCGACTTTGGATGAGAAAAAACTTTTCGAAAAACTATTAGCGGTTTCTGGCATCGGTGCTAAAAGTGCGCTTGCCATTCTTGCTAACGGCGATCAGGCCGCAATTATTCGGGCCATTCAAGATAACGATGTTAAATTTTTAACCCATTTTCCGGGCGTTGGGAAAAAGACCGCGCAGCAAATTGTGCTTGATCTTAAAGATAAACTGGAAGACCTGGGTGAGGTTGGGTTATTTGCCACGCAGCGTGAGCCCGAAACACCAACCTCAGACAATCCGCAGTTGGCGGATGCTTGGCAGCACTGACAGCACTTGGTTATCGCGATCGCGACGTGGCAAAACTCGAAGCCACTTTGAGCCAAGAACCAGGCAAAACCACTGACGATTATTTAAGCGCCGGATTGAAACTATTAACAAACGCATAGGGGAGGTGACATTGTGAACGATGATGATGAACGGTTGGTTTCCGGTCAGCCACAGGGTGACGAAGAGTCAGCTGTTGAACAGTCATTACGACCAAGTTCGCTGGATCAATACATTGGCCAGTCAGCCTTAAAAGACGAACTTAAAGTCTATATCCAAGCGGCCAAACAGCGGGAAGAAGCCTTGGATCATGTGCTGCTTTACGGGCCTCCTGGTTTAGGTAAAACGACGCTGGCAATGATCATTGCTAGTGAAATGCAGGTCGGTATTAAAACGACGAGTGGCCCTGCAATTGAAAAAACGGGTGATCTCGTTGCGTTGCTGAATGAATTGCAGCCGGGCGATGTGCTGTTTATTGATGAAATTCATCGGCTCCCTAAAATTGTTGAGGAAATGCTGTATTCGGCGATGGAAGATTTCTTTGTTGATATCGTGGTGGGTCAGGGACCAACTGCCCACCCCGTCCATTTCCCGTTACCGCCATTTACATTGATCGGTGCGACGACGCGGGCCGGACTCTTATCAGCGCCATTGCGCGACCGGTTTGGTATCGTGGGACACATGGCCTATTACGATGTCGCCGATCTTGAACAGATTGTGATTCGGTCTGCAGGCATTCTGCATTCACCGATCGATGAGCAGGGCGCTCACGAAATTGCGCGCCGGTCACGAGGAACGCCGCGAATTGCAAACCGGCTGCTCAAGCGGATCCGTGATTTTGCGGAGGTGTCGACGTCCCATGACGGCATTGATTTAGCAATCGTTCAAAAAGCATTGAACATGTTGCAAGTTGATGATCAGGGACTCGACCGAACGGATATTAAATTACTTAAAACGATGATTACTTACTATGATGGCGGTCCGGTGGGATTAAACACGATCGCCGCTAACATTGGTGAAGAAACCGAAACTGTTGCGGAAATGTACGAGCCGTTCTTGTTACAGCTGGGGTTCATTAAACGCACTGCCCGCGGCCGAATGGTCACGGCTCAAGCGTATGAACACCTTGGCATTCCAGAACCGCATAACGACTAATACTGCTCAACCTTGAAAGGAAGACGACCATGACACTGACTACAGATGATTTTGACTATGATCTACCGCACGAACTCATTGCACAAACCCCCATTGAAAAACGGGATGCATCCCGTCTTTTGGTAATGGACCATGCCACTGGCGCTTTAGAAGATAAGCATTTTTATGACATCATTGATGAACTGCATGCCGGTGACGCGGTGGTCATGAATGATTCACGGGTCATGCCAGCCCGCATTTACGGGATAAAACCGGATACTGGCGGTCATGTTGAAGTGCTGCTGTTACATAACACTAATGGCGACGAGTGGGAGACGCTCATGAAGCCGGCGAAGCGCATCAAAGTCGGGACAACGGTCACGTTTGGCGATGGTCAGTTAACGGCAACCGTCACCAAGGAATTAGAGCATGGTGGCCGGATGATTGAATTCCATTACGATGGGATCTTTATGGAGATTTTGGAAAAATTGGGTGAAACACCACTGCCTCCTTATATTAAGGAAAAGTTGGATGATCCTGAACGCTACCAAACGGTTTATGCGCGCGAATCAGGTTCTGCAGCTGCGCCAACAGCTGGTTTGCACTGGACGAAAGAACTCTTGCAAAAAGTACAGGACAAGGGCATTAAGCTTGTTTATTTGACGCTCCATGTTGGTCTGGGGACATTCCGGCCAGTCGACGAGAAAAATATTGATGACCATAAGATGCACTCTGAGTTCTATCGGTTGTCAGAAGAATCTGCAAAAACACTGAATGAAGTCCGAGCCAACGGTGGTCGCATTGTGGCCACGGGGACAACGTCAATTAGAACGTTGGAGACAATCGGCACAAAGTTTAACGGTGAGATCAAGGCTGATTCTGGCTGGACGGACATCTTCATCTTCCCAGGCTACCAGTGGAAAGTAGTGGATGCATTCATCACTAATTTCCACTTGCCAAAATCAACGCTAGTTATGTTGGTGGCAGCCTTTACGGGCAGAGATAACATTTTGAATGCCTATCAGCACGCCATTGAAGAGAAATATCGGTTCTTTAGTTTTGGGGATGCGATGTTCATTAAGTAGAGCGTGAAGCAAGGCGGTTTAGGGGCGGTGTGTAACGGACTCTGACCGAAAAGTCCGGGTCTGACTTTTTGGTCAGAGTCCGTTACACGTTAGCCCCGTGCCTTGCTGAACGCGTTTCGGCTCGAGGACAGAGGCCCACAAGAAATGCCTGATTTTGGCATTTTTGCCAGAGTTAGCTTATGCAGTAGCCCTCAGCCTTGCTGAACGCGTTTCCGCTAGATAAAAGCAAAGCACGTCGCAAGTGGCTCTCTAATAACAAAAAACGCAATCTTGGCAATTTTGTCAGAACCCTCTTACACGTTAGCCTCGCTTACTGAACGCGTTTCGGCTCGAGGACAGAGAACTTCAAAACAATGATCTCAGTTTCTAAATTTATTAATTGAGGAATGCGCATTAACAACAAATAGTAATAACGCTTTAGATCTACATTGTACTATTGGCTACCGCCTTCTCTGTCACATTGTCGAAACGTGTTTCGCAAGGCAAGGGGCGGCAATGTAACGGACTCTGGCAAAAATCCAAACCCGGGATTTTCTGCCAGAGTCCGTTACATTCTGCCCCTAGGCGCCTTGCTCCACACTCTGATCCATGCTACATTAAAGGAACGATTTTCAAGAACGGAGGCACATTCTTTTATGGAACCAGCGATTAAGTATCGCTTAATTAAAACTGAAAAACACACTGGCGCACGGCTTGGTGAGCTGATCACACCACACGGTACCTTTCCAACACCCATGTTCATGCCGGTTGGCACTCAGGCTACAGTAAAGTCTTTGGCCCCGGAAGAACTTGATGAGATGGGTGCTGGTGTGATTTTGGCCAATACTTATCACCTTTGGCTGCAACCCGGCGAAGATCTCGTCAAAGAGGCCGGTGGGCTGCACAAGTTTATGAACTGGCAGAAACCAATTTTGACTGATTCTGGCGGCTTTCAGGTCTTTTCACTTGCTGAGAATCGCAACATCACCGAGGAAGGCGTTCATTTTAGAAATCCGTCTAACGGAGACAAACTATTCTTGTCTCCTGAAAAGGCGATGCAGATCGAAAACGATTTGGGACCCGACATCATGATGAGTTTGGATGAATGTCCGCCCTTCTTTGAGAGCTACGACTACATCAAACACTCCGTTGAACGGACGTCTCGGTGGGCAGAACGCGGTTGAATGCACATCGTAACCCTGATTGGCAAGGGTTGTTTGGCATTGTTCAAGGGGCCGGTTACGAAGAACTACGTCGCCAATCAGCCAATGATCTGGTCAGCATGGATTTTCCTGGCTACTCGATCGGTGGGTTGTCCGTCGGTGAATCTAAGGCGGAAATGAACCAGGTGCTAGAATTTACAACGCCAATGTTGCCAACGAATAAACCGCGTTACCTCATGGGGGTCGGGTCGCCTGACTCCCTCATCGATGGCGTCATGCGCGGCATCGACATGTTTGACTGCGTGCTGCCAACACGGATCGCGCGTCGTGGGACCTGCATGACGAGTCACGGTCGGGTGACAGTGAAGAACGCACAGTACGAACGTGATTTCAGTCCAATTGACGATAATTGTGACTGCTACGCGTGCCGAAACTATACGCGGGCGTATATTCGCCACTTGTTTAAAGCTGATGAGAGTTTTGGACTGCGGTTGACAAGTTACCATAATTTGTATTTCTTACTCCATTTGATGAAACAGGTTCGTCAGGCAATTATGGACGATAATTTGTTGGAATTTAGAGAAAACTTCTTTGAAGCATACGGTTATAACGTCCCGAACCCCAAAAATTTCTAGCGTTTTCAGAGATACCATGGACGAAGGTCCAATTTTTTGTTAAATTATAGAGTAGACGAAAAGGTGGGTGAAACAATTGACAGTTTTAGCAGCAAGTTCCGCTAGTAGCTATTCCGGTATCATCTTGATCCTGGTCATGATCGTGGCCATGTACTTCTTGATGATTCGGCCGCAACGTAAGCAACAACAAAAGCATCAAGATACATTATCAAAGCTTCAAAAGGGTGACCACGTTGTTACCATTGGTCGGCTTCATGGTGTTGTTGATGAGATCAACAACGAAGCCAAGACCGTAACCATTGACTGCGATGGCATTTTCTTAGTCTTTGACTTAAACGCGATCGGTTCAGTTTCTCAACGGGCAGCTAGTTCAGAAGTCGCCGCAGAACCAGCCAAGGCAGAAACAAAGCCAGCTGACGATGCAGCTGCTGACACCGCTTCAACTGAAACGGCAGACAAACCAGCCGACTCAGATGAAACTACTGATCAAGACGCTGACAAATAGGTGCTTGGTTGTTTAGAATCTCCCGTTATTGGGAGGTTTTTTTATTTGGCGTGGGATTCTCTGGCTTCGTTACTGCACGCGGTTTTCTGGCTTGCAAGCGTTCAGGACCTTCGCTATAATGGAATGATGTTTTAGGTGAAAGTAAGGGGGCGGTAACTTGGATAATCCAACGCAAATTGATGATCATCGACACATTTTGCACGTCGATATGGATGCGTTTTATGCGTCAATTGAAGAGCGGGATACCCCAGCTTACAAGACCGTTCCCTTAGTGATCACTCGTGATCCGCGAACAACTGGCGGCCGCGGCGTTGTGACAACCGCAAACTACGTGGCGCGGCAGTATGGGATCCATTCGGCGATGCCGGCTCAGCAGGCGTTAAAATTGTGCCCAAAAGCGACGTTTATTCCACCGAATTTTCCGCATTATCGGGAAATCTCTGACCACATTCATGAGATCTTTCATCAATATACGGACATCATTGAAACGGTCGCGTTTGATGAAGCCTATCTGGATGTGACCCAGAATAAACCTGACATCAAAGACCCCGTTGTTTTAGCGGCCGAGATGCAGCGTCAAATTTGGCAGGAGACTCACCTGACTTGTTCAGTCGGCATTTCATACAGTAAGTTTTTAGCTAAGGAAGCTTCCGACTACCGTAAACCGGTTGGTGTCACTGTGATCCATGCTGAAGACGCACCTGATTTTTTGGCGAAGCTGCCAATTGAACGCTTCCGCGGCGTCGGGAAGAAGACCGTGCCTAAGATGCACGACCTCAATATTACGAATGGCGCCGACCTCTTAAAGTGGCATGAAATGGATCTGATCAACCAGTTTGGGCGGTTTGGTGAGGTGCTCTATCAGCGTGTTCGGGGTGTGGATAACCGCCCCGTTGAATATCAGCGGGATCGTAAGTCAATTGGCAAGGAGCGCACGTACTGGCCGTTTTTGACGACTCAGGGCGAAGTGACGACCCAGTTGACTAAATTAGCGGGAATGGTGGCCGCAGAAGTGCGCAAGAAGCAGACTCATGGCAGGACTGTTGTTCTAAAGGTGCGTTACGGTGACTTCAAGACGATCACTAAACGGTTTACCCAGGCAGATTTTATTGAGACGTCAGCGGATGAATTTTTACGGTTGGCACAGCAGTTAATGACGCAGATGCCAGCGCCGGATGATGGAATTCGCCTGCTTGGCATCACGCTGACTGGCCTGGCACCGCAAGCGTTTGAAAATATAAAATTACCGCTCTTTAATGACCATCGTGATTTTGAATAACAGCTCACAAAACGGTATACTAAAGGGCGACACTGTATGATATCGGACGGAAAGGTGACAAAAATGACACTACGCGAAACGCAATCAGCAATTTTAGACTTGATCAAACAGCATGACACCATTATTATTCACCGCCACCAGCGGCCTGACCCGGACGCCATTGGCTCCCAAATGGGGTTGGCAGGCATCTTGAAGGCGAGCTTTCCAACGAAAAAGATCTACTGCGTTGGGAAACAATATCCAGGATTTAACTGGCTTGGCACGACCGATGTGATTGAAGACGATGTTTACGACCACGCCCTCGTGATCGTGGTTGATACCGCCAACCAGCCGAGAGTCGACGATTTCCGCTATACTAAAGGCGATAAACTGGTTAAGATCGACCACCATCAAACGACGATGCGTTTGGCGATGTGCAGTGGGTAACACCGGCAGCATCAAGTACCTCAGAGCTGGTATTTGATTTTTACAAGGCCTTTGAGAACGACTTGACTTGCACGGACGACGCAGCCCGACTACTCTATGCCGGCATTGTTGGGGATACTGGCCGGTTCATGTACCCCGCAACCTCACCGCACACCATGCGTGTCGCTGGTGACCTGATGACATTCAATTTTTCGGCAAGTGATATCAACCAGCAAGAAGATGCCATTTCCTTGCCGCTGGCACGCTTGTCCGCCTATGTGTACCAGTCGCTGACGATTCTGCCATCGGGCGCTGCGTACATTAAGTTATCAGATGAAGTGGTCAAACCATTTAATTTAGGTGACGAGAGTACCAGTGCTGTGGTACCATTACCAGGCCGCCTAAATGAGGTCGTGGCCTGGGCCATCTTTGTGGAATCCAAGGATCACACCTTCCGGATCCGGTTACGGTCGAAGGGACCGTCCATTAATGATCTTGCTAAAAACCACGGTGGCGGCGGTCACGCACTCGCTAGTGGTGCGGTGGCCCATGATGATGATGAAATTAAACAGGTGATCAAGGAACTAGACGAAATCACCACCGCGTACAAAGGAGAAAAACATGAGTGAATCCTTTAAGGACTTCGGTCTGAAACCATTTTTAAACGAAGCCCTAACGGAATTGAATTTTAAAACCCCAACGCCGGTTCAAGAAAAATTGATTCCGGTCGTTAAAGCTGGCAAAAGTGTTGTCGGCCAGTCTCAAACAGGGAGTGGGAAGACCCACGCCTTTTTATTGCCTATTTTTGATAAGATCGATCCTAACAAGCACGAAGTTCAAGCTGTGATCACCACGCCAAGCCGTGAGTTAGCCTACCAGATCTATGGTGACGCGAAGCAGTTGGCCAAGCATAGTGAGGCTGAGATTCGCATCGGTAACTACGTGGGTGGCACGGATAAGAAGCGTCAGATCGATAAGCTGCAACGTGAACAGCCTGAGATCGTCATCGGGACACCCGGTCGTGTTTTGGATCTGATCCAATCAAACGCTTTAGACATTCACACCGCAACGCAATTTGTTGTCGACGAAGCTGATATGACCCTGGACCTCGGGTTCTTGGAACAGGTCGATAAGATTGCTGGGCGGATGCCTGAGAATCTGCAGATGATGGTCTTTTCGGCAACGATTCCTGACAAGTTGCGGCCATTTTTACGCAAGTACATGGACAACCCAGTGATCGAAGAGATCCCAGTAAAATCAGTGATTAGTCCAACCATTGATAACTGGCTGTTATCAACCAAGGGCCGGTCAAAGAACGAGCTGATCTACAAGCTTTTGACGATGGGTGAACCATACTTAGCGTTGGTCTTTGCGAACACTAAAAAACGAGTCGTTGAAATTGCCGACTTCTTGAAGAGTCAGGGCCTTAAAGTGGCTGTGATTCATGGTGATTTGCCAGCTCGGGAACGGAAACGTGTCATGCGCGAGGTTCAGAACCTGGACTTCCAATTCGTGGTTGCGACAGACTTAGCAGCTCGAGGCATTGATATTGAAGGGGTTTCCCACGTGATCAACGACGGGATTCCTGAAGATCTGGATTACTTTATTCACCGTGTCGGCCGGACTGGTCGTAAGGGCATGCAGGGAACAGCAATTACGCTGTACTCACCAGATGATGAAGACCAGATTGAAGCATTAGAGGATTTAGGCATTGTCTTTAAGCCTAAGGAACTCAAAAATGGCGAAATCGTGGATTCCTTCGACCGTAATCGGCGAAAGAAGCGCGGGAATAAGCCGGTTAAAATCTCCGGCAGCATGGCTGGTGCCATTCATAAGGCTAAGAAAAAGGTCAAACCAGGATATAAGCGGCGCATTAAGAAAGCCATCAGCCGTGAACAGCAAATGGAACACCGTATTGAAATTCGGCAAAAACAGCGCCAGGCTAAGAAGCGAAAGAAAGCTTCGTCGGAGCGTTATAAGTAGTCTTTCTGTTTTTAGGAATGGTTTTGTTTTATAACTAGCTTATAAATCCGTTGCATTTCACAATTTGGCACGGAATCGTGGTGGTTCGCGACTCCGTGCCAAATTGTTCCATTCCACTCACGTTGGATGTACTTTTTCTTTTTGTTAAACATCACAATAGCTTTAACCCTGGTTCGAAGAGCAGTCCGCCCTTGACTGCTTTCGAGTCCATGATTCGCAATGCTTCATACTAAACCTGTCGTGCTAGTATCTACTGATTATCAGACAGCGGTTGTGGTTCCTTATTAATGACAGTAACCTAATGCCGCAATTGTAGCGTAGTGGAGCCGGTCGGCGTTCCGGAGCGACCCCACCTCAGCCTGCAGGGCCGACCAGCGCAACGAAGCGGGGGATATAGACTACGTGGAATGAGTAATCTACTATTACCTGACGAGATTGACATTTAAAGCGTGAACATCTATACTAAATTTCGTGTTAACAACAAGGATATGCTTTGAGGCCGGTCTTTCAGAAACGTTTTGGCAGCTGTGAAAAACGATTCCCAGTCAAAGTGCTCCCTTGCCGTTTAATTGAATACGTTGCTCAAACGATTTTGAGCTTAAGAGGTAAACGATCAGCATCGTTGCAAGTAAAGTGGTACCGCGTCTATGGCGTCTTTACTTACAGCGGTGCTTTATTATTTTTTTAAGGAGATAAACGCACTATGAAGCAGTTAAGCAGCAGCCAGATCCGCCAAATGTATCTGGACTTTTTCAAGAGTAAGGGTCACACCATTGAACCGAGCGCTTCACTGATTCCAGTTGACGATCCAACCTTGCTTTGATCAATTCAGGGGTCGCAACCATGAAGAAATATTTCAACGGGTCAGTTGTCCCTTCAAACCCGCGGTTGACGAGTTCACAAAAGTCGATCCGGACAAACGATATTGAAAACGTGGGTCGGACTGCCCGGCACCACACCCTGTTTGAAATGTTGGGGAACTTCTCAGTGGGCGATTACTTCAAGAAAGAAGCCATTACCTGGGCCTGGGAGTTACTGACTTCCAAGGACTGGTTTGACTGGGATCCCGATCTGTTATACATGACCGTTTATCCCCAAGATGACGATGCCAAGAAGTTCTGGCAGGAAGCGGGCGTTCAACCCGACCACATCATCGAAGCGGAAGATAACTTCTGGGATATCGGTGAAGGCCCTTCAGGTCCCGATTCAGAAATCTTTTACGACCGCGGGGAATCATTTAATAATTTAGCTGAGGATGATCCTGAAAACTACCCAGGCGGCGAAAACGAACGGTACCTTGAAGTGTGGAACATTGTGTTCTCACAGTTTAACCACGAACCTGATGGCTCATACAAGCCGCTCCCACGTAAAAACATTGATACTGGGATGGGCCTTGAGCGGGTCGTTTCTGTGTTCCAAAATGCCAAGACTAACTTCGAAACTGACTTATTCTTGCCAATGATTCACGCTACTGAAGATTTCAGTGATGGCAAGACTTATAATTCTGATCCGAAACTTGATATTTCATTTAAAGTGATCGCTGACCATTCTCGAGCAATCACGTTTGCTATCGGTGATGGCGCGCTGCCGTCAAACGACGGTCGGGGCTACGTGATCCGGCGGTTGATTCGTCGGGCCGTTGTTAATGGGCGTAAACTAGGCATCAACGGGGCGTTCTTATACAAACTTGTTCCCGTCGTGGGCCAAGTAATGCAATCCTACTACCCAGAAGTCTTAGAACAAGCTGATTACATCGCGAAGGTCGTGAAGTCTGAAGAAGACCGGTTTAACGAAACCTTGACTGACGGGTTAGCCCTGTTAAATGATCTGGTCGCTAAGACCAAGGAAAGCGGCGCGAAGGAAATTGATGGTGCCGAGGCCTTTAAGCTTTATGATACTTACGGCTTCCCCGTTGAACTGACACGTGAATACACACTTGATGAAGGCATTACCGTTGATGAAGACGGTTTTAAGGCTGAAATGAAGAAGCAGCAAGACCGTGCCCGGAACGCCCGCAGTAAGGATGAATCCATGGGGGTTCAAACGGATCTGCTGATTGGCGTGAAGAGTCCAAGCGAGTACGTCGGCTATACGCAATTAGACGTCAAGGATGCCAAGGTGACGGATATGGTCGCGGATGGTGCGCTTGTTGACGGTGCCGAAGCCGGTACTGTGCAGGTTATTTTTGATAAAACACCATTCTACGCTGAAATGGGTGGCCAAATTGCGGATCAGGGTGATATTTTGGCAGCCGATGGCAGCGTTGTTGCGACTGTGGCGGACGTTCAGCACGCCCCAAATGGTCAAAATCTGCATACTTTGAAGCTGCAACAGCCAATGCACGTTGGCGACAGTTTTGAATTAAAGGTTGACGCTGCTCCCACAGTAAGGTTGAAAAGAACCATACAGCGACCCACTTATTGGATCAAGCACTGCGAAACGTGTTTGGTGGTCATACCCAGCAAGCTGGTTCATTAGTTGAACCAAACTACCTGCGATTTGACTTTACCCACTTTGGTCAGGTGACTGAAGCGGACCTGGCTAAGGTTGAAGCCATCGTCAACGAGAAGATCTTCGAAGAAATCCCCGTTACGACGGTTGAGACTGATCAGGCCACTGGTAAGAAGATGGGTGCCATCGCGCTGTTTAGCGACAAGTATGGCGACAAGGTCCGGGTCGTTTCCATCGGCGACTTCTCAATTGAATTCTGCGGTGGGACCCACGTTAAGAATACCAACGAATTAGGGTTGTTCAAGATTGTTTCTGAAACTGGGATCGGTGCCGGCACACGGCGGATCGAAGCAGTGACAGCCGGTGATGCTTATAAGTATCTCAAGGCTCATGATGATCTGCTGACAACGACCGCCGCCGCACTCAAGACACCACAAGTTGAAGAAGTGCCCGCAAAGGTGGCACAACTCCAGGAACAAATTAAGACCTTGACGAACGAAAAGGCCGGTGTTGAACCAAGTTGGCTGGCCAACAGGCTGACAAGATCTTTGATAACGTTCAGGAGATCAATGGTAAACAATTGATCACCGGTGTTGTGCAAGTTTCTTCAATGGATCAATTGCGCCAGCTTGCTGATACTTGGCGGCAAAAGAACCTGTCCGACGTTCTGGTTCTTGGTGCCCAGGTCGGTGAAAAGGCGAACTTGATCGTTGCAGCGAGTGACGGCGCCATGAAGGCGGGCATCAAGGCCGGCGATCTCATCAAAGCAATCTCACCAAAGATCAATGGTGGCGGCGGTGGTCGGCCAAACCTTGCCCAAGCCGGTGGGAAGAATCCTGCTGGATTAAACGATGCCATGAGCGAAGCGGCTAAATGGCTGTCAAATTTGGCATAACGTGGTAAACTATAGAGTACGTGACAACGCACCAGTAGGCGACATTAGTTTCTAAAAACGTTGCGTTTTATAGAAATCGATACGCTTCGACTACTGGTGGCGGCTGCGGTACTCGGGCACGTGCTGACGCTTAGTGATCATGCTCACTGAGAAACACTGTCCGAATTTGGGGTTCTATTTTATTACGAATGAGTTACATCGGGGAAACCCGATTGTGGTTAGTTCAGTATTCCGGTAGAATTAGAACAAATAGCATCGGTGGAGGTGTGATCATGAGTACGTTAGACAAGACCATGTATTTCGATTTTGGCGACAAAAAGCCAAAGGACGTTCACGATACCCTGGTAACAGTGTATCAAGCACTTGAGGAAAAGGGCTACAACCCGATCAATCAGATCGTGGGGTACCTGCTCTCTGGTGATCCGGCATATATTCCGCGTTTTAACGACGCCCGGAACTTGATTCGTAAGCATGAACGCGACGAAATCATCGAAGAGTTGGTGCGCTTCTACCTCAATGAGAATGGGACGTTGACTAAATAAATGCGATTAATGGGATTAGATGTCGGATCGAGAACTGTCGGTGTGGCAATGAGTGATATGTTGGGATGGACGGCTCAAGGAATTGAGATTATTCCGATCAACGAAGATGAGAAAGAATTTGGGATCGACCGGGTCAAGGAAATTGTGGCACAGTACGAGGTCACAGGCTTCGTGGTCGGGTTACCCAAGAATATGAACAATTCCCTCGGACCCCGTGCGGAAGCGGCAAAGAACTATGGCGAGCTGTTAAAGGCCACCTTCGGGATGCCGTATGATTTTCAAGACGAACGTCTCACAACTGTTGAGGCGGAGCGGATGCTGGTTGAAGAGGCCGACGTGTCGCGAAAAAAACGCAAGAAGGTTATTGATAAGCTAGCAGCTGACTTGATTTTGCAAATTACTTGGATCGTAAGGGTCCGTTAACACAAGAAAGATGAGGCCGATAATATGAGTGAAAACAAAGATCAACAAATTACAATCGTCGACGAAGACGGCAACGAAGAGTTATATAACGTGCTTTTCACGTTTACCTCTGCAGATTTTGGCAAGTCCTACATTTTACTTTACCCATCAGGTAAGTCTGATGATGAGGAAGTTGATATTCAGGCCTACCAATTAGCAGACTCTGATGATCCGGCTGACCCACAAGGCGGCGATCTGCTGCCAATTGAATCAGACGACGAATGGGACATGGTTGAATCCATGTTAAACACCTTCCTTGACGGCGGCGGTACCGATGCCTCTGATCAAGATTGGGGCGTTTCAGATCCTAAGTAGGGTCTGCAACCGAACAGGTATAATCGTCAAACGACTTAAGTAACAAGTTAGCCGCTGGTCCGAAAAGGGGTCAGCGGCTTAAGTGATTTTAACGTCAAAATGAGGGGGTGACGGCTGTGGGTGAACCAAACAGCATTGGTAACAAGCGCCGGTTCAAGGCGGTTATTGACGGCCAGTCCTATACGATCGTTGGCAATAAGTCAACGGCACACATGCAGGCCGTGACGGAACTAATGAATCAGCAGCTTGCACAGTTGCAGAAATTAGCGCCATCAATGACCAAACAGGAAGCCGCAACGTTACTTGCGTTTAATGCGATCTCTGACCAGTTGGATAAGGCAGCAGAGCTCGACCGGTTACAAAAAACGCAAACACCTACGGATAACTAACGACCCATGACATCGGTTTAACCGGCAGGGCTAACAATGTCAGGGTAACCAACAGGATTTGGGAGAAACAACGACTAATGAACGATAAAATATTTAAAACCATGGCGTTTGATCAGATCAAGCAGCAATTACGGGCACATTTGGTTTCAGCTTCAGGAGAATCTGAACTGAACCATTTAATGCCAGTTGCAGATCAAGAGACTGTTCAACGCGCTATTGATGAAACGAAAGACGGGCTGATGTCTTGCGGTTAGAGGGCGGTATTCCACTGCCAAAAATGGCTGACGTTACCCCGCACGTTAAACGGTTAGCAATCGAAGGCACGTTAAGCGGGACTGAATTGGCGCAAATTGGCCAGGTCTTAAAAACGGTCAGTCGGGTCGTTGACTTCTTTGACGGGCTCCAGGATAAGGCACTTGAATTGCGTCGGCTGTACGCGATTGTCGCGGAACTTGTGCATTTGCCAGACGTGACGCGTCGGTTAAGTATGTCGGTGACGGATGATGGTCGGCTTACGGATGAAGCGTCACCAGAATTGAAACGGATTCGGCGACGGATCACGCAGATCGAAGGTAGTGTGCGCTCACAAATGAACGGCTATACACGCGGTAAACAGGCGAAGTATCTCAGCGAAACGCTGGTGACCATTCGGGATGACCGGTACGTGTTACCCGTTAAAGCGGAGTACAAGAACCATTTTGGCGGCATTGTTCACGATCAGTCTGCCAGTGGGTTGACGCTCTACATTGAACCGGAAGCCGTTGTCTCAGAAAACAACCGGTTACGTGAAGCGCAAATTGCGGAACGTCAAGAAGAGCGGCGAATCCTTCTGGAATTGTCGAACCTGTTACGGCCGTATCAGGATGATATTTCAGCGAATGCCACGGTGCTGGGTCACTTAGACTTTATCAACGCTAAGGCTCGGTATGCACACGAAATTAAGGCGACAGAACCGCTTCTTTCAGCTGAGAACCACGTGAATTTGCGTCAGGCAAGACACCCGTTGATCGACCAGAAAAAAGTGGTGGCTAACGACATCGAAATAGGCGGCGACTACAAAGCCATCGTGGTCACTGGTCCAAACACAGGTGGGAAAACCATCACGTTAAAAACACTGGGGTTGACCCAGCTGATGGCTCAGTCTGGACTGTTTATTCCGGCAAATGAAAATAGCCAGGTTGGGTTGTTTGATGAAGTGTTTGCCGACATTGGCGACGAGCAATCCATTGAACAAAATCTGTCAACTTTTTCTTCACACATGGACAACATTGCGGCGATTTTAAAGGCAGCAACTGATCACAGTTTGATCCTACTGGATGAAGTGGGCGCTGGGACTGATCCGCAAGAAGGGGCAGCCCTTGCTATGGCTATTCTGGATAATGTTGGCACCATTGGCAGTGAAGTGATTGCGACGACCCACTACCCAGAACTCAAAGCGTACGGTACAACCGACCAGAAACCATCAATGCCAGCATGGAGTTTGACCAAGAAACATTGAAACCGACGTATCACTTGCTGATTGGAATCCCTGGTCGCAGTAACGCGTTGGAGATTGCGCAGCGGTTGGGGCTTGACCAATCAATCATTGATGAAGCTCGTGGGTTAACCGATCAGGACAGCCAGGACCTTAATCAAATGATTGCGTCACTGACCGAGCAGACGCGCCAAGCCAATGTGGACGCAGCGGCAGCGGCTGATAAATTGCATGAAAATGAGGCGCTGTACGCAGACCTCCAAAAACAGTTTGACGCTTATCAGAAACAAAAGAGTCAGCTGATGGAAGATGCAAAACGCCATGCAAATGAAGTGGTCGATCAAACGAAGAAACAAGCGGACAAGATCATCAAAGATATCCGTAAAAAGCAATTAGCGGCCGGCAAGACCGTCATTAAAGAAGATCAACTGATTGACGCTCAGGGCAGTATTAATGCGCTGCATCAAGATGAAACCTTGACGCAAAACCGCGTCTTGAATCGTGAAAAGCGCAAGCATCAGCTCAAAAAGGGTGACGAGGTGCTCGTTAAATCCTATGGGCAACGTGGTGTGATCATGGATAAGCTTGATGATCACAACTACGAAGTTCAGATGGGAATTTTGAAGATGAAGATCGATGACAGTGATCTGGAGAAAGCAGCCCCAGAAGCGACGACGAAGAAGGCGCCTAAAGCCACTATTCGCCGAACTCGTTCTGATGGCATGACGCCAACCCTTGACCTCCGTGGTCACCGGTATGAAGAAGCCATGGCAGAAGTGGATCGATACATCGATTCAGCACTGCTTGCTGGTTACCCTTCTGTCACGATCATTCACGGCAAGGGTACCGGCGCATTGCGGCAGGGTGTGATTGACTACCTGAAATCCAATCGCCGGGTCAAATCGTTTGGGTTTTCACCTGCCAATGCTGGTGGGGATGGCTCAACCATCGTTAAATTATAAATTTAGTAATGATTAAGCAGAATGCTTGTGCTTTTATGAGATTCTGGTAAACTTACCTTTAGTAATTAAACAGGAGGCGTCGATATATGGCTGTTGTAGAAACAACTGATAAGACTTTTGAAGCAGATACGTCTAAGGGCGTAACATTAACTGATTTTTGGGCAACTTGGTGTGGTCCTTGTCGGATGCAATCACCCGTTGTTGAACAACTTTCTGATGAAATGGGCGATGTAACGTTCAACAAAATGGACGTTGATGCTAACCCAGATACACCACAAAAGTTCGGGATCATGAGCATCCCAACGCTCCTTGTTAAAAAGGACGGCCAAGTGGTTGACTCAATCGTGGGTTACCACACAAAGGATCAACTCAAGCAATTGTTGACCCAGTACGTTGAAGCATAACGTAACAGAATTGCAAAAAACAGTGTCAGCTGACGCCCAACATTCTGGGCGTCAGTCGACACTGTTTTTGTCTGTGTTCAAAAATTTAGTATGAATAAATGCTATTCTGTTGTTTTCGAATCTTGGGTTGGCAAAATCAGTTTCATTGGAATCAGTTCTTGCGGATCGGACACTGGATCTTTGGGGTCAAGATGCACGGTCATCGTGATTGCGAGTGCCTTACGTGAGCGGGTCAAAGGCGCAACTTCAGTTTCAGCGACCACGCCAATCATCTGTTCAACGGTGGCAGCCAGAAAACCGGCTTCCAAGGTAAAGGCGGTTTTTGAATCAGTGGCAACCCGTAATTCAACTGGCTTACCGGTTAACTCAAACTGCCACTGGGTGGCGGATTGCTTAGTCAGTGACAGGGTGCCGAACTGTGCCTGTGCGAAAAATACAGCAATGTCGCTGGCACTGCCGAGTTTAAACCGGCGGGCTAATTGCTTACCTTCCCAGTATGCGATGTTTGACGCATCCGGGCCTAAAATATCGGTGAGAATGACGTCGCGTAACAAAGCCTGACCAAATAATCCCGAATTGTTGGGATCTGTCAGGTAATTGGTGTAGATCTGTGTATCCATAATGGACTAACCTGCTTTCTTATTCTACGATAATATCGATTTGGATGGTGGTGGATCGGTTGTTGGGACGCTTTTTTGCCAGTTATTCTAGGCGACTATGTCGAAACGCGTCTCGGAAAGGGTCTATCAAATGTTAGGTGATAGTCCGTTGCATTCCGCAATTTGGCAGGCCGTGTAGTGGCTCGCGAATGAGCTAACTCGATTTCTGCTGCGCAGCTCTCGAGTGGATCTCAATCGTCTCGCACATCAGTAACCGACTAAAGAACGGTCGCTAACTGATGTCGACACCACACTCCGTGCCAAATTGCTGCATTCCACTGATGTTGAGCTTATTTTTACTACTAGTTAAGCATCACATTGGCGTTAAACCAAGTTCGAAGAGAATCCGCCCTCGACTGCTAGTAAGCTATTAACAACAATGCTTCTCATGACATGTTAGTCACTAGTAACGATTAATATAGAGGTTTCGTGATGCCACTTTTGAAGACTTATTAATTATGACGGTTACTGCCAGAATCATAGCGTAGTGGAGTCGTTCGACATTGCAGTTCGACCCCACCTCAGCCTACGGGGTCGAACGGTGGAACGAAGCGACATTAAAGCGCTACTTTGAATCACTTAACATTGGAAAGACCCTTCGGAAAACAGAAAGCTGCATGTAAGTCAACTCGGGCAAAAATGCCAAGTGCGGGCATTTCTGTGTGGTTCTCTGTCCTCGAGTCGAAACGCGTTTCGGAAAACAGAAAGCTGCATGTAAGTCAACTCTGACGGAAATGCCAGGTTCTGGCATTCGTCAGAGTTGACTTACACTCCGCTTCCTCCCGTTTTCCTTCACGCTCTTTACAATAAGATTACAATGAAATTAAGTCTGAATGCAAGATTAAATCAAAGTATTGCAAGAATTTAAGATTTTTTCGGAATTCTTGCAACCGGTGCCGAAATGGTCGATAATTAAGACTCAAGATTACTATAGAAAGGGATTAGTTTAATGACATCTCAAGCAATTGGCTTTTTAGATTCCGGTGTTGGGGGTTTAACCGTTGTTAAAGAGGCATTTAAACAGCTTCCCAACGAATCGTTTATCTTTATTGGTGACCAGGCAAGAGTGCCATACGGGCCGCGGCCGATGGCCGAGGTGCGCCGTTTTGTCGCACAAACCGCGTTTTTTCTGGTCTCAAAGCAAATCAAATTACTGGTGATTGCCTGTAATACGGCAACCGTCGCTGCGTTGCCGCTCTTACGTGAGCGCCTGTCCATTCCTGTCGTCGGTGTTATCGAAGCTGGGAGTCGTAAAGCGGCTGCTGTTTCCAAAACTGGTCACATTGGCGTGATTGCGACGGAGGGCACCATCAAGAGCCACGCTTATCAGCAAAATTTAACCGCTATCCGTCCCGGCGCAACCGTTCGTGGGCTGGCATGCCCCCAATTTGTGACGCTGGTTGAACGCGGCGCAGCAAACCTACCGAGTTCATCAGCTAAGGTCAAACGGCAATTAAGACCCTTTAAAACGCAGCCAATGGACACACTGATTCTCGGCTGCACGCATTTTCCAATCCTACGCACGGCCATTCAGGCGGCGATGGGGCCGACGGTGAAACTGGTTGATCCGGGCGCCGAAAGTGTGGCCATTGTAAAACAAGTATTGGCAGATAAGCACCTGTTGGCCGATCGTGACCAGACGCCAACTGCACAGTTTTATACAACGGGTGGGGCAGCACACTTTAAGCGAGTGGCGGAACAGTGGTTACAGCGCGATAACCTCGATGTCCAACACGTGGCACTCACAGAGATGCAGCAGTACCAACTACCACGACAAACGGAGGTTCATTTAATGAAGCATGATCAACTCATTATTGCGACACGAAATTCCAGCAAGGCCCGAGAGTTTCGGGAAATGTTTGAACCAAAGGGTATTACGATCAAAACACTCGCTGATTTTCCGGAGATCGGTGAGATCAATGAAAACGGCACTAGCTTTGAAGAAAATGCCACGATCAAGGCGGAGACCATTAGCCACCAAACGAACTTGCCAGTTTTAGCAGATGATTCTGGACTGGAAGTCGTGGCCCTCGACGGTGCACCAGGGATTCATTCAGCCCGCTATGCCGGAGATCACGACGACGCTGCAAACAACCGAAAATTGTTGGCGAATTTAGCAGACGTTCCGGCCGAGAAACGGCAAGCTGCGTTCCACACGACGCTGGTGTTGTTAAAGCCCAATGGTGACAAATTAGTCGCTGATGGTGATGTCCAGGGCACAATTTTAACTGCGCCCCGCGGCAATAACGGGTTTGGCTATGATCTTATTCTGGTTAGCAGATCAGGGAAAATCGATGGCTGAACTGACTGATGCCGAAAAGAACGCCATTAGCCACCGAGGTCGGGCGCTACGCAATATGATGACCCGGTTTGATGATTGGTGGGAGGTTTAGCGGATGAACTATCTAGTCATAAGTGATAACCATGGCGATCAGGCAATTCTTCAAACGGTTTTTGACGCATTTAGTCACCGCGTGGATGCCATTTTTCACTGTGGGGATTCGGAAACGACCCGGGACAACCCCGTTTTTGACAACGTCATCGCTGTTGAAGGCAATAATGATCCGCGGGGTGCGTTCCCAGATGACGTTGTCCAGAAGGTGGGCGATGAGACCGTCTTTATGACGCATGGTGACCTGTATGGTGTGAGCATGGGGTTGACGCATCTGAGCTTGAAGGCTCAGGAAGTCGGCGCGACCCTGACGTTCTTTGGCCACACCCATCAACTTGGAGCTGAGTTCGAGGCTGGCTGCCTCTATCTTAATCCTGGCAGTATCTCGTTACCCCGAGGTCAATATGCGCCAATTGGCGGGACGTTTGCCATCGTGACGACGACACCTGATAACATTGCGGTCACCTATTATGACCGCAAGTTAAACCAGCTGCCAGACCTACAGCAAAAATTCACACGTTAAATAAATGAGGTAATGAGGATATGATTGACCAACCGATTCAGACCATGCTGATGCAAGCCCATGGTCAATGGATCATTCCAGCAAACATTGTTGCCAATGTTATGGTGAACAATGACTGCTATCACGCGTTTTTGGTACTTACAAAGATTGGCTACTCTAAGATTCCAGTCCTGGATAAGGACCAGCATTTGTGCGGCCTGTTGTCGCTGTCGATGATTACTGAAAGAATGTTAGATACGGATCACATTGCGCCCGAAAATCTGCGGCGGATGAAGGTTAAAGATGTCATGCAGACTGATTTTAGAGTTGTCGAAGATCCGGATGATTTGGATGAAGTCATGCACCTACTTGTTGATGATTCGTTTGTCCCGGTTGTGTCAGATGAACGAACGTTTACTGGTATTATCACGCGGCGAGAACTCTTAAAGCGCGTCAATTATTTGGCACATAATTTTGATGACTGTTTTGAGACAACTAAACGGCCTCAGGACTCATCCTCTCAATAAAACAAAAAAAGATTGCGTAATCAAACGACTACGCAATCTTTTTTAGTTGTTTGGTGTGGCATCGTCATGATAGACAGTCGGCAACACAATGTCGGCATCGGAAATTGCTTTGAGATACGCCGCCAACAGTTCACGTTGAACCGTAAATTGATCACCGGGTTTCGTGAAAGTGACGACTTGAATCACCAATTTGCCATCTGCAAGCGGGGTGGCGCCCATGTTGGTCGGCTCCTGTGTGATACCAGTCAACGATTTAACCACTGTTTGATTCGTCTTATCAATAATGGCATTGATCTGATCGATTGGTGAATCAGGGAAAATGGGAACCTGAACGAGGGCCCGCATTTCGTGTCGGGATTTATTGCTGACGATTGAAATATTTCGGTTGGGGATGAAGTTGAGCGTCCCATCTGCACTGATGACCTGGGTCGTTCGAATCCCGATGGCGGACACTGTTCCCTCAACCGTGCCAATTTTAACAGAATCACCCACGTTGATCTGTTCTTCCATCAAAATAAACGCACCGGTCACAATATCGGATACAAATCCCTGGGCACCTAGACCTAAAGCTAAACTAAAGATCCCCGCGCCAGCAACCAAGGTACCAACTGGCACTCCCAAGAAGGATAATAGGGCGTAGATCCAGAAGAAGAGGATCGTGTACTGAAAGATATTTTGTACAAGGGTGTAGATGGTGTTGACTCGGTTAACAGAAATCGTATTAAGCTTAGTAGCCTTATAGCGGTTAAAAAGGTGTTTAATGACCTTTTCCCTAGCCAGTTGACGATTAACAGACCGATCGTCACTAGGACGAGTTGGAAAATAGTTACCGCAATCTGTTCGCCAATGGACTGCCAATCAAAGTGTTTAATGAAATGATTGAGCAGTGAAGAAATGGAAGTTTGTTTAAGTATCATGGCAAGTTCTCCTTAGTGAGATCATCTTCTAGTGTACCAAAGGCGAGGGGGTACGGCTACTGTTGGTTTTTTTGTTGGGTGGGGAGGGTTGGAATTATTAGAAAGTTGAGCGCGACGTTTAGTAGGTACAGGTTTTCTAGCGCAGAGTGGTAACTGCTACTGCTCGCGCTTTTTACAATGCCTGAACGTGTTCAGCAAGGTACGGGGCTAACGTGTAACGGAGGCTGGTCTAAAAGTCAGGCCCGGACTTTTCAGGTTTTCAGCAACTGAGTGGTAACCACCACTGCGCGCCCTTATTACATTGCCTAAACGTGTTCAGCAAGGCACGGGGCTAACGTGTAATGGAGGCTGGTCTAAAAGTCAGGCCCGGACTTTTAGACCAGCCTCCATTACACACCGCCCCTAAAACGCCTTGCTTCACACTCTCTAGTGATTTTTATTGCTTCCACCCATCGTCAATGCTATTCTTAAACCAATAAGGTTTTTACTAAGGAAGGGGCGATATGCGATGACTGGAGGACAAGTTGCCGGGATGATTGCGGCAGTTGCATTTTTGATCCTCGTGCTCTTCATTGGCATGTTTTTATCCAAGATGTTGACCACTTTAAAAGAAGTTAATCGTAGTATTCAAACGTTAACGGATGATGTTGACGTCGTTTCAAAACAGGCGGAGGACATTATGGCCAATGCCAATACATTACTTGAAGACGTGAACAAGAAAGTGGCAACAGTTGATCCCGTCTTTCAGGCGGCCGCTGATCTGGGTACCAGCGTGTCTGATTTGAATGATGCCACTCGAAACCTGACAAGTAAGGTTTCTAAATCAGCAAAGAAAACTGCATCAACGAACATCTTAGTTCGGACTGGTGAAGCGGCATTTAATTTCTATACAAAACACCGGCGTTCAAACAGTGATGATTAACGCAAATTAGAAGGGAGTTTTGAACATGGCAAAAAAGACAGGGTTATTTTTAGGACTTTTGGCGGGTGCCGCTATCGCGCACGTTGCCTACCATCATCTATCAAAGGATGAACAATCGCAACTGAAAGATGACGTCTCTGACAAGCTAGACGTTTTAAAGGATCGCGCCGTGGACTACGCATTTTATGCTAGCGATGCCTGGGATGACTTCAAGGAAACGTTTGAGGATCAATCCCAACACGTTTCTGACAAAGTGAAGGATGTAGCAGGTCAAATTGATACTGACAGACTCAAGCAAGCCGCATCTTCATTGGGTAAGCGAAGCATGATGAGGATCCAGATCTGCGGTCAGAATTAGCGGATGTGTCAACTTCTGCGGACGACGATTCGGATGACATTGTCTTGAATAGCGAGGAAACCTTCGGCGGCGCTGATGTGAGCGATGCAGGAGAAGGTAACCGTCCAACAGAAACAATTTTGCCGGATGGAACGAGTGAACCGGTAGAATATTAGAGAGCGTGTAGGAAAACGGTAGGAAGCGGAGTGTAAGCCAACTCAGGCGAAAATGCCCGAACTTGGCATTTTTGCCTGAGTTGGCTTACATGCAGCTTTCTGTTTTCCGAAACGCGTTTCGGCATGGTTGACCAAGAAAGAACAGCAGAAAATGACCTGGAACATTGCCATTTTG
>NZ_BBAG01000019.1 GCF_001311135.1 Secundilactobacillus paracollinoides DSM 15502 = JCM 11969
CCAAGGCCAAGGGACCCAGTTGGTATTTTACTGTCCTAAAAATTTAAAGCCTCTAACTAATGTTCCTGCAGTTCTTCCGGATGTTTCTTCTCATAACGATACTCTAAGAAGAAGTAAACGGTAATATAGAGGTAGCAAAGCGCGGGCACGATGAATGAGAATTGCATTGAGCCGGTCACATCTGACACAACTCCTTGCAAAGCAGGCATGATAGCCCCACCAATCAGTGCCATTACAATAATGGCACCAGCCGTTTCGGTATATTTCTTTTCCTTAACTTGATCGAGCGTATGCGTGTAGATCGTTGGCCATTCGGGACCGAAGAAGAAGCTGGTCATGATGGCGGCGTACACGGCCGTCATGTTCGGCACGGTGAACGTGATGATCAGACTGACGACGCCGAGTAGTGAAAATCCAGTCAGCGTACAAGTAATCGAAAAGCGACTCATGAAGAAGTTGGCGACCAGCTTACCGATAAACCAAGCAACATAACTGTAGATCATGAACGTTGAAGCCGCACTATCGGTAATGTTGTGGTTAAGGTTCAGGGCTAAACGAATCGTAAATGACCAGACCGTTGTTTGCAAGCCGGCGTAGATCAGTTGCGTGAAGACGCCTTTTTTGAAGTTTTTGTTGTGCCAAAGGTAGGCGACAGTTTCCTTCAAACTTGGTTTTTCTTCTTCAGCGACTTCAGTGCCTGAAGTTGTTTCAGCAGTGGCTTTCGCGCGAGGCATTGGGACCAGGGCAAAGATGACCAGCATCACTAACAACACGATCAAAATGTACTTGTATGGCCGAAGCGTCATTTGCAGCATTTGTTCCCCGTAAGCTAACCGTGCAGCACCGTGCATGGTGGCCATTTTTTCAGAGAGGTTGCCAACGGACCCAAAAATCAGGTACTTCCCTAGCAGGATCCCGGCGATGTCACCAAGTGGAACCAGGGTTTGAGAAAAGTTCAACCGAATCGTGGCGTACTGTTTCGGGCCAAGCATTGAGCTGTACGTGTCACAAGAGGTTTCGAGGAAGCTCAGTCCCACCGCGATGGCGAAAATGGCAACCAGAAACATGCTGTAAGTGGCGACGTGTGACGCTGGAAAGAAGGTTGCACAGCCAATAATGTAAAAAATTAAACCGGTCATAATGGCAAATTTATAGCTGTTCTTCTTGATAATGAGTGATGCGGGGATAGCAATCAAGAAATACCCGCCATAAAAAGCGCTTTGCACGAAGGCTGTTGCGGCATCGTTGAGCTGAAACACCGTTTTAAATTGGGTGATCAAGATGTCGTTTAGACTAGCGGCTGCGCCCCAGAGTGGGAAGATCAATGAAACCAATAAAAACTGGAAAACAGGGGTTTTGCTGAGGTACCCATCTGAAAGTTGGGTCCAACTATGGTGTTTTTCGGCTGTTTGTTCCATGAGAATTAAGGACTCCTTTAGTCGTAATTGAAATTGTGCATAAAACGTTTTACTAATGAAAATTTAGAAGGTGACACCGGATTCTAAAATGATGTTTGAGAAGGGGGTCATTTCACCCGTCCGAACAAATGCGTGGGTGTTGGCCAGATTCTTTTTTAAGTCGGTGTGGGGCATGAACGCAACCTCAACGTCAGGTAACAGCGCCTTGATCGCAGTCAATTGTTTAGGATTTTGTGTTTTGATCTCATCAGCGAGGTAGATCTTTTGAACTTCCAGCTCACTGAGAATGTTCTTGAGTACGTCAATAAAGCTCGGTAAGTTCTTGGTCAGGGCTAGATCGATCTTCTTGGTACCCATTGGGACGGGCATACCGGCGTCACCGATGCTGAGCCAATCCATGTGGCCCATGCCAGCGATAACGGCGGATAATTCAGAATTAATAACGGTGGTCTTTTTCACGATGGTCATCCTTTCAATGTTGGGAACTATAGCGATGATCGAGCAGTAAACAGCATATGTAAATCGTTTTACCTAAATCATCAACGAGAAATACTTTATCATACCCTGAAAACGATTGCAACCATTTCTTTGATAATCACATCACAAAATGACAGCAACAAAATGGCTACGTAGGCACTGCTTGTACGACCATACTTTAAGAAATCAATAAGCGGTCTCATTTTGAAAACCGCGCTATGAAAGGGTTTCCTTTTTGTCAGTTATGGCAATATTAGAAGTTGATAAAGCCTCTTCAAAACCCCTGTATTTCGGGCACTAGTGCGTTACAATAATCATGGAAATTAAAGAAAACCGATGGGAGTGATTGATAATGATGAATCGTCTGAATTTACAGTTGGTAGCACGAGAACACCGAATCACGGAGGGCCAATTCTTGGTCGTGATGCTCAACATTGTTAACTTCTTCGCACTGCTGGTCAGTACCTCAAATGCCGTCTATGGCATGCTGATGTTCACGAGTTTGGTTGTGCTGAGCGGCCACTTCATTGTCTTTCCTTCGACTAAAAATGCTGGCCGGTTAGCGGATCTGAATTTATGGATCGTTGGCCTAACGCTTGCAGCAGGTATCGTGAAATTATTATTGTTATGATGGCACACTAAAAAGGACCTGGGAATGCTAAATTCCCGGGTTCTTTTTTGAACGCGCTTGTCCTAAAGTGATGTACTAGCGGCCTTAAAACATGCGTTTGAGTACAGTCAGTCATCGTGTGTCGTACCCGATGGTTTAAAGAATACCATGATCTCAATGCCAATACTGATCAGCGCAATTAAGATGTAGCGTCCTAAGAACAATCCGTTCAGGAAGCTGTAATTATGCAGATGGTGCCAGGTAATGATCGTTGGCGTGAGTAAATTGAGGTAAACGTGGAGTGCGAAAACGGCCGCAAACACGATGATGGCTAACCATCCAAGCCACCGGCGTCCGGCAAATCGTTGCCAGTCGTTGAAGTAGGCCATAAAAACAACCTCGTTGATGACCATGATGAAGGAAATCAGGATGGTGTGAAACCCGTGTGGGTGAAATAAATTGAGATAACTAACCAGCCACATGATGATATTGATATAGTACGCGTAGGTTAAAACGCGCTGTTCACGTTTGGTGTGCTTGGCCTCATTGGCGTAGTGCTCAAGCAAACGATCGTCGCGCACCAGGTCATCAACGGAGACGTGGTACAGATCACTTAACGCGACCAGCCCGTTGATGTCTGGAAAACTCCGGTCGTTTTCCCAACCTGAGATGGTTTTACGGGACACGTGAATCAGGTCCGAAACCTCTCCCTGAGTCAAATTCGCCTTGGTGCGGCAGTATTTTAGTTTTTCCGATAATTTCATTGTTCAAATAACCTCTGACCGTTAATTTAGCATAGATTACTGAACGGGCAAGGTGCAGTCAGTGGGTGGTGTGACAACCGACACAAAAAAGACGCCAAACAATAGCGTCTTAACCGTTTTTTCTGAGGTGGAGATACCGTGACATGATTGCTAAATGATGTTCAATCATGAGCTGCTTTAAAATCCCCATGCCAGGGAATTTATGCGTTGTCTGTAAGGCAATCAACCGGGTGGTGGTTGTTGTCAGATTTTCTTCTGGTTGGTCTGAAATCCACTCGACAGCTTTGTCTAACGCTTCAAAAAATTTTTCTTTCGGGTGCGAAAAATCGGCATGTTGATCGGACACAAAGTGGCGAACGCGTACCTGCGCATCCTTAAGATAGGTGAGGTGCAGCGTGACCGCTCGGCTGGGGTGTCCCTGTTCCGAGTAGGTGTGGCCGAGGGTCAGAAAGTCGCTAAAGCCGGTCTCACCATATTGGTGGGCAAACGTGATGTCGTCGGCATAAAAACTGTCCGTCATGTTTTCAAAATCAGCGCTGTGTTCCGGAAACGGAAAATGGTCAAATATATGGCCAAATTGACGGCCCTGCAACAGCTGGCGCGTGCGTGCTTCTGGCGGGGCTAACAGGGGCGCTGTTTCGGGCAACCAGCCACGCTGGATAAACAGTCTTAAATCATCAAAGTGTTGCACGATAATGAGCGCTCGCGGGTTTGCGGCAAGGGTTTCTGGCGGCAGCAATGGTGTCAGCACAAACGCCGGCACAATGTTCACTGCGTCAAGCACCGCGTTGATTGGGTAACGTTGCTGGGCCTGATACTGGTAATGCCCGACCTGGGGATTTTGAATGATAGCAAGTGGACGGTTAGCAGTTGTGAAGGCGGCAATCGTTTTCGGGAGGGCGTTGAGATCCTTGACAGGTTCGATCACTGGCACGATATCGGCGTAGTCGGTCGCGGCAAACTGTGTGAGTGCCCGCAGATCGAACTGTCGACCGCGAAAGTAGGGGTAGTAGATCATGCGTCGCCTCTTGAGTAAATCAGCCTGTAACTGGGCAATCTCCAGGTTCAACGCGTCGATTTCTTCCTGTAATGCGGTGACGGCCGTAGATTGCGTCTCGTCGATGAACCGGTCATAAAAATTCGCTTCTGGATCGTAGATATCGTAGTGCTGATGCCGTTTTTTAAGCTCGTTATAGAGTTTTTCGGTTGGATACTGTGCGATGCCAGTGTCCATGCGCTTCGCCTTGCCGACTTCGCGCGCCAGGGAGTGCACAAAATGATCGGTCAGCGCGGATTCATCTAATTGCAGGTCTTGGTAACGTGGTTTGCGTTCAACGGTAAAGTAACCGGGTACCGTAACGGGTTCGTCCTCTGCAGCGAGGCGTTCTGCGTCATAGTTGATAGGACAACACCCCGATGCGTTCGGGAATCTCGTCAGCGACCTCCCGATAGAGTTTAAGCGGCAGCACAAAGTAGTTATAGTGGCCGATGAACGATAATTTTGCTTTTGAGTGGAAATCACTCTTAGTGACTTTGAGTTCGTAACAGCGCCATTCGACATGACCGTCTGCCTGACGCTGGTAACTGAGGGTGTCAACGATGCCCTGGTCATCCGGCATCGTCACTTCCTCGACGGCGACACAACCGGCGTCACGGCAGTATTGATAAAGCGTGCGTTCCATTTCAAGCGTGAGTTTGGTCTTCATTTTCAGCCTCCGTTTCAGCGTCGATCATTTGCCAGAATTGTTGGATCGTGGGTGCGAGGTCGTCTTGTTGATACAACGTACGATGAAATTGCCAGTGCGGCGGGAAGTAGCGGGTATACCTGCCGGCACTGAAACGACGGTCCATCAGGAGAATCACCCCGTGGTCGTGGACGGTCCGAATTAGGCGCCCAGCGGCCTGAAGCACGTGGTTTAAGCCGGGTAACTGATACGCGTATTCGAAGCCGGGTTCATCCTGCAGGTCGAAGTAGTCCCGCAGCAGGTCGTTTTCCGTACTGATTCCCGGCAGACCAACGGACACGATGCCGACGCCGATCAAGCGGTCAGCGGTCAGGTCAATGCCCTCAGAAAAAATACCGCCAAGAATCGCAAATCCAACCAACGTTTCGTCTGGATCATCATCAAACGCGGCCAGAAAATCACGCCGAGTGTACTCATCCATGGCGGTCGTTTGCGCAATTGTTTTGACGTCGGGAAAGGCTGTTTGAAAGACCTGTAAAACGGTATTCAGGTAGCTGTACGACGGGAGAAAGACAAGGTAATTCCCCGTTTTTTGGGCCACCATTGTGTGAATGCTGGCGACGATGTCGGGCAGACTGGCCTCCCGATTGCGATAGGTGGTATCAATATAGTTGGCAATTAAAATGGCCTGGTGCTTCGGCGGGAAGGGGGACGGTAGCTGGTAGCACAGACTATCCGTGTCGCCGCCAAGAACCCGCTGGTAATAAGATAACGGCGAGAACGTGGCGGAAAACAGGACTGCCCCGCAGCCCTTCAAGAGGGAATCCCGTAGAAAAGCACTGGGGTCAAGACATAGCTGTTTGAACACGATATCACGGTTTTCGTCGTCACCGATCATGATTCGCGTTCGGAACGTATCATCATAAAAGTCAGCTATTTTGAGGTAACTTAAACAGGCAAAGTAGTAGTTTAAAACGGCTTCGGTAAAGTCGTTTTGCGGCTGCTCATCCGCCAACCAATCACTGATGGTCCCAGAAAGTTTGTCGACAGCCTTGTTGAAGTCATCGGCTGGACTGTTAAACACGCTCTCATGCGTTGGCTTGGCCATCGTTGGTCCACTAAAGGTAAAGAAGGCCTTGCGGAGTTTGCGAAAGGCGGAAAGTAATGGCGTGCTTTTACCTTCCTGAGCCTTGGATAGATCAATGAGGTCTTGCAGTCCGGCTAGTGACAGTTCAGTAGAATACATATCCCGAGCCCGGTTGACGAGGTTGTGTGCCTCATCGACCAAAAAGAAATTATCATCATCGTGGTCGACTGCGAAGAATCGCTGGAGATAAACTTGCGGGTCGAACAGGTAGTTGTAGTCACAAATGATGACGTCACAAAATAGACTGAGGTCCAATTGAAATTCAAACGGATCCAGTTGATGGTCGCGGGCATAAGTTTCGACAGTCGTTCGCGTAATGGCGTCTTCGTGTTCCAAAACGTCCTTCATTGCTGGTTTGAGCCGGTCATAGTAGCCGACCATGTAAGGGTTATCCTCCGGCGCTAAGTCGGCCTCTTCAGGAAAGGTGATGGTGTCCTTTGCAGTCAGCGTGATACTTTTGAGATGCAGATCCTGTTTGGCTAACAGTGTGAGCGCCTCTTCCGCAACGTGGCGGGTACTCTGCTTGGCCGTTAAATAAAAGAGGCGCTGCATCTGGTTTTCCCCCATCGCCTTAATACAAGGAAAAATGGTCGAGATCGTTTTCCCGGTACCAGTCGGCGCTTCGATGAAAAGTTCGCGCTGCAAGCGAATCGCTTTATAAACAGCTACAGCAAGTTCTCGTTGGCCCTGACGGTAGTGGTCGAACGGAAACTGTAGTGGCGCAATGCTGGCGTTGCGCTGGTCACGTAAATCAGCGCGTAACTGCAACCATTCTTCATACTCCTTGGTGACACCGTCAAAAAAGGTCGTGGCTTCTGCTAAGGTATAGGTGATTTTCTTAGTCGTGACTTGTTCGGTCGGCCGTTGGTAGTAGGTGAGCTGCAGGGTCAAACTAGATAGCCCTTCATCGGTCATTAGGATGAAGGCGTACATCTTCGCTTGCCCCCAATATAGGGTCAGCGTGTTTTCGGGGAGTTTTTCAAACGGCAGGTCAGAGGTCTTGATCTCTTCGATCACCGTCTTATCGCCGTTTAAAATAATACCGTCAGCACGGCCGTGAATTAACAGGTCCCGGCCCGCAAGCGTAATGGGGTAGTCCAAGGTGTACTCTTTTTGATAGTTTTCACCACGTTGACTTTGCAACATACGGTGAATGCGGGCACCTTCCAACGCGGTGTTCGTACTGTTGAGACTGGCGTTTAAGTCGCCGCCCTTCAACGTAAATTCAATTAGTTCGCGAATCCCGATCTTTGTGACGCTCATGCTGATTCCCCTTCGATTTTAGTCCAAACCAGTATACCATGTTTTGCGGGTCACTTAACGATGTGTGACTGTGTGTTCAGCATAAGTTGACCCCGTTAACTTGTGTGATTTTACGCAAGTCGCATCCCAGCGTGATCTCGCTTATGGCGTTATAATTCTCTTAATCAAAAAGGGTGAATTGGGGGTAATTAAATGAAAAACCGATGGTGGATCTTAGTTTCAATTGGACTGTTTGCGTTTATGTCTAATCTTGATGCGAGCATTGTGAACGTTGCGATGCCGTTGATGGCAAAGCAACTACAGATTCCCATGAACCAAATTGAGTGGGTCGTGTCCTTATACTTGATCGTGTTGAGTGCGTTCCTCTTATTCTTTGGGAAGTTGGGGGATCTGTACGGTAAAATTCGGATCTTCAAAATCGGCACAATCGTCTTTTTAATGGGCTCATTTCTGTCCGGTTTGCAGATCAACTTTCCGTTTTTATTATTCGGTCGAATTATTCAAGGACTAGGCGGGGCCATGACGTTGTCAAATACGTATGGCATCACGACTGCAACCTTTGATTTGAAAGAACGGGGGCGTGCGATGGGGTTTATTAGCACCTTCGTGGCATTAGGTGCCGTTGCGGGCCCAGGTGTCGGCGGTTTGATTCTCGCAAAACTGTCGTGGGGCTATATTTTCTGGGTCAACTTGCCGATTGGGCTTATCGCTATTATTCTGGGCATGTTTGTCCTACCCAAATCAACTGCTGAGACCAGTGGGAAAATTGACTGGGCCGGATTCTTAAACTTTGCGGTCCTCATTGTAAGTTTCTTTGTGGCCATTTTTATTGGTCAGGAAGTCGGCTACCTCAAGCCAATTCCACTGGTGCTTTACGCCATTGCTATCGTTACTTTTTGGGGCTTTATTCATAGCGAAAAACGTGCTGATTCGCCGCTAATGCCGTTATCAATGTTTAAGATCAAACCGTTTACGTATGGGGTTGGCGCGGCTGTCCTGATTTTTCTGTCAAACTTCTTTACGGTGGTCATTATTCCGTTTTATCTGGAAGATGCCCGCCACCTCACCGCGAGTGAAGCGGGATTGCTGTTGATCATCTTCCCAATCGTCATGACGTTTGCAGGACCGATTGGTGGTTATCTGGCGGACCATTTTTCCCAAAGTCGCATGGCAACGTTGGGACTATTGATCGTCGCAATTGGTCAATCCGGGTACATTTTCCTTGGCCTCAATAGTCCAATCTGGGTCTACGTTGCGGTCACGGTCGTCATGGCAATTGGCACCGGGTTGTTTCAATCGCCCAACAGCGACATCGTGATGTCGGTCGTCCCACGAAGTCAGCTGGGCAGCGCTGGTAGTCTTAACGCGCTAGCCAGAAACATCGGCATGATCTCAGGCACAGCGCTGTCCACGACGACCCTATTTTTAGCAATGAGCGTTAAGGCGGGCGTTCGCGTAACAAATTACCTGCCTAAACAACCAGAAGTCTTTATTTTTGGGATGCACGCGGCCTTTCTGGTCTCACTGGTGATCATCATTTTGGCGTTCTTGCTGTCCCTGCTACAGGGGAAGGCTGTCGCGGATGTGAAACTGCAGTAGGCTGAATGATTTAAATAGCACTAATATGCCACTCCGTTGCGCCGGTCGGTCCTGCAGGCTGAGGTGGGACTCCTACATCTCCCGTGTTCGTAACCGACCCAAAAACGGTCGCTAACGAGCACCGACACCACAGCCTGCAATGCCGACCAGCGCCACTATACTACGATACTTGTAATTGTTTGCATAGATGATCAGGCTTCATAAGCAATATCATGAAACCCGTTGATCAATCGTGACCTATAACTAGAGCAAGGTGAGAAGCATACCTGTTAATGATCTGATTAGCAGTCGAGGGCGGATTCACCGCAAACTAGGGTTAATGTAATTGCGATGCTTAGTTAATAGAAAAAAGACAGCTCAACGATAGTGGAATGGCGCAATTTGGCACGGCGCTGTGGTGTCGACATCAGTTGGCGACCGTTCTTTGGTCGGTTACTGATGTGCGAGACGATGAAGATCCATTCGAGAGCTGCGCAGCAGAAATCGAATTAGCTTCATCGCGAGCCACTTCAGCGCCGTGCCAAATTGCGGAATGCAACGGACTGTTACCTGATCTTAGCCTGTTTACTAGAGACCTTAACATCGCAGCTAACATCCGCACGATGTCGTAAAGTCAGACAAAACCAGATTTCTGCAAAAACATCGCAAAACGACCTTGCATTTTTTAAAATAGTGCGTATACTTTAATTCAATTAAACCTTTAACATTTAGTCCTGTGAGGCTAAAAAGGATCGGCTATGACTGGACAGAAGTCTAGACTCGCAACCTCTTTACTCACAGGCAGTAAAGAGGTTTTTTAATTCATATTGACGATTTAATTGTCTCCCGTGAGAGCAAAACGTCCAGGAAAATCCGAACATTACAACGGACTCCTAAAAGGCGCGCTTTGCAAACATGGCAAGGCGCGTTTAATTTTAGGAGGAACTATTATGCTAGAAACCACCAAGCCGTTAAGTTACGCAAACGTACTCAGTATGAAAGAGTTAAGTGCTGAAGAAGTCATGGACATGATCCGTGAAGCCCAACAATTTAAAGCCGGTAAAGAGATTCAATTGAAGCGGCCAGTCTACGCAGCCAACCTATTTTTCGAATCAAGCACCCGGACACACACAAGTTTTGAAGTGGCAGAACGAAAACTCGGCCTGCAAGTGGTCAACTTTGATCCATCAAACAGCTCAGTGAACAAGGGCGAAACGATGAGCGACACCGTTAAAACATTCCAGGCCTTAGGGGTGGATGTTGTGGCGATTCGCGACCGGAAGAATGAATACTACAATGACCTGGTTAACGACCCACACATCCATTTAGGCATCGCGAACGGCGGGGATGGCTCTGGCGAACATCCATCACAATCGTTGCTTGACATGATGACCATCTACGAAGAATTTGGTCACTTTGACGGCTTGAAGGTTGCCATCGTTGGCGATCTGACCCACTCACGCGTTGCCCGGTCCAACATGGAAGTGCTGAACAAGTTAGGCGCTGAAGTGTACTTTGGCGGACCTGAAAAATGGTTCAACAACGAATTTGCTGAATACGGCACATGGATGCCCGTCGATGACTTAGTTGAAAAGGTCGACGTCATGATGTTTCTGCGGGTTCAGCACGAACGTTTGGATGCGTCAGAAAACAGCACCTTTACCGCTTCGAAGTACAACGCTGCTTATGGCTTAACTGCAGAACGCGAAGCACGTATGCAGGACCACGCCATCATCATGCACCCGGCCCCCGTTAATCGCGGCGTTGAAATTGCTGATGAGCTGGTTGAATGCGACCGGTCTCGTATCTTTGCACAGATGGCCAATGGCGTGTTCATCCGGATGGCAATCATGGCCAGCATGCTGCGTTACCGCGGCCTGATCGACGAAGACTAGGCGGCTAAGAGAAGAATGAAACGATTGATTAAAAACGGCCAGTTACTGATCAATGGCCAACTTAAAACACAGGACATATTAGTCGAAAATGACAAAATTGCTGCCACTGGGTCACTTGATGACGTGCAAGTCAACGCGGACGCTGTTTTCGATGCCACTGGACTGTTCGTCAGCCCAGGCCTTGTTGACGTCCACGTGCACTATCGCGAACCGGGGCAGACGGATAAGGAAACAATTAAAACTGGGAGTCTCGCTGCTGCTCACGGCGGGTTTACGACCGTCGCAGCCATGCCGAATGTCATCCCAACGCCAGACACACCAGAGCGCATCACGACACAAATTGCCAAAAATCAGCAGGATGGCGCAGTGCATATCGTGCAGTATGCGACCATCACAACTGATCGCGGCGGTGACGAACTGGTGGATTTCAAAGGCCTTAAAGTGGCCGGCGCCTTCGCGTTTAGTAACGATGGCAACGGTGTTCAGACCAGTGAAACCATGTACGAAGCTATGAAACAGGCTGCTGCGTTGGACATGGCAGTGGTTGCGCACGCGGAGGATGATAGTCTGACCCACGGCGGCGTGATGCACGAAGGCGCAGCGTCACAGCGACTCGGGTTACCCGGAATCCCAAGCGTCAGCGAAACGGCGCAGGTAGCGCGTGACGTGGTGTTAGCACAAGCAACGGGTGTCCATTACCACGTTTGCCACGTTTCTTCGGCCGCAACGATTCAGGTCGTTCGGGCAGCAAAACAAGCTGGGGTCCATGTGACAGCTGAGGTCTCACCGCACCATTTACTCTTGTCAGATGATCAAATTACGACCGATAATGCCATGCTGAAGATGAACCCGCCACTGGGAAGCGACACGGACCGACAGGCGCTGATTCAAGCTTGTTGGATGGGACGATCGACATGATTGCCACCGATCACGCGCCGCATACGGATGCGGAAAAGGCGCAGTCGATGCTGCAAGCACCGTTTGGCATCACAGGCAGTGAAACGGCTTTTCAGGAACTGTATACGAAGTTCGTAAAGCCGGGCACGTTCAGTTTGGCACAACTGGTTAACTGGATGGCGGTGCAACCAGCAAAGGTCTTTGGCCTGCAACAGGCTGGCAGTTTAACAGTTGGTCAACCAGCTGATATTGCGGTGTTTGAGCTAACAACACCGTATGAGATTCAAGCTGCAGACTTTCTTTCAATGGGACACAATTCACCATTTGTCGGCGATACCGTTTATGGCGGCACGCAACTGACATTGGTTGATGGCCAGATTGCTTATCAGCGTTAATGAAGACACAGAATTTCTCCTTAAAAAACTACCGGACAGTTGACCGGTAGTTTTTTGAGTCTGTGGTAAACTTGATGGGAGACTAAAAAGGGAGCATCAGAAATGACTGCAGCAGATCTTCAAAAATTGACTGAATTACTAAAAGCCTACAATATTGAGTTGAAAACAGACGGCACCAAAATTACGCACGTGAACGGCCACGTTGCAGAGCTTAACGGCGAAGATTACATGCCAGAACAACTCATTAACGTGGTGTTACAGATTGTTGGGACGGACCTTCGAAGTGCATGGTTTAAAGCATTACACGGATAGTGTTACATTTTTATTTCAATTATGACAAAACAACAGAATTAGGTAATCTGTATGTGACAGGCACGTCACGTTTTCTTGGTATGCTATTCCCCGGGTTGTTAAGAAAATTTAAAGGAATCGGGGAATGAAGAACAGTGTCAGTTAAAAAGTGGTTAAACGTCATCATTATCTTTGTTGCGATGATTGGTGGTCTGGCACTGCCTTCATTGTCAACGGCCGCGCCGCAAGCATACGCAAAGGCCAAATATAATCCGAGTTCGGATGCCGTCATGAGCGTGAGTGTCTTTAAGCGCATGGGGCGTGTCTACTACCATAAGCGGGTGTTTACCTATTACTCTCCAAATGGTAGCCACGTCTATGGGATGGGCGCATATACATCCGATGGAACCTACACGCTAA
Source organism: Secundilactobacillus paracollinoides DSM 15502 = JCM 11969 (assembly GCF_001311135.1). Classification (GTDB taxonomy): domain Bacteria; phylum Bacillota; class Bacilli; order Lactobacillales; family Lactobacillaceae; genus Secundilactobacillus; species Secundilactobacillus paracollinoides. The sequence goes on from NZ_BBAG01000019.1 coordinate 12,841, forward strand.
ACGGCCGTGATAAAAACGGCTATCTCATTTTAGCCAATAACAAAAAATTTGGCACAAAAATCAAAACACCATTGGGCGTTGGGGTCGTTCACGACCGCGGGACCTATGGCAGTCACTATGATATTGTTGTGAAATGAATTGAAAGACACCACCTAAAAGACGACTCCAGAACTTTTAGGTAGTGTCTTTTTTATTGCTATTTTGGCGGGAACGGAGCGGCATGACAGCGCCACATGAACCATTGGTCTATAAAAGCCTACTTTGCGTCATCCTGTTCTTTGAGATAAATCTGCCGCCATTTACCGTCGACGATTTTGGTACCCGGAATCAAAAAATCCTGTTCAGTACCAGCTTCGTTGGCTTTTTGGTAATACCATTTTTTCCATCGCAGAAAGTCCAGATTAGCATTGAGAACTGCAATCCGCTGTTCCAGCAGGGTTTCTTGATCCGTCATGAACTTGAACCGTTCTGGTAGTGTTTCATCACCCTGCATACACCAATCGATAAAGACTCGGATATCCTTTAAAGGGATAGCGGATTGTTTTAAACAGTCGATAACTTCAAGATACCCAAGGTCATCATCCGTAAAAACCCGCTGACCCGCGGCGTTGCGTTTTACGAAGGGCAGTAGACCGCTCTCGTCATAGTACCGCAGTGTGGGGACGGTCACGTGGTAGGTTGCGGCAATTTCACTGATCGAATAAGTTTTCAAGTTCTTCTCCTTGCGCTCAAGCTAACTTGAGCTGTTATAGTGGCTTACATCATAACAAAAAGGATGGGAATTAAAAATGGAAAAACCATTGAACGTGATTACAGGCGCATCATCTGGGTTTGGTGCCGCTATGGCAAAACAGTTTAACGAAGAAGGATACGCGCTGTTACTACTAGGACGTCGCGTTGAAAAGATTGAGGCACTGCCGTTAAATTTTGACCGGGTCATGGTTCGAGCTGTTGACGTCACCGATAAGGCTACCTTTGGCGCAGCATTACAGAAGCTGAGGCAGTGTATGGCCCAGTTGATCTGCTGGTGAACAATGCGGGCGTTATGTTGTTAGGCAATGTGCTGCATCAGGACCCACAGGAATGGCAAACGATGTTGGACACCAATGTCATGGGGGTGTTAAACGGCATGCAGCTTGTGTTACCAGACATGGTAGCGCGTAAAAGCGGAACGGTGATCAATATTTCCTCGTTGGCTGGCAAAAAGACGTTTGTTAACCATGCCGCTTACGTTGCATCGAAGTTTGGCGTTCACGGATTATCTGAAACCATTCGTGAGGAAGTTTCTGGCAACAATGTTCGGGTGACCATCGTGGCACCTGGCGCTGCTGAAACGGACCTGTTGACCCATGTGACCGATGACGGTGCCTTAAAGGATTACGAAGCTTGGAAACAAACGATGGGTGGGCTGTCACTGGATCCTAAGCACGTCGCTGAAGCGGTCGGGTTCATTTACCACATGCCGCAAGATGTTAATGTGCGTGAAATTGACATTGCCGCTACTCGTCAAGATAGTTAGTCTCTTGACATTCACAGTGGAATCTCATATAATCTACCTAGAATTTAATTAATCGTTAATCAAAATGCGTTGATGAGAAGAGTAGTTGCGTGAGTGGTATTCAGTGAACCGTGTAAGTGAGAAGCGGTAACCATGATCGTGACGAAGATGAGCTCAGAGCAGTCGCAAGGTTCACGCTTTGCTTCCGGTTGCCACCGATAATAGGCCGGGTATCAGCAGGTACCTCGAGGTATTGCGTGTGAACGCAGTACGAACTAGGGTGGTAACACGAAAAATCGTCCCTATACCAGAACACTGGTATAGGGACGATTTTTTGATTAACGGGCAATATTGGCAAATGAGAATATATAAAGGAGATTTTTTAAATGAGTGAAACCACAACAAAAACCTTTACAAAGCGCACCACCTCGCCATTTCGATACGATGTCGTTGGCAGCTTTCTGCGCCCATCATCACTTAAGCGTGCTCGTGACCAGTTCGCTAACCATGAGATCAACGCCGTCGAACTCAAACAGGTTGAGGACCAATCGATCATTGAGCTGTTACGGAGAGAAGAGAACGCTGGCTTGCACGCGGTTACCGATGGCGAATTTCGGCGCAGCTGGTGGCACTTAGACTTCTTCTGGGGCTTACAGGGTGTTGAAAAAGTTGCCCTGGATTCTGGCTACAGTTTCCATGATGAAGAGACCCGGGCTGAAAGTGCGCGGTTGACCGGCCTACTTAGTGGGGCCAACCATCCGTTCGTTGACCATTTCAAGTTCACCCTGAAGCACGCCAGCGATAATGTGTTGGTGAAGCAAACGATTCCAGCACCCGCTCAGTTTTTGGCGGAATTACAGCGACCAGAAAATTTAAAGGCTACGCAAGCGTACTACCCAACGGATGATGATCTGATCGAAGGCATCGCTGCGGCGTACCACCAAGTCATTTTAGACCTTTACAACGCGGGTTGTCGCAACGTCCAGTTAGATGACTGTACCTGGGGCATGCTCGTGAGCCAACACGATGGTGCCCGCCCAGATGCATCGCAGGATGAGGAACGGTTGACCATTTTGAAGCAACAGTACGTCACCGTTAACAACCAGGCGATTGCTGACCTTCCTGCTGATTTAACCGTGAACACCCACATTTGTCGTGGAAATTACCACTCCACTTGGGCGTCAGCCGGCGGTTATGATTCTGTTGCCGACCCGCTGTTTAGCCAAGAAAACGTTTCTGCATACTTCTTAGAATACGATACAGAACGCGCTGGTGGGTTTGAACCGTTGAAAAAAGTGTCGACTGATAAACTCGTTGTCCTGGGGCTAGTCACTTCCAAAGACGGGAAGCTCGAGGATCCTAAGGTCATCATCGACCGGATTCACGAAGCCGGCAAATATGTCCCACTCGACCGACTCTGTCTGAGTACCCAGTGCGGCTTTGCCTCGACTGAAGAGGGCAACGTTTTGACGGAGGCTCAGCAGTGGGCAAAAATTGAACTCGTTAAAAAGCTCGCAACTGCCGTTTGGGGCGAAGGCTAAAACACAATTTTGCGATGTAAAAAACCACGTTTCACCAGAGTCAATTAGACTTTGTGTGAGACGTGGTTTCTTTTTCACGAGCGGTTTGGTGACTCGTGAGCATTGATTGTTAACAGCATGCTAGCACTCATTCGGAATAAGATTTTTTGTGTTGCAGGCGCGATTGCGATTAGCTGACATAACTGGTGTTCCCAGTGTCAGTCGTAGTCGTGGTCGATGGGGTAGTGATATAGTAGGTGTCAAAGACAACCTTGATCGTATCGCCATAACTCAAATTACTGTTGGCTGCAGCGGTCTTTGCGGCGTCATAGACGTAGAAGGTAGACCGGCCATTACTTGCCGTTTCGCCAACATAACCAGACTTCGTGCTGCTGGTGGTCCCGGTTGCACTGTCGTAGACCGTTTCTGAGGTGCCTTGGAACAGGCTGCCGATCGACCCGCTATCCGTGTAGGCATCCGAACTGATCGTTGACCCGCTTGTGCCAGTTAAAGCGGCTTGCTGGGTGGTGGTTAACGATGGGTAGCCATTCGCAAAGTCACTTGATGACAAGGTGTTGTAGTTACTGTTAACGAAGCTGACCTTCGATGTTGCGGCTTTCGCAACGGTGACGTAGGCGGTTCCGCCATAGACGGCCGATGAGAGATCAGACGTGCTCGTGACGGTGTACCCCGACGGCGCGTTGTCCTTGGCAAACGTTTCAAGCGATTCGCCAGCCGTGTTTTTGTCCGAGCCGACCGTTTGACCTTCGGCTGTCGATGTCCCGGATGCGGCGATGAACTTGTTTGAGGCGGTCGAAATGATATTGCCGCTGGAATCGCGGTAAACGACCGTGACGCTGTTCGCCGATGTTGCGGTTGGCTCAGCGTTGGTTTGGCTTACGTTCGATGCCTTGACCCAGGCGCCAACGAGACCGTTTGTTGTCGACCCGTTTACCGAGGCGATCTTGTACCAGGTGTCGCCTTCGCGGGAAGTCTTTTCGGCGGCGCTAAAGGTAAATGTGGCGTCCGCGTAGGCACTTGTTGACGTCAGGGTCGACCCGTTTACTTTAGCCCGGCCAATCTTATATTCTGCGTACGACGGTTGGGCGTAGAACAGGGTGTTGGATGATGAGCTGGTCGACGCGCTCAACTTATAAGTAACTGTTGACGATGGGGCAGTCGCTGAGCTCGTGGTGTCATATGTCTTGATCCCGCCAGCAAAGGCAGACGTTGATTTGCCACCGTAGATCCAGCCACGATAGGTTCCGTCAAATGAGACGACCTTATAGTAGACCGAGCCGTGGCTTGTTACCGCAACCTTGTAAGCACGGAAATTAGCCTTGCCGCTTGTCGACTTCGCCAACTTCTTGGCGGTCGTCTTGGTCACGACTAATTTGGCACCCTTTGACGTACCCACCTTACTGTAAATGGCGTTGGTTCCTGTTAAAGTCACGTTCCGGCTGCTGGCCGTTGTGGTTAATGTCTTATCCGATTTGATTGTTGCGTAGGATTTAGCACTCGCAGTTGTGGCGCTGGCGGCACCTGCACCAACTAACGACATTACGGCTAACCCTAAGTAGAGAGATTTCTTCATGCCAGTTTTCATGGACATTCGCTCCTTTATAATAGAAAATCATTAAGTTCGCTAACGGTTGCGTTAACGTTAGAAGCACTATAGCATCAAACTGGTCAAAAGATTGTGAAATACTGAAAGTTTAAGAATTTTGTGATGGAATATAAAGAAAAACGAAAGGTCTTTTTAGGGTTCGATTAATGTTGAATTAGCGCCATTCACATGAATCCTAGAGTAATAAGATAGGGTTAAAAAGCCGCTCAATGATGATTTTTTAAGGTTGACATAAATTCACAATGTTATAAAAAACGCCAATTAAAAACGACGGCTGCAATTCGACTGCACCGTCGTTTTTTAGTGACAAGTTAGTTGTTTTTCCAAGAGTCAAACTCTTGCAGATGCTTACCAAGGTAGGCCATTGCTTCCTTGGTGAGTGCCTCAGACCGAGTCTCAGCGGTTTCTTGATCCGTCACGCTGGTTCATCTGAAATGGCGCCTTCACCAACTGCTTGGTAGGACTTCAGGCGGCCTTCGCCTGGTCTTTAAACAGGTCATCAAGCCCCTTAAGGTCGTCCTTACCAGCCTCGAATACGATCTCAGCCAGGTTATCTTTGTTGCCTAATTTTTTAGCAGCATATTCTAATAAAAAGTCATTCATATCAATGATAACTTGATGTTTTCTTTCATTTGTAGATTGTGCCATGAAATCACCTCTAACCTATTCTAGTCCTATTTTAGGTGAGGGTGCAAGCTAGATAAGCCTTGGTTGTAGTTCGTTGCATTCCGCAATTCGGCAGGTTGTCGTAGTGGCTCGCGACTGAGATCCACTCGATTTCTGCTGCGCAGCTCTCGAGTGGATCTCAGTCGTCTCGCACATCAGTAACCGACCAAAGTACGGTCGCTAACTGATGTCGACACCACGACAACCTGCCGAATTGCTACATTCCACTGACATTGAACTTGCTAATTACCACAAGTTAAACATCACAGTGGCGTTAAAACTAGTTTTCGGAGAATTCGCCCTCGACTGCTAGTCGGGCTATTAACAGCAATGCTTCTCACAATACGTTAGTCATCAGTAACGATTGGTTACCAGGGGTTATGCCACTACTTTTGAAAATTTACCATCTATGTTAACAATGTCAAGTATCGTAGCGTAGTGGAGCCGGCCGGCATTGCAGGCAGTAGTGAAAGCATGAGTTGATGACCGTTCTTTGGTCATTTACTCATGCGGGAGTGAGGGAGATCCACTTTTGCAACGCAAAAGTTAGCTTCCTCGCGACCCCACTACAGCCTGCAGGGCCGGCCGGCGCAACGGAGCGACAAGTCACATCTATCAAATCAGCCAACAGTATTTAGTGGTGCATCTTAAACTCCAAATACAAATCGTTATACTTGCCAACCATCTCAGGTGACAAATTCTGATAGATCTGTAGATGAGCCATTGTTTTTGCGTCTGGATAGAACTGCCGATCATTGCGGACGGATGCAGGCAGCAGTTGCTGGGCGGCCTTGTTAGGGGTTGCGTAACCGACGTACTTAGCATTTTGGGCGGCGTTTTTCGGTTGCATCATGAAGTTGAGGAAGGCGTAGATTGCCTTGTAGTGTTTGGCGGTCTTGGGGATGACCAAGTTATCGAACCACAAATTGCTGCCTTCAGAAGGGACAACATAGTGTAAATGGCGATTGTTGGCCATCATTTCTGAAGCTTCGCCCGACCAATCGACGGCAACCGCTGCCTCGTTTTCTGCCATGTACATTTTGATTTCATCTGCGACGATGGCTTTGACATTTGGACTGAGCCGGTCAAGTTTGTCCTTGGCCGCTTCCAATGTTTTGAGATTAGTGGTGTTCATCGATTGTCCGTTTGACGCCAACGCGAATCCTAAGACATCGCGGGCGGAGTCGACTAACATAATGTTGTTTTTGTACTTTGGCGACCACAGTTGATTCCAGTGTTGAAGCGACCCGGGCTTCACAAATTTATCGTTATAAACGATGCCGAGTGTTCCCCAGAAATAGGGAATCGAATAGCGATTATGCGGGTCGAATTGCTTATTCATCAGCCGGGGATCAAAGTTGGTCATCCCGTGGAGTTTTGACTTATCCAGCGGGACCAGCAGGTGAGCAGCCGCATTTTTTCAATCATGTAGTCACTTGGCACAGTCAAATCATAGTCAGTGCCGCCTTGCTTGATTTTGGTGTACATCGCTTCGTTTGAATCAAAGGTTTCCATATTAACGTGATAACCAGTTTGTTTTTCAAATTTTGTGATGAGGGCTGGGTCAATGTAATCGCCCCAGTTATAGAGGTTGAGCACCTTGTTGCCGCCATTTGAATGGTCACTCGCATTTAACCGCTGAACGCCAAATCCAAGCAGTCCGCAGAGCGCCAGAATCAAAACGAGATAGCTCACGAGTCGCTTCATCAGTCAGCCACCTCATTTCGTGCCCGTCGGCGTTGCCGTGCTTGCCGTTTTTGCGCAGCCTGCTGCATGAGGTAGTATCCCACGATAAGCACCAGCGTAATGAGGAAAATCAGGCCGGACAGCGCGTTGATCTCAAGGTTGATGCCTTGGCGTGCCCGCGAATAAATTTCAACAGATAGGGTGGAAAACCCGTTCCCAGTCACGAAGAAGGTGACCGCAAAATCATCCAGCGAGTAGGTCAGCGCCATAAAGAAACCGGCAAAGATGCCTGGCGTGATAAACGGAATCACCACGTTACTGAGGATTTGACGCTGGGTGGCACCAAGATCTGCCGCCGCGTCCAGCATACTCGTGTTCAGTTCCTTGAGCCGCGGAAGGACCATCAAGACAACGATGGGAATTGAAAAGGCAGCGTGGCTTAATAGCACTGAAATGAAGCCTAAAGGCACCTTCAGTGTGGTAAAGAAGATCAGGAAACTGGCCCCGATGATCACATCAGGAGACACCATCAGGATGTTGTTTAACGACAAAAGGGTGTTTTTAAACACGGGTCGGCTGGTCTGATGGATCCAAAGTGCACCAAATGTGCCGGCCGCGGTGGCGATACTGGCTGAGAGCAGGGCAATAATGACGGTGTTTAACACGATAGCAATCAGCCGGTCGTCAGCAAATAACGTTTTGTAATGTGCGAGCGTCAGTCCCTGAAAACTGTCCATGGTACTGCCGGAATTAAAGGAGTAGACGATCAAAAAGAGTATTGGGGCGTAGAGAATGGCGAACACTAAAATGAGGTATAAATAGGACCACCGGAATCGTTTTCGAGTCATCGTGACAACCTCCCATCCGTGCGGCGTTCACCAGTCAGAATCATCATGATGACCATGGCAACGATCAATACGACGCCGATTGTTGAGCCCATGCCCCAATTCATCGTCGTGAGGAAGTGTTCTTCAATCGCAGTCCCAAGGGTGATGACCTTGTTGCCGCCAATCAATCGGGTCAGCATAAAGAGGGAGAGTGACGGGATAAACACAGACTGCACGCCGGATTTAACGCCAGGCAGTGTCAGGGGCCAAATGATCTTGGTAAACGTCTGCCAGTTGGTCGCCCCTAGGTCACGGCTAGCGTTGATGTAGGAAAGATCCAGGTCATCAATGGCGTTGTAAATTGGCAGGATCATGAACGGAATCTGAATGTAGGTCGCCACGAACACAAAACTGAAGTTGGTAAATAATATCTGTTGCGGCGCGATGCCAAACAAGCCTAGGAACTGGTTGGCGATCCCCGACTGGCTGAAAATCCCGATAAATGCGTAAGCCTTAAGTAACAGGTTGATCCAGGTCGGTAAAATAGTGAGTAAGATCCATAGCTGGCGATGTTTGAGTTGGTGAATGTAGTACGCTGCCGGATAACTGATCAGCAGCGTAAACACCGTAATTAAAAAGGCCCACCATAGTGAATTGACCGTCATCATGAGATACGTACTGGACTTAAAATAGGTCGCGTAATTTTGCAGGGTAAAGTGATTGTTTAAGTTTAAAAACGACTGGTAGATGATCAGGCCAACCGGCGCGATGACAAAGAGGCCGATCCAGAGGCCGTACGGGACGTAGTATGTCCAGTTGGCAAATTGTCGACGGTTCATGATTGCGTCTCCTCCGCGTCCTCATATTTTTCGAGCCGGGCGTCAAAATCGGCCTCTGACTCGTGCAGCCGCATGACGTGAATATCGTAGGGGTCAAAGGTCAGCCCCACCCGTTGGCCTTCTTCGGATGGATTGGTGGCGTGCACCAGCCATTCGTTGTGGTCGGCATCGGTTGCGACGATTTCGTAGTAGTCACCACGAAAGAGCTGACTGTCGATCGTCACGGTTAGCTTGCCCGCATCGATCGTCGTAATGTCCAGGTCTTCCGGCCGTAAAACGATTTCGACTGGTTCGTTTGGCCGCATGCCGGCATCAGCACATTCAAAGGTCTTGCCGACAAAGGCAACTTCGTAGTCCTTAACCATGGTGCCGTTTAAAATATTGGATTCCCCAATTAAATCCGCAACAAAGTGGTTGATCGGTTCATCGTAAATATCGACAGGGGACCCACTCTGCAGGACGCGGCCATCATTCATGACGAAGATCTCATCACTCATTGCCAACGCTTCTTCCTGGTCGTGCGTCACAAACAAAAAAGTGATGCCAAGCCGTTGCTGCAAGTCGCGCAACTCGTACTGCATGTCGCGGCGAAGCTTGGCATCCAGTGCTGACAGCGGCTCGTCCAACAATAGGATCTTCGGGTTCATCACGATTGCCCGCGCGATGGCAACCCGCTGCTGCTGCCCACCAGATAATTCACTGATTTGGCGGTCGGCAAACCCCTTAAGGCGCACAGAATTCAGGGCTTGCGTGACCTTCTCGTTAATTTCTTGCTTTGAAAATGTCTTTTGCAGGCGCAGTCCAAAGGAGACGTTATCGTGCACGTTCATGTGCGGAAACAACGCATAGTTTTGGAAAACGGTGTTGACCTGTCGTTTGTTAGCCGAGAGGTCATTGATGCGGTCGCCGTTAAAGCGCACATTGCCCTCGGTAGCGTCCTCAAAGCCTGCGATGATCCGCAGAATCGTTGTTTTTCCACACCCAGAAGGACCCAGCAACGTGTAAAATTTTCCTTGTTCTAGTTCAATATCAATGCCCTTAAGCACTTCGGTTTCATCATAACGTTTAATCACGTGTTCAAGACGAATAATTGGTTCAGTCATTGGTCTTCCCCCAGTTGGTCAGGTATTTTTGAGTCAAAGCCGGTCATGATGGGGTTCTAAATGATAATCATGACGGGTTGAACGACCAGTCACCATTATAATTGGTTCGGGTGGGAAAACCAAGCAAATTAACGCGGGATGTGGGACATTTTGATGTTTCTTGCAGAAGAGACAACAGGGGTGGTTGTATCAGGTTGAAATGAACTTGAGACCGATTTTGAACGCGGTGTCGCATAAAGAATTATAATACGATTGGTATAGGTGATTTAAACGAATTGTGCTAACTTGACATCGGTCAAGGAAACCAAGCAAAATTCTGGTACACTAAGGGTAAATTAAAGGCCAAAGGAGGCGGTCGTATGGCACACCATGATGCAGTTGCCTGTGTGCAACTAGTACCCATTTTTCAAAAATTAGATTCAGCAACGACCCAAGCCATCGCAGACTTGGTTCAGGAACGGACTTTCAAAAAGGGGGATTATTTGTTCATGGCTGGCGACGACGCCCAATCGCTGATCATCGTTGCCCAGGGCCAGGTCAAGGTGACACAAACAACGGCAAGCGGGCGCGAACAATTGATCCGCGTCCTGTCAACCGGTGACTTTGATGGCGAAGCAGTCTTGTTTACCGGTAGCGGCCGAGAGACAAGCGCTCAGGCCATGGTCGACACGCAGGCCTGCATGATTTCACGAACAGCGTTTCAGCAACTGCTGCAGGCTTCTCAGTCGGTTGCGTTAAACATGCTTAATGCCCTGGGAACTCGTGTGGCGGCGCTGGAATCACAAGCAGCAGCAACGTTAACGACGAGTGTAGGTGAACGGTTAGCCAACTATTTGGTTGATACGAGCTCTGAATTAGGCGAAACCACGTTTAAGTTGCCCCTTGCTAAAAAAGATTTGGCGGCGTATTTGGGGACTTCACCAGAAACAATCAGTCGCAAATTGACCCAGTTTTCGAACCAGCACCTGATCAGTCAGTCAGGGCGCAGTACGGTTGAGATTTTAGATACGGATGGGTTAATGCTTATTGAATAGCGAAACTAAACTATCTTTAAAAAAAGTCAGGACGGATAAGGTCTTGGCTTTTTTAGTTACTTTTTAATTGCAAAACAGTCCTTCGTGTTATATAGTTAGTTAGTCAAGTAATTAACCAACTATTTGGAGGATCCGAGCATGAAGAAAAAAACTTGGGTGTGGTTAGTCATTGCGGTGATGATTATCGTGCCGACTGCAATTTTAGGCTATTCAAAGGTCCATGGGCAGACGTATTTTGCCCAGGTCGGCAAACTGGACAGGTCTTACACAGAGAAGTCTGATAATGGGAAAAATATGGGGACCGTCTATGTTTATAAAATGACGGGGTATGACAAAGCCGGAAAGGGCAAGGCGTTGACGGTTCATTCAATGGCCGGTGTTAGGTTTACCAAGGGCCACTATGTCAAGGTGCTTTGGTCGGCTAGTAAGGGTGTTAAAAGCTATGAACGGGTTAAGTTAACGCAAATTCCACGCGGGGCGCGGGATGCGTTGGATTGAGGTTATCTGACCGTTTTTTTTGATGACGTAGACTAACGAATTACAGAAAAGACCTTGTGATTCAATAGTGTTGTCATGTCGCTTCGTTGCGCCATTCGGCCCTGCAGGCTGTGGTGTCGGTATTAGTAACCGACCAAAGTACGGTCGCTAACTAATACCGACACCACAGCCTGCAATGCCGAACGGCTCCACTACGCTACAAAACTTGTCATATTAACATTGAAGGTAAGACTTCATAAATGTTGTTACGAAGCCTGTTAATCAATCGTTAGTGTCACTAGCACATTGTGAGAAGTATTACTGTCAAGGGTCTTGCCTGCAGTCGAGAGCGGGTTCTCTGCAAACTAGTTTTAACGCCATTATGATGCTTAACCAGTGGTAAAAATATAGTTCAGCATCAGTGGAATGCAGCAATTTGGCACGGAGCTGTGTCTCGAGCCACCACACGAAGTGCCAAATTGCGGAATGTAACGGACTATCACCCAGTAATGGAAAGACCCTACAGAAAGCAGAATGTTGCACATAAACGTTTTCTTTCACTCTCTACAAAATGGTTGCATTTTCCAAAACCCTAATGGTAACTTAGAGTCAGGTGCATCAACACACAACTGAGCACAGACTGAAAGGATGATTGGGTGACTTTAACAGGCAAACATATTTTGATTATTGGCGGAACTTCAGGCTTTGGACTGGCCGTCGCCCGCCAGGCGGTGCTTCAAAAGGCAGATGTGACGATTGTTGGCCGCCATGTTGACCGCGTGAACCAAGCTGTAGAACAGTTGCAGAATATGTTCACGCAGGTTCGCGGGTTAACGCTCGACGCCACGAAACCGGCAGATCTTGCGCAACTATTTGACCAGCCAGAACGGTTCGACCACGTTGTTTCGATGCTGGGTGGTGCAATGGGCGGTGGATTCCTGGATAATTCGCTGGCTGACATTCGGACGGCCGTTGAAGCCAAATTTTTCGATAATTTACGGGTCGCACAAACGGCCAGCAAGCATCTCAACCCTGGTGGCTCAATGATCTTTACGTCGGGGTCGGGCGGCTCTCCAGCAACGGCGTCTGGCGCAATCATTGGGAACCACGACATTAATTTAATGGTTGAAGGACTGGCAGTTGAGCTGGCACCTGATTACCGTGTTAACGCTGTGTCACCAACCTGGACGCCAACGGGGTTGTGGCGTGATATGTCAGCTGAAGATAAGCAGGCCCAAGAGACCGCCTTTGCACAGGGTGTGCCGCTTCAACGGGTCTCAAAACCAGAAGAAGTTGCGTCTGGGTATCTCTACTTAATGGATAATGCGTTTATCACCGGTCAGGTATTACGGATTGACGGTGGCGTGGATCTAGGATAATAAAAATGACCTTGGTAGCAGTTGCTACTAAGGTCATTTTTAGATTGCTTAATCTTTAGCAGGTTTCAAAACCCAAGTCGATACCAGCATCGCCAGACTGACGCCAATGGCGAGCGGCAACAGTGCTGAGTAATTCAAATGACTGACTTCAAACAACATGAAGAGGGCCATTAACGGCGCCTGTTGTGATGAGGCAAGCAGGGAACTTGCGCCTAAGACGCCACATTGCCAGATGGAGACGCCAGGAATAAAGAGGCTTGCGCAAAAGCCAATGGCGGTTCCAATGACTGCACCAACTGAAATTGATGGGGTCAGCGTCCCACCGGCAGCGCCTGCGCGCAACGTAAACGTCGTCACCAGTGCCTTCGCGAGGGCACCTAGTAAGAAGATCCAAATCAAACTTGCTGATTTGTTGTCTAGTGCAGTCTGCGCTAATGCTCGGCCATTCCCCATGATCTCTGGGTAATGCATGGCAATCAGACCGGTAATCAACCCCATGAGCGGCAATTGCCACAAAAGATTGTTGTTTCGAGTCTGCTTGGCGCCGGCCCACTTGAAGCCCTTTCGGAAGTAGGCACCGGCAAGACCACTAATGGGGCCGATGACAAGAACCAGAACAACAGATTTCAGCGTGAAATCGCCGGTTCCAACGGCGTAGTAAGGCCGAAACCCTTTGAGGATTGCGCCCATTAACATCGCGATGACAGACATGGTCAGACTAACCATTACGGCACGTTTCGTGATTTTTTTGTAGAGAATTTCCAGGCAAAACAGTGCCCCGGTAATTGGGGCGATGTAGACTCCGGCAAATCCGGCACCAGCTGCAGCCGCAACCAGCAACCGCCGATCGTCCTCGGTCAACTCGACCTTGTACACGCGCTTTAAGAAGCGTTGCCAAGTTTGAGAGATCATGGCACCTAATTCTCGTGGTGCCAGTTCACGGCCAACTGAGCCACCAGTGGCGACGTAGAAGATCTGCGTCATGACGTGAACGATCGTTGTCCACACCGGCATGTCTTCACCGTCAACACCCTTTGCAAGGCTAACAGTTGGGCGCATCCGAGTGCGCATCAGCCACCAAACGATAGCCGCGATGATGCCGCCAATGAAGACGGATAGCAGCCGGTGAGTCGGTGAGACTAACCAGGAATAGGGATGAAATTCGTTTTCATTAAAACTCAAAAACAGTCGTTCAATCACATTTAAAAATAATCCCAGACAAAGGGAACCCGCCCCAACGACGACCCCCAACACAACAGTCGAAATGGCCATTGTTAGATTTTCGTGTTCCTTTAACATAAGTTCAACATCCTTTGACGCGGCCCTGTGTAATCGGGCAGGACTGCGTCACATTCTTTAAATTTATACGCTAATCACTCATTATAGAGAGAACTGGGTCGAAATTCAAGAAAGGGTCATGCCCTAATGTGTTGACTAGTGGGTTGTGATGGCACTGATCAAGGAAAGATCGTTTTCAGGTATCCGGTTCCATTTTTGTGAGGCCGGCTTTTGATTGACTGACTTTTTTGAACGGTTATTTTTCCACAGTGCCACTTATTTTTTTAGAAAGTAAAAGGGATGACCATTAGTTGCTTGGTCATCCCTTTCATATGAATGGGGGTGTATCGTGAATGATGGGTGATCAGGAATCACAACCTGGGTAAATCGATTACTTTACAGCTTCTTTTCAAAACCCTCCATTGGTGCCATGGTGTTCTGGTAATCCTGGGCCTTATTTGCATCATTACTAAAGTGCATGACATCATGGAAGGACGTTTTCAGGTAAGTCTGCATGACACTCGGAATTGCCAGCTCATCCATGTCGTTTGGACTGATCTCAAAGCGCAAACTAGCGGCGTCACCGCTGGCCACTTTTTGCACCCACTGCGGCTCACGAAGCAATTCACGGCCAATAGCAACGAGGTCGCCACCGTCAGCTAACACTGCATTGGCATCTGCCGGCGTTTCAACCGAACCGATACCGATCAGCGGAATGGTGCCATTAGTATGAGCAGCAAATTGCGACAGGAGTGTTTTTGTATTGGTCTTATCGTTCAACGACGTCCGCTTATAGTTCCCCATTGAAAGGTGCAGGTAATCGATCTTGTCCTTGACCTGATCGACGAAATACAGGGAATCTTCAAGCGGATGCCAGGATTCTCAATTTCCTCTGGCGAGATTCGGTAGCCTAGCAAGAATGGTCGGTCGGCGTATTTCTTAATTGCTGACTTTGCGGCATCGATCACTGCCAACGCAAAATTCATGCGTTTCTCACGCGAACCACCCCAGTTGTCTGTGCGCTGGTTTGAGTTAGGTGAGAAGAACTGCTGTAACAGATAGGTGTTGGCACCGTGTAATTCAACGCCGTCAAACCCGGCTGCAATGGCGCGGCGAGTTGCCTCGCCAAAGTCGACGATCAATTGCTGGATCTCGTCTTCAGTGAGAGCACGGGGTGTTTCAGAGTCGGGTGGGTAAACGGCTGCTACCGCACTGGCACTCACTGGCTGGTCACCACGGAGAATATGGTGGTTCGACTTTCTGCCGGCGTGAAAAATCTGCATAATGGCCTTGGTACCGTTTTGGTGCAGGGTGCGGGCAAGCTTGGTCAGGCCAGGAATCATATCATCGCTCGCAACTGAGAGTTCGCCTTCGAAGCCCTTGCCAGAATCGGCAACGTTTGCCACCGCGGTAATGACCATTCCTGGTCCGGCAGCCCGGGCAGCGTAGTAGTTCAGCTCATCGCTGGTGACCATCCCGTTATAGAAACTGGTCATGGTCGTCATGGGCGACATCACGACCCGGTTCTTCAGTGTGAGACCGTTGTTAAATTGAAACGAGGATAAAAATTGGTTAGTTGTCATCGTCATTACCTCTCCACTTGTTATTTTGGTGATGCAAGTGTTAGTATAGTGGCTACACAATAACAAACAAGTACGTACTATTTAGTGCGATAGTACCCAAAAAGTAACTAATGACTCATATCAGGGATTGGAGGAGGCAGGTCATGAAAAAAATTATCGCATTGGTGTTGAAGCAACGTTGGAAGTCATTGGTGGCAAATGGAAACCGATGATTTTGTGCTATCTCGGCAATGGCCCCATTCGCACCGGGGAATTGAAACGCAATTTGCCGAACATCACCTCGAAGATGTTGACACAACAACTGCGTGAACTCGAGGCGGATAAGATCATCAGTCGGAAAGTGTACTCTCAGGTGCCACCCAAGGTGGAGTATGCCCTGACGGATGATGGCCGGACCCTGCGGCAACTGCTCGTTGATATGGCTGAATGGGGCGAACACAGGGTTCATGAGCGTCAAGCGGCTGGTGAGGATGTTGCCTTACTGCATGAAGACCACGGCGGTTATTTGAACTTTGAGCCAATCACGACCGAAGCATAGTATCAAAAAGACCCTGCGAACAGTGATGTTCGTAGGGCCTTTTTACTTAGTGCTGAGCCACCTGCTCTTGAGGGGTCAGGTAGCGTAATTCTGCTTGTCGTCGTGCTTCGACGGCATTGGCTTTGTTATCAAAAGTCTTATTGAGGACGTAGCGGCCCTTAAAGTAGATCCGGGCGATCCAACGGTCTTGTTTTTGGTCATAGCTGACGCCGGTAATGCCGCTGCTGTTATTCTTGCGGCGGTCGGTCGCACGGGGATGCCACGTTTTTTCTAATGGCTTCCAGTTGCCGATAAATTGTCGTGTTTTTGTATTATTACGAATAAGTTCCCGGGAACGCTGCTTGCGGATACACCCACAACTAAGGGTGCGTCCGGTACGTAACAGGTGCCCGTCAACAACACATTTATTCCCGCAGTCACACTGACAATACCAGGTGATGTTCCCGTTACTTAACTTACCAGCTCGTTTGATCACGACCAAACGTCCGATTCGGTGACCGGACATATCGATCATTCTTTGACTCAAAATGTTCACTCCTTAGCTAATGAACGCCAGCGGTTCCGACATTTAGGGCGTAAATATCGACCGCAGTTACAGACAGTAGTTAACCTATAACAATTCCAGACTATCATTATAAGACTTATTCGAATGCTTGACTAGCGCAATAGTTGCGTTGCGAAATAATTTAACCCAAACTTAAGATACGGGACATTAATAACTATAATGTTGCAAATTATCATTGCTGCGTATTTTTCAAAGCAATAAAAAACGCCCCTGGCTGGACGTTTTCATCGTGATGCTTATTTCAGATCAAAGGCGGTGACAACCTGCTTAGCAACCTTTGTGGCATATGTGTTGGCTGCCTTTTTAAGCGCTGCTTGGTAATCAGAGTCCGTAATATCAGTCTTTTGTGCCTTAGCTTCGGTGTTTGCTGCCGTTGTAAAGACCTTAGTGATCGTCGGTTTTGTAAACTTGGTTGCATAAGTTGATGCGGGATTTTTCGTCGTTCTTGTGAACGTATACGTGGTTCCCTTTGTGCTGACTGCCCGGCCGTTACGGTAGTTGGTCAGTTTTGCGGTATACGTGGTGCTGCTCTTCTTATTAAGGTAAAGATAGTAGTTCTTTGTCCCAACCTTACCAGCGCTAGAGAGCGTGTGGAAACGCGCAGTGAATTTCGTTCGATTATTTGTGATTGTATTTTTCGTTGGCAACATGACCGCAACTTGAGGGGCCTTAAAGTCGCCCATAATGATCACGCGGGCAGTACCGGATTTAACTTTCACATTAGCCCACCTAAAGGCAAACCCTGCTTTGTCGCTTTTGAAATAACCTGTGGGTCCCTTAACATCCGTTTTTGAAAAGACGGATGAGGCGTGTGCAGTTGCTGGCTGATGCAGAACTGTGGCGCCAATCCCGATAGTGACAAGAACAGCGGCAATACCCTTTAATAAACGGTGCATTTTCATAATTTTCCTCCCTATGAAGCCCCTTAATATGCCCAAAGCGTACCATAGAACGATAGGGATAACAACATCAACTCGCTAAGAAATAAAAGATTTATTAAACAAAATGTGACTATAATTGTATATAAACAGCAAGGCGGCTGTTCTGTCGGCGTGGCTGGATGGTCACACATCGTGCAATCATTTTCGTAAGACCGATAGATTCGTCGACCTAGCATGGTATAGTTGAGGGTAACCAAGGAGGTGACGATGTGTCAGATTTAATGAAACAAATTCGGTTAGCCGCTGAACAGGAACCTAAAACGGTGTCCCAACAGTTCTTGAAATTAATGGAAGAAGTTGGCGAATCCAGTCAGGCTTACCTATCAAGCCAGCATGCGTCTGGCAGTGGGTATAAGCAGCTCACGACTGCGAATACCAAGGAAGAATTGACGGACGTGCTATTGGTGACGTTGGCAATCCTCCATAAGTTAGGGACAACGGATGAGGAATTAGCAACATTAGTATCAACTAAAACGGCCAAGTGGTTATCAAAACAGGATCACTTGACCTCAAAGAAGGATGACAAATGACCAAACAGATTACCTACATACAAGCCAGGACAGCAACTGAGTTTGAAATTGCTAAAAAATTGACCTTAGCGTATTCCAAAACACTCAATCTGGACCTGTCGTTTCAGAATTTTCAAGAAGAAATTGCGAGCCTTGATACCCGCTATAATGGTCCAAAAGGCGCATTGTTGATTGCGGAGATTGACGGTCAACCGGCTGGCGTGGTGGCTGTTCACGAATTTTCGGAAGGCGTTGCCGAGTTAAAACGGCTCTACGTTGATCCCAATTTTCGACAATTCGGACTTGGCGCAGAGCTGGTCGAACGCATCATTGCGATTGCGACTGATAAGGGGTATCAACGTATCCGGTTGGATACCTTACCAACAATGACTGGTGCTCAGAAGATCTATCGGGCACTCGGCTTCCACGCAATCGAAGCCTATCGGTATAACCCTGTTGTTGGAACTTTATTTCTTGAAAAAACACTGGCGTAGCTTGTTCTAGCGGTCCAAATTGGATTCTGCCACTCATATTTGAAGCAACTTGATCGTCGACTTAATCGTTAAGTTGGCGATTTTTATTGCAGTGATTCGTTATCCAAACCTATTTTTTAGGTAATCATGAGAAGGTTAGTCACTGACATAAACCGCAGTCCAATGGGCATTGTCAAACAGAATTTAGTCAGATGTTGCGTATTAGGATTCATTAAAACGGATGAAAAACTAATCAAATCCTTAATTTTATGAAATATAGGACGAAATAGCGGTATTTGTGCAATTAAAACGATTTATCTAGTCATTTTGCCGTTAATTTATGACAAATTATGACAGTTTGAAGATTTCTTGAAATGGTTGCGGTTGAACTGTAATACCATACATATTTGCCTGTAACGTTGGGTCTGTAGTATAGGCATCATCAATTAAACAAAAGGAGTTTTCAACTTACATGAAAAAATTATTACTGGCAACACTAGGTGCAACGGCAATTTTCGCAGCAGGGCTTGGGTTCAACGCAACCACAGCAAGCGCTGATACACGGGTTACTGTTAAGTCCGGTGATTCTGTATGGCAGATTGCTCAGGACAACAATTCAACGATCAACGCGATCGAAACGGCAAACAGCATTTCAAACCACATGATCTATGTTGGCGAAGTGTTAACCATTCCTGATGGCACAACGTCATCAAACACGTACAGCACCCAGTCAGCTACTGTTAACAACAGTGCTAACTATAGTAATAGCACCCAGTCAACGACCGGTTATACTGGCTCAACTACTGGGACAACGTCAACAACCAGCAACTACATGCCAAGCACGACCACTTCAAGCAACACAACGACGTCATCATCATCGTCAACGTCTAGCTCAGATGCTTCTGCAAAGGCGTGGATCGCAAACAAGGAATCAGGCGGTTCATACACAGCAACCAATGGCTCATACATTGGGAAGTATCAATTAAGTGCGTCATACTTGAACGGTGACTATTCAGCAGCTAACCAGGAAAAGGTTGCCAACCAGTACGTCTCATCACGGTACGGTTCATGGTCAGCAGCGAAGTCTTTCTGGGAAGCTAATGGATGGTATTAGAGTGTGGAAGCAGGCGGTTAGAGGGCGGAGCCTAAGTAACTTTCGGGATCAAATTCCGGGTTTGGATTTGGTACCGGAAGTTGCTTAGGCTCCGCCCTCTGCCTGCTGGAACACGTTTCGGCTATGAGCCTAGAAGTCTCGATTGAACGAAATCTATAAAGCTTTAACTAAATTAAAAGTGCGTCTTCAGTAGTAATTCTTACTGGAGGCGCACTTTTTACGTTTGGCTGGATTTTAAGTTAATTGTTGAAATAGGTTTGTTGGCGAGAATTTCTTGATTACTTGGATCGAGCACCTCTGGTCAACATGAGGCAGTTTACGTCCGAAAGTCTGATCCGGACACTCTGGGGTTTCGCAGTCAGAGTAGTCCTAGCTACTGCGCTCCCTTGTTATCTAGACTAAACGAGTTTCGCAAGGCAAACGCCCGTTACACAGCGCCCCTAAACCGCCTTGCTCCACTCTCTACCCATGTCTCACCGACCGATGCCCCCCTGATCTCCTACCTTTAAGCACTTTACGCTTATATTTTGTTCGAGCATTGTCCGCCTCGAACTTAAAGTGGCGCATTTTTCCCGCGTATGGTTGGCCGTTCATTCTTGTTCTTAGCCAGGTGTGCATGGCATCCACCATTTGTTCGGCATTTTTTACCTGGACATCCTGATGTGCTGCCTTTGCTGTGGGGATGATATCGTCTTCAATTTGTTTGACTAATTTTTGATGATAGGCAATCAGCTCCATGGTCAGCGGCGCTTGAACGTACTGGTTAAAGAGACCTTCGATGTAGCACAGCGCGTCCTTGGCGTCCTTTGGCTGATAGAAACGATTATCAGGTTCAGTCATTTTAGTGTGCCTCGTTTCTTAGAAAATTTAGGTCATTTAAAACAAAATCGTGTGTAAATTCGTTTATATAGGTGTAATCACCTCATAATACTTCCCAAGTATCATAGCTATCCGTCATGAAAATGTCAAAATATACCGGTCTAATAGACTTGACTTGGAGACGTTGTCAAGCGTACATTAATTATCTAGAATCAAAAAAATGTTCAGAAAAAGGGGTGTCGTAGTGGCTGAAAAAAGCTATTTAGAAGACGAAAATGTCCAAAAACATCGCTGGCTGATTTTGACGGCAACGGGGCTGTTTACCTTTATGTCGACGTTGGATGCCAGTATTGTAAACGTGGCATTACCCGTGATCAGTCGGGATCTTAAGGTACCGATGAACCAGTCCGAGTGGGTCGTTTCCATCTATCTTATTGTTATCTGTGCTTTGCTATTATTGTTCGGAAAACTCGGTGATTCGCTGGGGAAAATTCGTATCTTTAGAATTGGGACAGGATTGTTTGTGGTTGGGTCGCTTCTAGCCGGTTTTAATGGCAGCTTTCCACTGTTATTAGGCGCACGGGTCGTTCAAGCGCTTGGCGCATCGATGACTATGGCGAACAGTAACGGCATCGTTACGGAAGTCTTTCCGTTTAATGAACGTGGTCGCGCATTAGGCACGATTGGGTCCTTTGTGGCCTTAGGGTCGATTGCCGGTCCTGGGATTGGTGGCCTCGTGCTGGCACACTTGAGCTGGGGCTATATTTTTTGGATCAACGTCCCGGTTGGTATTTTGACGATTCTGATTGGACGGGCAATTTTTCCAAAGGATATCACGATGTCGCATGAAAAGATTGACCGCAGCGGCGCGACCAGCATGGCATTGCTGATGGTATCCTTCTTTGTTGCCATTTTCCTTGGGCAGGAAGTTGGGTTCACGAACCCGTGGATCCTTGCGCTGTTTGCGGTTGCCATTATTGTTGGTTACTGGTTTGTGCACACCGAAAATCGGTTGGAAAAACCGTTATTATCGTTTACACTATTTAAGAATCGAGAATTTTCAATCAGTTTATTATGTGGGTTTCTGATCTTCATTACAAACTTCTTTTTCAACGTCATTGCGCCGTTCTATTTAGAAAATGCCCGCGGGTTAAAGCCCAATATGGCAGGGTACATTCTGATGATTTTCCCAATTGTTCAGGTGATCGTGGCACCAGTAGCGGGGACGCTTTCTGATAAAATTGGTCCGGAGATGATCACGTTTGTTGGCCTGTGTTTCATCTTAATCAGCCAAGTCGGTTACATGCTAACGAGTCTAAGTACACCGCTTTGGCTGTTTACGGCCAACATCGGCTTAGTTGGACTTGGCAACGGGATCTTTCAGGCACCAAACAACACGATCGTTATGAACGCCGTGGCACCGAAAGACCTGGGTGTTGCTGGCGGGATGAACGCGCTTGCACGAAATCTCGGGATGGTGATCGGCATTTCGAGCGCAACCACGGTGTTATTTGCTGCCATGAGCCATTACGAAGGGCGGCATGTGACGACCTATGTCGCTGGTCGACCGGATATTTTTATCTACGGGATGCACATTGCATTCTGGCTGGCCATCGTGATTTGTGCAGTGGCAACGGTGATTACGGGATACCGGATGTTTAGTCGAAAACATAAACTGGCTTAGAAGGCCTCATGATGCGTTATCAAACACTCTTATTTGATGTTGACGATACTCTTTTTGATTTTCAAGCAGCGGAGAAACAGGCTGTTATCCATCTTTTTCAAGATTTAAACCTTCCATTGAGTTCAGAAACTTATGCTTATTACCATCAACTGAATGAATCGCTTTGGCGGCAATACGAAGTGGGGCAGATCACACGACCAGCGCTACTGGTCAAACGATTCCATGATTTATTTGCGCACATGGGACACTCAGAAGTTGATGATTCGCGTGCTGAAAGACTATACCGGGACCACCTCGCTGAGGGGCATGAGCTTGAACCGGATGCCCTGCAGTTGATTACTGATTTAAAGCCTAATTATGAGTTGTACGTTGTCACAAATGGCGTGGCGGCGACGCAGCGGAAACGATTAGCGGATGCGCACGTCAACGGTTATTTCGAGAACGTCTTTATTTCCGAAGTACTAGGCGCACAAAAACCAGAACCAGAATTTTTCGAACTGGTGGCGGACCAAATTCCTAACTTTGATAAATCTAAGACACTTGTGATTGGTGATTCACTTACCTCAGATATTAAGGGCGCAAATGGGTTTGATTTGGATTCAGTTTGGTTCAATCCAAATGGGGTTAACAACCAGACTGATACGCAACCGACTTATGAGATCTCGAAGTTGTTAGAGTTGGAAACAATAGTGTAGTGGCGAGTGTGGAAGAAGGCGGTTAAGGCGCAGAGTTACTCACATGGTCGCCTCTTGCCTTCTGGAATATTTTCCATTGTTGGGTTATCAAAGTAGCACTTTAATGTCGCTTCGTTCGGAAGCCAGCAGGTGTCATGGACCCTGTCAACTGATTGTTACTGTACTTAGCAGATTGTGCGAAGCATCGATGACAAGAGGCTTACCAGCAGTCGAGGGGGATTCACCTCGGACTCGGTTTAACGCAAATGTGATGCTTAACTAACGGTAAAAATAAGCTCAATATCAGTGGAATGGAACAATTTGGCACGGCGCTGTGGTGTCGACATCAGTTAGCGACCGTCCTTGGGTCGGTTACTGATGTGCGAGACGATGAAGATCCATTCGAGAGCTGCGCAGCAGAAATCGAATTAGCTTTATCGCGAGCCACGACAGTGCCGTGCCAAATTGCGGAATGCAACGGACTATCACTTAACATTATTCTGGAACGCGTTTCGGCCACGAAGACAAGAAAGCTACTAAACTTATCGTACAAGCCAAACTAAAAAATGGTCATCGCCAAACAAAGCGATGACCATTTTATTACCCCAGACATCCTAGCTCAATGCCAAAAGGAAAACAGCGAGCGTCACGAACGAGCAAACGGTACTCCAAAACTGCGTCGAAGCGAGTTCGGATTCATTAACGTTGAACTGAATTGCAAGTGTGGTAGGCATGGTTGCCGTTGGAATTGCCAGCGTGAGCACAACTAAGCGTTGCAACTCAGACGTTGCCCCCAACGCCAGCATAATTGCCCAGACAACGAGCGGAAACAGGATATTCTTTGAAAAAACAGTGCCCACAATAGCTTTATTAACTAAGATCTTCCGGGTGAATAAGACGATCCCGGTGGCGAAAATAGCTAATCCACCGGCGCCCTTGCCCAACAGTTCAAAGGAACCGCTGAGTTCTTCGGGCATTTGCCAGCCAAGCAATGCGAGAATAAAACCGAGCAGTGCGGCAGCGACAAGCGGCTTTTTTAACGTGCCAAGGAGCCGTGACCCGAGACTGGCATCACTGCTGAGGGTGGCAAAAACGGTCGGAGGATCAGAATATTGATAATGAGGGTACAGACACCAATTGTAATGGCACTTTGTGAGGCGCCGAAATAAGCGGCAGAATGGCAGAGCCGATGAAGGGCACGGAGGGATCAGCGACCGACATTGCGCGCAGTGTTGCGATATGTAGTGAGGTGTGAAAAAGATACCGATTCATGATGAGAAAGATGATGTAGCAGCCAACCATGCTACAAAGCAGCCAGACACCCAAGGGAATATCCTTGATGATGATTTTTCTGGGCGTACTCCAAATACCCGAAAAGACGCTTAGTGGGAGCATGAAGTTCATGACTAATCGGACAAAGACCTGACTATCGTGATCGTCAAAAAAGTTCTGAGCAGCTGCAAAATATCCTAATGCAATGGTCACGATGATCGGTAACAACGCAAAAATTAAAGTTTTTAACACAGTGACATCTCCTCTCGACTTCTTAATGTAAAATTATACAACTAACGATTTAAATTACAAGATTATGAAAGAATATTAGATAATCTCATTTTTATTTAATCACGGTTCTTGAGGAGATTTTCTGATAATTCGTGATTACTTAACTTTTATTTTAAAACAAATTGGGGTGGCGTTACGTCTTTATTGAGTAGACACACAAAAGATGAGGTGAATGCTCTGGGCGATTGGAGTAAAAATACGGGCCCCAACCAGAAATGAATAAAATAATATTATGAGAATAATATTTGATACTAACAAAAAACCGCCAAGGCCATTGGCGGTATCATTTGGCGCTGCGTTAAAAATTAATGGGACCGGTGGAACAGGTGCTTCAGGCCGTCAGTTGCCCACTGAAAAATGGGTCCCCAGTTGGCAAAACCACCCGAGCTTGGCTGCGGCTTAATGTGGACTTTGATTTTGGGCAACCCGCCCTTGGGTTGGTTGTTATCAGGTGTACTCGGCATTTGGTGCGCCTCCGTCTCATCACAGGATTTTACTCTATTTTAACCCACTTTTGCCAAAAGGCGGGTAAAATACGTTATTGTAAGGATAATTCAATTCGAAAACCACGAGGTTAATGATGAAAACAATTTTAGCAATTCATACAGGCGGCACCATTTCGATGTCGCAAAACGAAAAGGGTGAAGTTGTGCCCAACGCAGAGAATCCAATCGCTAAGGAAGCCACCATTATAAATGGCCAGGTGAACCTGATTACGGATGAACTCTTTAATTTACCATCACCGCACGTTACGCCATCCGTAATGCTCCAGATCAAGCAGCGCATCGACCGTGCCGTTACTGAAGGCGTTGACGGTGTCGTCATCACCCACGGGACTGATACCCTGGAAGAAACGGCCTATTTCTTGGATTTAACACAGACGAGTGATATTCCCATTGTGCTGACCGGGGCCATGCGGTCGTCAAACGAGATCGGTTCAGACGGTCTGTATAATTTTCAGAGTGCCATCATGGTTGCGGCCACGCCGGAATCACAAGGCAAAGGTGCGCTGGTGGTCATGAACGATGAGATCCACACTGCGCGCTATGTCACAAAAACGCATACGACGAACGTGGCAACGTTTCGGACGCCAACGTTCGGTCCCATTGGCGTGGTCGCTAAGGGGAAGGCACAGTACTTCCAGGAATTAATTCAACAGGGGACTTGCGATATTGATCACGTTGACGACAACGTTTTCTTGATCAAGGCCTATGCTGGTATGGATGGTACGCTGTTCAACGCCATCGCAACGCCTGAGACTAAGGGACTTGTGATTGAGGGCCTTGGTGCCGGTAATCTGCCACCCGCAACCTTGCCTGCCATCGAAAAACTTCTGGCGCTCAGAATTCCAATTGTGTTGGTATCACGCTGTTATAATGGTGTAGCCCAGGACATTTACGACTATGAGGGCGGCGGCATTGAACTGACTAAAATGGGCTTGATCCTCTGTCAGGGACTAAACGGCCAAAAAGCCCGGATCAAATTACTTGTTGGGCTCAGCGGCGGGTTGACCGGTGACCGGTTAAAAGCGTTTGTTAGTAACGCAATTTCGTAGTTATTCTAAGTATTTAGGACTCAGATGTGCTATCATAGCTGTTTGAGAATAATTAAAAGAAGGTGAGACAATTTGAATTCAATCGTAAACGATTTAAGGTTTGCGTTGCAACGCGAAGCCTTAGTAAACGTCTATCAGCTGAATCAAAACGTTGTGTATACTGGGTACGTCAACATCATTGACGAGCTCAGTATCGTTTTGACCACGTTTGACGATAGCGGCATCGAGGACGGGGCTGTCTATTTGACCTTTGAAGCCATTGAATTTGTTGAGTTTGACAGCGATGACTTGGACAGTATGCGATTTCGAATTGAAAACGCACAGCAGTCTCACTTTGTGAGTTATGGTAAACTAACATCAGCGTTTAATTTAAAACGACCCCTGGTGCGCCAAGTGTTGGAAAATGCGATGGTCAATGAAAGTACCGTCATGGTGGTTGAACGCGACTCAGATAAATTTTACGAAGGCCAAGTGACCCGGATCTCAGACCACGATATGGATTTTCAGGTCTTTGATAAATTTGACCTTAGCGATAAGCCAAAATTAACCTTTGAATTTGCGGACCTGCTTCTTGTTGAGTTTGAAGGCAAGGAACTGACGCTTCAGACCGTTGCGATGGGCGTGTTTGAAAACATGCCCCCAGTGACGACCCACCTGGTTGAAAGCCAGACGAGGATCGTGGAAGCGCTGAAACACGCCGCAGAGATCAACGCACTGGTTTCCGTTAATCCGAAAGCTGACGAAGGCATGTTCTTTGTCGGGCGGGTCAATACTTTAACGTATGACACCGTTTTGATCAACTTAGTGGATATGGCGGGGCAGTTTGGCGGTTATTGGCTGACTAAATTGTCGGCTATACAACAGGTGATTACGCGGTCTGACTATCTGCAGGTGGTTGAGACCTTCATCAGCATTGATCAGCGGGTTGGCGTCACCAAACAACCTGGACTGAATGACGAGCGGCTGTTTGATCCGACCACGGATCTATTTTCAATGATTCTGGGCCAGTCAGTCGCCATGCGGCGGATCGTCCGGATTCAACTCCACGATTATCAGAGTATCACCGGTTATCTGAGTCGGTTAGATGATAAACAATTTATCTTCCACCAAGTTGAAGGGGGCATGATCATTGATCCGTTGGGGACCATGTTTGAGATTGCCGATGTCGATGAAGTGGCGTTTGACTATATGGATGCGCAGTTATTAGAAAAAGAATTACGTAATCAGGGCGAGTTGTAGGAGGAATTTGTTGTGGATCAGATATGGAAATGGTGGCAAAAACTACCAAAGTGGCTTCGGGATACGATTCAAGTGGTCATGGCAATGACGATTTTGCTGATTATTTACGACCTCGTTGCACCATTAATGACGCATAAACCGTATTCAATGAACATGGTGATCTCGTTTCCATTCCAGGTGATCCTCGGCTTCATTGTAGTGGCTGTTTATAACTATCTGAAATCGCGTTCACAGGCTAAAGAAAAGGCGGCCAAAGAACATGCAGCAGAGGTTGAACGGCTTAAGCAGGAAGAACAAACCAGACAACATTCCGAGAACCTGAAACGTAATCAGGCGAATGCGGCTAAGCAGCAGGACCGGTAATAGGGTTTTTGAATGCTGATTGTATAGAAAAAGAGCGTCATCAGCCGATTTGGGTTGATGGCGCTCTTTATTTTTTTGGCTTGACTGGCTTTCTAGTTTACCGTGCCGAAACGCGTTTCAGAAGGCAAGGGGGCGGCCATGTAAGGGACTCTGACACAAAATCCAGAACCGGGATTTTCCGTCAGAGTCCCTTACATTCTGCCCCTTAAGCGCCTTCTTCCACGCTCTAATCTGTATAAAACTCAACCGCCAACGCACCCAATCCCGTATACGTACTTATCACGGGGCCGGCCTCATGAATGGTTACCTCGGTATTCGGTAAACTCTCATGAATGCGATTGGCAATTTCACTTGCTTGCGTCAAGTTATCCACGTGGGTTAAGCCTACTTTTGCCGGTGATAGTAATTGAATGCGAGACACGAGTTCGTCGATCTGCTTATTTAAGAATCGCTTACCACGGCCCTTAGCAGCTACCTGCAACGCGCCATCCTTGAGTTCAGCAACCACCTTAATGTGCAGCAAATTGGCAATGCCACCAGCCGTTCGACTAAGTCGACCACCCTTGATCAGGTTTTCCAACGTGTTTAAAAACACATAGATTTCCGTATTTTGTCGATGCAGGTCAATGGCGTTGATGATATTTTCTAGTGGCGCGTGGTTTTTCGCCATTTTTGCAGCGGTGATGACCTGAAAGGCCAGGCCACGGTCAATGGACAACGAGTCAATGACGGTTACCTTTGTTTCGGAAATATCAGCCGCCTGCCGAGCAGCGTTCACAGTCCCGCTGAGATGGTGTGTCAGATTCAAACACAACACTTCATCGCCCGCATCGCCAATGTCGTTGAACACGTCAAGAAATTGGCCAATTGACGGTTGGCTTGTTTTTGGGAGTTCTTCATCACCAGTGAGGTGACTTAAAATTTCAACGTTTGTAATATCCTTACCGTCGTTTAAATACTCCTTATCGCCTAAGCGAACAATGAGCGGTACCACGGTAATGGGTAAATCAGCTAATTCTTCTTCGGTTAATTGCACGGTTGAATCCGTCACAATCTGGATACTCAATAGCGACACCTCGTTTTAAATGAATGACCTAAACTAATTAGTGATGCTGATTGGTTAATTGATGTCTATGCAGGTACTTTCAGCGCTCGTGGCGTTATAATAGGAGCATCAACACCGACCATTATACAGTAATTTGTCGGGAATACCAGATGCGAGGTTGAATGATGACAGAAAACGAAGAACACACTGAAGACACACCTGTGAAAGAAACTGCAGCAACGAAGAAAAAAATCGATCTTAACGCGTTGGCGATGAATCCAATGCAGGTGGGGATGGCGCGGATGAAGGCGCAAAAGAAGGGGGCTGCCTCGGATGAACCCGCTAAGGAAAAACGACACTGGTGGTCACGCCGAAGATAAGGGGATGACAGGATGGCAACCGTTCAAGTAGTTCAAGCAGACATTACAACGATACGGGTGGACGCAATCGTGAACGCCGCCAATACAGGATTAGTCGGAGGTGGTGGCGTGGATGGTGCGATCCATCGCGCAGCCGGGCCGCAATTGGATATCGCCTGTCGAAGATTGGGTGGTTGTCCAACCGGCGAGGCGAAGGTTACGCCTGGATTTGAGTTACCAGCCGAATCATCATCCATACGCCCGGACCAATTTGGCGTGACGGGTCGTTTGAGGAGCCCAAACTGTTGCGGGCCTGTTATGTGAATAGTTTAAAACGGGCTGTCGAAAATCATTGCCAGACGGTTGCCTTTCCGTCCATCAGTACAGGTGTTTACGGGTATCCGTTGAAACCAGCTGCAGAAATTGCGCTCACCACCATTCGTGCGTTTGATGCGCCACTTGATGTGCAGATGGTTTGTTTAGATGACCCGACGTATGCGGTTTATCGAGACGTATTTGCTGAACTTACAGCGAAATAGAGATAAAAATAAAGCGGTTTGCTGCGAGTGATTACTCGGGCAAGCCGCTTTTGTTCGGTTATTTGATTGGTTGGTGCGGTTGTTCCGGCTAGGTTGCTGTGATGTGCTTTCTTGGCCACCGTGTCGAAACGCGTTCCAGAAGGCAAGAGGTTGCACCTAAGCGACTTCAGACACGCTCTAATTAATAAACTTCGTCAACTTCGCCGTTTCTTCTGCAGTCGGTTGGCTTTCCATTGATTTAATGTTATGGAGTCGTTCGACCGTGATATGAAGATTCAGTGCGAGTTCAGTATCCGTCAAATTGTGCTTTTTTTGGTATCCAATGATTTTTTCAGCGATTGCGCTCATTTCTTGTTCCATAAGATCCCTCCACCTTTTGATTTGGTCTAACCTTATTATAGCCGATTTGGACGAGAAAGGACAATGATGCGTTGGAATGGGGGAATGGTGGGATTGAGAGCGGGGATGGTTGAGTCGTTTCTATGTGGATTTGTTGTTTATTGAAGGCGGTTAGGGTTTGTGGGATAAGAATCAGGCTTTTTTCTACCTAGGGCTTTTGGCAATGGTTTTCTAGCTTATATGGCCTCAACTTCGTCAGCAAGGCTGAGGGATACTTGGGTAAGCAACTTTAGTCAAATAAGTTAGGCTCGTACTTTTCTAACTAACCGGCTATTAGCCTCGAGACTAAACGTGTTCAGCAAGGCAAGGGGCGGCCATGTAACGGGCTCTGGCAAAAATGCCAAGTTCAGGCATTTCTGATAGGATGCGGTTTGGCGACGTGCTTTCCTGCTATATTGCCTAAACGTGTTCAGCAAGGCACGGGGCTAACGTGTAACGAACACTGACCAAAAAGTCAGGCCCAGACTTTTCGGTCAGTGTTCGTTACACACCGCCCCTGGACCGCCTTGCTTCACACTCTCTGTCACCAAATCATCACCTTCACGTAATCTTCTAGTTATCTTCACGAGTTATCATTAAATTGTTGCTATAATGAAACCTAAAGAAAATAATAGATGAGGTGTTCCTATGACTTTTAAAAAGACAGTTCTCGCACTTGCTGCGACCGTTGCTTTGTTTGGTGTTTCTACTGTGAGTGCGCATGCTGCTACCATTCAAGCATTGCCGAATCAGACTGAGACTCAAGCAGCTCATGATGCTGTTAATGCTGCTTCTGATAGCGAGACGAGCAGCGCAACGTCAACCACAACCAACAGCGCCGCAACTAGTACCAGTGCCGATACAACCAGTACCTCGACCACTAGCACCAGTGCCACAAGCAGTACGACGAAGAAAGTTGTCGCCTTGGCCAAGCAGCTTGCAACTGAGAACATTCCCTATGTTTGGGGTGGCGAATCCTTAAAGGGGATGGATTGTTCAGGTCTGACAGATTACGTTTATCAGCACGCAGCCGGTATCACACTTGGCCACTATACCGTTACCCAAGAATCTAAGGTGACTAAGGAAGCTGTTTCGGATGCCCAACCTGGTGATCTGCTTTTCTGGGGTAGTCAAGGTGCCAGTTACCACGTTGCTCTCTACATCGGCAATAACCAATACGTTGCCGCACCAGAACCTGGCGAAGATGTGCAGATCCAAACGATTAGCAGTTACTTTATGCCTAGCTTTGCGGGTAAGGTCAACGCCTAAGTCTTTAAATAATTAAAAAAGGCTCAGTCAAGTGAAGACTTGCTGAGCCTTTTTGCTTTTCGCTCATGATGGTTTCATTAATGGCCGAATTAAATGAGAAATGGCATATAATACGAATAATTATAATGAATATAGAATTAAAGTTTGTGTTTGACGATTGTTAAACTGGTTAATTTAGTGTATGATTGCACTGTAAGAAAATTGTTTCAGACCACTTTCTTAGTTTGAAACAAAATGAAAACGAGACGCCACTTTGACACTGCATAATGAGACTTGAGACACTGATGTTAATCGATGGTAAAGGGTTATCTAAGCAAATGGATGCGGCCATTATTGAAAAAGTGAATACGTTAAAAACAGCTGGTATCGAACCGAAACTCGCCGTGATTCTGGTCGGTCACGATCCAGCAAGTCAGATTTATGTTCGTAATAAGCATCGTAAAGCCAAACTGGTTGGGATTACCTCAATTGATAAGCGGATGCCTGAAACGACAACTCAGGATGAACTACTTGCGGTGATTCACGAGTACAACCGTGACGCCAGTATTCATGGGATATTAGTCCAATTGCCGTTACCCCAACAGATCGATGAATCGGCAATTATTCAAGCAATTTTACCGAGTAAGGATGTTGATGGGTTCAGCAGTGAACTTGGGCCGGTTATTTGAAGATAGTGCTGAAGCCTATCCAGTGCCGTGCACACCGCGCGGCATCATGACAATGTTGGACACTTACCACGTGCCGTTAGAAGGGGCACATGCTGTTATGGTCGGGAGCTCTAACATTGTTGGCAGGCCGCTTGGCGCCATGCTGCTCAATCGCAATGCCACGGTCAGTTATACCCATAAGTTTACCCAGGATCTCAGCGGTATTACCCGGACGGCTGATATTTTGGTCGTCGCAACCGGGGTGGCACACCTCATCAAGGGGCAAGATATTAAGCCTGGTGCCACAGTGATCGATGTTGGTATGGATCGCGATGAAAACGGAAAACTTGTTGGTGACGTGGATTTTGATGAAGCGGTTCAAGTTGCTGGAAAGATTACGCCTGTGCCGGGTGGGGTCGGCCCAATGACCATTACGACGCTGATGCAGCAAACCTTAGAGTTAGCAGAAGGTAAATTTAGTAAGACGCGCGAACGACAACACGTGTAAGACAATCATAGTCGTAACTTGCAAGAGGCCTTAAAGTTGTTGCTTTTGGGCCTCTTTTTTTGTGCCGTTTGCCAGTTGACATAGGACACCCGTCACATTTAATAAAATTGTGGTATATCAGTAATGGAAACCCTTACATTTTAATGAAATCTAGTCCTTGAAACCGTTATTTTCCACCCAACTAATGCTATAATTAAGGAGAGATGAAGACAAAGGAGGTGGGTAAGACCAATACTTGGTTATTACCGCGATTATGAAACCTATTTTGAAATTGATGGTACCACTCGCACTTAGTGTGCTCCTCGTTGGCTGCGGCAATTCCAGTCAATCAGGGTTCATCAAAAAAGGCTGAAACGCAAACGAGTCAGTCCACTAAGAAGTCAGACAAGACAACGACTTCGGCTGCGGATAAGGCGTCGTCCAGTTCGAATGCGTCAACCAGTGCTTCTTCCGATAGTAACAGTGACGCGAACTACCGGGTGGAATCCTCGTCTACCACAAACGCAGCAAGCACGAGTTCTGCTGATACAAGTTCTGACGTAACCACCAGCCAATCGGCCGACCAAACCAGTTCTGCAACACAAACGCATACGGTTTACCAGAGTACACTTACGGAACGGATCTATCGCTTATTAAGCGGTGCATACGCCCGTCAGGATCTGATCATGCAGATCAGTCAGTCCAGTCCTAACATCTATACCGTTCAGGTGCGTGAAAACCATCAGTCACCGAACATGCGGGCGAAGTACGTTGATCCAAGTACAAGCCAACGGTTGCTTGGTTTAAAACAAATTCTACTGGGCAATTACTACGCTCCGATGACGGCGGTGCTACCTACTACGTTGTTGGTACGGCTTACTAATGTTAAAAATAAAGATAACACCTCATGCAAGAATCCAGCTGGACCCTTGCATGAGGTGTTATTTTCGTCTCGGTGTTGACCGGGTTGATCTAAGCTTAGGTCTACCATGATTGATGCCGATGGCGAACGGTGTCGCGCAGCTTGAACATGGATAGAATAAAAGCGTAGAAGGCGACAAAAGCGATGATGGCCCACAACCAATTCAGATGGGTTTGAATGAGAACAAAATAGCCAACCCCAAGCGAACTAATGGTGGTCAACACCAGTGAAAGTGTAAGTGAGTCGAGTCCGAAAAACGCGTGACCCACAGTAACGGCAATGGCGCCAGTGAAAACAATTTCAGCAGATTCGAGACTGCCAACATGGTAGAAAAGGGCACCAACTTCAAGGATGACACCGATAACGATCACGATAACACCAAATAACGTTGTAAACTTGAGTGAACTTTGTTTCATATCCATCACCTTCTTTTGTCATCATTATATAACTTTTTTGAAAACTGGGTTAGAAAATAATGAGATTACGGTAAATGAACGGCAAACAGCCCAACTTGAAGCACCAGTAGTGGCACAATGACGAGCACCCAATCCCACCATTTAATTGTGATAACAGTGAGGTGGGTTCTGGCCGCATCCTCGACAAAACCGTGGGATGTCATGGCATCAGCGAGGTTTTCAGACCAGTTCAGTGAGGCCAGGATGGCCTTGAAATATAACTGTGGCGACCAGAAATGTAAGACCTGGCCACGCATTTGCCCAGCGGCACGAATCGTTGCAACCTCACTGACGATTTTCGGCATGAGATTGAAAGCACCGAGAAAACCATAGGCAAATTTGCTGGGAACGTGCACGTTTTGTTCCAATGACATCACCAACGTTTGAATAGGGGTCGTTAACGTAGCAGCGGACCCTACAAAGACGTAGGCGTAGATCCGGGTGAACAAAACGGTGGCGAAGTGCACATTGTTGTCGCCACGGCCCTGCATCAACATGGCAACAGCCAGTGCCGTTGCCGGAATCAGTGGTACGAGCAGCAACAGGCCAACTCGTTTTAATGGGGTCCGGTGCCACAAAATGACAAGCAGCCCCAACACCGCCAGCACGACGTTGATCACCCACACGCTGGTGAATGAAATTTCAAGTGCAATCAACACCGCCAGCGCAAATTTAAATGTTGGGTTCATGACAGGGACTCCTCGTAAGTGAGCTGCTGATCGCGCAATTGAACGTGATAGTCGATCAGGTCTGCAATGCCGTACAGCTGATGGCTAACGATAATGTAGGTCTGATGGCAGTCGTGCGCAACCTGTTTCATCAGCACGATGACCTGTTGCATCGACCTGAAGTCCAATCCCGTAAACGGTTCATCGAATAACAAAATTGGCGTGCCCATCATCAGCATTTCAAGAATTTGCAGCTTCTTTTTCTGACCACCGCTCAGAGAATAGACGACGTGCTCAGCCATACCATCTAGCCGTAACTGGCGCAACATGGCTGGCAAGCGGTCTTTAAAGTACGCAGCTTGTTGACTGTTCTTCGTCGACAGTGCAAGCTCCTCTGCCATGGTGACGTTTAAAAATTGCTCTTCGGCGTCTTGAAACACGATGCCGAGATGGTGATAGAATTTGCGTTTCGCCCACTTATGAACTTCTTGATTTTTGACTTGAATGGAACCAGCGTACGGATGAAGCTTTGCCATCGCGTCAAGCAGTGTTGATTTACCGACGCCATTGGGGCCAGTCAGTAATGTAATCCGATTTTGATAGAACGTAAACTGATCCTGGTCAAGCAGCGTTCGGGTGCCGGCCGTTAATTTAAGGCCACTGAGTTGAATTGCTGGGTCTTCCGTTTGGGTTGGCAGTGCGAATGTTACCTGGTCGGTCTTACTCCGGCTGAAGTCCGCCAATCGCTGGTCTTTTTCAGCATCTGAAAGGCGTGTCAACGCGGTGCCGTCAGCATTCATCACGATCAGTTGGTCAATGTAGCGACCGTAATCTTCCAAATCGTGGTCGGCTAAAATTATCGTTTTATGCTGTTCACGTTGCAACTGAGAGAGTTTACCCAGCAACAGTTGGCGGGCCTCAGGGTCCACGCTGGCAAATGGTTCGTCGAGGAGAATCGTATCAGAATCCATTGCAACGATGACGGCAAGGGCCACCTTTTGTTTTTCACCGCCCGATAACGTGCTGAGCACGCGGTCGCGTAACGCTGTGATTTCAAGAAAATCCAGTGCCTTGTCGATGCGCGGCGGAATATCTGATGGGGCTAATTGTTGGTTTTCTAACGCAAAAATCAGTTCGTTTTCCACGGTATCCATTGCGAATTGCTGATTGGGATTTTGAAACATCATGGCCACCAATTGACTACGCTTCGTCGGCGTAATTGCTGACAATGGCTGGTCATTCAGCGTCAGCGTCCCGTGAGTTACTTTGCCGGAAAAGGCTGGGTACAACCCGGCAATGAGTTTCAAAAGGGTTGATTTACCAGACCCTGATGGCCCAGTGAGCAGGGTAAACGCGCCGTTCTTAAACGTCATCGAGAGATCGGTCAGCGTGGCCTTGGGTGTTTCATCCTCAGCAGTATATGCAAATGATAGGTGGTTAACAGACACGGTAGCCATTATAAAACCTCAATTCTAGCGAGTTTGTGTTTGCAACAGATGCGTACGGTCTAGCAGGTTGGTGATGGCTTTTGATAATAATCCGCCAAAGACCCACATTGAGATCAGCCGGATAATGAACAGCGCAATCAGTAAGCCGAAGTGGTAGCTGGCGTAACCGTTTCGTGCCATGTCCCAAGCAAAGGTGATGATCGTTGTCGTCAGCACACTCATGTTAAGACCTAACCAGTTGAAGTTCTTGTAGCCGGTAAAGGTAAACCCAAGTTCGGATGCAATCCCTTGGACAACGCCAGAGATCATCGTGCTAGCGCCCCATTGGCCGCCGAGAAACATCTCAACAACGGACCCTAAGAATTCACCAAGAAAGGCGGCACCGATTCGCTTGAAGATGATGCCGGCCAGGGGACCAGCCATGCACCAGACGCCCATGAGAATGTCGTTTGCAGCCGGTCCAAGGCCAACTGGCGTTAAAGCAACGGTCAAAATGTTATAGAGCGGACCGATCACCCAAAAAATAACACCGCAGAAGATCGCAATTAAAGCTAATAAGATAATGTCGCGTAAATGCCAAGCATTTGAACGTTTCATGATGATACCTCCTAAAATTTTTGGTACTAAACGAGATCTGACTGCAAAAAAAGGGCGCCTTCAGTTATCCTGAAAACGTCCTTTTGGCTTTTTATGATTTCAAAAATTGCACAGTTCATTCATTATTCTCCCTACGCTGGTACTGACCAGATCAGGTTCAATGGGTGTATCTCAGCCAAAAGGCACCCCAGATAACGTTTAGTTTAGCACCATTTTACACGGAAACGATTTCAAATGCAATCAACGACCCTAACCTTCATTAACTTGACCAAGTCTGCGAAGGCTTGGAATCGTCAACATGGTGATGAAGCTGATGACGTAGAGAACGGCCAGGAAGCCCATGACGACAGTCAGCGAGTAGCGGTCCATCAGGAAGCCAATGACGACGGATGAAAAACCACCGATTGCTCGACCAACATTGACGATCACGTTGTTAGCAGTTGACCGGATCTCCGTTGGATAAAGCCGGCTAATGACGGCACCATAACCGCCAAACATCCCGTTTGAAAAGAAGCCGAGAATTGCACCGGCAAACAGCAGGGTGAGTTCGTTAAACGCCAGCGTGATACCGAAGACAGAAACGGCTGAACATAACAGAAAGATGCCGAATGCACGCCGCGGTCCGAAGTAATCCAGAATAGAGCCAAACGTCAGCATCCCAATACTCATCCCGACAATTGTGGCAATCATCCAGAGGGAGGAGCCAGAAACGCTGAGACCGAGTTTTTGTTGCATGATAGAGGGCAACCAGTTCATCAGGCCAAAGTAGCCGGCAATTTGTACGATAACCATGACCATTAATGCAACGGATTGATAAGCGAGTTGCGGTGTCTTAAAAAGGGCGCTGATCCGAACCCGTTTCCGCGGATCTTTAACGGCGTTTTTAGCAGCAATAAACTCATCAGATTCGTGTAAGTGACGCCGAATAAAGTAGGTCAGCACCACTGGAATCAGCCCGAACAAGAACAGTGCCCGCCAGCCCAGCGTTGGGATGATCAACGACGCGCAAATTGCGGCTAAGATTGCCCCAATTTGACCACCGATGGCAGCAACCGAGGTCATTTTACCAATATTTTTGTGCTTGAAATTTTCTGCAATCAGCGTAATGCCGACACCGTATTCACCACCGGCACCGACGCCTGCTAAGAACCGGCAGGCATAGATGAGCGTGATGTTACTTGCAAAGTACATCAGCGCCGTTGCAATCGCAAAAATAAACACAGTGTGCGAAAATGTCCTGACCCGCCCAAACCGGTCCGCAATGACGCCAAACAAAATACCACCCGCTAACATCCCCAAATTGGTGATCGATGAAATCAATCCAGCTTGAGCACCGCTGATGTGTAATTCAGCGATGATCGACGAAAGTGCAAACGAGAGAAATAACACATCCATATTCTCCAAAGCAAATCCAGCTGACGTTGAGGCAATCGTCCACTTTTGTTGGTGGTTAACGCGTGGTCATGTACAGTTGTTTCCATATTCAATTCCTCCAAAATGAATGCTCACAGGCACTCGTTATTTTTGACGGCCACAACCGTCCTTTGTTGGTTGTATTGTGGCATAGATTTTTTGATCGTGCAACTATTATTTTGAGATAATGCGTTGCTTATTGGTGATTGTTGGGATGCTGGAAAGGGGTGGGCGAGTCCGTTGCATTCCGCAATTTGGCAGGCTGTCGAAGTGGCTCGCGATGAAGCTAATTCGATTCCTGCTGCGCAGCTCTCGAATGGATCTTCATCGTCTCGCACATCAGTAACCGACCAAAGTACGGTCGCTAACTGATGTCGACACCACGACAACCTGCCAAATTACTCCATTCCACTGACGTTGAGCTACCTTTTTACCATTAGCTAAACATCGCCATGGCGTTAGCCCTAGTTTGCGGAGAATCCGCCCTCAACTGCTAGTAAACCCATAGACAGCAATGCTTCGCACAATATGCTAGCCACTGGAAAGATTAATTAACAGGATTCATGACACCGCTTTTGAAGACTCACTAACCAAGAAGACCATGACAAGTATCATAGCGTAGTGGAGCCGGTCGGCATTGCAGGCTGTGGTGTCGGTGTTCGTTAGCGGCTGTCTTTTGGCCGGTTACGAACACGGGAGACGTAGGAGATCCTTGAATTTCGGACAAGACATTCAATAACTCCCCAGAGCGACCCACCTCAGCCTGCAGGGCCGACCGGCGGAACGGAGCGACATGTTAGCAGTATTTAACTCATTGAACAATGGACAAAATCAGCACACACCTGTTTTGCGACACACTTTGACCTTGACGCCTAAAATGTCCTGCGCTACACTGTCATAAAGAGTTCTTTAATTTAGCCCTGTGAGACTAAAAAGGTGACCGGAATAACCCACTGTTGTTACGCAACAGGTGGGATTTAATTGCAAACCGTTTAGCCGAGGGCTGGACGGTTTTTTCGAGTGTTT
>NZ_BBAG01000020.1 GCF_001311135.1 Secundilactobacillus paracollinoides DSM 15502 = JCM 11969
GGATAATCTGCGAACTAGGGCTACTGCTGGTTCGATACTTAACTCGTGAATTAGAAGTGTTCAATTTGAGTGTAGTGGAGTGAATCTGGGCGGGCGGCGTGGTGTCGAGACTAGTTAGCGAGGGTTCCTTCCTCGCTTAGTAGTCTAAGAGTCGGAGGAGATCCTTGAATTTCTGGAAGAAATTCAATAGCTCCGGAGCGACCCACTACGCCGCCCGCCCAGATTCACGGAACGGAACGCAAGTTACGCGCATTAAGGTTTCACAGGTATGAATAAGCCCACAAAAAAAGCCCCTTGCACAAGACAAGGGGCAAACATGTTAATCCGTTTTTTTAGCGTTATTGCGTTGCATCATTTTCGCTTGATCGACGAGGGGACAGCCGACTTCTTCACAGTCGTGACAGCCGCCTGAATGGTTCTTTTTGAAGAAACGCAGGTAGGTGATGTAGATGACAGCGCCAAAGATGATGGCGGCAAGAATGAGTGTTGACATGGGCGAGACGACCTTTCTGGTACTGAGGTGACGATCGAATTAATCCAGAGTGAGCTGATACTGATGACTTTCACGTTTGATAAACACGCCGTAAATCATCAGCGCAAGAGCAATGATGCCCATAATCAAACCAACGGGTGCGATAGCGTGGGTGAAAACCAGCGAGGATTGGTAGATCACAACGGCGACCATGTAGGCCACTAGGGTTTGATAGCCAACCGCCCGCCAGGTCCAGCCGGTGTCGCCGAACTCCTTGTACATGGTCCCGATAGAGGCAAAACAAGGGGCACACAGAAGGTTGAAGGCGAGAAACGCGTAACCAGCCATTGGGGTGTAATACCCGCGCAGAACGCTGGCAAATGCGGCACTGGAGCTGCCGGCGCCAAACGTGATGTGCAGGGTGCCGACGCAGTTTTCTTTAGCAATCAGACCGGCGAGGACAGCCACGGTGGCGTGCCAGTCACCGAATCCAAGTGGGGCAAAGACTGGTGCAATCAGGGAACCAAGTGTTCTGAGAATACTGTGGTTTTGGTCGACCATTTGCAGCTGCCAGTTGAAGTTGGACAGGAACCAGATCACAACACAGGAAAGAAAAATGATGGTGCCGGCCTTGATGATGAAAGACTTGGCCCGCAGCCAGACGCTTTGCACCAGGTTGCTGACCTTTGGAAAATGGTAGGCGGGCAGTTCCATGACAAATGGGGCTGGGGCGCCTTTGAACATCTTTGTTTTCTTGAGGAAGACCCCGGAGCCGATAACGGTGAGGATGCCGATGAAGTAGGCGGAAGGGGCGACCCAGGTGTTGTTTGGAAAGAAGGTCTCGCTGACCAGCGCGATGACGGTGAGTTTTGCCGAACAGGGCATGAACGTTGTCAGCATAATGGTCATCCGGCGGTCCTTTTCGCTTTCGATGGTTCGGGTCGCCATGATGCCGGGAACGCCGCAGCCAGTTGCAATCAGCATGGGGATAAAGGATTTTCCGGATAAGTTGAAGCGGTGGAAGATCCGGTCCATGACAAACGAGATCCGCGCCATGTAGCCGCAGTCCTCAAGAATGCCCAGACAGAGGAACAGCATCATAATCTGCGGCAAGAAGCCAAGGACGGAGCCGATCCCGTTGATGATCCCGTTAACCACGAGACTTTTGAGCCAGGGGGCAATATGTAAGGCTGTTAAGGCAGCGGTGGCGCCGTTTGGAATCCATTTACCGAATAACACGTCGTTCATCCAGTCACTGCCGATGGTGCCTACCGTTTGAATGGACAGGTAGTAGACCACCCACATGACCATGACGAAAATGGGCAGGGCCAGGAAGCGGTTGGTGACAATTTTATCTAGTTTATCGCTCATCGATTCGGTGAAGTCATCGGTATCGACCACGCACATGTTGATGACTCGCGCGATGAAGTCGTAGCGAGCGTTGACAACGATGCTATCGCTGTGGTCGTCGAAGATTTTCTCGGTGTCTTTGATGATGCCGTCAATTTCGGCTTGTTGCGCATCGGTGAGTTCGATGAGGTTACCGATTTCTTCGTCACGCTCAAACAGCTTAATGGCGAACCAGCGCTGCTGGGATTCGGAAACGACATTCTTGATCTGTTTGGTGATCATGTCGATGGCGGACTCGAGCCGGGCATCGTACTTTGGATAGCTGTAACAGATCGGATGTTCCTTTGCGTCCTTGACTTTATTGACCAGTTTATCGATATGTTCTTTCCGCAGGGCGCTGATGCTGACCACTGGTACGCCCAACATATAGGAAAGTTTCTTTAAATTAATGGTCCGGTTACCCTGTTTTTTTAACAGGTCCATCATGTTCAGGCTGATGATAAGCGGGGTGCCAGTTTCCATGACTTGCAGTGTGAGGTAGAGGTTACGTTCTAGATTGGTGGCATCCACGACGTCTAAGACTTCGTCGGGATGTTCTTCCAGCAGGTAGTTTCGGGTAATGATCTCTTCTGAACTGTAAGGGGACAGGGAATAGATGCCCGGGAGATCTTGAATGTCATAATCTTCATCATGCTTGAGCTTGCCGCTCTTGCGATCGATCGTGACGCCCGGCCAGTTACCGACGTGCTGATTGGTGCCCGTTAACGCGTTGAACAGCGTGGTTTTGCCACTGTTAGGGTTGCCAATGAGGGCGAGGTCTGTCTTGTCCATCTTCATATCCATGTTCATGTCCATTTCCATCGTTACACCTCTTCTAGTAACACACAGCTGGCATCGGCTTTCCGGAGACTGAGTTTGTATCCGCGCACAAGCAATTCGATTGGATCGCCCAGCGGAGCAACTTGGTTGATTTTGATCATGGTGTTGTTGGTCAGCCCCATGTCCATGAGCCGGCGCCGTAACGCCCGGTCACCGACCATTTTCCGGACGATGCCGGACATGCCGACCTTGAATTCAGCGAGCGGCTTGAGTTTGGCCGGATCACTTTCGTTAACGCTGCGAACAACGATACGTTGGGCAATGTCGAGACTGATGGCTAAGCGCTGACCCTGAAAGAAGATGACCATGCCGGAAGATTCAGCGGAAACAGAGACCACGGTAACGGCTTTACCGGCAATCATGCCCATTTCGGATAAGTGCCGAACGAGCTTCTTGTCGCCTAAGACCTGAATAATAATGTATTTGCCGCGGTTCTTTAGTTCGGAGAGTGCTTCCATCGTCATATGCCTCCAGTGATCCACCATTAAATTAAAATCTGGTTAGTATTCAAATAATTAGTATCTATTATATTCCAATATCCCCATTTTAGACACTAGGGAATTGCCCTAAATATAGATAAATGGAATATATTTAACAAGCAGTATAATAGGCTTTTATTTCATTTAAAAGTGCGGTATGTTAACACTAGATACTTTATTGGCATAGTTTTTTCGTGGTAATAATTCTGAATTATATAAAGAATTGTGATAAGAATAACAGTTGCGGAAAACGAAGTGGGTGCCGAATCGTGATGCGATGCAGTTCTAATGATACTCAATAGTTAAGAAAAATTGACTTGAAGGGTGGACTACATGGCATTTTTCGTGCCCGATTTGTTAAAATAGACAGTGGATAAGGAATAATTAGCCGACAAAATATACGGCGGACGACTATTTAAACTAAAAATGGAATGGTGAATAAAATGAATGTTGAACGGTTTATTAACGCACGTAAGGCGTTAGGCATGTCCCAGGCCGAACTGTGCGAGGGTATTTGTACCCAGGCAACGTTAAGCAAGTTTGAGAGCTCCGGCCGCACACCAGCTGTTAGAATTTTGGTACAACTGTGCGCACGTCTGGGTTTAAAACTCGATGATGTGTTCCCAATCAACCAACCGGCTAAATTGGAAGTCCACCATATTTTAGACACAGCTGAATTTAAGTTGATTACAAGTGAATACGAGAGTCCCTTGGCTGACCTGGATGGAATTAGTTTTGACCATTTATCAGATGAAGGCAAAATGCAGTACTTCTTTATCAAGGGGTATCTGACGGCGTTAACGGATGAGCCATTTCCGATTCGTTGTACTACTTCAATATGATCTTAAATGATCTGGATAACGAGCACCGAACGATTTACTCCCAGCTTGCTTATACGGGCAGCGGGGTCGCGTACAGTCGCAACAATGAGAACGAAAAGGCGGAATTTTATTTCCAAAAGGTCTTTGATGACCTGCAAAAGCTCCTTTTAAATAGCAACAAGGCCATCTGGCGCGCGCTAAACATGATCTATTACACGGCGGAATACTATAACCGAATCGGCGACTACAAAACGAGCGACGGTTTGCTGAACTACGGCTATGACGTGTGCTCAGATAAGCGCGTCACGTACTACATCGCAAAGATCTGCTTCCTGAGGGCGCAAAACTTGAAGGCAAGAAATGGCGACGAGGCGCAGATCATTGAAGAGTTGAATGACGCCAAGGCGTTTTCGAGGTTGAATCATAATTATAAGTTGATTGAGAAGATTGAGAGTTTTGAGGAGCAGAGTGTGTAGCAAGGCGGGTTAGGGGCGGTGTGTAAGGGACTCTGACGGAAAATCCCGGGCCTGGATTTTTTGTCAGAGTCCCTTACACGTTAGCCCCGTGCGGAACACGTTTCGGCAATGTGAAATCAAAGCACGTCGCAAGAACTACTTGGAGGACCAAAAGCATAATCCCGGTCCTGGATTTTGTGCCGGAAGTTGCTTACGCAGTAGCCCTCAGCCTTGCGGAACACGTTTCGGCACGGTGAAAGTGGAGCACGTCGCCAAAATTACTCGAAGGCCAAGCAGCAGAAAAGTCAGGGTCTGACTTATAGACCAGAGTCGGTTACACGTTAGTCTCGCCTTGCGGAACACATTTCAGCAATGTGAACTCAAAGCACGCCGCAAGGGAGTATTCTGCAAACACCTCACCCAAATCAAAAACACTCAAAACACCGCACCAAACCCGGGAGGCCAGCCCTCCTTTTTTACTGCCCACAACAAAAACCGACACCACCAAATATTTTTTTGCCAGAGTCACACACAACTGCCATAAATATTCTGAAAATATGTTAAACTTGAATTATTATTTTATACTTTCCAGGCGGCCTTATCTTGTGAGGCTGCAAACTAAACTAGGAGTCAAAACACGAGCTGCCGCGATGGTGAATCGTGTATAACGAGAGTAAGAGGGGTGCACCATGGCTCATAAACTTTGGCGCCAGTTTCCACAGGTGCAAAAAGAACTCACACAACTTCAACCATACTTATTAAAGGTGATTACCTTACCGAACCAACGCATTCACGTGAAGATTACCCAATTGCTGTCAGCTGGGGGTAAACTGCTGCGACCGGGATTCTTCTACTTATTTAGTGAGTTTGGCGATGAGCATGACGATGACCGGCTTCGCGCAGTCGCAGCGTCGCTTGAATTGCTGCACGTGGCAACGTTGATTCACGATGATGTCATCGACCGGTCACCGTTACGGCGTGGTGTGAAGACGATTCAAACGGAGTACGGTTCACGAAATGCCATTTACGCTGGCGATTATTTGTTCACCGCGTACTTCAATGAAGTCTTGAAGGCCTCGTCTGATCCGGCAGTGTTGAAGCTTCAGATCAACAGCATGCGCGAGATCCTAACGGGCGAGCTTGATCAAATGGATCTTAACTACCGGTTCAACGTGAGCGAGGGCGAGTATTTAAACGAGATCACGGGTAAGACGGCGGTACTGTTCTGGTTAAG
Source organism: Secundilactobacillus paracollinoides DSM 15502 = JCM 11969 (assembly GCF_001311135.1). Lineage (GTDB taxonomy): Bacteria > Bacillota > Bacilli > Lactobacillales > Lactobacillaceae > Secundilactobacillus > Secundilactobacillus paracollinoides. Next base: position 5,691 of record NZ_BBAG01000020.1, read on the forward strand.
CTGTCATCAAGGGGCCGCTATAGCGGGGGCTTCGGAGGCCGTGGCGACGCTGGCTGGCCAAATTGGGCTGACTATCGGCCGCGCCTACCAGATCATGGATGACATTTTGGATTACGATGGCGACGAGAAGGCAACGCGCAAACCTGTCTTGGAAGATCTGAAGTCGGGTGTTTACTCACTGCCTTTGATTCTGGCACTACAACAGTCACCAAAGGTCTTTAAGCCATTATTGAAAAAGAAACAAGACATGACGGATGCCGACGTGCTTGAAGTGCAGCGGCTTGTCATTGAAAACAAAGGTGTCGAACTGGCCAAAGCCCGGGCAACCGAGTTCACCGAACAGGCCCTTGACCTCATCAGCAGTTTACCTGATGTTCCTGTCAAACAGGACATTGACCGGTTAACGCGGTGGCTGCTGACGCGGAACCAATAATTGATATGAAATACCCCTTGCAAATTTGGCAGGGGTTTTTGTTTGCGTTCTGTGTTCGTTGCATTGCGCGATTTGGCACTCCGTTGTAGAGCGTGGAGGAAAACGGTTTGAGGGCGGAGCCTAAGCAACTCTGATAGAAATACCCGGGTTTGGTATTTTTGTCAGAATTGCTTAGGCAGTAGCCCTCAGTTTTCCGGAACGCGTTTCAGCTATGTTGCCGAGAAATACTGTTTAGTCCGTTGCATTGCGCGATTTGGCACTCCGTTGTGGTGGCTCGCAAATGAGCTAACTCGATTTCTGCTACGCAGCTCTCGAGTGGATCTCATTCGACTCGCATATCACTAGGTGGCCGAAGACCGCGCCCACCAAGTGATATCGACACCACAACTCCGTGCCAAATCGCTCCATTCCACTGACTGTGAGCTCATTATTGATACTTGCTAAGTATTGCAATACAGTCAATGCCAGTTCCTAGATTATCCGCACTCGACTGCAGGTCAATCATATTGTGCGAACCTAGGTCTGCTGAATTGGTGTTGAAGATCACTAATAGTGATTCACCAACGATGGGACAAACTTTGGGAATTCGACATCACGTAATATTCACCACAACTGTTAGCGTAGTGGAGCCGTAGGAGATCCTTGAATTTCTAGTTCACATTGCGGAAACGTGTTCCGCAGGCCAACTCCCTACTGTGTAAGGCAACTTTGCCAGAAATTCAAGACCGGAATTTCCGACAAAGTCGCCTTACATTCCGGGAGTTACCCGGCCTGCTCCACACTTTTGCCTCAGCCTGCAGGGCCGACCGGCGGAACGAAGTGGCAATAGAAAACAGAAGAACCTGAGAAATGATTTCTCAGGTTCTTCTTAATATCGATTATTTCTTGTAAATTGATTTTGGTTCACCATAACGACTGCGAGCCCAAGTTTTTTGTAACCACGGGACGAACCAGTAGTCCAGGCCAATGCTGCGGCCGGAGCCGTTCATTAAGGCGAGGGCGACGAAGAGGACCCAGCTGGTGGCCCAGGTGTGCAGGAAGACGAAGAAGCCGATGATGATCAGCAGGTTCGCGGTCCAAGTTCCTAAGCCAAGGAAGATGAGACAACCGAGGATCAGTTCGCAGTAGGCAATCCATCCCTGTCCGGAAATGAGCCACGGCATCGTGCCGTTGACATTGGCGAGGCCATCAATGAACAGCCCAAGTCCAAAGAATAACCGCAACGGTACTGACCACAGTACGTTAGATTGCCGTGAGGTGTGGTAGCCGAAAACTGTCCGGCCGTTTGCTGTGCGGAAGAATTCATCCAACAGGTACTTGAAAAAGTAGTAGCCAGAGCCGATCCGCATGAGATAGAGGAAGTTTGTACAGTGCTTAATGATCGTTGCAAACCACCCACGAACACGTTTGCCGCCAAAAACCTGCGCGATACCGTAGCGGGCACCGAAGGAAACAGCCAAGCCCATCGATTTGTCGGTGAAGATGGTGTAGTTTTGGGTGCCGTTGATGTCAGCCGCAACGTTCTTAGCGATGATCAGGGCTTCGTTTTCAGCCTCTTGTGCGGTCTGTGGGACGGCCCGTTCAGCACCGTCTTCCGTTGCGTTGGCGTCATCACCGGCGACGTAGACACTCTTGTCTTCTAGCCCCTGTGCTTGCAGGAAGTGGTTGACGACTAACCGGCCGCCACGACCAGCTTCAATGCCGAATTCATCAGCGATGTGGTTGGTCTTCACACCGGCCGTCCAGATCAGCGTGTTCGTTTGGATTGGGTCTTGGTCCTTGATCTCAACGGAGTCTGGGTTGACCTTAGTGATCATGGATTCTGTCCGGATTTCAACATTGTTTTTCTTCAGGTAAGCTTCTTCATGGGCGGCGTTGGTGCGGTCCAACATGTTGGTGATGGTTGGCGCAGCTTCGACCATGATGATCTTGATTTCGTCTGGATCCAGTTTGTTTTCTTTTGCCAAAACTTTGCGGTAATCGATAAGCTCGCCGACCGTTTCAGCACCGGTGAAGCCGGACCCACAGACAACCAGCGTTAGTTTTGCAGCGCGCTTCACAGGATCGCGTTCGATGGCACCTTCGCGGATGATGGTGTTGATGTGGTCACGCAGTTTGATAGCGTCTTCCATGGACCACAACGTCAGCCCGTTTTCAGCAACACCAGGGGTGCCGAAGTCGTTTGGTTCACCACCAAGACTGATGACGAGACTGTCAAATGGATAGGTGTCGTTTTCGGCAATCACGAGTTTCTTATCAGTGTCGATCTGTGACACGGTGTCGGTGACCAGTTGAACGTTGCGTTGCTTATGGAACAGGTTTTCCAAATCATACTGCACAGCATCGGGCTGGACCCGCTCTGTGGCAACTTCGTGTAACTGGGTCAGATAAGTGAAGTAGGAGTGACGGTCGATTAAGGTAATGGTCACGTCGGGATTAGACTTGAACTGCTTAGCCAACTTCTTGGTTGCTAAGACCCCCGCAAATCCGGCGCCGATGACAACGATATTTTTACTCATGAAATGATTCCCCCCTGATTCAGTAAAATAATATAGAATAATTATAAATTAATAACACTTATTATTATAATCAATTACCGCTATTACTTCAATGAAACACGCCCATATATTGTGGTTCACAAGTCAATTGCGACAGGGGCGACCTGCTGTTTGTTTGGAAAAGGTTAATCATAGGGAATGACCTGATTGAATTCACTTGAAAGGTGTATGCCAAAATTATAAATACCTTGTTGACTATCTTATTGAGAATATCAAAGAAAAAATGCACAAAAAAACGGAATCTGCAGAGAGCAGTTCCATTTTTTTTGCATTTAATACAAATCGTAAGGAAAATTCAACAACTTCGCCAGTTGAACCAGATCATCCCGATAATCGCCATAGACCAGCGCGAAGTGGGATTCATAACCGTGGCTGACAAACTGGTCAACAAGGTCAGTCACATCCTCGGTCATTTTGATTCGGCCGGAAGCGCCATTAAACTGCGGTTCCACGTCCTCGGCCTCGCCACTGGTAATGGCCAGCGAGTAGCCGTCCTTGGCGTTCCAGTGCACCCGCAACATGGTGACCTGACCCGGTTTCAATACCATATCCGGGCTGACCGGCATTTTGCGGTTCGGGTGAACACTGGCCTTCACGCCGTACTTTGGGTTCGCCAGCGAGAAGGCGCCGTAGTCGTGCCAAGTCGTGATGGAGTTGTCCTCGGGATCCATGCTGGAAAGGTCGCCAAGGAAAACGGCATCGCGGTTCGGTGTCAGCTGTTGCAGGACGTACATCGATAGCGCACCGTGAATATCACATTCCATCGCCGTTGGCAATTGCTCGTCACAAAGCTGGGACCACACGGCACCGGGCGCACTGTGATACTTGTCGAAAAAGTCTGGCCAACAGCGGGAAGCCAGGGCACCGAGGTTATCCTGTTTCTGATAACGGCGCATCAGGGTCGCAAACTTGACGTAGCGGGTGGTTTCATCCGCCTTGGTGTCCAATCCGTCAAAGTGCGCGTCGGCGTACGCTAGCTGGTCGTCGTAATCCTCGCCGGTGACTTTTTCGGCAGCGTCGAACGCGTCGTCGATATTGTAATGTTTCAGCGTGGTACCAAACGTTTGCGCGAGTTCGTCTGCATTGGCGTCTGAGAAGAAACCAGGCGGGTAGGTGCCGACCACACCAATGTTTAACGCAGCCAGATCTGATTTGACCTGGGCAGCTTCGACGAACACCTTGATCTTATTTTGGACGGCCGATTCATCTGGGTTGCCGTAGAGGTGTTCAAACGGATGATGCTGACTTGCCAGATAGTTGCCAGAACTCATGATGCCAGTCAGCGCGTTAAACCGCAGCCAGCCGTGGACGCTTGGTTCGCGCGGCGCCAGGAGTAAGATTGGCGTCGTTGGGTAGTACCGGTGAACCAGCTGGATAAATTCAGCATCGGTAAACGTTGTGTTTTGGAAAATGATACCGCTAATTGCTTTATCGTGGATACTACCGAGGTAGCTGCTCAGTTCCGTTGGGTCGCCCAGCGCATCTTTCGGTTCAAGCACATCATACTTAGCAAGAATCTTCTTCGTTGTTGCCATAATCGTTTCCGCCGACTTAGCATCAAACTTTCGCCGGACAACTGGTAAATATAAGATTTGAGACATTGATTGAGTACTCCTCTTCTCGTTTTAAATTTTTTAGATTGGATAGTATTCCGTTGCATTGCGCGATTTGGCACTCCGTTGTGGTGGCTCGCGATGAAGCTAATTCAGCTGTCGCTGTGCGCCATCTGAATGGATCTCCATCGTCTCGCATGTCACTAAATGGCCAAAGAACGGCCATCAAGTGACATCGACACCACGGTTCCGTGCCAAATCGCTCCATTCCACTCACGTTGGGCTATCTGCTTAAATAGGTTAAGTATCAAATATGAATTAAAGCCGGTTCGCAGATTATCCGCACTCGACTGCTGGTTAACTATCAGCAGTTAACCTAATGACTTGTGCGAATGGATAACGCGGTGAATATACAGGATGCGATATTCTTGTTGATCTAACGTAGAGTTAACTGATAGGTGCCTAATTCAGCAAGTATTAGCGGAGTGGAGCCGGTCGGCATTGCAGGCAGTCGTGTCGGTGTCTGATGGCGAGGGTCCTTTCCTCGCCTACAAACACGGGAGACGGAGGAGATCCTTGAATTTCTGGTAAGAAATTCAATAGCTCCGGAGCGACCCATTACAGCCTGCAGGGCCGACCGGCGCAACGCAGCGAACGTTACAGTCTATCTTCGACAACTGGGTTGATCGTCGTATTAATCCCAGAAAGCCCAACAAACGCACCGTTGTTCACCATCCGTAAGTTCTCCGGATGGGTCAGCAGCCACTTGTTACGTTGGAATAACAGGTCGTCTGGTTTGCGTTTGGAAGCAAGTGGGCTGTTGGTGCCGTCAGTTAAAACGACAAGGCACTTGAAACCGGCCGAGTCGACCGCGCATGGTGCGAAGTGCATCGTGGTGGGGTAGACTTCGATAGCGGTACCTTGCGGAATGAAGAAGGCGTGGGCCTTACTGGACTTCAATCGTTTGTCAACGAGGTTCTGGCGTTCAGCGAAAAACAAAACGAAGTCGGTGGCGGCTAAGTTGAGTTCGGAACAGTTGTGAAACTCAAACGCGTTGAGCTTGTTGCTGTGACCGTTGCAGTAGCCAATTTCGATGGGCTGCTCGCCGTAGAAATTTCGCGCGATCTGTTGGCGCTGGGTGTCATTTAAGAACTGCGGGTCATTTCTCGCGTATTGGTTGCCGGTCGCCGGAATGACCGTTTGCGTGTTTAACGTATTTAACAGGTTGGCTTGAAAGGCAGGTCGATGACTTGGCCAAATTGGGAAAATTCTGGGTCGGTGACGGTTTTGATCGTCACGTCATGGTTGGTGTGTTGCAGGTCAGATAGTGTTGTCATAGGCTACTCCGTTTTCGTGTTGTCCCAGGCGTCTTGGAATGTCTTGAGGCCGAGGTCGGTGTACGGGTTGGTAAAGCTGGTCTCGTAAACGGACAGAGCGCAGGTGACGATGTCGGCACCGTAAATGGCGGCCTGTTCCAACTGCTTAGCGGTCCGAATTGCGGCAACGATAATTTCAGTGTCAAAGTTGTAAGTCTTATAGATGTCCACGATGTCCTTCACGTAGGATAACCCGTCGTCACCGTAATCTTCGCGCCAGCCGACAAATGGGGAAACGTACTTGGCGTGAAGTTTGCCGGGCATGATCGACTGCGCTGCTGAGAACACAAGGGTCATGTTGGTGCGGATGCCCTGCGCTTCCAACCGGCGGGCCGCAATGATGCCTTGTTTGTTGGTTGGAATTTTAATGACAAAGTTCTTTGAAATGGCGCTGATGTCCTTGGCATACGCAACCATGTCGTCGGCGTTGTCCAGGTGCGGGTTAATTTCCACAGATACGGGGAAGTCTGGTTTGTCAGCCACGTAGTCTGCGATGTCTTGGATGGCTTTTTTAAACGGCTTCCTACTGTTCATGATGTGCTTTGGATTGGTGGTCACACCGTCAAAGCCGTATTGCTCGTAAGCAATTTTGATTTCGTCTAACTTGGCACTATCTAAAAAGTATTTCATTAGTAATGATCCTTCTTTCAAGTTTTAAAAACAGTGAAGACAATTTAGTTGGATTCTTCGATAACGGGTTCGGCAATTTGCTCGGAACCGCGACGTTTCAGCAGGTCCGTCACGATCTTGCTGTACTTCTTTTCAGTCAGGGAGTAGGCCCAGTACATTAAAATGATGGTGGCAATCGATAGCACAGCCGAGTAAATGAACATCAGCCCCCGAATCCCCATGAGCGCGGTTGCGGTCTGTGTTGCACCTGGCACGTAGCGACCCAGGCCAGCACGATGCCGGGCAGGAACCCAGCAATGGCTTGGGAGAGTTTCCGGAAGTAGGTGAAGAATGAGTAGACCATGCCTTCAGTCCGAATCCCGGATTGCCACTCGCCGTATTCCACGCAGTCGGACACAAGTGCCCAGTTCAGCGCACTCGTGAAGCCGTCGCCAAGGTAGGCGATGCTGGTGAAGAAGACCAGCAGGAAGGTGTTGTTGGCGAAGAAGAAGCCGAGAATGTCCGCGATGGCCCAGATGGCACAGCCCATCATGTAGACGTACTTTTTATCGAACCGTTTCGTTAAAATGGGTGCCAGCAGCACGGACACGAAGACCATGCCGATACTGAAGAAGCCGAGCCAAGATTCAGCGGTCATATCTTTGAGAATGTACTTACAGTAGTAGACCTGGACGGTGAGCTTGAGGTTAAAGGCGGAGAACGTAAACAGGTTCACGAAACTCAGCGTGATCAGCGGCTTGTTACGCAGGAGGGCTTTAAATGATTTCTTGAGCTCGGCCTTGCTGACCTTTTCCTTCTTAGGCGCCGAATAATTTTCCTTAATGTTGGCGTAGGAATACCACTGCGCCAGCACGCCGACGATGGCGAAGATGACGACGGCGATCGAGTAGCCGATCTTCTGGTTCGGCAGCGCTTCAACAATCGGCATAAACCCGATAGTGGCAATCATCAGCCATGTTGGAGCCAGCCTGCCGCCAGGACGCTAGTTCCGACCGCTCCTGACTATTTCGCGTCATCGTTGGGATCATCGACCCGAACGGCACGTTTGAAATACTGTAACAGGTCCCAAACAGCATGTAGGCGATGTAGGCTCAGATGAGTTTACCGGTCACTGAGAAGTTTGGCGTACTGAAGTTAGCAATCAGCAACAGCGCCAGGGGAATCGCAGCCCACAGGAGAAACGGTCGGAACTTGCCCCGTTTCGTAATGTTGGTTCGATTATCGATCCACGTCCCCACTGCCATATCGGCAAACGCGTCCCAGATCTTTGCCACCAGGAACACCGTCCCAGCAGCGGCACTTGGCAGGCCGACCTGATCTGTAAAGTAGTTCAACAGGTACAACTGTCCCATATCAAACAGGAAGTTATTCCCCATATCTCCCACGGCATAGCCGATCTTATTTCGCAACGTCACCATTCTTGGTGCTGTCTCATTCTGCGCCGTTGCTGCTTTTGTTTCTGTAGAATCCATTTAAGTGTAGCCTTCTCTCTTAGGTTTCAGTTTTTATATTGTCTTTTTAGTCCGTTGCATTGCGTGATTTGGCACTCCGTTGTGGTGGCTCGCGATGAAGCTAATTCGATTTCTGCTGCGCAGCTCTCGAATGGATCTCCATCGTCTCGCATGTCACTAGGTGGCCGAAACCCTCGCCCACCAAGTGACATCGACACCACAACTCCGTGCCAAATCGCTCCATTCCACTCACTTTGAAGATAATAATTACGGAGACTAAGTATCGAATCGGAATTAAAGCCGGTTCATAGATTATCCGCCCTCGACTGCGAGTCATCGGAAGTGAGGTAACGATATGATACCTACTGTTACCGTAGATGATGGTGATTGCAATGAATGCTACTTAAGATTGGGTGTTGAATGATTTACCACTATTTGTCGTGAACAGCGTGTGCAACAAGGACATGCATAGCTATGAGCAAGTCAACACAGTTTATGCCGTGCCCTTTACTCACCATGACCGAGGCATCACCGGAACATGCGGTGGCGGGGCAGTCGAGGGCGGATAATCTGCGAACTTGGGTTAACTGAGTTTCGATACTTCAGTTAAGAATTTATGGTGCTGAATGTCAGTGACGTGGCGTGAATCTGGCTGGTTGGCGTGGTGTCGATGGTTGTTAGCGAGGGTTCTTTCCTCGCTTATAACCATGGGAGTCGGAGGAGATCCTTGAATTTCTGCCAAGAAATTCAATAGCTCCGTAGCGACCCACTACGCCAACCAGCCAGATTCACAGAACAGAACGCCAGTTACAGCAAATCTTAACCACCCAGATTCACGGAATGCCACGGCCTCAATCACTATCCCTATCCCCGCGCAATCATTTTCTTGTTCGCAAACTCATACAACGCCTGATCGCTCATTTCCCGTCCGTAACCGGAGGACTTCACGCCGCCGAATGGCAGTTCAGGGTAACCGTTGGAGGGTTGGTTGAGGAAGATTTGGCCGGTGATGAGCTGGTCGGCGACGCGCTTAGCTTCGTCGAGGTCTTGGGAATAAACGGCACCCGCGAGGCCGTATTGCGTGTCGTTGGCGACTTGGATGGCTTCGTCGGTGTCTTTTGCAATGTGCACCTGGCCGACGGGACCGAAGAATTCGGCGTCGTACATGGGGTTGTCGGGCTTCAGATTGCCCAGCAGCATTGGCTTAAAGAAGAACCCATCGCGGTCCTTCTGCGCACCACCGTCAACCAGGATCTCAGCACCGTGTTCAACGGCGGTGTCGACTTGCAGCTGCAGCTGGTCGCGGGCACGTTCGGAGGACATTGGGCCGATGGTGGTGTCGTCCGCCATGGGGTCGCCGAGGACTTGTTGCTCAAACGTGGTCTTCATCTTAGTGACAAATTCGTCCGCGTTGGCTTCAGTCACGATGTACCGCTTGGCTGAGGTGCAGACTTGCCCCGCATTCCGCAAGCGGGAAATGGCGCCGTCAGCGACTGCCTGGTCAATATCGGCATCCGGCAGGACTACGAACGCATCGTTGCCGCCGAGCTCCAATGTCGTTTTGGTGAGGGCTTGGGCCGCTTCACTGGCGACGATTCGGCCTGCCTTGGTCGAGCCGGTCAACGCTACGCCCTGGACGCGGTCGTCGGCGATGATGGCGGCGGCTTGGTCGTTGGTCAAAAACAAGTTTTGGAAACCACCGTGCGCGTGCATGACACTGTAGACGGTCTTTTCAAACTGATCCGCGCAGCCAGCAACAATCGGGGCGTGTTTTAAAATGACCGGATTGCCCAACAGGAAGTTTGGCGCGAACACCCGCATGACCTGGGTGTACGGGAAGTTCCAGGGTTCGATGGCGAACACGATTCCGGTCGATTCGTACTGCATCTGCGCCTGCTTATCGCCCAAGTAGGTGTAGGGCTTTGGCGTCAGCGCCTTGGGGCCGTTATCCGCATAGTACTGGGCAATGTTGCCGGCAGCGTTCGCTTCAGCCAAGGCTTCGGTGTAGCGCTTGCCCATGTTTTCCGTGGCCGTTTTTGCGAGGACCTCAGCGTTGTCGTGGAAGGCCTTCGCAATCTCACCCAACTGCTGGGCGCGCTGGTCAAACGTGTGGCGGCGCTGGAAAGTGAAGTACTTGTCAGCACGGTCCAGCGCATCGCTGATATCCTCGGTGCTGTTAACGGGGTAGGCGGCAATTTCCTTGCCTGTATAGGGGTTGACGATCTTAAAATTCATTAGTATTCTGCTCCAATCTTTTCAAATAAGGCCGCAAATTCTGAGTCGGCGCGGTAGAAAACGGGGATCTGACCCAGCGGTGCACTGACTTCAACGGTGTCACCGCCAGTAAACCGGTCGCCGGTCCAGAGGTGGATCCAGTTGTCTTCGGGCAGGTAGGTCGACCAGGTTTGCTTGCCAGGCCGGTACACCGGTGCCACTAACAGATCGCGGCCAAGTAAGTATTCATACTGGATGTCGTAGGTGCCGGCATCGTCTGGATAGTGCATGAACAGCGGCCGCTGCATCGGCAAGCCTTCGCTGACCGCCTGCGCCGCGATTATTTTCCGGTACGGGGTCAGGGCTTTAAACACCTGGGTCATCCGGGCGAGATGCACTGAGGCATCGTAATCGTCGTAGACTGAAAATTCTGATCCGGTCGGTTACCCTCGTGCGTCCGCATCAGTGGGGTGAAGGCGGCCATCTCGGCCCAGCGCATGAAGAGTTCGCGCGAGCGGATGTTACCGTACAGGCTGGTGTAGCCGCCGATGTCGCTGTGGGAAATGCTGTTGCCGGTCAAACCAGCGGACAGGGCGGCCGGAATCGTTGCGGCGAGCCCGTCGTCCAGACTCCAGTTCACACTCTGATCGCCCGCCCACAGCACCGGCGCGTACTTCTGACTGCCAGTGCCGCCAGCGCGCATGAAGTACATGATCTGGTCGGTCAACCCAGCTTCCTTAACGGCGTCGTAGTTGCATTGCGCCCAAAGGACTGGCCACTTGTTGTGCATCACCATCGGGTCGGAGTGGTCGTACAACACAACGTCGGTGGGCAGGTACTCGCCGAAGTCAGCCATCCAACCTTTCATGCCAGTGCTGATCAGCCGCTGTTTGATGAGGTCCTTGTACCAGTCAAACGCGTCCGGGTTCGTGAAATCGACCACGCCGCAAAGGAACTCGCCGAAGTCAACAAGGTAGATGTCCCCAGTCTGCGTTTTAGCGAAATAGCCCAGGTCCTTCACATCCGCAAACAGTTGGGTGTCGTTTGCGATGTAGGGGTTGATGTAGCCGAGAAACGCGATGCCCTGGTCCTGCCACTGTTTAATGGACGTCGTCAGGTTGGGGTACAGGTTGTCATCGGCACGCCAGTCCCAGTAGAGCCGCTTGCCAAAGCTGGTCATGCGAATGCCTTCCCAGTCCTGCGCCCAGATGCCGGCAAGCGCCACGTCGTTTTCTTTGAGCTGGTCAGTGATCTCCGAAACGCGGTCGGTGCCGCCCTGCACGCCCAGAATGAGCCCGTTGTTGGTCCAATCGGGCAGCCCAGTTGTGCGGCCGACCAGGCTGGTTAATTTTGTAATCAACTCGGGAAAGGTCGGGGCGGTATCAAACGTCAATGACAGCGGTAAGTCCCAGAACTGCAGCTCGTGGTAGTCGTCATTTTGAAAATCAAAGTCGGCATAGTCGTAACTGGCCACGTGACAGTAGTACATCTGGGTCGAAATAAACGTGGGCGCTGGGTAGTTCGTGGTGTAGTAGTCGCCGCCAGAGTGGGTCTGGTCCGCCTGGAAGGTCGTCAGCGTGTGCTTGTTGCGGCCAACGCCGGGTTCGGACGTCCATAACGGAAAGTGGCGGCCGCGCAGGTCCAGGTGCGACAGTTGTTCACCGCACCCGTAAACGTGCTCGTCCTTGTCGGCCGTTAACCGGAACCAGAAGCGATTCCAGCCGTCCTTTAATAGGGTAGGTTTGATGACGAGCCGGTCAGCTGCGTCGAGAAAACAGGTGAGCTCAAGGTAAGCATCGCCCTGAAAACTAAACGTGAGCTGAATGTCGTCTTCAGTAACACGGTGATCGGTGAGGGTCAACGGCAGCTTAGCGGCCAGCGTGTCGCTAAGCTCAAAGTTACCTTGGTACATGGCAACGTCGGCGTCCCCGCGGCCAATAAAGACGATCGGCGAAGCGGCCGTCTCACGAAGCAGCGGCAGGTCATGGTAAAACAGGGTGTTGTTTAAAAAGGTGAGTGGAGCTTGTTGAGAAGTAGAAATCATAGGCCACCTCCATGGTTGGTTTTTGTGTCGTGATGATAAGTTTTTTGTGATTTTAAGTGTAGATATGGGTAAGGGTTTTGCGATGGTTAGTAATATAGCGATTGGAGGTTAAATGGAACTTAAAGGAAAGAGTGCGGAGCGAGCCGGTTAAGGGGCGGAGCATAAGGGACTCTGACCAGAAAGCCTGAACTGCGGGCTTTGTGGTCAGAGTCCCTTATGCAGTAGCCCCTTGCTCGCGGAGCACGTTTAGGCTATGAGCCAAGAAAGGCCGCCACGATCCCCGAAATACCGCCATTTCCACCAACCAGTGATACAAAAACCAAATATCACAGATACAAAATAAATATCACCCAAATTACCCAAGAAAAATGCCAAACACCCCAACAAAAAAACGCCTAAAAAGGGCAAATACAACCACATTTTTAGACGATGATTAAAGGCTGAATCAGTATTTTACGAATTGCAATCTACATGACAGTCATCGAATTTAACGATAGTTACAGAAAAGGACAGTTAATAATTAATGACTGATACTGACTATATTTATTATGGTATCAGTAGAAAAGAACAAAATTCGATTGAATAACGGTAGTACCCAAGTCATCTGATCACCAGAACGATACATGTTTGATACAATAAAATCGAAAGAAGAATGGATAACAAAGGAGACCTCATAACATGCAGACCTACACTGTCTTCGAAGCTAAACACAACCTGCTGCAAATTATTAGACAAGTGAATGAAACAGCACACCCTGTATTCATAACAGCAACGGATGAGTCCAAACCAGCTGTAATCATTTCTAAAACTGAATGGGATAGCATCACTGAAACCTTGGCACTGGCAAACAATGGGACGTTACAAAAAGTTTTCGAACGACAACAGGACAACTCAGGGGTTACTAATGCGGATGATTTGAATTGGGATGACCTGTAAGCGATTGTTTTCGAGGAAACACCTAAAGTTAAACATTGGAGTCGAATAATCGTGTCAATTGCCCGTGACCAATAGTGAGTTGGTTTTGGACAAGGTTTTTTTAATGTTGGTGACTCAAATAGTGCTGACATGTTACTTCGTTGCTCTGTTTGGTCTTGCAAGACGAGGTGGGGTGCTCCGACAAGGTAGAATGGCGCCATTACGCGACGATCTTTGAAAGCCCGAATATATGAAATAAGCGTTCATAGCAGCGATATGAAGCCAGTAACTTAATCGTGATTGTTAACCAGTCCATCGTAAGAAGCATTACTGCCTAGTATCTGACAAGCAGTCGAGGGCGGATTCTCTTCAAACTTGGTTTAAAGCTAATGTGATGCTTAACTTATCTGAAAAGTAAGCTCAACATTAGTGGAATGCAGCAATTTGGCACGGAGCTGTGGCGAGCCACTTCAGCGGAGTGCCAAATTGCGGAATGTAACGGACTATCACCTAACAATGGAAAGCTCCCTTGGGCACTTTTTGATTATTCCAAACAGACGGTTATCAAGAAAAACGTGCCACTTACGATAACTATTGACCCACTTACGCAAGAATCGTTGCCAAGCCCGCAATTAAAGGGTTTAATAAGAGCCATGGAGGGGAGCCGCACATGACAAGAGTCCGCATTGAAATTGATGATCGCCTGACCGACAAAGAAATTGTGATCCGCACGCCGGTCTATGACGCTGATGTTAAGCGCCTGTCGCAACAGCTTCAGGCGGCTGATAAGGTTCAGCCGCAGCTGCGGTTTTTTAAGGGTGACACGGAATACTACCTCGACGTCAACGACATCCTTTTCTTTGAGACGGAGGACCGGCAGATCAATGCGCATACGGTGATGATATTTTTGAGATTCACTACCGCCTGTATGAACTGGAAGATTTGTTGCCAGCGACTTTTATGCGAATCTCCAAGTCAGCAATTTTAAACACGACGAAGATCTTCGCGCTGACCCACTCCATTTCAAATAGCCTGGTGGAATTTCAGCATTCCCAAAAACAGGTCTATGTCTCACGCAAATATTACAAGCCGTTAAAGGCACGTTTGGAGGAACGACGATGAAACGATTACGAAATAAAAACTGGTTCTGGGGGACGTTCTTCATCCTCGGCGCCATCCTGTTGGGTGCCAGTCAACTGAATTTGATTTCTTACCACTTGAGTTTTTGGAGCATTCTCGCCACCCTGTTTCTGGCGGGCGCCTTGATCGAGAGTTTGATCATGTGGTCGATTGGCGGGATCTTGTTTTCCCTGGCGTTCCTGGGCATCCTGTACGCGACACCGCTGGGCATCACGCAGTTGGTACCGTGGACGATTCTGGGCATTGCCCTGCTGTTGTGGATCGGGTTGTCGATCATCTTTCATCCAAGACATCACTGGCAGCAACAGCAGTGGCGCGAGTGGCACCACCAAGCGCAGGTGCGGCGGCATCATCACGGCGGTTATGGCAATGAAGTCGATGAGGAGACCGTTTCGGATGACCAGGCTGAGGTCAATATCGATAGCCGGATGAGCAGTTCGGTGCGGTACATCCAGTCAAATAATCTCAAGCAGGTCAATATTTACGCGTATGCGACCGGCCTCAAAGTGTACTTCGATAAAACGATTGTGGCCGGTGACCTCACCGTGAACATCGACGCCCATCTGAGCGGCGTTGACCTCTATTTCCCGCATACCTGGCATGTCGTCAATAATATTGAAGCGTTTCTTGGGGGTGTTTCCCAGGGAGACGATAGCGGCGGTAATCCTGTGACCGTTTATTTGAACGGGAATGCGGCGCTGTCTGGGGTGAATGTGCATTATCTATAGGTAACAAAAAACGCCCATCATGACGATGAGGCGTTTTTAGTTGTTTTTACGAAGCTTGTCCTGTTCATCTTCTAAATCACCCAACAGTTTTTCCGACAGCGCTAGATCATCCCTATTCCGCCGTTGCCGAATCGCAACGAAATTATCGCAGACGAGGAACGCAATGATGCCAATCAGCAACAATTGCAGATTGCCATTCTTCAACAACCGAAGCCAAAGTTTGAGGCGTTGCACCTTAACTTGAATAGTGACAAGTCCCTGTTTCGGAACGGTGAACCGCGACCGTTGGTGAGGCGCAAGCCGGTAGCCAAACGGTGCTGATACGCTAAATGTGCTGCCAGTTTCCGCAGCCTTTTTGGCTGTCCGGACGACCTTGCCGTTGTGTATGAAGTCGATCGTGATTTCCTGTGAGGCAGGGTGCACCCAGCGCGTGACGGTTTGGTCGGCCGCCTTGGTGAAACGGTAAGATTCTTTGTTCTTTTCATTAGTCGTATAGCCAGTCGTTGAGCCGTTACTAATGTCATAGGTCTCGCCAACTCGGCCGTTGATGGGCTCCCGACCGACAATTTTAACCGTTTTCTCAACCTTGTACAGGATCGTGGCCGTCGCGTTGGCGCCCACATCCTTGACTGTGACGGTAACGGTCTGGTTACTGGCAGTCGTAAACGTGTAAGACTGGGGACTGCTGGCTAGCGTTTTGTAGCCAGTGACTGATGCGTGGCTGATATCGTAGCTGCTGCCGGCAGTGCCACTAATGGTTTCTGTGCCAACTTGCTTGCCGGATGCGGTGACGTAGCGGATGGTGGCCTTTTCCGTCGTGGCTGCTTGGCAGTGATCGGCTTGATGAGGCTCGTCCAGCCATGGTACGCCAGTGTGAGCACGTGTTGGGTTTGCCAGGCAATGCCGTTTTTATTCAGAGGTACTTTTGCGGGTGGCAGCCCATTGTCCACGGTGACCGTTTTCACGCCGTAGTAGGCCGCCATCCAGACGTTGAACACTGTTTGGTCGGCTTGCCGGGACTCACGTAGGTCTGCGTCCGGTAAACGTTGTGGCTGTTGGTCACCGGCTGCATCCCCGGCACCTTGGCGTGCGCAATGTGGTGGGCGGCGTCGTACCGGCAAATGGTGTCGCCAGCCTTCCAGTACCCGTATGAAGTCCGCAGCGAGCTGACAGCGGCATTGTAGCCCGGAATACCGGCAAACAACATCACGCCCGCCGCCAGGGCTGGGGTGAGGCGATCGAGTAGTGACCACCGCCGCAACTGGGCGTGGTCGTAAAACAGGATCAAAATGGCGGTGATGAAGTAAATATTGGGGCCGAAAAATACCCGGCTGACGATTTCTGGTGAAACGACTAGTGCCATGATCCCCAGCAGGCCACCAATAAAGTAGAAGAGAGCTGAGAAATAGTTACGGTTATCTTTCCATTTAAACGTGTGTCCATAGGTATGATGCTGCCAGTACATGTAGGCCAGAAACAGCGCGGTGAACAATATGATGGCGCCGGAATAGTGCAGCGTGAAGGCTACAATGTTGCTGAGTTCAAACTGTGAGCCCCGTTTGGTGATTTGTTTGCTGCCCGACATGACCACGGTGTAGAAACTGCAGGCACCGGCCAGGCCACCCGTCCATTTCCAGGCGAGTTGGCCCTTTGAGCGTGACCAGTCATAAAGAGTGAGCGCCAAGGCAACGAAAATGGTGAGTGGGGCCGTATTTTCGTTTGTACCGCCGGCGAGGAACCCAAGCACCAGCATACCCACAAACATGAGCCGCGGATGTTTTGCGTGGTAGTTGAACCGGTATGGCAGTAAATAGCTCAGATAGATGAGCGCCACCCAAAGGTAGTTGAACCCGCCAGATAGCCAGAGAATCGATGTTCCGTAGTCGGGCAGGCACCACCACATCAACGCAAAGGTGAGGGCAAAATAACTGACGCGCAATTTTTTGAAACTGCCGAAAACGTGGATATCAATCAGTAGGCCAACTAGGATGAACACGATTGAATTTGCGACGTTGTATGCGGCCTTTGGCAGCTGCATAAACAACTGGACGCCGGTATGGGCAACGAAGCGGCCGTTGTTGATCCGCGTATGGATCTGGATGGAGTGCAGCAATTGCCATAGATTGTGGATGCCGCTGAGGTGCTTGGTCGGTCACTCGCCGCGAAAGAAGAAGTGGTAGAGATAGTCGTCGGCCGCGTAGCCTGTTAAATCATTTAACTGTTTAAATAAGAAGTAGACAAAAAACACAATAATGGCAAATCCGCCGATCTTCAAGGCGACCCGTAACACCTTGTTAGATTGTTGTTTAGTCATGTTGATTCCCCTGAATTCAATTATTAATGTTGACATTATATTTATTTTACCATGCTGTATTGACGTGCTGACGTATAGCTTTTGTTTGGTTATTGCTTTTCGTTGCATTGCGCGATTTGGCACGCCACCGAGAGTGCTCGCGATGAAGCTAATTCGATTTCTGCTGCGCAGCTCTCGAATGGATCTCCATCGTCTCGCATGTTACTAAATGGCCGAGACCCACGCCCATTAAGTAACATCGACACCACTGCTCCGTGCCAAATTGCTCCATTCCACTGATAGTCAGCATGCTTATTACTTTGGGTTAAGCATTGAAATTTGATTAATGACAGTTTGGAGATTATCCGCCCTCGACTGCAAATTACCGACTGACAGCGAACCCAGTTGTGGTGACTATGAAAAGACAGAGTTTTGTATTTGCGATTGAAAGTGGACAATGTTTATTGCTATGGGGTCTGCAATAGCTCTTGCTGGTATTGACCGCAAATATCAGCGAAGTGGAGACGTAGGAGATCCTTGAATTTCTGTAAGACATTCAATAACTTCCCAGAGCGACCCCACTACAGCCTGCAGGACCGACCGGCGGAACGCAGCGGGGGACATGCACGGAATTTCTTGGATACATTGCGGAAACGTGTTTCGCAAGGCACGGGGCTAACGTGTAACGGACGATGACCAAAAAGTCAGGCCCGGACTTTTCGGTCATCGTCCGTTACACACCGCCCCTAACCCGCCTTGCTTCACACTCTGGCATTTGCAAACCCTTGCCACCTATGATTAAATTACAGTAGCAAAACATTGGGGGTATTCCATGGGCGATATATTAACCGTGCACAATTTGAACAAGAGTTTTGGCTCCAAGCACGTGCTGCACGACGTCGACTTTACGGTTGGCGAAGGGCGCATTGTGGGCTTGATCGGGCCAAACGGTGCCGGTAAATCGACAATCATGAAGACAATTTTAGGACTTATTAATTATGAGTCAGGGGAAATTCAGGTTGCTGGCCAGACGGTCACCCCAAGCAGCCACGAGGCGCTCGCGAACGTTGGTGCGCTGATTGAGTATCCTGGACTTTACCCGTATCTGACAGGGTGGGATCATTTGGACTTATTTGCCAATGGCGACCACCAGTTGATCCACATTCAGCGGATCATTTCAAAATTGAACATGGACGATTTTATTAAACGACTGGCCCGGGGCTATTCGGTCGGGATGAAGCAAAAACTCGGTGTGGCCATGGCACTAGTGAACGAGCCCAGTTTGGTCATTTTGGATGAACCGATGAATGGGCTGGACCCGCAGTCGATCAAGGACCTGCGTGACCTGATTATCGAAGAATCTCAGAAGGGCACCAGTTTCCTGATTTCATCACATATTCTGAGTGAGCTGGAAAAACTGGCGCAGGACGTGTTGATTATCGACAAAGGGAAAATCGTGAGCGCAACAACCATGCATCAGCTGCTGGTCTCACAGGGACGAAACACGATCTTCTTGCAAACGAGCGACGACCCGAAGGCACGCGATTTGTTGAAGGCTGCTTCGTTTGAATTGGACGATGGGCCGCAAGTTCGGATCATTGACCGGGCGGATGATACCTTGGCTAGCGCACTGAAGACGCTGATCAATGCCGGCCTCGACGTCAACGACATGCAGCGTGAGGAAGGCAGTTTGGAATCATCACTGCTGGACCTGCTGGCGAAAGATCGGGTGGCTGACTAATGGGTAATTTAATACGACAAGAGTTATTTAAACTATCACGAAAACACAGTACTTGGATCTGTACCGCGTTGATGATCGTGATGCAGATCGGCTTCGCGGTGCTCGCTAAAAACGACCCGAAGATGGTCAACCCAGAAGCTGCATTTCAGTCTACGTTTTACGCCAACCCGCTGATCCTCTACTTTATGATTGCGGCCTGCGCCACCATCATCACCATGGAGTTTCAGTACGGCACGATTCGCGCGTTGTTGTATCGAAAATACAGCCGCGGTCAGGTGCTCGTCAGCAAATGGGTCTGCATGTTTATTTACAGCGCTTATTGGTACGCACTGAGCTTTTTCGTTTCGCTTGTGCTGCGGGAATTCATGTTCAAGCACGTGATCAACCTGCATGCGACAACGGACGGCATCAGCGTATTTCGCTACACGGCCATGGTCGATGGCGGTAAATTCGTCACCCTTTGGCTGTTACTAAGCCTGGTGTTCCTGCTGGCAAACGTCTTCCGAAATTCGGCAGCCGCTGTGTCGGTCGGCATCATTGGCTACTTTGCCGCCAACCTGGTGATGCAGATTCTCGTCGTTCTCATTCAAGAATACGACTGGATCAAGTGGAATCCACTCACTATGATGCTCTACCCAAGCCTGCTTTCAGACCCTGATACGTACACGAAATTGTTGAACCTAACCAACACCCAGATGTTCTTTGGGAATGTCTTTTACATTGCTTTATTCTTGTGGATCGGGTATTACTTCTTTAAGAAACGGAATATTTAATTCGTTTTGCTCACTGGCTACTTTTGTCGGTGGGCTTTTTGTTTGGCGGTATCTTTTCGTTGCATTGCGCGATTTGGCACTCCACCGAGAGTGGCTCGCGAATAAGCTAAGTTGTCTGTCGCTGTGCGCCATACAACTGGATCTTATTCGTCTCGCATGTCACTAAATGGCCAAAGGACGGCCATCAAGTGACATCGACACCACGATTCCGTGCCAAATCGTTCCATTCCACTTACAAGCAGCAGACTTGTTACGTTTGGTTAAGCATCGAAATTTAATTAAGGCCAGTTCGAAGATTATCTGCCCTCGACTGCGAATTACCCAATGACTGCAAACCTTGCGATGTTGATTATGAACAGACCGAGTCGCGGTAACTTACTGAATGAGGGGAATCTTCTGATAAGCTGAGTATCTATGAGCACATACTTGCAATTAACCGCAAATATAAGCGGAGTGGAGCCGGTCGGCATTGCAGGCAGTAGTGTCGGTGTTTGTTGGCGAGGGTCTTTTCCTCGCCTACAAACACGGGAGACGGAGGAGATCCTTGAATTTCTAGTTTATATTGCGGAAACGTGTTCCGCAGGCCAACTCCCTACTGTGTAAGGCAACTTTGCCAGAAATTCAGCCCGGAATTTCCGGCAAAGTCGCCTTACACTCCGGGAGTTACCCGGCCTGCTCCACACTCTGGCCTACAGCCTGCAGGGCCGACCGGCGGAACGCAGCGAAAGTTATGCACAAAAAAAGCACCCACATAATGAGTGCTCTAATAGAGAATTCAGTATTAACGCCCAGTAACATCCGCAGTTTCAGCGGTTGGCAAGGTTTCGAACTTTTCGCGGATAAAGCCGGCTGATTCAGCTAATTTGGCTTCCTCGGCATCGGTGATCGGTAAGCGGAGGGCTTCGACGACACCGGATTTGCCGATGATGGCGGGGTGGCCGACGTAGGTGTTGTACTTGCTGCTCCAGCATGAGCAAGGGCAGGCGAGGTTGGCGTCATCCAGAACGGCGCGGCTGAGTTTCACGGCGCAGGTGGCAATGGCGTAGCTCGTGTACCCCTTGCCGGAGTGAACCGCCCAACCACCGCCACGTGCTTGAGATTCTAATTCTTCAAGGTCTAATCCGCGTTCTTCAGCGAGTTGCGTGATTGGCAGTCCATTAACGGAGACGGTGGACCAAGCAACAAATTGTGATTCGCCGTGTTCGCCTAACGTGTAGCCGGAAACGTTCTTCGAGTCGACGTTGAAGTTTTCGCCGACGACCTTTTGCATCCGGGCAGTGTCCAGGAAGGTCCCGGTGCCCAGCACTTGGTTGGTGGGAAGACCGGTGGCCTGTTGCAGGTAGTAGGTGATGCAGTCGCACGGATTCATGACGTCAATAATGACACCGTTGAAGCCGGACACTTTGATCTTAGGGGCAATGTCTTGGACGATTTCGCGGGTGTATTCAAATTCAGCCCAGCGGTTGCCGCTGGCGTGGTCGAGGGCGTGAATGTTGCCGGACGTGACAAACAAAATGTCCGTGTCAGCTAACTGTGAGTAGTCGTTGATGCGGATGGTGGTGTGTGAGTCCAAGCGCGCTTGAGCGTCTTGGAGATCTAATTGCTCAGCGCGGGCCTTTTTCTCATTTTTATCGATCAGCGTTAATTCGTCAGCAATCCCTTGGCAGACCAGGGTGTAAGCAACTGTGGCGCCGACGTGACCGACACCGATAATACCGTATTTTCTCATATGTAGAACCTTCTTCTATGTAGTATGTGGAATGTGTGTGAAAACTAATTATGTTTTAATGTTGTTCAATTTAACAATGATTGTGGGCCGTGTCAACAGCAAATCGAAAATAAGGGTTGGCCATTCTTCGTAAAATAACTGGCAAAGCCTGACATACTGGCGTTAGGAGGGCAATAAAAAAACACTATTAAATGATTAATAGCGTTCTAAAGGGTTTACTTATTATTGGGGTGAACCTATTTTTGCTGTTTTTGATACTTTTCCATTGAACGGCCGCCTTGAATGGCCAGCAGATATTGGTGCGCGTATTGGTTGCGGGCGATGATCTTCCGTAACAGAAAGACCATCCCAATCACGCTGATATCGATGAGTAACAGGACAGTAAAGGCGATTCCAATAAACTTCAATACACTGAGAATGATCATCATGCGACATCCCTCGTTTCCATTAGAGTTGCGTTACGTAGGCGTTTGTGAGACCTGCTGGTAATGCGTTCACCACTGGGGTAAACTTATCGGTGGTTCGTTAATGGTTATAGAATAGCGTTGAAATCGTAAGGATTTGTGTCGATTTTTTAAAGAAATTCCTAATATTCTGTGGTCAAAGTGTGAAGACCGTGTTGCAATCATTCAAAATAAGGAAAGAGTTTGAATAAAGAGGAGAAATTATGGGACTTATCTTGTACGTCATCCTATTATGGGGCATTTATCGGGTGACCAGAAAGGCGTTTGAATTCGAGAAAACGAGTCGGATGGAACAGGTCATCATCCCGGGGTACTCGCTGATCATGTTTCTGGTGACAATGGACTGGAATGCGCCAAGTATTGGTTTGTTAGCGATTCTGGCAGTCGTTGCGTTTGGCATCGCGTGGTTTCAAGCCGCTGGAACGGAAATCAAGGTGACCGGTGAATTAGATCGGTATCATCGGCCAGAAGTCCTATTGAAGAAGAACTGGCAGTACGTGGTCGGTTGGGCGGCCGTTTTCTTGATCGGCTTTGCGGTCGGGGTGGTGCCTGCCGGCAAATTTAGTTTGACTGAATTGGCTTCTGAATTGGGACAGGAAGTGCGAGAAGACCTATTCACCTTTATGAAGTTCGGTAGCAGCTACGACTGGTACGTTTGGGCGATTTCAGGGATTTCCAGCTACGCCTACACCTGGCTGCTGAAACGGCGGGAACCGACCATTGAAAAAGCGTTGGCACATCAAGAATCGCGGCGTGGACGACGTAAAAAAGAGCCGAAGTAAATTCGGCTCTTTTTGTTTGACTGATTTTTAGTGGATCACAACCTTCGTCCCAACCGGTACGTGGGTGTACAGCCACTTCGCATCCGGGATAGCGAGTCGAATGCAGCCGTGAGAAGCCTTGTGACCCAATTTTTTGGCCTCTGACGTGATGTATTGCCCCTTGCCATTGATTGGCACGCTATGGAACAGGTAAGTGCCGTGGCCTTTCCATGAAACGTAGTAGCGGGCACCGCCCAGCGGACCGCCGAAACGAAGGCCGTGTTCGGCTTGAATGTGGTAGGTACCCTTTGGCGTCGGCGTGCTGGTTTTGCCGGTAGAACAGTTCATGATATAAGTGATTTTATTCTTGTAGTGAAAGTAAACTCGCTGGCGTTTTGTGCTGACGTAGAGCCAAGTGCCCTTATGCGTTTTGAAACTCGGGTAGGCTTTATTCTGCGACGGTTTGCGCCAATTGATCACCTTGGCGGTTGCGGCCTGTGCGGTGGAAGTTGAAGTGGCGGCCTTTAGGCTGAGACCGCCGATAAGCATACCTGAAGTGAGTACGAGTGTCGTTGCAACTTTAGTAATGGTCCTCATTTTAATCACATTCTTCCCCAGAAAGTATGTTGCTTTACAGTAATTATACCGCTTACATTATTGGCAGGACAATGGGTTAAATGGTTGATCTACTTATTTGAAGCTTTGCTGTTTAGGTCCGTTGCATTGCGCGATTTGGCACTCCGTTGCAGAGCGTGGAGACAGGCGCCTAGGGAGCGGAGCAGAAGTGAGTCTGACCGTAAAAGTCCGGGTTTGACTTTTGCGGTCAGACTCACTTCTGTAGTAGCCCCCTGCCTGTCGGAACGCGTTTCAGCTATGTTGCCAGAAATACTGGTAGGTCCGTTGCATTGCACGATTTGGCACTCCACCGAGAGTGGCTCGCGATGAAGCTAATTCGATTGTCGCTGTGCGCCACTCGAATGGATCTCCATCGTCTCGCATGTCACTAAATGGCCAAAGAACGGCCATTAAGTGACATCGACACCACGGTTCCGTGCCAAATCGCTCCATTCCACTGATAATCAGCATGTTTGTAACTTTAGGTTAAATAGCGAAAAGGGAATTAATGCCAGTTCGAAGATTATCCGCCCTCGACTGCGAAGCATTAATGAC
Organism: Secundilactobacillus paracollinoides DSM 15502 = JCM 11969; assembly: GCF_001311135.1. Classification (GTDB taxonomy): domain Bacteria; phylum Bacillota; class Bacilli; order Lactobacillales; family Lactobacillaceae; genus Secundilactobacillus; species Secundilactobacillus paracollinoides. The sequence continues at coordinate 29,664 of NZ_BBAG01000020.1, forward strand.
AGCGAACCTAGTTATGGAATCATTGCTGTATGCAAGTTTGCCGCTCAAGTTTCACTGCAGGTAACGTTCTGTTTCCAAAGTAGGAGGCAACACTTTTCTCCAGTGAATCGCAAATATCAGCGGAGTGGAGCCGGTCGGCATTGCAGGCAGTAGTGTCGGTATTAGTTTGCGAGGGTCCTTTCCTCGCTTACTAATACGGGAGACGTAGGAGATCCTTGAATTTCTGTAAGAAATTCAATAGCTCCGGAGCGACCCACTACAGCCTGCAGGGCCGACCGGCGCAACGCAGCGGTGGCTAACCACCAAACTGAATGATGCCAATAACAAAAAAAGACACCCACCAAAGTGAGTGCCTTGCGTAACATAACTATATGTAGGGCGGTATGTGGGACTCGAACCCACGCGTGCCGGAACCACAATCCGGTGTGTTAACCAAACTTCACCAATACCGCCATTACAGCAATAACAATTATAGCACACCCATTAATGCTTTGGCACACTTTTTTACATTATTTTGTATCAGGCGTTTCATTATCGGTCGTGTCTTCACCCTTTAAGAGTTCGAGGGCCTTTTGATATTCGTTAACGGTTTCTGAGAATGGGTCCCAAAAATTATCTCAATGTCGGTGATCTTACGGACTTCAAAGCCCATCGCGGTGGGCATGATGTCGATCTCGTCGTTTTGGGCGAGCTTTAAGTCTTTAACGAGGTCTGCGGGTAGCTGCAGGAATAAGTTGCCGTCAGCATCGGCTTGAATTTTATTGGTTTGGGCGTTCATTTTTGTCCCTCCCGTGTGTAGTAGTTAACATTATTATAGCGCGAATTGCAGACAGTTTGGAATAAAGTGTTTGAATTTCCTTTAAAGAATGAGGAGACCGCCAAATAAAAAGGGGTGCGTCCTGATATTAAGACAGTTCAGCACAACTGTCCCATTTCGACGTCAAAGGCCTGTTATCACAGGGATAGCGTTTCGCATTGGGTTCAAAACGGGTAAGGGTGGGCATAGTTTCGCGTTGACAAATGAAAATTTGGTGAGTATTATTGAGCCAACTTAATTGAACGGCATTGATGGGAAGATTAAGCCAACCGAACTTGTGAAGCGAGCGTCCAGCGATGGGAGGATGCCACGCCAGGTTAGCCGAAGATGAGCCCAGAGCCTTCGTTTGGTGCAAGCTGAACGGACGTTAGACCACGTTACCGGCCGCAACTTTACATGAAGTTGATGAGGCAGTCAGTTCAAGCTGGCCGCAAACTCGGGTGGTATCGCGAAAACTTTCGTCCCGTTACTGGTGCAGACTAGTAACGGGCGGAAGTTTTTTGTTTGGTTAGGTGAATTTGGTTGTGTGTATAGAAGGGGTGGGTGTCATGAAGAAACGCATTCTTGCGTTATCCGTGCCGGCAGTTGCGATCGCATTAGTGTTAGCAGGCTGCGGCAACAGTTCAAGCAAATCGTCAGATAAGGTCCTGCAAACGACCGCGCAGGCCAACGTGGAAACGGTCGATCCAAACCGGGTCACCGACGTTGGCTCAGATCTGGCCGTCACGCAGACGGTTGAGGGGCTCTATAAGCAAAATAACAAGGGCAAGATCGTGCGTCAGTCGCAAAGAAGATCGTGAAGCCGACTGATAATGGCAAAGTCTACACGTTTAATTTAAAGCAAACAAAATGGAGCGATGGGTCAGCCGTCACCGCACAGGATTTCGTTGCCTCGTTCCGGCGTCAAGTTGAGCCTAAGACCAAGTCACAGCGGGCCGCCCATTTAGAAGACCTCGTAAACTACTCTGGCGTTGCATCAGGGAAATTGAATCCCGACAAACTCGGCGTTAAGGCGCTGGGCAAGTATAAGCTGCAAATTACACTGAGTCACAAGGTACCCTACTATAACTACGTGTTAGCGACGCAATTGTTCCCAGTTAACCGCAAAGATTTGAGCAAGTGGGGGACTAAGTACGGGACCAGTTCCAAGTACGCTGCTGCCAATGGGGCATACGTCATCAAGGACTGGAACTCCTCAAAGGATACCTGGAACCTTGTGAAGAACAAGAACTACTACGGTGCCGGTCACGTCAAGATCAACAAGATCCACTTCCAAGTTGTGAAGACGCCACAAACTGGGCTGCGACTCTTCCAGAGCAAGAAGGTTCAAGAGACCCAACTCTCCGGGAGTTACGTTTCAATGGTCAAGAAACAGTATAAGAAGGACCTCGTTGTGTCGAAGTACGGCCAACAAGCTTCCTGACTTGGAACAACTATGATAAGACTGCGAAGAACCTGAACCTGCGTTGTGCCATTAGCGATTCACTGAATCGAAAAGTGTTGGCAAGCGACGTGTTGAAGGATGGTTCACAACCAGCCAAGTCGATCGTGCCATCTGGCGAAGTTAAGGGCAGCAACGGGAAAGACTTCAACACCCAAGTGGGCAACGGGTTGGCTTACAACGCAACCAAGGCGAAGGCCTACTTCAAGCTGGCGCAAAAGGAACTGGGTAAAAAGAAGATCACCATTCAGTTGTTGACTGCTGATACGGATGCTTACAAGGCCGTTGGCGAATACATTCAGGCGCAAGCCCAGAAAGTCTTGCCTGGATTGACCATCTCCATCAAGTCCATTCCGCTGGAACAAGAGATCTCAGCATTCTCTGACCACAATTACCAATTCGGGACTTTGGGCTGGTCCACCGACTTCCCTGACCCAATTGATTACCTGAACATTGCTGCCAAAGGTGGGCAGATCAACTTCACCAACTGGACCAATGCCAAGTATCAAAAAGTCATCGATCAAATCAACGACACCAACGGTCAAACCGCTGCTCAACGGGTTAAACTGCAACAGAAGGCTGCTAAGATTCTGAACCAGGAGCAAGGGGTTACACCTCTTTATCAGTACGCTTCGGTGCACTTGGTTTCTAGTGATCTTAAGGGTTTGAGTTATCCTTTGATTGGGTATCAGAAGTATGAATATGTAAGCTGGAAGTAGATTTCGTTGCACTGCGTGATTTGGCACTCCACCGTGGTGGCTCGCGATTGAGCTAACTCGATTTCTGCTGCGCAGCTCTCGAGTGGATCTCAATCGTCTCGCATAATAGTAACCGACCGAAGTACGGTCGCTAACTATTATCGACACCACGGTTCCGTGCCAAATCACTCCGTTCCACTTACGTTCTGCTTACTAGATTCTCTTGTTAAAAATCAAAATGGCATTAAAACTAGTTCCTAGAGAATCCGCCCTTGACTGCAGGCCAACTATGGTCAGTGAATCCCTCGGCGGATGCGTGGGTAGCTCGACAGCTTCAGTGAGAAGCTTGGCAACAATCCGTTGCTTGATAGTAATTCGAACGCTGTGGTTCGAAGCTGACAAGGTGAGCAACGTATTCACTACGTTTTCTCTTAAGCATCATATTTCTAATTTCAAACACCTTAAACCAGAAAGGGGCCTTCATATGAAGCCTAAAATTGGGATTGCCAGTAATCATTTGATTCATCCTAACCCGCGATTTGATACCAACTACATTGATTACGTGCAGATTGGGTACGTCGATGGGCTTCGCCAGAGTGGGGCTCAGCCGTTTATTTTTCCGCTTGGGGCGCCTGAAGACGCTGCCGACTACATTGATACCGTTGATGGGTTGCTGCTCACTGGCGGGCAAGGGGTCACGCCGATTCTTTACGGTGACGAACCCATTCAGCAGGTTGAAGAAACTGACATCTATCGCGACCAGTTTGAGATTGCGCTGGTGAAGGCGGCGATTGCTTCTGGAAAGCCGATTCTTGGCATCTGCCGTGGCGAACAGATCATTAACGTGGCGCTCAACGGCACGCTCTATCAAGATATTTACGTGCAGGCTGGTGTTAACGGCAAGCATAACCAGTTGCCGACGTCGTGGGAGATTCCAACGCAGCACGTGACCACCACGACTGGTTCGTGGCTCAACACGCTGTTGGGTGACCGCTTCTTGGTGAACACGTTCCACCACCAAGCCATCCATGAACTGGGCGATAACCTCCAAGCCGTTGCTAAGAGTGATGACGGCATCGTGGAAGCCATTGAATCAACCGACAAGCAAATTTTTGCCGTGCAGTTTCATCCGGAAATGATGTTTGAAGCGCACCCTGAGTTTTTGAAAATTTTTCAACACCTTGTTGACGTGATTAACCAAAAATAATGCTGTTCTAGTTATAACTACGAAAAAAGTCGTCCCACTATTTTTCCTGGGACGATCTTTTATGTACTGGAAACGCCTTCGTAACGCTGTGCTTTTGCAACAACTGTTCATTTTCTGAAGATCATGTACACATGTAAGACAATGAAAATTAACAGCCAACTGCTGTCATATTTGAAAATAAGTGTTAAACTACCAAATGTACCGGTAAGATATCGAGTTGTGTGTTTTCTTCGATTTTTGAAAGGGGAAATTGATAGTGGCTAAGCGTTACGTTGTCACTAAACCAGACGAACATATTGTTCACCGGACGAACAGTATCCAAACTGTTACCCAGATCACGAAGCGGCTAAGTGGGTCGTGGAGCAATATATAAATAGTGACAAGCTGCTGGATGGTTGGAAAATTGTCGACCAGGAAGACCAGCAAGCAAGCTAGTGAAGAAGCCCAGGTCGGATGATCTGGGCTTCTTTGTTTATGCTGATAGCATTTATTAATGCAGTATCTTGGAGTATTGTAAAGTCAAAAAAGATAACCCCAGGCACATAGGATTGCTCAATACAGTAATCTGCATCTACCCCATTCTGACCCAGCGTTAGTCCTTCACAAGTTATCTTCTTAGTGTGATTTTAAATGATTGTCCAGATTATCGTCAATTTAAAGGTAAAGTTAGTCCCGGTGGAGCGACATTTGTAACAGATCAATGATGCCAACGGATGAACTAGGAAACGCAAAGATCTGCTTCCCCAGATCATTCGCTGACATGCGGCCATTGATGATCAAGGTTAACAGGTTGATCAGATCTGGTGCGTCATTACCGATAATCTCGGCACCTACAAGATAGTTGTTCGCATCAAAGACCGCTTTCAGATCGGCATCTAGTTCATTCTTGTATTGGAAAGCCAGACGTTGACCATAGGGGATATCTTGAATGTAATACGTATCAGGGTCGGCTTCGGCAGCTGCCACACTAACGCCAACTTGTGCCAGTCGCGGCATGGTAAACACAACGGCGGGAATGGCTGGGTAATCGATTGGTGATGGGTTACCGAGAATTTGACCGGCAATGTAGTTGGATTCAAACGTTGCGGTGGGGGTCAAACGCGCAATTGGCTTGTCGATAACGTCACCGCTTGCGTAAACGGATGGCAAGCTCGTGCGTAGGTGGTCGTCCACTTCGATTCCGCGTCGATTAAACGCGATACCAACGTCTTCCAACCCAAGGTTTTCGACATTTGGTACCCGACCAGTTGCCCCTAACACGTAATCGGTATCGATGGTCAATCCGCTGTCAGTGATGGCTTGAAAATGGTCGTCCACCGGCACAACACGTTGCAGACCCTCACCAAAGTGGAAGGTCACACCAGCGGCCGTTAACTTAGCAACCAGCTGGTCAACGTGTTGCGTGTTAAACGCTGCTAGTGCCCGCGGGCCATATTCGACGACGTGGACGTCACTGCCCAACGCGGCTGCCATTGCAGCAAATTCCAACGAAATGATTCCTGCACCGATAAACGTGATTCGCTTAGGCATCGTTTCTAGGTCAAGGAATTCTCGGCTATCGTGCAAGTATTCTGCACCTTCAATTGGTAGTTTGGCGGGACGCTGCCCAGTGCCTAACACAATGGCATCGGCGGTATAGGACTTGCCTTCAACAGTCACTGTGTGGCCGTCAGTTAATGAGGCGTGGCCCATCATCAGATCAATGCCCATTTGCTTAAACAACCCAGTCAACTGCACACTTAGCGGGTCGATCACGTCGTGCTTGTAAGCCATGAGTTGCGACCAATCGATCTTAACGGGTTCATTGACACCTTTACCCTGATACTGTTTCAGTTGCTCGCTCAACTCAAACGGTCCGTCTAGTAAAATTTTGGCATCACAGCCGTAGTTTGTGCAGGTTCCGGCAACGGTGTCTTCTTCCATGATGGCCACGTTCTTACCAGCCTGTTTCAGTGCCACAGCGGCATGCCAGGTGGCGTGCCCACTGCCAATAAAGATAACGTCATAGTCCATGAGAATTCCTCCTAAAAATGTTTAATTGATCGTGCACGACTGAAATGGCCAAAATAATGGGACAGCCATACGGCGATCCCGTTTTAATCAATTAATTGTCTAGCCCGGTTTCAAATGCCGAAATCAGATCGTTGTTTAATGCCAGCGCTTGCTTGTACTGCTCTGGGGAGAGGTGATAGTTGGCAATGCAGTCGGCGAGCGCTTCAAAGATCGCGTCCTGTTCGTCATTGCCCTTATCAGTCAAAGAAACAATCAACTGCCGGCGGTCATTTTCCGGACGAACCCGGGTCAACCAGCCGTTCTTCTCCAGTCGCTTCAACAGTGGGGTGAGGGTGTTGCTGCTAAGCTTCAACTCATCACCCAGCTCGTGAAGGGTTTGGTTGTCATGTTCCCACAGGGACATCAGCACCAGGTACTGCGCATAAGTCAGCCCCAACGGCGCCAATGCCTGCTGATAAAATTTGTTAAACAACCGGTTCATGTTATAAACCGAAAAACACAGTAAATTCGTCAGTTGGATATCGTCGTTCATGTTGGGCCTCCTCTAATTTCTATCGTGCACGATAGAAATAATATACCACGTTGTGTGATAAAAGGCAAAGTCGGTTTGATTTTTTTTGGGGTGAGTGCCGATTGTTTCTTAAGTAACCGGCCCTATATTGCGCAGTCAGAAGAATAAGCGACCTACATTGAAATACAACTTAGGCCAAAAATCAGTAATAGATCACTGATTTTGAACCATTTACCAGAAAGAATGAGAAGCATTGCTAAAAAGAAAATAATAAGCAGTCGAGGGCGGATTCTCTACAAACTAGGGTTAACACCATTGTAATGCTTAACTAGTGGTGAAAAATAAGCTCAACGTTAGTGGAATGGAGCGATTTGGCACGGAGCAGTGGTGTCGATGGCACTTAGCGGAGGGGGTCTCTCCGCTTAGAGCCATGCGAGACGATGGAGATCCATTCGAGAGCTGCGAAGCAGAAATCGAATTAGCTTCATCGCGAGCCACCACAGCGGAGTGCTAAATCGCGCAATGCAACGGACTATCAACTGAGACTAAAAGACACAAAAAACCACTAAAAGTCAACAAAACTGCTAACCATCAGTGGTTTTTAAACCCATTATTTTTTACTAGACTTCTTAGCCTTAGCACGTTTCTTGCTAGGCTTTTTGGTTTGTTCCTTGTATTCATCCAAATCAAGTACGATGAAGCTTAACCGCTGCTGACCATACAGCGCGATTTCGCTTGGGGCACTTGGCACAGGAATCTCAGTCGTGGTGGCAAGGGCCTCGCCAATGGCGTGGGCCGCTTTCGAAACGGCGTCATCTTCGTCGATGCCAAGGACTTTGACCTCAGGCACATCGGGACGGTGATCTGGATTCTGTTCAGTTCGACAGTTGGATCAAAGACTACCGGGTATACTAGACGCTCAGCCATAAAAAATAGCCTCCTATAGAATTAAAACTAATGTCTCTATGATACCTAATTTTCGCCCTAAAGAGAAGTTTTTCGAGAAAATTTAAAAATTGGTTGACAGATTTGGCTGCGATTTTGTTTGTATAAGTGTAAGGCGTTGGCCAACAACTTACCAAATAAACCAATTTAGGAGCGATACTCATATGAACACGACATGGACTAAAACAACCTGACCCTGATGATGCGGACTGCTGACGATAAGTTGATTCGCCAAACTTTCAACAACCTGGTACAAGCACCTAGCGACAGCCAGATCAAGACCTTCGCCGGCGTTGTTGAAACGTTGACTGGCAACACCTTTGACCACGCAATCGTAACCACGACCGACGACGTTTCTGACATCGTTTTATAATAGGAGGACAATAACTATGGCTAAGAATTCATCAAAGAGCGTTTTGCAACTGATCTTCAAGGGTGAAGACGAAAAATTACACACCTTTAGTTTTAACAAGGCCGTGCCTGACCTGGACGAGGCTACTGTGAACAAAGCGATGGCAACTGTGACGTCACTTGACATGTTCCAAAAGGATGGGGTGCAACTCTACCTTAACGTGATCAGTGCAGCGTACGTTGACACAGTGACACGCGGACTCTTCGAAGTTTAAGCGTCAAGTCTGACCCACGGCCCCCGTTCATTTTCTGAACCATCTGCATGACGGCTTAAGGGGGTCCTGGTATGAATCATCTGTTACAAAAACGGTTGTTGTGCCTGCTGATGTTAGTGGCGGCGCAGCAACTACATCAAATGGAATTGGCTATTCTGGCATTGTCATTGTGGCCGATGAAATAGAAAAGCGCCTGGGAAGGGATTCCCGGGCGCTTTTTTGTACTATAGTGCAAATTTCCGGTAAAAATCAGAAATTTTGTATTACAGCACAAATTTTTGGTAAAAAGAGAAATCTTTGTAGTATAGTACAAAGATTCTGACCTGAATCCCAAGAGCGTATTCCTCGATTCCCACCCAATCTTCTTGGTACACTAAGGTTAACGGAACCGGCCCCAGACGCTCGAAGGAGTGATCATGATGGAAAACCGAGTTAACGAATCGCGACAAAACTTGCAGCAGTGCGAATTTGCGACCCAGTCGGAGCGGTTGACGCAGCGGGTGGCAAAATTGTTACACCTCCAACCCATTGAAACGGCCACGATTCACGGCGGTCATGGTCAGGAATGTGGGACTGTGACGCTGTCAGTGGCTGTCTAGCCAAGTGATCCCGATGACCAATTCCAGTGGTTCATGGGGGAGCAGGAACTGTTTACCCAGACAACGGATAAAATAAAACTAACCAACGTGCCTTTGGGACTAGACGGCGTGCATTTTCGTTGTGTGGTGGTGCGGGAGAGTAAGAAGGGCCAGCTCAGAGCAACGGCAACCACAACCCTGGCGATCAAGCCGCGGCTGCCGGTTATTCTTGCGAACCAGCCGCTGCATCAGGTGCCGGTCAACTCACCATTGTTTCTCAAGGTCCGAAGCACTTCGGAATACGACCAGGGCTACCAGTGGTACTTCAACAACGACCCGATTCACGGTGCGGTGAAGAATGAGCTCAGGCTGAATCGGTGCCAAACCCACAATACCGGCACGTATACGGTGGAAACGATGCGCAACAATCGTGCGGTGGCAACCAGCGTGAACGTTGTCGTGCGGGCGCCGAGCGACTAGTGTTCAAAAAATCGAAGTAAGAATATTAGCATTCAAGAATCAATCTGCGTATAATAGGCCTCAGTTATAACGATACGTCGTTGTAATGCTAACTTCATTGCGTACTGAAATACTTCCCCTGTATTTATTTCAGTAACAAGTAGTCCCCAAACATGTGGAAGGGAGTTCGAGAGAGCTCTCTTTTTTTGTAGAGTGCGGAAGAAGGGCGTTTAAAGGGTGGAGCCTAGTTGACTTTGACCGAAAAGGCCCGAACTTGGCCTTTTCGGTCGAAGTCGGCTAGGTGCAACCCTTTGCCCTTCTGTAGCACGTTTAGGCTAGATAGAAGTGGAGCACAATGTAAAGCGGGCCTTTGCAAAGAAAAAACTAGAAAACAGAGTGCAACACCACCCACGCCACACAAAAAGTTGCCCAAACCAAAACTTTCCTCTAAACTAAAAACCAGCAAATAAAAAATCAGGAGAAAAACAAATGCTCCAAATCCAAGCAATCAAAGTCGGCAAAGCCCTAGTCTACGGCTTCAAACCAACCTCACAAGTCACCTTCATCAAAGAAGAGGTCGGCAAGCGCACCCTAAACGGCAAAGAAATCGCCTACGTCAAAATGCCAAAACAGATCCGAGTAGAAATTGTGTTGCCATACGGCTCAGAAATGATCAACGCAATCAACCACGAAAACGGGATGCCGGTTGAAGTCATCACTGAAGATGGCACCCGCTATCACGTGGGTGGGACTTTCCTCGGCCATGACCAGATCGATGATAATGAAATTCGGTTTGAATTGGTGGGGAGCGACTATCAAGTCGTTGAATAACTGCAATAAAAAAGTGACTCAGCAAGATACGCTGAGCCGCTTTTTTAATATGAGCCCAAAACACTCATGAACTTCTACTATTTCGTAAGGTAATAATCAGGCAGATAGGAGTATGTGTTATTGCCATACCCGTTTAAAAGAATAATTTTAGTTGCTGGATCATATAGCGCGCCGTTCCAGATGTTTGTCGGGTTATAGTTTTTATTGATTTGAATAGCGGCAGGAAACTTCGAACGCGTAGTTGCATTCAATTTGTTAAAAGACTTGTAGCTTCCAAATGGTTTGACATCCAGTGTTTTGTTATCTGACTTTAGAAAATAGGCTTTGTAATGTTTCGTGTTATTCGTGAAGTTAGCTGAGGGTGCATGTTCGCCGTTAAAGACGATATCAACGGCATATTTTGGACTGGATTTCTTCCAGTAAATGGTTGATTCACTCTTATAGACAAATGCCCTGAAATCATTATATGGATCTAGTTTGTTTCTGGTAAGTGTCGAAGTTTGGACAGTAATGTCACTCGGACCACCGATGATTTTACCCTGCGCAGTCACACCTGCTTCTGTCAGGCTGGAAACATGCAGGGACGGGTAACCTGTTTTGAAGTTCTTTGCCAAAACCCAGCCATTAATGTCATCCGCGGGCGATATTGCCTTGATTCGGTAATAGGTGTTTTTGCTAGTGGTTAGCTTGTAATAAACTCCGAGTGAGGCATATCTATATTTAGAAATAGAAACATTTTTACCTTTCTTGGTCGCTAAATAGCTCTTGGAATGGTTGTTGATAAACGTTCCGTTGCCAACGAAGTGAGCGCCAATATTGGGCATATCCGTAATTTTAGACTTTGCCGAGGCGTCTACTGGTTTGATGGTAGCAACGGATAGACCTAAGACCATTGCTGCAGCAACACCCGCGATAACACGTTTTCTCATACTAATTTCCCCCTGAAATCAATCTACGTTTCATAAGTTAAAGTATACGCCGATTTTCCCAACAAATTCCAGTTAGATAGTGGTGCTAAAGATTTTGAGTTTTAAGATACGTATTTATGGTTTGAAACATTTTCTTAGCATTAAGTCCACGTCCTTCAAAACGGGATTCAATAAGGCTATGATGCATGCTAACAAGCTTTTTTAATTGAGTAGGTTCTGTTAAATAATCGAGTTTAAGCTGCTGGGTATATGACTGAAGCACTAAATCGCGTTCAATATTTGATAAAGTGCTAAAACCCATTCCTAAAAGTGTCGCAGTCTCTCGCAATGAAAGACCAATTCGCTCACGAGTGGCTTTTATTTCGGCGGGTGTTAGAAAATTAAACTGTTTGCGATATTCGGCGAAGTCTGCGTGAATATTGAAATCCGGATCGGTTTTCGGCTCCAGATAGTTGTCGCGATTACTGATATCAGCGTTTATCGGGACCCAATAGCGATGCGTATTCATGACGGTTTCTTCTGCGACCTGTGCCTTTTCTTCTAGTTCGATGACGTTGTAGTGTTCATCCTTGTCCGTTACAATATTATGATATTTAATTTGTGTTGTTGGGTTAATCATTGGTGAATTCTCCTTTATTTTCGTCTAACTTTATCCAGCTATCGTCTACCATCTTTTCTGTTGGGTGAAATGATTCGATTAGAGTCCCACCTTCGCGGACATCAAATTTCACATAGAAGTCTATTTGACTAATGTAAACCACAAATTCAAAAACCTCAGTATTTTTTAGCCAATGATGCGCATGCGGGCCACGAAAGAATTTTGCCATTTCTAAGTGAGTGACAGCTTCAAACAGAACTTTTTCATAAGTCACATTATGCGCGGATAGATAGGTTCTAGATTTAGCGTGCAAATTACTATCAATGCGTTTAGTGGCATAATCATATTCAATCTGTTTAATGATTAACGGTATGAGTTGTCGATACAAGTTATCGGTATGCATTTCCTTTTCTCCTTGTTATTGTACAGTAACAGTTCTAAAATGCCAACTCTAATGATTTTGAGTCGATTATTGCTGACAACAATAACTACGTAATAAAAAATTGGGAGAACGGAATTCTTTGCAAAGACTAATTTATGATTCAGTACATGTAAAAAATTAATTTGAATGTAGTGTGGTAAAAATCATTCTAACTGATATTATTAAGGACGTTAATCTTATTGTTCTGTAAAAAATATTTGATCTTAGTTAAGTTTGAGAAGGCAGTTCAGCAGTCAGAGCAACAAACGAAAGGGGGAGACGAATGCAGCAAGTATATCAGGTGGGAAGCCAATTTGATTCAGAAGTGGCACTGAACCAGAAATTGACGTTTGACGCAGCCAAAATGAAATTCCTTCAGTCTAGTATCGCTTTCGACGAGAAAGCCTTACAGCTCTTTCATGATCAGGATTACAATAATGCGGCCTTGCTGCTGAGCGACCAGTGCCAAGAAGTGACTAAAGTCGCAGTATTTGAGGGGAAAGAAGTTGACCAATTCTTGGACAAACGTGCGTACACTGGGTCAATCGTGACGCAAATTGATGCGACTTTAAACTATCTAGATTCAGCAAACCACCGACGAGCCATCATTACGGGTGAAGCGCAACGCAGCGAGCGACAAGATTACCCGGAAACAGCGATCAGAGAAGCAGTCGTGAATGCGTTCATCCATCGCGATTACATGTTGCATTCAAACGTGAAGGTAGAAGTATTTGATGATCGGTTAGAAATTTTGTCACCAGGCGGTATTCCTCAAGGTTGATCATTTCTGATATTGAAAATGGTTTAGTGGCAGCGCGTAATCCTCGGTTGGTACATATTCTGGATAAGATGGGTTACTTGGAAAATTATGGGACTGGCTTAAAACGGATAGTTAAGGCTTATGCGCAATCGGATTTACGGCCGGAAATTAAAGTGACTGAGAATTCGTTTTTGGTAACTTTGCCTAATTTGAACGGGTAAGGATTCGAAAATTAATCTTGAGATAATAAAACACCTCTGCACTGGAAAAGCCTGCAAGGGTGTTAATTTTTAAAAATCAATTACTGAGTGCAATGCTTTTGGGTCTTCATCCAGTAATTGGAGTAATCTCTTAGCACTGCCAGTTGGGTTACTTTTACCACTTTCCCAGGATGAAACTGTTCGTGGTGAGACATTTAGCATGGCCGCAAAGACAAACTGGGTCGCTGGGATTGATGACCTGATATTCTTAATTCGTTCAGGTGTGAATTCAGGCATATTTATAAAGCAATGTGTTTCTATTTTGATGTTTTTATCGCCATCTAAGTAGGCTTCTAATTCATGTAAGCTTTTTTCTAGTGCTTTTGACATTTTTTTGCTCCTTTACGTGGAGTTTCAGTATCATCGGTTTGTTGCAGGGTTTAGTATACATGAACTAATAGTCTGTTGTGCTAATGATGCACTGGGATGATAGCGACAAAAAAGCCATCCGTTAATTACGGGTGGCTTACGTTCTTTATTGTCTTTCTAGCAAGATAGCCTAAACGAGCTCCGGAAAACTGAGGCTCCTGCCTAAGCAACTCTGACAAAAATGCCAAAACCCAGGCATTTCTGCCGGAGTTACTTAGGCTCCGCCCTCAACCCGTTTTCCTCAGCTCTCTCTAACTAAAATGCGGCACAAAATGCCCCACAACCACCATAACCAACTGAACAACAGCCAGCACCGCCGCGCTGCCGCCCATTACGCCAAACAGATAAGCTTCCCAGCGTTCCGAACTTTTCCGGTGATAGAAGATGACTGCGCAACTACTGCAGACGATCGCTACCGCAATAAACATCATAAAGATTGACCAACGCAACGCTTGAAGCCTCCTTGATATTAAAAATCGCTAAATTTCTAATAAGAAGTATAGCACCATAGACTAACCGTAACGATTACATCAAAGTTACTATTTTGTTTCATTTCGCGTTAACAGGGCTTCGGGGTACATGTCGGCGATGTAGGTGTGGATCTGGTTCAGCATGTGCTGGGTCGATGGGGTCTTGGCCTGCACGGATGAGGTGACCAGCACGATGGACCGGTAGAACGTGTGCTCAAAGGGGTAGACCACGACGTCGCCGATGATTTTTTGCAGCGCCAGCTCGGGGAGGATGCCCAGGCCGAGGCCGGCTTCCACCATGGCGACGATCGACTGGTCATCGATGGAGAAATGGATCAGGTTGGGCTGAATCCCGTAGTAATCCAGCGTGGCCTTGGTATCCCGGTCGTAGTCGCCGGGTTGCAGGATGAAGTCGAAGTCGGCCAGGTCATCCTTGGTGACGGAGTGGCGGTTCTCGGGGACGAAGCCTTTGGTGCCACACAGTAGATCTCATCTTGAATCAGACTGTCGACGATCAACCGGTCCTCGTGGACGGGCAGGACGACGAAGCCGATGTCCAGGGTGCCGTTTTTAACGTCACGGACGATCTGGTCGAAGCCGGATTGACTCACCGAGATGTCGATGCGCGGGTACTGTTTCTTGAATGCCTGAATGATCGGCGGCAGCCAGTTGATGCAGACGGACGAGAACGCGCCGATGCGGATGAGACCGGAATTTAGACCGTTGATGTTGTCAGCTTCCTGTTGTAAGCGGGCAACATTGTTGAGAATTTCTTGAATAATCGGTAAAATGAGCTCACCATTAGGGGTCAGCTCGGCGCCGGTCCGGGAGCGCACGAAGACGGGAAAGCCCAGGTCGGATTCGAGCTGGGTCACCGAGTGGCTGATGGCGGATGGCGTGACGTTTAATTTGAGGGCCGCTTTCTGGAAGGTACCTTCCGAAACGACCGTGCTGAAGACTTGGTACGCAAATGGCAGCATTTGATCAGTCCTTTTTAGTTGAAAACGATTCATCTATACGTGAAAAATGTGAACTTTACTAACGTTATGGGTCAGTATAGCATACTACATAGGAAGAAATTCGATAACAATTGGTTAAACTGGAGGTTGAGCAGATGGAAAACTTATTCGCAGACCGCGTCCACCCGGAAACGGCATCTCGTTTGGCGGGGCTGTTCCCGGTGATGGATTACGATGACGCAATCAAATTTACGGCGGGTGCCCCGGCAGAGAACCTGTTTCCAAGTGATGAAATGAAACAGGCGTACCTGGCGGCCATGGCGGCGGAGGGCGACCATACCTTCCAGTACCACACGGTGGAAGGGCCGTACGAGCTCCGTGAGCGGTTGGCAAAACGCGCGCGGGAACGGATGAAGATCACGGACGCCAAGCCAGAAAACGTGATGCTGACGGCGGGCGGCCAACAGGGTATCGACCTCGTGGCCAAGCTGTTATTGAACAAGGGTGATGCCATGGTGGTCGAGGCGCCAACGTATGTGGGAGCGCTAGCGTCGTTTGATATGTATGAACCGACGTACTACGAAGTCAATCTGGAAGCGGACGGGATGGCTATCGACCAGCTGGAGACCCTGTTGCGGGCGCACCCGGAGATCAAGTTCCTGTATACCGTGGCGGACTTCCACAACCCGGGCGGCGTGACCCTGTCGCTGGCAAAGCGCCAACGCTTGGTCGAACTGGCGAACCAGTATGATTTCATGATTCTGGAGGACACCCCGTACCGCGACCTGCGCTATGTGGGTGAGTCGCTGCCGACCATCAAGTCGTTTGATACGGAGGGCCGCGTGATCTTCCTGTCGAGTTTTTCAAAGGTGCTGATGCCGGCGCTGAGACTGGGGTGGCTGGTGGCGGATGAGAAAGTCTTGAAGCAGCTGTATAAGCTAAAGGAGGGTGCCGACCTGGAGGTGCCGAACCTGACAGCGGCAGCCGTGAACAACTTCCTGGCCAACAATAGTCTGGATGACCACATTGCCAAACTCAATCAGGAATATCTGATCAGACAGCAGGCCATGCTGAAGGCTATCGCAACGTATATGCCAGAAGGCGTGACGGCAACGAAGCCGGAGGGCGGTTTCTTCACGTGGGTGACGGTGCCGGAATCAATCAATACAACGGACTTGCTGTATAACGAGGCAACGCCGAACCAGCATATTGCCTACGTGCCGTCAAAGAATTTCTATGCGTATAAGGATCATACAAACGGCATGCGCCTGAACTTCACCGGCCTGACGCCAGCCCAAATAGATGACGGCATGAAACGGCTGGGAACTCTGTTGGCAGATAGGTTAACTAAGGTTATCAATTAGTTTTTCAAAAATATTATTCCAACTACTAGTAATTCTTGGAATAATAGGTATAATAGAAGTGTCCTATAAATTGATTTATGGATTGTGGTGGTGACAAGCCCCTTTCTGTAAGGAAAAGAACTTAAAACTATTACAATCAAAACTTTAACTTGTTGCTGGTCCAAACAGCGCGGCGCATCTACGATTTCCGGTAGAGGCGTCTTTTTTTTACCTTAAGGTGCGGAAGAAGGCGGTTAGAGGGCGGAGTGTAAGGTACTTTGACCTAAAAAGTCCGGGCCTGACTTTTTGGGTCGAAGTGCCTTACACAGGAGCCCTCTGCCTTCTGTAGCCCAATTCGGTTAGATAAGAGTCGAGAGGAATGTAAAATTTAGGAGAAAGCAAACTGCAGGAATATATTTTAATTGTGATAAGTCAGTATGCCCGAACGAATAGATCCAGATTTAGTACATAAAGATGTTCCTGGTCGTCATAACTACCCCGCTTAGGCTATCGTAAGTTATCATTCTATCATCATAAAATATTATTAATGATATAATTAGTACATAAATCAATGCACTAATTATAAATAGTGGGGAGTGCTCTATATGCGAAAGTGGAGGGTTATAGAAATAATTGTTTTAGGGTTGATATGTGGATTGATAGCAAAGCCAGTTTCAGTAGACGCAAGCAAGGTCACAATTTCGAATGTGAAACAAGTGAGCTCTTGGAGTGTCACCATCAAGCCAAATACAAAGGGATACGTATTTCATACAAAGAAAACATCATTTAATCCAGAAAAAATGATTCCTTCTAAGATGACTAGTCTTAACAGCTTTGTTAAATATGGATCAACTGATTCACAGTATACATTGCATACTAGTGAATCAATGTTAATTAAGGTAGGAAATCAAAAGGCCCAACGCTTATCAGAAGTTATGATGTACAACTCTGGTACAACGTATCTTATCTACACCGCTTCTCAAAACATTAATAAAATCGGGTTACAAAGCCCGTTACATCCTAAATTTACGTTAATTCCTTTACCGTATAATTCATATAATTATAAGAACACATCATTAGCCTTACTCAACAAGTATGCCGGGAATAAATCTCCTATAAAAAATGGTTTGAAGCATCCAGTAAAGTATTTTAAACAATTGAACTATGCTGAGACCAATTTTGGTATCGGAGATGTATCTAACCACTTTATTAAACATCAAGCACAAGTTAAAGTACTGGACAAGAATTTGTTAACGCCAACGAAGAAAGCGATAGCAGCATGGAACAAGGCAATGGGAAAAAAGATATTTATTTTAGATCAGAAGTCTAGTGATCGTAGCTTTGTGGTAGATTTCAACGACTGGAGTAAGATGCCAGCAGATATTAGTGACGCTGTTGGAGTGTATGATTCGGACGACAATATTGATTATAAAGGTGAAACGATTACTTGGTCAGTCTTTATTCGAGACGGAGAAGTAGAAAAATCTGACTTGCAAGGTGTGCTTGAACATGAATTTGGACATGCGATGGGGTTAACTCATTCGAAACTGAAATCAGATATTATGTATAGTAAGTCTGGGCAGAAGAAAATCTCAAAACGGGATCTAGATCGTGCGAAAATTGCTCATTATTTAGGAGCTTGGTAGGGCCTTTTTCTGCTGTAGCTAAAGTTCAATATTATCGTATTGTTATCATCCGAACCTTGGAGAAATGGATTTACTATAAATTAGCAGCGTTGTTCATTAGAACTCATGAGTAATTTCATGTTGTCACTGCTATACAGAGATCATATTGGCAGCCATCACTTTATAGTGGCTGTTTTTTAATGGTCTGATTATGTAAAGGTGACGAGTCGTTGCAAAAAGATGAATTATAAGTTTTGCCATTCGTAAAAACATAGTGGGCAAACCTCATCCAATCAAGGTAAATAGCCTAATCATAAATCAATAGACACTTATTTCTTCCTATATAAAGTCACTAACCCTACCCGAATAAAAATCCAAAACCAAACAATCATCGAACAAAATCAAAAGATTGTATCCAAATTTAACCGATATTTCCTAAAAAATCAGATAAAAATCCCGAAATTGAAACCACTTTCTTAACCTTTTTAACCTTTCCAAAATAAAAAAGCAGAACATTAGCACATAACATTGAATAGCGTTATCATGAACTTAGACCCTGACTGAGCACCATAAGGGCGGGGCTGAAAGCGTATATTACAGATTGTTTCAGTAGTGTGAATATATGACACAATGAATACAATCCTTAGTTATGCTTGATTTTCCACAAGCCCTTACGGTATACTTTTTTTCAGGGTCAATTGAGGAACCCTTCGATATCGTTGTCTGTATATATTACTTAACATTCTCAGCGATATTGTGTATACTGTTTATGCTTGATGAGTTACATAACTATATGTTTGGAGGAATATCACACACAAGCAAGTTTAAAGAAATCTCTTTATTTGGGCTTAGCTGCATTATCATTTGTCGCTGCCGGCGCTGCCGCAACTACAACTGCTAACGCAAGCTCATACGCCAAAGTCACATCAAACAAGACTTTGACTACGGACGCTACTACTCGTAACGTCACATTAACAGGTACTAACGCACTGTATACTAAGGCTGGTACTTTAAAGGGTGCTAAAGTAGTTGCAACTACTACTACTGCATCAGCTCTTAACAAGTCTAACCAAGGTAAGGCAAACTTCCGTGCATACCGTGTCGCTACTACTAACCGCGGCTCAGTTTACTACAAGGTTGTTTCATTCGACGGTAACTACCGTGGCTGGATCTACGGCGGCAAGTCAACTTCAGCTTATGCTGGTGGTGTAGCATCATACGATACTACTAAGACTGCTACTGCCCCAAGTGCATCTGACTCATATACTCTGTCAGCTGCAACTAGCACAACTGAAAACACATTATTCTACAAGCAACCAGCTTGGGCTCAATACAAGGTTGGTCGTGCCACTGTTGATGGCAAGACTTTGACTAGTACTGATGCTTACAAGAGTTCTAAGTTTACTTTTGGAGCAGCTGTAACTACTTCTCGTGAAGGCGAAACTTGGTACCAAATCGCTTCTGTTGATGGTTCAACCACTAACGGTTTAGTTGGCGCTTGGGTAAAGGCTTCAAACGTTAAGAACACCGCACCTACAGCTACTGCTGACAACAGTGTTAAGGTTGTTTACACTGACACTAAGGGCAATGCATTATCAAGCTCATATGATCAAACCTTTGTAACTACAAACACTGATACTAAGGCCGGTCAACTTGCTGCTTCTACTTTCAAGAACGTTGACAACCAATCATTATCAGACTTTGCTAAGTTGAATGTTCCTTCAGGTTACAAGTTCTCAAGCTTTGTAAACACTGATGCAACATTTGGTGGTACTCAGTACGTTAAGGTTACTGAAGCCGCTTCTTCTAAGCTAACTCTTAAGGTTGGTGCTATTGCTAACGCTTCAGCTCTTACTCCAGATACTACTGGTGCATTAGCTGTTAACGATACTGTTAACCCAAGTTCTATCAACTTCGATAGTACTGCATTGGCAAACCTTGCTAACGCATTGAAGGGTGATAAGACTGTTAAGGTTACTTCAACTGACGATGTTTACAATGCATTGTCTGCAGCTTTGAACGCTACTGCTGGTAACGTAAACTACACTAATTCTAAGGGTACTCAGTACCACTACACATTTACTGTAGGTCAAAAAGCTACTTTCAACACAGTTAACGAATTAGCTCACTATGGTGATAGCTTGACTGCAAACGTTACTGCTACTGTTGTACTTGGCAAGGCACCTGTTGCAAGCACAACCACTACAGCTGATGTTTTCAACTAATTATTAGTTGACTAAAAGGAGTCTCAGAAATGGGGCTTCTTTTTTTGTGAATTCAATTTCGATGTTTGAATTTAGGACAAAAATTCAAACGTGTGAAACTAGTTTTCTTAGAGCTTTGATGGTAGAATAGT